>NZ_MWLN01000237.1 GCF_002198655.1 Kineosporia sp. A_224
TCGTGCGGGGGCCGGGGCGGGGAGGGACGCGTCAGCTCGGTCGCTCGGCGCCGGGCCGGGCGTAGTAGTGCCAGGCGATCGCGACGCAGGCGACGAAGTAGACGGTGCAGGCGACGAAGAACGTCGTCGGGCTGATGACCGAGAGCGCGACGCCGACGATGAACGGCCCGAAGGCGGCGATGGCGCCCGTCCAGCCGATGACGCCGCCGGCCTGCCGCCGTTCGAAGATCATCGGCATCTGCTTGAAGGTCGAGGCGTTCCCGACGCCGGCGAAGAAGAAGAGCAGGAGCATCCCGGTGAGGAACCAGGTGAACTCGCCGCGGCCGGACGGCGTGAGCCACAGTGCTGTGAACGCGGTGCTCGCGGCCATCCCGACACCGGAGACGACGGTCCACCGGGCGCCGCCGAACCGGTCGCAGAGCGGCCCCCACGCGACCCGGGCGGCGGAGCCGACGAGCGGCCCGAGGAAGGCGAACGCGAGCGGGTCGGGCGCGTCCGGGAAGCCGCCGTAGAGGTTCTTGATGAGCAGGCCGAACTGGGCCGCGAAGCCGGAGAACACCCCGAAGGTCATGATGTAGAGCGCCGTCATGAGCCAGGTGTGCTTCTCGGAGAAGATGTCGAGCTGCTGGCGCAGGTTCGCCTGCACCGGCACGCTGCGCAGCACGGTCCAGGCGAGGACGACGCCGAGCGCGACCCACGGCAGGAAGACGATGCCGGCGTTGTGCAGCCACATCGTGCCGGTCTCGCCGGTCTTGAGGTCGCGGCTGACCTCGGGCGCGAGCGCCGAGGTGCCGAAGAGCGAGAACCCGACGACCCAGGGCACGAGGAACTGCACGACGCTCACGCCGAAGTTGCCGACGCCCGCCTGGATGCCCAGCGCCGTGCCCTGCTTGGCCCTCGGGAAGAAGTAGGAGGTGCTCGGCATGAAGCCGGAGAAGACGCCGCCGCCGATGCCGCAGGCGAACGAGAGCAGCAGGAGCATCGAGTAGGGGGTGCCGGGGTCCCGGACGGCCCAGCCCCAGCCGAGGAGCGGGATCGCGAGCAGCGCCGTCGAGAGGGTGACGAGCTTGCGGGTGCCGAGCAGCGGCGGCAGGAACATCCAGAGGATGCGGAGCAGCCCGCCGGCCAGGCCCGGCATCGCGGTGAGCCAGTAGAGCCGGCCCTTGTCGAGGTCGAACCCGATGGCGTTCAGGCGCGGGGCGATCGCGCTCACGAGGAACCACGCGACGAACGCGAGGTTGAGGCAGTACGTCGAGACCGCGAGCGTCGTCCAGGCCAGACGCGGGCTCCAGCGCTGCGGGTCCTCGGGGTCCCAGTCGGTGATCCAGTCGTCGCCGGCCAGGCGGGGCCGGGTGCTGAAGCGGGGGGCGGTCGGCCGGTCCGCGGCGGGCGCTGTCATGTCAGGACCTCTCGTGGGGTTGCGGCTGCCGGGGTGCCGGCGGCGTGCTCGAAGGAGTCGGCGAGGTGCGGGCTGCCCGCGTGCAGCATCCGGTGCACGGTGAGGTGCATCCACAGCGCCGCGGCGGCGGTCACGAGGAACAGCACGCCGAACGTGCTCTGCGGCGCGCCCGACCAGCGCTGGGCGTAGGCGAAGACCGGTGGGAGGAAGAACCCGCCGAGGCCGCCGAGCATCCCGACGAGGCCGCCCACGGCGCCGACGTCGCCCGGGAAGTACTCGGGGATGTGCTTGTAGACAGCGGCCTTCCCGACACCCATCGCGACCCCGAGGACGACGACGAGCACCGTGAAGCCGACGACGCCGGGGTACCAGGGCAGGACGTCGCGCTGCCGGCCGTCCGCGAGCACGACCGTGACGTGGCCGTACGGCATCATGAGCGTCCCGCTCGCGGCGAGCATGACCGCGAACGTCGCGTACATGACCCGGCGGGCGCCGAACCGGTCGGACAGGTGCCCGCCGACCGGGCGCAGCAGCGACGCGGGGAAGATGAACAGGGCCGTGAGCAGCGCTGCCTCGTAGAGCGGGACGTCGTAGACGTCGACGTAGTACTTGGGCAGCCACGCCGAGAGCGCGACGTAGGCGCCGAAGACGACGACGTAGTAGAGGCTGAACCGCCACACCCGCACCGACCGCAGCGGGACGAGCTGCTCGCGCAGGCCGCGGCCCCGACCGGGGCGGCGGTCCGGCCGCGGGGCGAGCCGCCAGGTCGCGGCCGCCGCGACGAGGAGCAGGGCGGCGTAGAGCATCGGCACGAAACGCCAGCCACCGGGCACGAGGCCGCCCGCGTAGCCCGCGGCCGGGACCGAGGCGATGAGCGCGGGGCCGATGAACTTCGTGACGGAGGCGCCGACGTTGCCGGCCCCGAAGACCCCGAGCGCCAGGCCCTGCCGCTCGCGGGGCCACCAGGCGCTGTTCCACGAGATGCCGACCGAGAACGCGTTGCCGGCGAACCCGACGAGGAACGCGGCCACGAGCAGCGCGCCGTAGCTGCGGGCGTTCGCGACGAGCACGCAGGGCACCGCGGTCGTCGCGAGCATCACGGTGAGCACCCGACGGCCGCCCCAGCGGTCCGCCGCGATGCCGGTGAGCAGCCGCCAGATCGAGCCGTTGAGGATCGCGACGCTCGTGACCCACGACAGCTGGACGTCGGTGAGCCCGAACTCCTTGCGGATCGGGATGCCGAGGATGCCGAACATGAGCCAGACCGCGAACATCAGTGTGAAGCCCGCGGTGGACAGGGTGAGCACCCGGGCCCGGCCCGGGCCGGCAGCGGCCGGGCCTTCGGGCGGCGCGGGTCGGTCTGCGACGTCGAGAGTGGTCACGGCACCGACTCTCGCCGTCCGGCCGCCGCGGAGATCAGCGGCCATCGCCCTGTCCCGGTGAGCACAAGGTCCCCGCGTCGATGGTCCCGGCAGGTGGGGGAGAAGGTCCCTCGTGCCCGGACGGCGGTCGGCCGTTGGCTGGGGACCGTGCCCTCTCATGACGTCCGCCCCGCCCCGCCCGCCGCCGGACTGGAGGACCAGCTCGTCGCCGGTGTCCTGCGCGCCCGGCGCAGCCTGCAGCCCACGACGGTCTCCGACGACCTGCGAAGCCTGCACCTCGTCGGCGGCCGGTCGGGTGACACGTTCTACCGGGACCGTTGGAGCCACGACAAGGTGGTCCGTTCCACGCACGGTGTGAACTGCACGGGCTCGTGCTCGTGGAAGGTCTACGTCAAGGACGGCATCATCACGTGGGAGACCCAGCAGACCGACTACCCGTCGGTCGGCGCGGACTCCCCGGAGTACGAGCCACGCGGCTGCCCGCGCGGCGCGGCCTTCTCCTGGTACACGTACTCGCCGACCCGCGTGCGGTACCCGTACGTCCGCGGCGTCCTCCTCGAGCTGTACCGGGCGGCCAAGGCCGCGCACGGCGGTGACCCGGTCGCCGCCTGGGCGTCGGTCGTCGACGACCCGCAGACCGCCGCCCGGTACAAGAAGGCCCGCGGCAAGGGCGGGCTCGTCCGTGCGACGTGGGCCGAGGCGCTCGAGATCGTCGCCGCCGCGCAGGTGCACACGATCGAGCGGTGGGGCCCGGACCGGGTCGCCGGCTTCTCGCCGATCCCCGCGATGAGCATGGCGAGCCACGCCTGCGGCGCCCGCTACACGAGCCTGCTCGGCGGCACCATGCTCTCGTTCTACGACTGGTACGCCGACCTGCCGATCGCCAGTCCGCAGGTCTTCGGCGACCAGACCGACGTCCCCGAGTCGGCCGACTGGTGGAACGCCGGCTACCTCGTCATGTGGGGCTCGAACGTGCCCGTGACCCGGACGCCGGACGCGCACTTCATGGCCGAGGTCCGCTACAAGGGCACGAAGATCGTCACCGTCAGCCCCGACTACGCGGACAACACGAAGTTCGCCGACGAGTGGCTGCCCGCGCACCCGGGCACCGACGGCGCCCTCGCGATGGCGATGGCGCACGTCGTCCTCACCGAGTTCTTCGTGCAGCGGCAGGTGCCGTACTTCGTCGACTACGTCAAGCAGTACACCGACCTGCCCTTCCTCCTCACGCTCGAGGAGCGGGACGGCGCCCACGTGCCGGGCCGCTTCCTCACGGCGTCCGACCTCGACGGCGAGAGCGCGGAGGGCGGGGACTGGAAGACCGTCGGCCTCGACGCCGCGACCGGTGAGCCGTTCGTGCCCAACGGGTCCCTGGGCTTCCGGCACACCGAGTCCGGGAAGGGCCGCTGGAACCTCGACCTCGGGGGCGTCGACCCGGTGCTCTCGCTGCTCGGCCGCGACGGCGTCGAGCACGTCGCCGTCGACCTGCCGCGTTTCGACCTCGACCCGAGCCGCGGCGGGCACAGCGAGCAGCCCCGCGAGGGTGGTGCCGTGCTGCGCCGCGGGGTGCCCGCGACCCGGGTCGGCGGGCGGCTCGTGACGACCGTCATGGACCTGCTCTTCGCCCAGTTCGGCGTCGCACGCGGCGACCTGCCGGGGCAGTGGCCGACGGGCTACGACGACCCGCAGCCGTACACCCCGGCGTGGCAGGAGGAGGTCACCGGCGTCCCGGCGGCGACCGTCGCCCGGATCGGCCGTGAGTTCGCCGCGAACGCCGAGGAGACGAACGGCCGCTCGATGATCCTGCTCGGCGCCGGGACCAACCACTGGTTCCACTCCGACACGATCTACCGGGCGATCCTCACCCTGACGAGCCTCACCGGCTGCCAGGGCGTCAACGGCGGCGGCTGGGCGCACTACGTCGGGCAGGAGAAGTGCCGGCCGTACACCGGCTGGGCCCAGCTCGCGTTCGCTCTCGACTGGGTGCGCCCGCCCCGGCAGATGGCCGGCACGGCGTTCTGGTACCTCGCGACCGAGCAGTGGCGCTACGACGGGTTCGGCGCCGACGAGCTCGCGTCCCCGCTCGGGCAGGGCCTCTTCGAGGGCCGGGCCCTGGCCGACACGCTCGTCCAGGCGACCCGGATGGGCTGGCTGCCGAGCTACCCGACGTTCGACCGCAACCCGCTCGACCTCGCCGACGCCGCTGCGGCGGAAGGGGTCTCGGCCGCCGACTACGTCGTCCGCGAGCTGCGCGAGCGCCGGCTGCGGTTCGCCTGCGAGGACCCGGGCGCCCCGGAGAACTTCCCGCGGGTGCTCACCGTGTGGCGGGCCAACCTGCTCGGCTCGTCGTCCAAGGGCAACGAGTACTTCCTCAAGCACCTGCTCGGCACCGACGCCTCGCTGCGCGCGCAGGAGTCGCCGCCCGAGCGCCGTCCGGTCGAGGTGACGTGGCGGGACGAGGCGGCCGAGGGAAAGCTCGACCTGCTCGTGAGCCTGGACTTCCGGATGACGAGCACCGGCCTGTTCAGCGACGTCCTGCTCCCGGCCGCGACCTGGTACGAGAAGCACGACTTGTCGAGCACGGACATGCACCCGTTCGTCCACGCGTTCACACCGGCCATCGCACCGCCGTGGGAGACCCGCAGCGACTACGACGCGTTCACGTCGCTCGCGCACGAGTTCTCCCGGCTCGCCGGGCCGCGGCTCGGCGTTCGGACGGACGTCGTCGCCGTCCCGCTCCAGCACGACTCGCCGGGGGAGACCGCGCAGCCGCACGGACTCGTCAAGGACTGGTCGCGCGGCGAGTGCGAGCCGGTCCCCGGCGTGACGATGCCGACGATCGTCGCCGTCGAACGCGACTACGGCGCCGTCGGCGCGATGATGTCCGCGCTCGGCCCGAACGTCGAGACCCTCGGCACCGTCGTCAAGGGCATCCCGGTCGTGCCGGCCGAGGAGGTCGAGCTGCTGCGCCGGGTCAACGGCCCCGCGCGGGTGCCGGACGGCGTCCGCGCCCCGGAGCGGTTCGCCGACCGGCCGTCGCTCGCGACCGCCGCGATGGCCTGCGAGGCGATCCTCGCCCTCTCCGGCACGACGAACGGCCGGATCGCGACCGAGGGCTTCCGCTGGCTCGAGGCGCGCACCGGGCGCCGGCTCGCGGACCTCGCCGAGGACAACGAGGGCAAGCGGGTGACGTTCGCGGACACCCAGGCCCGCCCGGTGCCGGTCATCACGTCCCACGAGTGGTCCGGCTCCGAGCACGGCGGCCGCCGCTACTCGCCGTTCACCGTCAACGTCGAGCGGAAGAAGCCCTGGCACACCCTCACCGGCCGGCAGCACTTCTTCCTCGACCACGCGTGGATGGCCGAGCTCGGCGAGCAGCTGCCGACGTACCGCCCGCCGCTCAACATGCACCGGCTCTTCGGCGACCCGACGCTCGACGCCACCGACGCCGGCGGCCACGCGCAGGTGACGGTCCGGTACCTCACACCGCACTCGAAGTGGTCGATCCACTCCGAGTACCAGGACAACCTCTTCATGCTGAGCCTGTCCCGCGGCGGGCCGGAGATCTGGATGAGCGCGCAGGACGCGGCGACCATCGGGGTCAAGGACAACGAGTGGGTCGAGGCGGTCAACCGCAACGGCGTCGTCGTCGCCCGGGCCTGCGTCTCGCACCGGATGCCCGAGGGCACCGTGTACATGTACCACGCCAAGGATCGGACCGTGGACGTCCCCCGGAGCGAGGTCTCCGGCAAGCGCGGCGGCATCCACAACTCGCTGACCCGGCTGCTCATCAAGCCGACCCACCTCATCGGTGGGTACGCGCAGCTGTCCTACGGCTTCAACTACTACGGGCCCACCGGCAACCAGCGCGACGAGATCACCGTCGTCCGCCGCCGCTCCCAGGACGTGGAGTACTGACATGCGGGTCATGGCCCAGACCGCGATGGTCATGAACCTCGACAAGTGCATCGGGTGCCACACGTGCTCGGTGACGTGCAAGCAGGCGTGGACCAACCGCGCCGGCGTCGAGTACGTGTGGTTCAACAACGTCGAGACCCGGCCCGGCCAGGGCTACCCGCGGCGCTGGCAGGACCAGGAGCGCTGGAAGGGCGGCTGGACGCTCGACCGGCGCGGGCGGCTGCAGCTGAAGAGCGGCGGCCGGCTCAAGCGGCTGATCTCGATCTTCGGCAACCCGCAGATGCCGACGCTCGACGACTACTACGAGCCCTGGACGTACGACTACGACATGCTCCTGTCCGCCCCGGCGCAGGAGCACACCCCGGTCGCCCGGCCGCAGTCGCTCATCACCGGCCGCCCGATGAAGATCGAGTGGGGCTCGAACTGGGACGACGACCTCGGCGGCGCCCCGGAGCACGGGCCGTCCGACCCGGTCGTCCAGAAGCTCGAGGAGACCCAGCCGCTGGAGAAGCGGATCCGCATGGAGTTCGAGAAGACCTTCATGTTCTACCTGCCGCGGATCTGCGAGCACTGCCTCAACCCGTCGTGCGTCGCGGCGTGCCCGAGCGGGGCGATGTACAAGCGCTCCGAGGACGGCATCGTCCTCGTCGACCAGGACCGCTGCCGCGGCTGGCGGATGTGCGTGTCGAACTGCCCGTACAAGAAGGTCTACTTCAACCACCGCACGGGCAAGGCCGAGAAGTGCACGCTGTGCTACCCGCGCCTCGAGGTCGGGCTGCCGACGGTGTGCTCGGAGACGTGCGTCGGCCGGCTGCGCTACCTCGGCGTCATGCTCTACGACGCCGACAAGGTCGCCGCGGCCGCGGCGACGCCCGACCCGCAGGACCTCTACGAGGCGCAGATGGACCTGCTCCTGGACCCGAACGACCCCGAGGTCGCCGCCGCGGCCGCCCGGGACGGGATCCCGCGGGACTGGGTCGAGGCCGCGCAGCGGTCGCCGGTCCACGCGCTCGTCAAGGACTTCCGGGTCGCGCTGCCGCTGCACCCGGAGTACCGGACGCTGCCCATGGTCTGGTACGTCCCGCCGCTGTCGCCGATGGTCGACGCGCTCGCGGACGCCGGTCTGGACGCCGAGCACCCGGACGTCCTGTTCGCGGCGGTGGGGGAGATGCGGATCCCCGCCGAGTACCTCGCCGAGATCCTCTCCGCCGGTGACGTCGAGCTCGTCCAGGGCGTGCTCGCCAAGCTCGCTGCGATGCGGGCGTACATGCGGGGCGACTTCGTCGAGACCGCCCCCGAGGTCCGGGAGGCGCTGGCGCACAAGCGCGCCGCGATCGCGGCCCGGGTCGGTATGACGCAGGACGCGATCCGCCGGATGTACCGGCTGCTCGCGATCGCCAAGTACGACGAGCGCTACGTCATCCCGCTCGCGCACGTCGAGGGCGGCGGCGCGGTGGACGCCGCGGCGCACCTCGGGCTCGAGGAGCTGCCCGGCTGCTCGGTCGGCGAGCCCGGCGGCAGCGGCCCGCCGCAGCGCCGCCCCGGCGAGCCGGTGCCGGTGTCCATCGAGTCGTTCCACCTGACGAAGGCACGTGCGACCGCCGAGCGGTACACCGACATCGACCCGGCGGTGGAGCCGTGACCCACCCCCTGCTCCCGCTGCTGCGCACCGACGGGCCGCCCGCGCACCCGATGGACGGCCACGAACCGCCGGTGCTGCCCGACCCCGCCGGGCTGCACCCGGCGACCGGCCCGCGGGCCGTCGCGTGGGCGGCGCTCGCCGTCCTGGTCGGGTACCCGGACGACGCCGTGCACGGCGCGCTGGCCTCCGTCGCCGAGGCCGTGGACGCCGTCACCGGTCGGCTCGACCCGGCGGTCGGCGAGCCTCTGGCCCGGCTCGTCGCCGCGCTGCGGGCCACGGAACCTCTGGCGGCGCAGGAGCACTACGTCGCGACGATCGACACCCGTCGGCGCTGTTCGCTGCACCTGACGTACTACCTGCACGGTGACACCCGGCGCCGCGGCGCGGCGCTGTGGCGGATCAAGGCGTCGCTCGCGGCGTGCGGGGCCGAGCCCGCCGGCGGTGAGCTGCCCGACCACCTCCCGGTCGTCCTCGAGCTCGCGGCCGTCGGTGACGAGGAGGTCGCGGTGCGGGTGCTCGTCGAGCACCGCAAGGGCCTGGTCCTGCTGCGGGAGGCCCTGGTCGCGCGGCGCTCGCCGTACGCGGACGGCGTTGCGGCCGTGCTCGCGCTGCTGCCGGCGTTGACCCCGGCCCAGGCCCGCGCCGAGGCGGAGGCGGCCGCCGACCTCGCGGCCGCCGGCCCGCCGACCGAGACCGTCGGCCTCCCGTCGTGGACGGCCCCCTTCCGCAGCTCCCCGACGAGCCACCGAGGAGACCACCGGTGAGCAGCACCCAGACCCTGCTGTGGGTCGTCCTGCCGTACGTCGCGTTCGCCGTCTTCGTCGTCGGGCACGTGTGGCGCTACCGGTACGACCAGTTCGGCTGGACGACGCGCTCGTCGCAGATCTACGAGAGCCGGTTGCTGCGGCTCGGCTCGCCGCTGTTCCACCTCGGCATCCTCATGGCGCTCGGCGGCCACGTGATCGGGCTCGTCGTCCCGGCGTCCTGGACCTCGGCGGTCGGGATCAGTGAGCACGTCTACCACGTGACCGCGGTGAGCGCCGGGACCGTCGCGGGCCTCATGACCCTGGTCGGCCTCGTGCTCCTCGTGGTCCGGCGGCGCAGCGTGCGGCGGGTCTTCCGGGCGACGACGCGGACGGACAAGCTGCTCTACGTCGTGCTCGGCGCCGTCGTCGTCCTCGGCGTCGCGAACACCATCCACGGCAACCTGCTCGGCGGCCCGTACGACTACCGGGAGAGCGTCGCGGTGTGGTTCCGCGGCGTCTTCTGGCTGCATCCCCGCGGCGAGCTGATGGCCGCGACGCCCTTCACGTTCCAGGCGCACGCCGTCGTCGCGATGCTCCTGTTCGCGCTGTGGCCCTTCACCCGGCTGGTCCACGTGCTCTCGGTGCCGCTGGGGTACCTCGGCCGGCCCTACATCGTCTACCGCTCCCGGGACCTCACCCAGCGCTCCTCGCGCGAGGAGCGCCGGGGCTGGGAGAAGATCGGCAGCTGACCCGAGACCGGGGGCGCGCGCCGGCACCGGACGAACAGTTACGCACTCGTAACCCGGCGCGCATCGCGCCGGAGGCGCGGCGTTCGCTACCTTCCTGCACCAATGGTAATCGTTTACCAAGCGAGAGGGAGTCACGATGAACGTCGCGACCACGACCCGGACGGCGGTGCTCCTGGGGGTCACCACGGCACTGGCCCTCACCGGCTGCAGCACCGGTAACAGCACGGCCTCGACGAGCTCGACGACGGCTGCGGGCAGCGCCTCGTCGTCCGCGGCGGCCGCGCCCTGCACGATCGGGATGTCCCAGATCAACCAGACGGCCGTCTTCTTCACGCAGATGAACGAGGGAGCGACGGCCGCCGCGAAGGAGGTCGGCTGCGAGCTGACGATCGCCAACGCGAACAACGACTCGGCCAAGCAGAACAGCGACATCGAGAGCTTCGTGACGCAGAACCTCACGGCGATCGTCGTCGTCGCGATCGACGTCAACGGGGTGCTGCCGGCGGTCAAGGCCGCGCGGGCCAAGGGCATCAAGGTCGTCGCCATCGACGCCAAGCTCGAGGACGGCAGCGTCGAGACCTTCGTCGGCGTCGACAACTCCAAGGCCGGCGAGCAGATCGGCCAGTGGATGGTCGACAAGGGCCTGGCCAAGGACAAGACCTACGGCGTCGTCGACGCGAAGAACTCCTTCATCCAGAACCAGCGCGAGGACGCCTTCCGCAAGGTCATGGACGCCGCGGGCGCGAAGTACACCCAGAGCGTCAGCGGCGACAACGTCCAGGAGAAGGCCGCGGCCGCGGCACAGAACCTCGTGACGGCGCAGAAGGACCTCGACGTCGTCTACACGACCGGCGAGCCGGCGACCGTCGGTGCCGCGGCGGCGCTCAAGCCGACCGGCAAGACGAAGATCGTCGGCTGGGACCTCACCAAGGAGGTCATCGCCGCGGTCGACTCCGGCCTCGTGACGGCGGTCGTCCAGCAGGACCCGAAGAAGGAGGGCGAGGAGGCCGTCAAGGAGCTCAAGGCGATCCTCGGCGGTGCCGCGCCCAAGGGCTTCATCGACGTCCCGATCACGATCGTCACCAAGGAGAACGTCGAGCCGTACCGGGCGATCTTCCCCTGACCGACCGCATCACCGACCGCATCACCGACCGCACGAACGACCCGCACGACCAGCCCCACCGGTGAGACGCCGGGTCCCGGCCGCACGCCCCGCGGCCGGGACCCGGTCACCGCCCGGTCCTCATGGAAGGCTGAAGCGTGACCGCGCCGCCCCGTACCGAGCCGCCGCCCCGCATCGAGATGACCGACATCCGCAAGCGCTTCGGCGCGCTCGACGTGCTGCGCGGGGTGACGCTGAGCGTCCCCGCGGGGCAGGTCGTCGGGCTTGTCGGGGACAACGGGGCCGGCAAGTCGACGCTCATGAAGATGCTCAGCGGGGCCGACACCCCCGACTCCGGGTGGATCGCCATCGACGGCGAGCAGGTCACCGGCGCCGGGCCGCGGGCCGCCCGCGCGCACGGGATCGAGATGGTCTACCAGGACCTCGCGCTCTGCAACGACCTCGACGTCGCCGCGAACCTGTTCCTCGGCCGCGAGAGCTACCACCGCTGGAACCGCCGCCTGGACCACCACCGGATGCACACCGAGGCGGCCGAGCACCTCGAGCGCCTCCACATCCGGGTGCCGGACACCCGGCAGGAGGTCGCGACGATGTCCGGCGGCCAGCGCCAGGCGGTGGCGATCGCCCGGGCCGTGACGTTCGACCCCAAGGTCCTCGTGCTCGACGAGCCGACGGCGGCGCTGGCCGCCCGCGAGGTCGAGACCGTGCTCGGGCTCATCCGCGAGGTGTCCGCCCGCGGCGTGAGCGTCGTCCTCATCACCCACCGGCTCCAGGACCTCTTCGAGGTCGCCGACCGGTTCGTCGTGCTCTACGAGGGGGTCGTCCACCGCGACGTCGCCCCCGACGCGATCGACCTGTCCGGCCTCGTCACCGCGATGATGGGACGCTAGATGTCCGCCACGACCGCCCCCGCCGCCGACCGGCGCGTGACCCGTGCGACGTTCGTCGCGAGGAACTTCCCGGTGCTGTCCATCGGCGTCGTGCTCGCCGTCCTCGTCGTCTTCTTCTCGGTGCGGACCGACGCCTTCCTCACGACCGAGAACCTCGTCAACGTCCTGCGCCAGGTCGCGCCGACGGTCATCGTCGCGACCGCGATGACGTTCGTCATCACGACCGGCCAGATCGACCTGTCGGTCGGCTCCGTCGTCGGCCTCACGGCGGCGGTGCTCGCGCTGCTCGCCAAGGACGGCAACCCGTTGGTGGCGCTGCTGTCCGCGCTCGCGATCGGCGCCCTCGTCGGGGTCGTCAACGGACTGTTCGCGGCATACGGCCGGCTCCAGTCGTTCATCATCACGCTCGCCGCGCTGACCGCCGTCCGCGGCGTCGCGCTGCTCGTCACCCAGGGCTACAGCACCCCGATCACGTCCCCGGTCCTGCTGCCGCTCGGCCAGGGGCAGCTCCTCGGCATCTACACCCCGACGTGGATCGCGCTCGGCACGGTCGTCGCCGGCTGGTACGTGTTCACCCAGACCCGGTTCGGCCGCTACGTCGTCGCCGTCGGCTCGAACGCCGAGTCGCTGCGCCGCTCCGGCGTCGACATCCGCCGGATGCAGCTCATGGTGCTCCTCCTCACCGGGGTGTTCGCGGCGCTCGCCGGGGTCGTCACCGCGACCCGGCTCGCGAGCGGGTCGTCGAACTCCGGCACCGCGTTCGAGCTCGAGGTCATCACCGCGGTCGTCCTCGGCGGCACGAGCCTCATGGGTGGTCGCGGGTCAGTCGTCGGGTCGGCGCTCGGGGCCGTGACGCTCGGCGTCATCAGCAACGGGCTCGTGCTGCTGCGGGTCGACGTCTACTGGGTGCCGATCGTCCAGGGCGTGATCCTCGTCGGCGCGATCTTCGCGAACAGCAGGCTGTTCGGCCGGATCCTGCGCCGGAGCCGGTCGTGACGGCGCCGGCCGCCGGGTCGGGTGCGCGGCCGGTGCCCACGGTCGAGACCGTGCTCGGGCCGGTGCCCGTCGACGCGCTCGGGGTCACGCTGACCCACGAGCACATCCTCAACGACGTCACGTCGTGGGCGCACCGGACCTCCTCGCCCGGCTGGGACCCCGAGGACCTCGCGCACCGGCCCGTCACCGAGGACATCCTCTGGGACCTGCGCCAGGACCCCTTCGCCAACCTCGACAACTGCCGCCTCGACGACGTCGAGGTCGCGGTCGCCGAGGTGCAGCGCTTCGCCGACCTCGGCGGCGGCACGATCGTCGAGGCGACCGGGCTCGGCATCGGCCGCGACCTCGAGGGGCTGCGCGAGGTGAGCCGGCGCACCGGCGTGCACGTCGTCGCGGGAACGGGGTTCTACCTCGACGGTGCCCAGCCGGACGACGTCCGGGGCCTGCCGCCGCAGGCCGTCGCGGAGATCGTCCTCGCGGACGTCGAGCACGGCGTCGGCGGGATCCGGCCCGGCATCGTCGGCGAGATCGGCGTCGGCGCCGACTTCACGCCCGCCGAGCGGGCGAGCCTGCAGGCCGCGTGCGCCGTCGTGCTCGCGACCGGGCTCGCGCTCGAGGTCCACCTGCCGGCCTGGTTCCGGCGGGGGGAGGACGTCCTCGACGTCGTCGAGGCCGCGGGCGTCGACCCGGCCCGCGTGGTCCTCTGCCACCTCGGGCCCTCCGGCGACGACCTGGCCTACCAGGAGCGCCTGCTCGCCCGCGGTGCCCGGGTGCAGTACGACATGATCGGCATGGAGGTCTTCTACGCCGACCAGGGCGTGCAGTGCCCGAGCGACGAGGAGAACGCCCGGTGGCTGACCCGGCTCGCCGACCGAGGTCACCTCGACGGGCTGCTCGTCTCCCAGGACGTCTTCCTCAAGTCACTCCTGCGCCGGCACGGCGGCCCGGGCTACGCGCACGTGCTGCAGTACTTCGTGCCCCGGCTGCGGCGGCACGGCTGGGACGACGACGCCGTCGACCGGCTGCTCGTCACGAACCCCCGCACCCTGCTCACGAGGGCCTGACCGGCTGCACGACGGCAACCAGTCGCACGACAGAACCAGCCGCACGACAGAAGGAGTCACACACATGGCACGCGTCCTGCTGGCCGGGGAGTCCTGGATCTCGCACGCCACGCACTACAAGGGGTTCGACAGCTTCAGCAGCGTGACCTTCGAGACCGGCGCCGACGCGTTCATCGCCGCCGCGGCGGGGCAGGGCGTCGAGGTCGAGCAGATGTACGGCCACGACGTCCCGGCGAAGTTCCCCCGCACCGTCGAGGCGCTGGCCGGGTACGACGTCGTGATCCTGTCCGACATCGGCGCCAACAGCTTCCTGCTGCCGCCGCAGACCTGGGTGGGCGGGCAGCGGTCCGGCAACGCCCTCATGGCGCTCGCCGACTGGGTGCGCGCGGGCGGCGGGCTCATGATGGCCGGCGGCTACCTGAGCTTCCAGGGCTTCCAGGCGCGGGCGAACTTCGCGCGCAGCCCGCTCGCCGACGTCCTGCCCGTGACGATGCTCGACTGCGACGACCGGGTCGAGTCCCCGCAGGGTGCCCCGGTCGCCCTCGTCGACGCCGGCCACGAGGTCGGCGCGGCGTGGCCGGACGGCGCCCCCGACCTGCTCGGCTACAACCACGTCACCGCGACCCCCGACGCGCACGTCGTCGCGACGGTCGGCGGCGACGTCCTCGTCGCGACCCGCGAGGTCGGTGCCGGCCGCAGCCTCGTGTGGACCTCGGACATCGGGCCGCACTGGTGCCCGACGGAGTTCCTCGGCTGGCCGGGCTTCGCGCCCGTCGTCGGCGCGATGCTGCGCTGGCTCGGCGCGGCCCCGGTGGCGTCGTGACGGCGCCGGACGCCGCCGGCCCGGGCAGCGTGATACCGGTCCCGGTCGTGCTCGACTGCGACCCCGGGCACGACGACGCCGTCGCGATCCTGCTCGCCGTCGCGTCCCCCGCGGTCGACCTGCGGGCCGTGACGACGACCTTCGGGAACTGCTCGGTCGAGGACGCCACCCGCAACGCGCTGCGGGTGCTCACGCTCGTCGGGGCCCACGACGTGCCGGTCGGCGCCGGGGCGGCCGGCCCGCTGCGCGGCGAGGCGGCGCTCGGCAACTACGTCCACGGTGTGAGCGGCCTCGACGGCCCGGCGATGCCCGAGCCGGCCTTCGCGGCCCGGCCCGAGGGCGCGGTCGCCGTTCTCGCAGAAGCGGTCTCGTCGGCGGACCGGCCCGTCACCGTCGTCGCGACCGGCCCGATCACGAACGTCGCGACGCTGCTCACGGAGCACCCGGGGATCGCCGGCTCGATCGCCGAGGTGGTCTTCATGGGCGGCTCGACGGAGCGCGGCAACCACACCCCGACCGCGGAGTTCAACACGTTCGCCGACCCCGAGGCGCTCGACGTCGTCCTGCGCAGCGGGCTGCCGGTCCGGATGGTCGGGCTCAACCTCACGCACCAGGCGCTCGCCACCCCGGACGTCGTCGCGCGGATGCTCGCGCTCGACACCGCGGTGGGGCGCACCTGCGCGGAGTGGATGGGCTTCTTCGGCTCCTCGTACCGCGCACTGTGGGAGTTCGAGGCGCCGCCGGTGCACGACCCGTGCACGATCGCCGCGCTCGTGCGGCCAGGGCTGCTCACGTGGCGCGAGGCCTTCGTCGCCGTCGAGCTGGAGGGCCGCTGGACCCGGGGCACGACCGTCGTCGACCTGCACCACCGCTACCCGGACCCGCCCAACGCCCGTGTCGCGATGACGCTCGACGCCGAGGGCTTCTGGGACCTCGTGCTCGACGCGGTCGACCGGCTCGGCGGCTGAACCGAACCGGGACGGGCGGCCGGTCCCGGCCGGTGGTCAGCCGGCCGTCGACTCCCGGACGACGAGCGCCGTCCCGAGGAGCCGGCGGGTCGCCGGCCGGCCGCGGTCGGCCATCCGGGCGAGCAGCAGGTCGATCGCCGTCCTCGTGAGCTCGGCGACGGGCTGGCGGACGGTCGTCAGGGACGGCTTGCAGACCCGGGCCATGTCGATGTCGTCGTAGCCGCTCACCGCGACGTCCCCGGGCACCGACAGCCCGAGCTCCTCGGCCGCGCGCAGGACGCCGATGGCGATGAGGTCGTTGGCGCAGACGACCGCGTCGGGCCGGGGCGCGCCGCGCAGCACGCGCAGGCCCGCCTCGTAGCCCCAGGCCTCGGAGAACGTCCCGAGCAGCACGTGGCCGCGCGGCAGCCGCCCGGCCCGCCGGACGAACGCCTCGTGCCGGGCCTTGCCGGAGAAGTTGTCCTCGTCGCTGCCGACGAACGCGAGCCGGGCCCGGCCGCTCGCCCGCAGGTGGTCGACGACCTGGCCGATCCCGCCGTCGTCGTCGACGGCGACGAAGTCGCCGCCGAAGCCGTCGGTGCCCCGGTCGAGCTCGACGAGCGGGACGAGCCGCTGCGCCGCGGCGACCGCGGGGCCGCTGTCGGCCCAGCGGCACGGGCTCACGAGCAGGCCGTCGACCTGCCGGTCCACGAGCATCTCCAGGCGCTGCCGCTCGACGTCCGGGTCGTCGTCCGAGGTGCTGAGCAGCAACGCGTAGCCGCGCGCCCGCAGGTCCTCCTCGCAGGCCTGGACGATGCTCGGGAAGAAGGGGTTGTTGACCCGGGGAACGACCATCCCGACGACCTGCGTCTGCTGCCGGCGCAGGGCCCGGCCGACCTGGTTGGGCCGGTAGCCGAGCTTCTCGACGGCGGCGAGGACGGCGGCCGCGGAGTCCTCCCGGACCGACCGTGCGCCGCTGAGCACCCGGGAGACGGTGGCGACGGAGACCCCGGCCTCGGCGGCGACGTCATGGATGCTCCGGCGCCCGCGCACCGCGTCCGTCCGACCCACCCTGCCCGCCTCTGCTCGACCGGCACCACCATACGGGGCGCCCTAGGGTGGCCCGGTGACCCTCGTCGACTACGCGTTCGCGGACGGGCTCGCGCGCATCACGCTCGCCGACCCGGAGCGCGGCAACGCCCTGTCCGCGGAGCTCGGCGCCGACCTGCTCGCCGCGGTCCGCCGGGCCCGCCAGGACGGCGCCCGCGTCGTGCTGCTCGCGGCCCGCGGCACGGCCTTCAGCGTCGGCGGCGACGTCAAGGCGTTCGCGGCGGCGGCCGAGCTGCCGTCGCTCGTCGAGGACCTCGCCGAGGACCTGCACCGGGCGGTGACCGACCTGCAGCGCAGCGACGCGATCGTCGTCAGCGTCGTGCAGGGCGTCGCCGCGGGGGCCGGGGTGCCGCTCGCCGCAGCGGCGGACCTCGTGCTCGCGGGGGAGTCGGCGGCCTTCACGCTCGCCTACACCCGGATCGGGTTCAGCCCCGACGGCGGGAGCACCCTGCTGCCGGCGACGGTCGGCCTGCACCGGGCGCTGCACCTCGCCCTGCTCAACCCGCGCTGGAGCGCGGCGGAGGCGCACGCCGCCGGGCTCGTCGCAAAGGTGTTCCCGGACGACGAGCTGGCCGCCGGTGCCGAGGCGGTGGTCGCCCAGCTGCTCGCCGGCCCCGCGGCCGCGCAGGCCGCCGCCAAGCGGCTGATCCGCGACGCCGTCCCCGGCTCGCCGGAGACGGCGATGCGCCGCGAGTCATTGTCGATCGCCGCCCGGGCCGGTGAGCCGGACGCCGCCGAGGGGCTGGCCGCCTTCGTCGGGAAGCGCCGCCCGGTGTTCCCGAGCACCCTCCCGGACGGCGCGTAGCCCGCGCCCGCGGCCGACGGAAGATGCGATCTTGGCGATGCTTGCTCTCATGACCGCGTGGCCGACACCGGGGACGACCCTGCGGTCCGGGTCCTCGTGGCGCGGATCGCCGAGAACGACGACCCGGCGCAGGACACCGCGCTGCGGCGCGAGCTCGCCGAGCGGTGCATGCCGATGGCGACGAGCGTCGCGCGCCGCTTCCGCAACCGCGGCGAGTCGTTCGACGAGCTCGTCCAGGTCGCGTGCCTCGGGCTCGTCAAGGCCACGCAGGGCTTCGACGCCCGCCGCGGCAAGGACTTCGTCGGCTACGCGGTGCCGACGATCACCGGTGAGGTCAAGCGGCACTTCCGCGACCACGGCTGGCAGATCCGGCCGCCGCGGCGGGTCCAGGAGCTGCGCGCGGACGTCGTCCGGACCGGCGAGGAGCTGACCCAGGAGCTCGGCCGCTCGCCGCGGATGTCGGAGATCGCCGCCCGGCTCGAGGTCGACGTCGACGAGGTCGCCGAGTGCCTCGCCAGCGGCGAGAGCTACCACCTGCGGTCGATCGACGCCCCCGTCCCGTCGGCGGACGGGGAGGTGAGCATCGCCGACTCCGTCGGGGCGGCGGAGCCGCAGTACGACCTCGTCGAGGACATCGTCAGCCTGCGCGACGCGCTGGAGACGGTCGCCCCGCGGGAGCGCCGCATCCTCGCGCTGCGCTACTTCCACGAGCTCACCCAGCAGCAGATCGCGCAGGAGGTCGGCGTGACCCAGATGCAGGTCTCCCGGCTGCTCACCCGCACCCACGAGCAGCTGCGGCGCGAGCTGGAGCAGAGCGGGCCGGAGTAGCGCGGGCCGGAGTAGCGCGGGCCGGAGTAGCGCGGGCCGGAGCAGCGCGAGCCGGAGCAGCGCGAGCCGGAGCAGGCGGCGGGGATGGGAGCATGGTCGGCGCCCGCCGGCCGGCGGCGACCGGACCGGGAGGGCCATGAACGGCACGCTGCTCGTCGCGGGCACGACGAGCGACGCCGGCAAGTCGGTCGTCACGGCCGGGATCTGCCGGTGGCTGCACCGGCGCGGGGTCCGGGTGGCGCCCTTCAAGGCCCAGAACATGAGCAACAACTCCGCGGTCACCGCGGACGGCGCCGAGATCGGCCGTGCCCAGGCCGCCCAGGCCGCGGCGTGCGGGCTGCCGCCCGAGGCCGCGATGAACCCGGTGCTCCTCAAGCCGGGCAGCGACCGGGAGAGCCACGTCGTCCTCATGGGCCGGCCCTACGGGACGGCGGGCGCGGCGTCCTACCGCGGTCTGCGGGAGGTGCTGCGCCGGACGGCGCTCGACGCCTTCGACGACCTGCGCTCGCGCTTCGACGTCGTCGTCTGCGAGGGGGCGGGCAGCCCGGCCGAGATCAACCTGCGCGAGGGCGACATCGCGAACATGGGCCTGGCGGACGCGCGGGACGTCCCGACGATCGTCGTCGGCGACATCGACCGCGGTGGCGTCTTCGCCGCGATGTTCGGCACCCTCGCCCTGCTCTCGCCGCGCGACCAGTCGCTCGTCGCGGGCTTCGTCGTCAACAAGTTCCGCGGCGACCCGGCGCTGCTCGAGCCCGGGCTGCGGATGCTCGACCGGCTCACCGGCCGCCCCACGCTCGGCGTCCTGCCGTGGACGCCGGGCCTCGCCTTCGACCTCGAGGACAGCCTCTCGCTCGACACCTCGGCCGCCGACCCCGCGGCGGCCGGCCCGGCCGTCGGCGCGCACACGCTGCGGGTGGCCGCCGTCCGGCTGCCGCGGACGAGCAACTCCACCGACGTCGAGGCGCTCGCGGTCGAGCCGGGCGTCGTGGTCCGCTGGACGACGTCCCCGGACGACGTCCGGGACGCCGACCTCGTCGTCCTGCCGGGCAGCCGCGCCACCGTGGCGGACCTGGCCTGGCTGCGCTCGAGCGGGGTCGCGGCCGCGGTCGCCGACCGGGCCGCCCGCGGCCGCCCCCTGCTCGGGGTGTGCGGCGGCTACCAGATGCTCGCGCGGAGCATCACCGACGACGTCGAGTCCCGCGCGGGCACCGTCGCCGGCCTCGGTCTGCTGCCCGTCGACGTCCGCTTCGCCGCGGCGAAGGTCGTGGGCCGCCCGGTGGGCGAGGCGTACGGCGAGCCGGTGACGACGGCGTACGAGATCCACCACGGCATCGGCACGGTCGACCCGGCGGCGCTGCGGCAGGGGGCCGAGGTCTTCCTCGACGGCTGCCGGGCCGGTGCGGTGTGGGGGACGACGTGGCACGGCGCCTGGGAGAGCGACGGCTTCCGCCGGGCGTTCCTCGCGGACGTCGCCGACCGGGCGGGCCGGGAGTTCGTGCCGGCGCCGGGCACGAGCCTGGCCGCCGTCCGCGCCGCCCGGCTCGACGTCCTCGGGGACCTCGTCGCCGACCACCTCGACACCGCCGCCCTCGAGCGGCTCGTCGACGGGGGAGCACCGGCGGGCCTGCCGTTCGTGCCGCCCGGCGCACCGGCCTGACGGGCACGGGCGGACCGCAGCAGCCGGAGGGTCAGGGGCAGTACATCCGGCCCGCGCCACCGACCCGGCCGAAGGTGTGGTCGTCGAGCGGCTTGCCGCACAGGGTGCACGGCGCGGCCGGCGGCGCCGCCGCACCGGTGCCCCGGGCGTCGCCGACCTGGGCGCCGCCGTAGAAGCTCGTGCCGATCCGGTCGAGCGCTGCGGCCCAGCGGGCGAGGCGTCGCGCGAGCCGTCCGCTGCCGGCCATGACCGCCTCCCGCCCGCCGGTCGGGTGCCCGGCATCTGCGGCCACGCTATCCGGCGCCCGGTGCGGAAGGGACGGGCGGCCCCCGGCGTTGGCCCGGAGGTGACCGACCTGCCGCGCGTCCCGCTGTCCGTCCTCGACCTGGCGCCCGTCGGCGCCGGCCGCACCCCGCACGACGCCGTCACGGCGACGCTCGCGCTCGCCCGGGCCGTGGAGGACCTCGGGTTCACCCGGTACTGGCTCGCCGAGCACCACAACATGCCGGGCATCGCGAGCTCGGCGCCCGCGGTGCTCATCGGGGCGGTCGCGGCGGCGACCCGGCGGATCCGGGTCGGCTCGGGCGGCGTCATGCTGCCGAACCACCCGCCGCTCGTCGTCGCCGAGCAGTTCGGCACCCTCGACGCGCTGCACCCGGGGCGGATCGACCTGGGCCTGGGCCGGGCCCCCGGCACGGACGGCGCGACCGCCCGGGCGCTGCGGCGCAGCGTCGACCCGCTGTCGGCCGACGACTTCCCCGAGCAGCTCGCCGACCTCGTGGCGTTCCTCGACGGCGGGTTCCCGCCCGGCCACCCGTACGCGGCGATCCGCGCGGTGCCGGCGCCGGGCGGCCCGCTGCCGGTCTGGCTGCTCGGCTCGAGCGGCTACAGCGCCCAGGTCGCCGGTGCGCTCGGCCTGCCCTTCGCGTTCGCCCACCACTTCAGCGCCCGGAACACCCTGCCCGCGCTCGACCTCTACCGCAGCGCCTTCACCCCGTCGGCCGTGCTGGACCGGCCGTACGCGGTCGTCGCCGTCCAGGTGGTCCTCGCCGAGGACGACGACCGGGCCCGCTTCCTCGCCGGCTCCGGGGCGCTGTCGTTCGTCCGGCTCGCGCAGGGCCGCCCCGGCCCGGTGCCCACCCCGGAGGAGGCCGCGGCCCACCCGTGGACCCCGGCAGAGCTCGCGATCGTCGCCGACCGGCTCGACGGGCAGGCCGTCGGCGGGCCCGCGACGGTCCGCCGGGTGCTCGCGGACCTGCTCGAGGCCAGCAGCGCCGACGAGCTCATGGTGACGACCGTCGTCCACGACCCGGCGGAGCGGCTCGCGTCGTACCGGCGGCTGCACACGCTGTTCGGCGGCGACCTGCCGCCGGGGCTCGGCGCGACCGACGGGTGCGTCGCGGACGAGCGGACGGGTGCGTCACCGATCGGCTGATCGCATGACAGGGGTCCAGAACCGGCTCAGATGTGCCGAAAGCCCGGGTACGGTCAGCTCGCACGCTCCGCCCGGACGCTCCTGCCGCCCGGGATGGCCCGGGACGTCGATGACCAGTGGGGCTCCTGCGTCGCGTGGTCTCCGCGCGGTCGCCGGAAGTCTGACGTCCGGGTCCGGTCCGCCGATGGGAACCTCGTGCACCTCAGCAGAACGACCGTCCCGGCCCTGGCCGGGAGCAGGGCGCGGCCGTCGTCCCCGGCCGGCGTCCGGGCCGCGCTCGCGGCCGCCCCGCTGTGGGCCGGTCCCGTCGTGCTCGGCCTCGTCTGCGCGGCCGTCTACGTCACGACCGGCTCTGCGGCCCTGAGGTCGATGTCCATCCTCGTCGTCGCGGTCGTCGCCGTCGCCTCCATCCTCGCCGGGGCGTCGTTGCACGCCCCGGCCCAGCCGCTGTTCTGGCGGCTCATGGCCCTCGGGTCAGCGCTGTTCGTCGTCGGTGCACTCGTCCGGCCGTGGGCGGTCACGCAGCCGGGGGTGCTGGCGGCGGCGGCCGACCTGTTCACGCTCGCCGGCTACCTCGCGTGCGTCGGCGGCCTCCTGGGGATCGCGGGACCGCACGCCCGCTCGAACACCTTCGCCATGCTCGACGGTCTCGTCGCGGTGGTCGGGTGCGCCTGCGTCGTCGTGATCTTCCTCGGTCTCCCCGCCGCCGGCGTCGACGGCCGGCCGCTGTGGGTGTCCGTGCTTGCGGGGCTCTACCCGATGCTCGACATCGCGGTCGTCTTCGTCATCCTCCAGCTCGGGTTCACGTCCGCCGGAGGCACCGCGAGCTTCCGCGCGCTCACCGGCAGCCTGCTGTTCTTCCTCGTCGGGGACGTCGGGTACGCCTGGATCGGCGTCCGGGGGCAGCTCGTCGGCTCGCCGCTGCTCGACCTGCCGTACTTCGGCGCCTACACGCTGTTCGCCGTGGCGGCGCTGCACCCGACGATGACCCAGCTGACCTCCGCGGTGCCGCGCCCGGCCCAGGCCTGGTCCCGGCGGCGGCTCGCACTGCTCGTCCCGGCCCTGTGCCTGCCGTCGATCACGGTGCTGCTGTCACCGGCGCAGACGCTGACGGCCCGTGCCGTCGAGGCGGCCGCCGGGCTCGTCGTCGCCGTGCTCGTCGTCCGCCGTGCGCTGTCCGCCGTCGAGCGGCACGTCGCGGCCCAGCAGACGCTGCTCCACCAGAGCACGCACGACGGCCTCACCGGCATGTTGAACCGGGTGGCCGCGACGGACGCGCTGGACCGGATCGCGGGCGGCGCCTCGGCCGGCGGGGGCGCGGTCTGGGCCGCGGTGCTCGACCTGGACCACTTCCGGCTCGTCAACGACACGTGGGGCTCGGCGGTCGGCGACCGGCTGCTCTCGGCGATGGCCGCCAGGCTCGTCACCGTCGCCACGGAGCACGCGTGCCCGCTGGTGGCCCGGCAGGGCGGCGACGAGTTCGTCTTCGCCGGTGCCGCGCCCTCACCCGGTGCCGCGACGCGGAGCGTCCTGCGGCTCGCCGCGGCGCTCCGCGAGACGGCCGCACAGCCCGTCCTCGTCGACGAGCTCGAGTTCGTGGTCAGCGTGTCGATCGGCGCCGCGGTCGGGCCCGGGCAGACGTCCGCGGTCGGCCTGCTCCGCAACGCCGACACCGCCCTGGGGCGGGCGAAGTTCGAGGGCCGGGACCGCTGCGTGCTCTACGACGAGGCGATGAGCGCCGTCGTCGCCAAGCGGCTGCGGCTCGGGACGGCGCTGCGCCGGGCCATCGAGCTCGAGGAGCTGGAGGTCTTCTACCAGCCGATCGTCCGGATCGACGGCGGCCGGGTGCAGGGCTGCGAGGCGCTGCTGCGCTGGACGCTCAAGGGGGAGGGGCCGGTGTCCCCGGCCGAGTTCATCCCGGTGGCCGAGGAGAGCGGGCTCGTCGTCGAGCTCGGCGCCTGGGTGCTCGAGCAGGCTGCGGCGACGACGATGCAGTGGCGGCGCTCCGGTGTCGTCGACAACGACTTCAGCGTCTCGGTGAACGTGTCGGCCCGCCAGCTCGTCGAGGGCGACTTCGTCGCCACCGTGCGCGACGTCCTCGAGCGGACCGGGCTGCCGGCCCGGTGCCTCGTCCTCGAGATCACCGAGTCGGTCATGCTGACCGACCCCGACACGTCCATCGCGCTGCTCGAGGAGCTGCGCCGCGGCGGCGTCCGGCTCTCGCTCGACGACTTCGGCACCGGGTACTCGTCGCTGTCCCACCTCGACCGGCTCCCCGTGCACACCGTGAAGCTCGACCGCAGCTTCGTCGCCGCGCTCGACGCCCCGAACGGCAACGCCGCGATCGTGCGCGCCGTCCAGGGCATCGCCGAGGCGCTCGGGCTCAGCGTGGTCGCCGAGGGCGTCGAGACGCCGGCCCAGCACTCGACGCTGCGTGCCCTGCGCATCGGGCTGGGTCAGGGCTGGCTCTGGGGGCCCGCCGTGAGCGCCTCGGACTTCGCGTCGAGGTGGAGCGTCTCGGCCGGCAACACCATCACGGTGCGCGCGGCGGCGGGCTCGACCGGGACGGCGAGGCCCTGGCCGGACGGCTGGGGCACCTCGTAGGCCCAGAAGGTCTGGGCGTCGAGCCGGTGGAGCACCGACTCGGCCGAGACCACCCGCCCGAGGGTGCGGATGGACCGGGCCAGGCGCAGCGTCTCCTCGTTGAAGTCGCAGATGTCGACGCCGACGACGCCGCCGGTGACCGCGGCCCGGGCGCCCAGGGCCCTGATGAGCAGCGCCGAGACGGACGTGCGCCGGTAGTCCGGGTCGATGCCCAGGAAGCCCACGTACCAGACATGCCCCGCTGCGTAGTGCTCCGGCCAGCGGGTCTGGAAGTACTCGGGCGAGATGAGCGGCACGGCCGAGAGGTCGTTCGTCAGGGTCGCCATGGCGACCACCCGGGAGCCGTCGACGGCCACGTACTTGTCCACCCGCGGGTCGGACAGCACCTCGTCGAACTCGTGCCGGTGCATGAGGTGGCGCTGGACCGCCCGCGCCCGCAGCGGGCCGAAGGCCCGCTCGTAGACCGCCCAGCACTCCTCCCGTGTCGTGTCGTCGACCACGGTCAGCTCGTGAACCTCCACAATGATCCTCTTCTCGACAGTTTTGATGGACGTTCGCTCACCGTAACTGTCTGATTTCGAAGAGTCACACTTCTAGGGGTTCGTGTTGTGGTCAGGCCGCCGAGGCGGTCTCCGCACCCGCCAGGAGGAACCGCATCGCCTGCTCCTCGTCCCGGAAGGGTGCGGCCCGGTTCCCGCCGGCGACGGCGTTGAAGGTCCGCAGGCCCATGACCGCGACCGGGGGCAGGCCGAGGATCGCCATCCTCGTGCGCAGCGGCCGGTAGACCGTCCGGCCCAGGTCCATCGCGAGCCGGGCGTGCTCGACGCTCGGCAGCCGGGCGTCGTTGTGGACGAGCACACGCACCCCCGGCGGCTCGGCCCGGATGACCTCGACGCTCTCGAGGAGCAGCGCCTGCGCCTGCGCGTCGTCGAGCCCGCGGTAGTCGAGGACCAGATACCGGACCCCGCTGTGTTCCTGCCACGACCAGCCGCCGGACACCGTGCACCTCGTCCTGCTCGTGTCGACGACCCTGCCGCGCCGACGGATGCTCTGTGTCGAGCATGGGGCCGCGCAGGGTGGCCGACCATGCGCCGTCCGGGTGGTGCAGGGGCGGCGGACGGGTGGTGCGTCAGGCGGCGCGTGCCGCCAGGCGCACGGCGACGAGCGCGACGTCGTCCTGCGGGGTGGGGTCGACGAGCCGGGACATGACCCGGTCGCAGAGGTCCTCGAGCCCGAGCAGGTGCGTGCCCGGGACGGCCAGCAGGTCCTCGAGCCGGGCGAGCCCGTCGTCGATGGACTGCCCCCGGCGCTCCACGAGCCCGTCGGTGTAGAGCAGCACGGTCGCGCCGGGGGTCAGGGCCCGGGTGTGCTCGGTCCGCGGTGCGTCCGGGAGGACGCCGAGGAGCAGGTCGTTCGCCGGGGTGGCCAGCGGGCTGACCGTGCCGTCCGCGCCGACGACGAGCGGCGGTGGGTGGCCGGCGTTCGCCCAGGTGAGGACGGTCGGGGACGGCTCCGGGCCGGCCGGCGGTGAGAGCCGCGCGACGACCGCGGTCGCCGTCGTCGACAGGTCCAGGCTCGTCATGGCCCGGTCGAGGCCGCGCAGGACGTCCGCCGGGCCGGTGCTCCCGGCGGTGCCGGTGAGGGCGATCCCGCGCAGCATGGACCGCACCTGGCCCATCGCCGCGGCGGCCTCGGTGTCGTGGCCGAGGACGTCGCCGATCGCGATGACGCTCGACCCGTCCGCCTGGCGGAAGAAGTCGTACCAGTCGCCGCCCACCTGGGCGGACTCGGCGGCGGCGACGTACCGGACGGCGACCTGGAGGTGCTCCGGCTGCGCCGGCTCGGTGAGCAGCGAGCGCTGCAGCCCCTCCGCGAGCCGGCGCTGCTGCCGGTACAGCCGGGTGTTGTCCAGCGCCAGCCCGGCCCGGCCGGCGACGTGCGTGGCTGTGACGAGAGCGTCGTCCGGGAAGGGGCCGTGCCCGGCGTCGAGGCAGAGGCTGAGGATGCCGACCGCACCGGTCGAGCCGATGAGCGGCAGCACGACGACGGCGTCCGGCGCCAGCCGCGCCATGAGGTCCCGGGACGGGCCCGGGCCGAGCATCCGCATGACCTCCGCACCCGCGTCGTGCTGGATGACCTGCGGCTCGCCGCCCTCCATCGCACCGGCGACGAGGGTGAGGTCGGGCAGGTGCGGCAGCCGGGAGACGGCGTACTCCTGGACCAGCGCGGACAGCGCCGGGTCCCGGTGCGCCGAGGCGACCTCGACGAGGCCGCGCCGCGACCCGGCGATGCCCTCGTCGCCCGTCAGCGTGACGACCGCCCAGTCCGCGAGGTCGGCGACGAGCAGCCGGGCGAGCCGGGCGGCCGCCTCGCCCGGGTCGACCGTGCCGAGCAGCTGCTCCATGACGTGGCCGAGGAGCCGGCCGCGGCGGGCCTCCTGGTCGGCCTGCTCCTGCAGCCGGCGGCGCGCGGTGATGTCGAGGAAGGAGACCGCGACGCCGTCGAGGTTGCGCCAGGCGCGGACCTCGTACCAGGCGTCGAGCGGGGCCGGGTAGTACGCGTCGAACGACGTGGGCTCGCCCGTCGCCATCGTGCGCCGGTAGCTCGTCTCGAAGACCGACCCGACGGCGGCCGGGAAGAGGTCCCACACGACCTCGTCGACGAGCTCGTCCCGGGTCAGCCCCAGCAGGCGCTCGGCCTCGCCGTTGACGTAGGTGAACCGCCAGTCGGGGTCGACGGTGAAGAACGCCGTCGACATCGACTCCAGGACGCGTTCGAGCTGGACCTGGCCCTCCCGGCGCGCCGTCGTGTCGTACGCGGCGCCGAGCAGGCGGGCGGCGCGCCCGTCCAGTCCGGCGAGCGCGCGGCCGCGGGCGCCGACGAAACGCACCTGCCCGTCCGGCAGCACGATGCGGTACTCGGTGTCGAGGATCCCGACCTCGCCGACGGCGGCCGCGATCTGCGCCCCGACCCGCTCGGCGTCCTCGGGGTGCAGCCGCGCGGTGAAGCCCTCGATCGTCTCGGCGAACGCTCCGGCCTCGTAGCCGAACATCGCCACGAGGCGCTCGTCCCAGAGCAGCCGGCCCGTCACGAGGTCCCAGTCGAACGTGCCGATGCCACCGGCCTCGACGGCCAGCTCGGAGAGCACCCGGCGGGCCTCGGCGTCGGTCAGGGGGGAGACGGGCTCGCCCGCAGGCGTGCTCCCGTCGCGCACGTCGTTCGACATCCTCAGCGAACTCCCGCAGTCAGGCCCACCAGGACACGAAGTGGCGGACCGCGGCCGCCGCTGCTCGACAGGACACGTCCGCATCCACCTAACCACGTCCGGATCACCGCCGTCGACCGGCCGCCGATCGGTCGGCGCGGCCGCGTTTGCATCCGGCCGGCGCGGGTACTGCCGCCTCGGGCGGCCGGACACATCGGTCGCCGACGAGCGGCAGGAGAGCCGGCATGGGCGCCGTCGGCGCGGGCGGGACGTGTCCCGAGTGCGGCGCCGGCCTGACCGATCTCGGGTTCGTCGACGAGGAGGCCGGTCCCCGGCTCCTCGGGTGCGCGACCTGCGGCAACGCCGTGGTGCGCAGGCGCGACGAACCCGCGGGCTGAGCCCGTCAGAACCGCCGGACCGTCAGCCCCGTCAGCGGCCGGCGAGGTCGGCCGGGTCGACGAGGCGGACGCCGACGCCGCGGGCGCTGTGGAGGTAGCGGGGTTCGGCGGCGGTCTCGCCGAGCTTGCGGCGCAGCCAGGAGAGGTGGACGTCGACGGTGCGGTCGCCGCCGCCGTAGGGCTGGCGCCAGACCTCGGCGAGCAGGTCGCGTTTGGTGACGACCTCGCCGGCGCGTTGGGCGAGGGCGAGCAGGAGGTCGAACTCCTTGCGGGAGAGCTCGAGGGTGCGGGTGTCGAGGGTGGCGGTGCGGGTGCGGGCGTCGACGACGAGGCCGCCGACGGTGATGGGGGCGTCGGTGCGGGCGTTGCCGCTGCGGCGCAGGACGGCGCGGATGCGGGCGTCGAGGTGGTCGGCGCCGAAGGGTTTGACGACGAAGTCGTCGGCGCCGGCGTCGAGGGCCTTGACGACGTCGGCGTCGTCCTCGCGGGCGGTGACGATGATGACGGGGACGTCGCTGACGGAGCGGAGCATGGGCAGGACCTGGAGGCCGTCGACGTCGGGCAGGCCGAGGTCGAGCAGGACGACGTCCGGGCGGTCGTCGATCACCGCCT
>NZ_MWLN01000238.1 GCF_002198655.1 Kineosporia sp. A_224
CCCCACCCCGGCGCCCGACGCGCCGGCCACCCCCACGGAGGCATGAGTTGACCGCTCCCGCAGAGGTCGCGTTCACCCGCGACGGCAAGCTCGCCGCCGAGGTCGTCCCCGACCAGGTCCTCCCGAAGGTCCTCACGACCTTCGGTCTCATCGCGATCTACGTCTTCATCATCTACTTCATCACCGGCTCGTCGATCATCAGCTCGGCCGGCTGGGCCTCGATGCCCATGTGGGTGCTCGGTTTCGTCGTCTTCCTCGTGCCGGCCGGGATGGCCGTCATGGAGCTCGGCAACCTCTGGCCCGCCCAGGGCGGTGTCTACATCTGGGCGTACCGCACGATGAACGAGCCGCTCGCGTTCTTCGGCGGCTTCCTGTCGTGGATCCCGGTCATCCTCAACGGCGCGACGACACCGGCGGCGATCGTCGCCTTCCTCGCGCTGGCCTTCGGTGCCGAGATCGGACTGACGACGAGCATCCTGCTCCAGCTGCTCATCCTCTGGCTCGCGGTCGGTCTCGCGCTGCGCAAGCTCACCGTGACCCAGAAGGTGATGTACACCGTCTTCGGCGTCTACGCGGTCGTCTGCCTCGCGGTCTTCTTCGTGGGCATCGCGAACGCCGTGACCGACGGCTCGGCGGTGCCGCTCGTCGCCAAGGACCTGTACACGGTCGACTTCGGCAGCTACGGCTGGGTGTTCGGGCTCGTGCTGCTCTACCTGCTCGGCGTCGAGACGCCGTTCAACATGGGCGCCGAGTTCCTCTCGGTGAAGCGCAGCGCGGTGAAGATGGTCGCGCTCGGCTCGGTCGTCCTCGCCGTCGGCTACGTCATCACGACCGCCGGCATCCTCATGTCGACACCGCTGGAGAAGATCGACCCGGTCACCGGCGTCATCGGCTCGCTCGACGCGGCCGGCATCCCGGGCCTCATGCCGCTGGCGGCCGTCGCCCTGGCCGTCGTCATGGTCATCGCCCTGACCACGTACCAGTCGGCGTACGCCCGGCTCATCTTCGTCTCGGGCATCGAGCGGCACCTGCCGCGGCTGTTCACCCACCTCAACCCGCGCACCCGCAACCCGGTGACGGCGGTGCTCGTGCAGGGCGTCATCTCCTCGACGATGATCGTCGTCCTGTACTCCCAGTCCAGCCTCGCGACGACGTTCCTCTACCTCCAGGGCGCGCTGACGATCGTCTGGCTCGCGAGCGGCTACTTCTTCTTCGTGCCGCTCGCGATCGCCCGCTGGAAGTACGCCGACCGCTACGCGTCCGAGGACTTCTGGCGGATCCCCGGCGGCAAGCCGGCCGCCGTGCTCACGAGCGTCGTCGGGTCGCTCGCGACGACCGCCGGCATCTACTACACGTTCACGCTGCCGTTCAGCGCGGACATCCCGCAGAGCGACTGGATGACGTGGGTCGGCGTGACGATCGCCGTCACGGTGCTGGCAGCCGCCCTGGTCTACGTGTTCGGACGGCGCTCGGCGGGCAGGCTCACGCAGGAGGACGCGCTCGCCCACCTGGCCGTCCTGGAGATCCCCGAGCAGAAGTCGGCGCCGACCACGACGCCGTCCGTCTGAGCCGGCGCCCGTCCGTGGACCGTCGCGACCCCAGTCAGGAGAACGCATCCCATGACCACTGAGCTGTCCGTCCCCCAGGTCACCAACCACGGTGCGGCGGGTTCGCACCCGCTCGACCCGCTGAGCGCCGCCGAGATCACCGCCGTCCGCGACCTGCTCGTCGGGGCGGGCGAGGTCGGTGACCAGACCCGCTTCGTCATGACGACCCTCGCCGAGCCGGCCAAGCCGGAGGGGCTCGTCTTCGACCCGGCGGCCCCGCCCGACCGGGTCGCCAAGGCGATCCTCTACGACCGCGCGACGAGCACCCTCAAGGAGGCGTACGTCGACCTCACCCTGGACGCGGTCGCCGGGGTCGAGGTCGTCGAGGGCAAGTTCCCGTCGTACATCATGGAGGAGATGTTCTCCGTCGAGGAGATCGTCCGCGCGGACGTCCGCTGGCAGGACGCCATGCGGGCCCGCGGGGTCGAGGACTTCTCGCTCGTCATGATCGACCCCTGGCCGTCCGGCTACACCGGGCCGGAGGACGACCCGCGCACCGGGCGCCGGTACTGCCGGCCGCTGACGTTCGTCCGCAGCGCCCCCGGCGAGCACGGCTACGCGCGACCCGTCGAAGGGCTCATCTGCACCGTGGACCTCGACGCGATGACGGTCGTCGAGGTCGCCGACCACGGGGTCGTCCCGCTGCCCCGGCACCCCGGCAACTACGACCCCGAGCGGATGCTCGACCCGATGAACCGGCCGGCGTTCGGCGACCTGCGCACCGATCTCAAACCGATCTCCATCACCCAGCCCGAGGGGCCGAGCTTCACCGTCGACGGCTGGTCGGTGGCCTGGCAGAAGTGGAACCTGCGCGTCGGGTTCACCCCGCGCGAGGGCCTCGTCCTGCACCAGATCACCTACGACGACAAGGGACGCACCCGGCCGGTCGTCTACCGGGCGTCGCTGTCGGAGATGGTCGTGCCGTACGGGGACATGGCGCCGACGCACTGGAACAAGAACGTCTTCGACGAGGGCGAGGTCGGGATGGGTTTCTCGGCCAACTCCCTCACGCTCGGCTGCGACTGCCTCGGGCACATCCACTACTTCGACGCCGTCGTCAACAACAGCGACGGCGCCCCGCTGGAGATCCCGAACGCGATCTGCATGCACGAGGAGGACTTCGGGATCGCCTGGAAGCACACGGACTTCCGCACCGGCGAGGTCGAGGTCCGGCGCTCCCGGCGGCTCGTCATCTCGAGCATCGCGACCGTCGGCAACTACGAGTACGGCTTCTTCTGGTACCTCTACACCGACGCGACGATCGAGTTCGAGGTCAAGCTGACCGGCGTCCTCACGACCGGGGCGATCGAGCCGGGCACCCAGCCGCGGCACGGCGTCGTCGTCGCCCCGGGCCTGTACGGCCCCAACCACCAGCACTTCTTCAACGTCCGGCTCGACATGACCGTCGACGGCGTGCGCAACAGCGTCTACGAGATCGACTCGGTGCCCGACGAGCCCGGGGGCGAGTTCAACCCGCGGCACAACACGTGGGTGGCCCGGCCGACGCTGCTCGAGACCGAGAAGGCCGGCGCCCGGAACGTCTCCTGGGGGACCGCCCGCTACTGGAAGATCGCCAACCGCGGCGTCGTCAACGAGCTCGGGCAGGAGGTCGCCTGGAAGCTCATGCCCGGTCTCACCGCACCGCCGATGTTCCAGCCGGGCTCGGCGATCTACGACCGCGCGCGGTTCTGCCAGCACGAGGTGTGGGTCACGAAGTACGACCCGTCCGAGCTCTACGCCGCCGGCGACTACCCCTACCAGTCGCCCGAGGTCGAGGGGCTGCCGAAGTACGTCGAGGACGACGCCTCGATCGTCGACGAGGACCTCGTCGTCTGGTACACCGTCGGGGCGCACCACATCGTCCGCCCCGAGGACTGGCCGGTCATGCCCGTGACCTACGCGAGCTTCCACCTCAAGCCGGTCGGCTTCTTCGACGGCAACCCGGCCCTCGACCTGCCCCGCTCCGAACCGATGGGCCACGGGGACGACGCCTGCCACTGCTGACCCCGAGCCGCCCGACCACTGGCGCGCACGACCCGTTCCGCGGGCCGTGCGCGCCAGTCGTTCGTGGCGGGCCCCGAGGCCGCACCGGTCGGGCGCGAGGCTTGACGCCGGCGCACCGATCAGCAACAGTAAACCGTATGGTTCACCAACAGTTCGCGGCGCTCGGTGACCCGACCCGGCTGGCCATCGTCGAACGGCTCGCGCGCGGGCCCGCATCGGCCGGTGACCTCGCGGCGCCGACGACGATGTCGCTGCCCGCCGTCCTCAAGCACGTCCGCGTGCTCGAGGACGCGGGGCTGGTGACGACCGCCAAGCGCGGCCGCGTGCGCGAGTGCCGGCTGCGCGACGACGCCCTCGTCGCCGTGGCCACGTGGACCGCGCAGCAGCAGGCGCTCTGGTCGACCCGGCTCGACGCGCTCGGCACCCTTCTGGAGGACATGTGACCGCCACTCCGCTCCTGTCGTTCGACCTCGACCGCACCTACCCGGCACCGCGCGAGAACGTCTGGGCCGCCTTCACCCGTGCGGACCTGCTGCAGCGATGGGTCTGCCCCGACCCCGAGTGGCGGGTGGCGGCCTGCGAGGTCGACGCCCGGGAGGGCGGAGGGTACCGCGTGCGGTTCGGCCCGCGCCCGGCCGGCGACGCCTACCGCGAGACGGCGACCTTCGCGGTGTTCGAGCCCGTGGAGCGGCTCGTGCTCGACGTGCTCACCGAGGGGGAGGACATGGCCGAGCGTTCCCGGTGCACGGTGCTGCTCCTGCCCGTCGAGGGCGGGACGCGCCTCGACCTGACGGTCGAGGGCCTGTCGGACGCCGAGACGGCCGAGCACATGCGCGTGGGCTGGACGTGGTGCCTGGAGGGGATCGCCGAGCACGTCGGCGCGGATGCCGGGGAGTCCCGATGACCGCGGCCGTGCCGGTGGCCACCCGCCGCGACGTCGGCCCCGGCAGGGCGCTGGTGGTCGGTGCCGCCGCGGGTGCGGTGGCCGCGGTCGCCAACATCGCGGTCTCGGCGCTCGCCCGCGGCCCGCTCGGCGCGAGCGACGACTTCGTCCCGCTGACGCCCGGCCCCGTCGTCCTGTGGACGATCGTCGGCGCGGTCGTCGGTGCCGTCGGGTGGCGCCTCGTCGTCACCCGGTCCGCGCGCGGCCGCGCCGTGCTCGCCGTCCTCGTCCCCGCCGTGCTGGTCCTCTCGCTCGTCCCCGACGTCGCGCTCCTCGTCACGGGCTCGACGCCCGGGCAGACCACGATGGGCGTGGCGGCCCTCATGGTCATGCACGTCCTCACCGCGGCGATCGCCGTGACCGCCTACCGGAGGGCGATGCCGGTCGACTGAACCCGCAGCCCGCCGCGGTGATGCGGCCGCGGGTCAGACCGGGCGGGCGAGCTCCCACGCCCGCTGCAGCGCCGCCCGGCCCGCGCCGGTCGGCGTCCCGTGCAGGCGGACCCGGGACAGGCCCGCGTCGGGGAAGACATCGAGGCGCAGCCAGGCGACGTCGGAACGGTTGCGCGGCAACGGGTCCAGGGCGAACCGGTGCCGGGTGTCGGGTTGCAGCGCGGTCCGCGGCAGGAGCGGGAACCACACGTCGTCGTCGACCGCGGGGGTGTGCCCCGCCGGGACGTCCCCGGACGCCGCGGCCCAGACCGCCACGTGGCTGCTCGCGTTGTAGACGTAGTACGACGTGTCGACCTCGAGCACCCGCGGGGTCGCGGCCGCGGCGAGGCGGACGACGGCCCAGTCGTGGCCGTCGTCCCGGCGCCGGCGGGCCTCCCAGCCCTCGCCCATCGTGCGGGGCAGGTCGGGGCGGGTGAGCACCTCGGGATGGGTGTAGAACGCGTCGCTCCACGACGTGACGAGGCTGCCGAGCCCTTGGGCCAGCAGGTCGACCGTGACGTCGTCGAACCAGGCCGGGTCCGGCACCGGGGTGCCCAGCACCCGGAGCCGGGCGACGCCGCCGTCCGGCTCCTGCCGCAGCCGCACGTGCGTCCAGCGGGTCGCGGCCGCGGCGCCGCCGACGTCGTGGGTCGCCGCACCGGACGACGTGAGCGGGGTGAGCGGCACGAGGGGGTGCCAGGTGGTCGACGCGTCGAGCAGGTCCGCCGGAGCCGGGTGGCCGGCGACCGCGCACGCGTCGACGGCGTACCGGGCCGGGAAGTTGCCGGTGAACCCGCGGGTGTCGACGACGACCCGGCGGACGATGCCCGGCGCGCCGAGCCGGACGAGGGCCCAGTCGTGGCCCGGGGTGCGCCGGCGCCGGGTCTCCCAGCCGTCGACGACCTCGCCGACGAGCGAGAACCGGCCGGTCGTCGTGTCGGGGTCGCCGTCGACGACGAGACTCTCCTTGGCACCGAAGGCGTCGTCGCTGGCCGCGACGACCCCGGCACCGAGCACCCGCGAGGCGAGGTTGACGAGCGGCCCGGTCATCGCGCGCCGCCCGGCAGGTGCGCGGAGAGCGGCCATCCGACCGTCGGTTTGGGGTCGGGCCGGGCGTAGGTGCACACCTTGCTCGTCGACAGGCCGAGCCCGACGAGCGACTCCGCGAGCCGGACGGCCGCCCCGACGCCGTCGACGACCGGCACCCCGAGCGCGTCGCGGATCGCGTCCTCCAGGCCCGCCATGCCGCCGCAGCCGAGGCAGACCACCTCGGCCCGGTCCTGCTCGACCGCCAGCCGGGCCTGCTCGACGACGGCCCGGACCGCGCCGTCCGGGTCCCGTTCGACGTCCATCGTCGACATCCCCGTCGCCCGGACGCCCGAGCAGCGGTCCAGCAGCCCCGCGGTCGACAGCCTGTCCTCGATCGCGGCGATCGAGCGGGCCAGCGTCGTGACCACGGTGAACGAGCGGCCGAGCAGCATCGCGACGTGGGCGCTCGCCTCCGCCATGTCGACCACCGGGACGTCGAGCAGCTCCATGAGCCCTTCCCGGCCGTGCTCGCCGAAGCCGGCCATGACGACGGCGTCGAAGGGGTCGGGATAGGTCGTCACGCGGTCCATGACGGCGACGGCGGAGAGCAGGCTCTCGAACGCGGAGTCGATGCCGTCGACCCCGTAACCCGCTGTGAGACCGACGATCTCGGTCCCGGGCGAGGCGTAGCCACGGGCCGCGCGGGCGACCGCGTCGGTCATGGACGCGGTGGTGTTCGGGTTGAGGACGAGGATGCGCAACAGCGGTCCTTCCGGAGGGTCTGGGTCACACGGTGCGGAGCAGCAGCCGGCCGCGCGGCGGGCCGTTCCCCGCCGGCTCCCCCCGCAGCCAGGTCTCGCGGACGACGCCGTGCAGCGTGCGCCCGGTGTAGGGGGTGCGGCGCTGCCGCTGGTGGAGCGCACCGGGGTCCACGACGAAGGTCGCGTCGGGGTCGAGAACGACGACGTCGGCGTCGCGGCCTACCTCGATCGCACCCTTGCTGCGCAGGCCCGCGAGGCGGGCCGGCGCCGCGGACATCCACCCGGCGACGGCCGTGAGGCCGAGGCCGCGCCGGCGGGCCGCCGTCCAGACGACGGGCAGGGAGAGCTCCACGGACGCGATGCCGGGGGCCGCCGTCGCGAAGTCGCCGGGGGCTCCGGGGTCGGGGCGCTCGGGCAGCCCGGTCGGCGAGTGGTCCGAGACGACCATCTCGAGCGTGCCGTCGAGCAGCGCCTGCCACAGCACGGCGGCGTTGGCCCGGTCCCGCAGCGGCGGCCCGACGGCGTACTCGACGGCACCGTCGGGCACGTCCTCCGCGACGAGGCACAGCAGGTGGGGGCAGGTCTCCCCGCTCACCGGGACGCCGGCCCCGCGGGCCGCCCGCAGCCGCTGCGCGCCACCGGCGGTCGAGACGTGGACGACGTGCAGCCGGCACCCGGACCGGGCCGACGCCTCGACGACGGCATCGACGGCCGCGGCCTCCCGTTCGGCCGGGTGCACCCCGAGGTGGTCCGCGTAGCGGGTCACCGGGCCGGACGGCGCGCGGCCCGGCGCCGGCCGGACGTCCGGGTGCTCGGCGTGCACGAGCAGCGGCAGCCCGAGCCGGGCGACGTCGTCGGCCGCCGCCGTGAGGTCCGCGACGGGCAGCGGCGGGAAGTCCGGGGCACCCGGGTCGGTGAGGAACGCCTTGAGGCCGAGCACCCCCGCCGCGGCGAGCTCGGGGAGCCGGTCGCGGTTGCGCGGGGTCAGGCCGCCCCAGAACCCGACGTCGACGTGGCAGCGGCCGCGGGCTGCGTCGGTCTTCGCCGCGAACGACGCGGCGTCGACCGTCGCCGGGCACGAGTCGACCGGCATGTCGACGAGCGTCGTCACGCCGCCCGCCGCCGCGGCCAGGGTGCCGGGGCCGAAGCCCTCCCAGGGTGTCCCCGGGTCCTGCAGGTGGACGTGGGTGTCGACGACGCCGGGCAGCAGCGCGACGTCCGCGTCGTACGAGACGACCGTCCGCGCGGGCAGGTCCGCGTCGAACGGCCCGATGACGACGATCCGGCCGTCGAGCACGCCGACGGACGCCGCCCGCTCGCCCTGCGGCGTGACGACGCAGCGCCCGCGCAGCACGAGGTCGAGCGGCACCGGCCGGTCAGCCCGGGAAGCGCGCGACGAGCTCGTCGGTGAGCGCCGGCCAGACGTGCGGGTCGTGCCCCGGCACGAGCCGGTACCCCTTGTCGGCGGCGATCTTCTTGAGCCGGCGGATCGGCTCGACCGTCTCCTCGGGCTCGACGTCGATGAAGCCGCCGATCGCGAGCTCGTGCTCGAAGTTCTCGGTGAGGTCGCCGGCGTCGAAGGCGAAGACGAAGCCCCCTCCCCCGACGGACGCGTCGAGCTCCACGACGAAGCTCTGGTGGCCCTTCGTGTGGCCGGGTGTCGAGACGGCGGTGACCCCGGTCGCGATCTCGACGTCGCCGTCCGCGAGGCGCCAGTCGATCCGCGGGTCGTCGAAGTCGACCCGGTAGATCGCGTTCTGCTCGACGTCCGGGCTGCCGGAGAGGCCGTACTCGAGCTCGGTGCGCTGGGCGTGCACCGGCACCTTGCCCGCGAAGAGCTTGAGCCCGCCGGCGTGGTCGAGGTGGAGGTGGCTCACGGCGACCGCGGTGATGCCGTCGAACGGGATCCCCGCCTTGTCGAGGGCCTCCTCGATCGGCTCGCCCGGGCCCGGCAGGACCGCCCGGTAGCCCTCGCGGTCGTGGTAGCGCGCGTGCAGGTACGGGTCCCGGATGAGCGCGGTGTTGAAGCCCGTGTCGAGGAGCAGCCAGCCGGCGTCGGTGTCGAGGAGGATCCCCGGCACCGGCTCGCGCAGGGTGATGTCGGGCGGCGCACCGTGCACCGAGATCGACTTGGGCAGCTCCTCCCACCCGAGGGTGAGCAGGACGACGCGACGGACTCCGGACACGGGCGCTCCTCAGGACGACGACGGGACGGTCACGGGACGGGTCCTGCCGGACCCGGCGCACCAGCATGGCGCGCCGGGCCCGGCGGGGCGGTGGTCAACCTGTCAGGTGACAGGTCAGCCGACGGACAGCTTGGCGATGAGCAACGCCGTCGGCGCCGTGACGACGTGCGCCTCCTCGACGCCCGTGAGCCAGGGCTGCGCGACGACGAAGTCGTCCTGGTCCACGAGGTTGTAGAAGCAGCCCGTCCCGAGCGCCCCGAGACCGGCCTCGTTGTAGGCGGCGGCGTCGCCGGTCGCCAGGCCCTTGGCGAGCGCCGCGGTGACGGCCGGGTCGGAGCAGTGCAGGTAGTTGAGCCCCGCGTCCGGGTCCCAGGAGATGTGGCCCCACGTGTAGGCGGCCGCGGCGTCCGGCCAGCCGCCGGTGACGAGGACGTCAGGGGCGCCCTTGACGTCGGAGACCCATCCGAAGATCTGCGAGGTCGGGTACGCCTGCACCTTGGCGGTCAGGCCCAGCGCGGTGACCTGGGCTGCGACGAGGTTGGCGACGAGCTGGTTGTCCGGGGACGACGAGTCGTGGCCGATCGTGATCGTCTTCGCGTCCGCGGGAAGCGACGGCGCGAGCGCCTTGAGCACGCTCGTGTCGTAGCCGATGTCCTGCTTGGCGCCGCCGGTGTCGGTCATGTTCGGCGGGTAGATCGAGTCCGCGACCTTGCCGCGGCCGACGAACGCCTGCTTGAAGATCGTCTCCCGGTCGACGGCCTTCTGGAGCGCGACCCGGTTGGCCTTCCCCTTGCCGAACGGGGTGTTCGGGTTGATGTACATGTACGACGACTGGAGCGTCGGCAGCGAGTAGGTCTTGATGTTCTTGTTCGCGATGTACGACGCGACCGCGCTCGTCGGCAGGTCGTGCGTGATCGCCGCGAGCTCACCCTTGCCGAACTGCAGCTGCTGGTTCGACGAGTCCGTGACGACGGGGATCTCGACGGACTGGAAGTACGGCTTGTCGCCCCAGTACTTGTCGAAGGCCTTCATCGCGTACTTCGAGCCGACCGAGGCCTCGGTGAGCGTGTACGGACCCGTGCCGAGGTCGTGGGTCTGGAGGTAGGTCGCCGCGTTGTCGTCGCCCGCGTTGGCCTTCAGCCCGGTCGGGCTCATCATCCGCGGGCCGTAGGGCGAGGCGAGGAAGTCCAGGAAGATCGTCGACGGCGCCTTGAGGGTGATCGTCACCGCGTAGTCGCCCTTCGTCTCGACCGAGGCGACGTCGGTGACCATGTACGCGGGCCCCTGGTTCACGGCGAGCCGCCGGTCGAACGAGGCCTTGACGGCGTCGCTCCTGAGCTCGGTCCCGTCGTGGAACAGCACGCCCTTGCGCAGCACGAACTCGTAGGTCTTGTTGTCCTTGGAGACCTTCCAGCTCTCGGCGAGGAGCGGCTCGATCGTCGGGGTCGCCGTCCCGCTCTTGTACTGCAGGAGGCCCTCGTACAGGTTCATCGTGAGGAGCAGGCCCTGACCGGCGTAGTAGATGTCCGGGTCCGGTGGCTGGCCCGGGTCCTGGAGGAAGCTCAGGCGCAGCACCTTGTCGGTGGGCGCGCTGACGGTCGCGGACGGACCGGCGGCGGTGCTGCCGCTCCCGCCGCACGCGGCGAGCGAGAGGGTCCCGACGGTGGCGGCGGCGAGGGCCACGAGGGCCTTGCGCCGGCTCCACGGCCGGGAGGGGGAGGGCGTGGACACGGGGCTGCTCCTTCTGCCCCTCACGGGGCGGGCCACACCGGCTGGGCCGGGTCGGGTGGTCTGACGAGTGGTCTGACGGGAGGGTCTCTGGCAGGTGGAGCGGGTCCTACGAGCGGACCTGGACCGGCACGGCGGCGCCGGCCGCGGTGGCGCGCCGTTGCGCCCCGAGGTCGTTGAAGGCGGCGACGATCTCGTCGGTCCGCCGGCGGGCCCCGGCCTGGAGGTACTCCATGGCGGCCAGGGAGGCGTCGTGCGCGGGCCGCGAGGAGCCGCCGACGGCGTCCTCGACGACGCGCACGTAGAAGTCGCGCTGGTGGGCGTCGGCGAACGTGTAGTGCACGCAGACGTCCGTGAGCCCGCCCATGAGCACGAGCGTGTCCGCCCGGTAGCCGCGCAGGACGATGTCGAGCTCGGTCCCGATGAAGCACGAGTACCGGCGCTTGACGATGTGCGGCTCGCCGTCGCGCGGGGTCAGCGTGGGCCACAGACCGGTCGAGAGGTCGCCCTCGACGCAGTGCATGTCCTCGGCCCCGTCGGTCTCACGGCCGATGTCCAGGCCGCTCGGGCGGTGCACCTCCTGGAAGAAGACGACCGGGATCGCGTTGTCCCGGGCGGCCGCCACGAGGCGCTCGGCGTTCGCGACGAGGTCGTGGTAGCCGCCCATGTGCGGGATCCCCGCGGTGCCGGGCATCGCGTCCGGGTGGCCCTGGATGTCCACGGAGATCAGGACGACGTTCCCGACGAGCATCGGCTGTGTGGCCATGACGTGCTCCTCCTAGAGCTGGGGGGCGGCGTCGCGGAACCGGCGCGGGGTGCCGGTGCCCGCGGACCGCGGGTCGATGTAGTCGGGGTCGGTGAGGCCGAGGCGGCGCATCGCGGTGCCGGTGAGGGCCTCCATGACGCAGCGGTTCGCGAAGAGCGCGGTGATGTTCGGGCCCGAGTCGTTGGGCGGGCTGACCTCGACGACGTCCATCGCCACCATGCCGACCTCGGCGGCGAGCCGGCGGACGGTGCGGAGCATCTCCTGCGACGTGAGGCCGCCCGGCTCGGGGGTCCCGGTGCCGGGGGTGAACGCCGGGTCCGCGACGTCGACGTCGAGGGAGATGTAGAGGTGGTCGGCCTGGTCGAGCGCCTCGTCGAGGGCCCGCTCGAGGACGGCGTCGAACCCGTCCTTGCGGATCTCGGCCATGAAGTGCGTGCGCATCTGGTTCTCCTCCATCCACTCGAGGATCGGAGGCTCGGGCCAGTAGCCGCGCAGGCCGACCTGGACGAAGTTCTTCCCCGGCACCGCACCGGACTCGATGAGCCGGCGCATCGGCGTCCCGTGGCCCGCCAGCGCCCCGCGCATGTCCGGGGCGGTGTCGGCGTGGGCGTCGAAGTGGATGATGCCGATCTTCCCGTAGCCGTAGGCCTCGGCGACCGCCGTGGCGACCGGCCACGTGATGCCGTGGTCGCCGCCGAGGATGATCGGGACCGCGCCGCCGGAGAGGATCTCGGAGGTGAAGGACCGGATGTTCTCGTACGAGCCCTCGGTGTTGCCGATGAGCACGTCGGCGTCGCCGTAGTCGGCAACCTTGAGCACCTCGAACGGACTGACCCGGACGTCGAGGTGATGCCGCCCGATGCTCCCCCCGATCGGGTCCGCCTCGCGGATCGCCCGCGGCCCGAGGTGGGTGCCGGTCCAGCCGCTCGCCGTGCCCTCCCACGGTGCGCCGCCGATCGCGACGTCGATCTCGCCCGCGCGCAGGTCCTCGGGCGTCATGCAGACGGGGAGCTTCATGAAGGTGCTGATGCCGCTCCACCCCATCTCGGTGGGGCGGTTGACGACGAGCGGGCCGGGGGCCCGCACCGGGGGCGCCGGCGGGGCCGGCTCGTCGGTCGCAGGAGCCTTCGGACCGTTCGGGAAGAGGGGCTCGGGCACGGCGTTCCTTGTCTGCGCAGGGGGTCCGGGGGCGACGGGAGGCAGGGCGGTCAGGTCGTGATCCGCGGGTCGGCGAGGCCCTGGAGGATGTCGACGACGGTGTTGATGACGACGTAGCCGATCCCCAGCAGGAGCGTGACGCCCGCGATCGCCGGGAAGTCCGCGACGGGGATCGACTGCGCGGTGTACTGCCCGATCCCGGGCCACGCGAAGATCTGCTCGACGACGAGGACGCCGGCGAACATGAGACCGACCTGCAGGCCGGTCATGGACAGGGCCGGCCCGACGGCGTTGCGCAGGACGTGCCGGCGCAGCACCGCGCCGTCCGTGAGGCCCTTCGCCCGCGCAGTCCTGGCGTAGTCGCTGCGCTCCTCGGACGACAGGCTCGTCCGCAGCACGCGGCCGATCGCGACGGCCGGCCCGAACGAGATCGCGAGCGCGGGCAGGACGAGGTGCTTCAGCGCGTCGGAGACGACGTCGAACCGGCCGGCGAGCAGCCCGTCGAGGACGAGCAGCCCGGTCGGTCCGCCGGGCAGGTCGGTGATGCCCGACCGGCCGCTCGCGGGCAGCCAGCCGAGCTGCTTGTAGAACACGAGGATCGCGCCGATGCCGAGCAGGAACGCCGGTGCGCTCGCCCCGGCCATGAGGACGCCGCGCAGCACCGAGGCCCCCGGCCAGCGCAGGCTCGTGCTCACCGCGAAGAAGATCCCGAGCAGGAGGGCGAGGACGATCGCGGTGGACGCGAGCTCGGCGGTCGCCGGGACGAACGCACCGAGGTCGGTCATCACCGGGCGGCGCGTCCGGTAGCTCATGCCGAGGTCGCCCTGCGGGAGCCCGACGAGGTAGCGGCCGAGCTGGGCCGCGAACGGGTCGTCGAGGCCGAGCTTCGCGCGCTGCTGCGCGACGGCGGACGCCGAGGCGCCCGGGCCGAGCATCGCCTTCGCCGGGTCGAGCGGCGACAGCCGCTGGAGGACGAAGACGCTCGTCGCGAGCGCGACGACGATGACGGCCGCGGCGACGAGCCGCTTGGCGAGCAGCCGGACCAGCGGCACCCCGGTGACCCGGCGCAGCGCCGCGGCGGCCGCGGGGCCGGCGGTGGCGGCGGCGGGGCCGACGCCACCCGTCACAGCTCCTCTCGCGCTCATCGCTTGTCCAGCAGGATCCGGACGCCGTCGCCGGCGACGTTCCCGGCGAGGGCGAGGAGCATGACGGCGACGCCCGGCATGACGGGGATCCACCACTGCTGCAACAGGTACGACAGGTTGCGGGCCGAGTCGGCGCCCAGCTCGGCGGCGGGGGCCGGCTGCCCGAGGCCGAGGAACGACAGGCCCGCGAGGGTCAGGACGAGCGCCCCGACGTCGAGGCTGGCGGCGACGACCGCGGCCGGGACGGCGCCGGGGAGCAGGTGGCGCAGCGCGATCCGGACCCCACCGGTGCCGGCGAGCCGGGCTGCCTCGACGTGCGGGCGGGCGCGCAGGGTGCGGATCTCGCCCCGGACGATGCGCGCGTAGAACGGCCACCAGACGACGCCGACCGCGAGCAGCGTGTTGCGCAGGCCCGGCCCGAGCGCCGCGACGACGGCGATCGCGAGGACCGGCGCCGGCAGCGCGAGGAACAGGTCGGTGAAGCGCATGAGCACGGTGTCGACCCAGCCGCCGACGGCACCGGCGACGAGCCCGATGATCCCGCCGACGAGCAGCCCGGACGCGATGACGACGATCGCGCCGAACCACGACAGCTGCAGGCCGACGAGCACCCGGCTCAGCACGTCACGGCCGATCGAGTCGCTGCCGAGCGGGAACCCGGCGCTCCCGGGCGGCTGCAGCGGCAGGCCGACCGGGGCCAGCGGGTCCTGCGGTGCGACGACCTTCGCGAGCAGGGCGAGCAGGGTCACGGCGACGAGGAGGCCGACACCGCCCCAGGCCTGCAGCCGCGTCAGGTCGCGCCGCGGCCGGCCGGCCCGGGAGACGACCGGCGCGGGCGAGGGCGGGACGACGGCCGGTTCGGCGATCGCCATCAGCTCACCTCCAGGTTGATGCAGGCGGTCAGGCGGGTGCGCTCGCCCGGCTGGGCGGCGAGGCGCGGGTCGAGGCCCGGGTCGGAGCAGGACGCCGTCGCCCGCGGGCAGCGCGGGTGGAACGCGCAGCCCGGCGGCGGGTCGAGCGGGCTCGCCGGCTCCCCGGACGGCGGTGGCGGCTCGACGCCGAGGTCGGGGACGGCGGTGACGAGCGCCTGGGTGTAGGGGTGCCGCGGCCGGTGGGTGATCTCGTCGGCGGTGCCGATCTCGACGATCCGGCCGAGGTACATCACCGCGATCCGGTCCGCGACGACCCGGGCGACCGACAGGTCGTGGGTCACGAAGAGCACGGCCATGTCGAGCTCGCGGCGCAGCCGCCCGACGAGGTTGATGACGGAGGCCGCGAGCGAGACGTCGAGGGCGCTCGTCGGCTCGTCGCACAGGAGGATCTCCGGCGGCACGACGGTCGCGCGCGCCAGGCCCACCCGTTGGCGCTGACCGCCGGACAGCTGGATGCCCCGGGCCTTGGCAACCTCGGCGGGGAGCCCGACGAGCTCGAGCGCCTCGGCGACCCGGCGCTCCCGCTCGGCGCGCGGCACGCCCGCGCTGCGCAGCCGCTCCCCGACGAGCTCGCCGATCGTCAGCCACGGGGTCAGCGAGGCGCCGGAGTCCTGGAAGACCATCTGCGCGCCGGCGGCCGACCCGAGCTCGATCGTGCCGCCGTCCGCCCGTTCGAGACCGGCGACCAGGCGCAGCAGCGTGGACTTCCCCGAACCGGACTCCCCGACGACGGCCACCGCCTCGCCGCGGGCGACGGTGAGGCTCACGCCGCGCAGTGCCTGGAGCGGACGGCGGCGGCCGATGCCGGAGCCGACGCTGTACGTGCGGTAGGCGTTCTGCACCCGGACGGCGGCCGGCTCCTCGACGGGGGCGTCGTCCGTGCCGGCGGCGGTCGCCGCCGCGGGAGCCGTTGCGGCGGAGGGCGTCCCGGCGGCCGGCGGCTCCTCGGCGGGCACCGCGGCGGCGAAGGCACGGATCTCGGCGAGGTCGCGCACGCAGGCGGCGAGGTGGCCGGGCGCGACCTCGACCGGAACCGGCGGGGTCGTCGTGCAGTCCGGGCCGGCGAGGGTGCAGCGCGGTGCGAACGCGCAGCCCGGCTCGGGGCGGGCCGGTGACGGCACCGAGCCGGGCAGGGCGAGCAACGGGGTGTCCCGGTCCGTGCGCAGCGACAGCCGGGACCGCATGAGGGCCACGCCGTACGGGTGGGCGCCGTTGCGCAGCACCTCGTCGGCAGGACCGACCTCGGTGATCCGCCCGGCGTACATGACGGCGACCCGGTCGACGACCTGCGCGGCGACGCCGAGGTCGTGCGTCACGAGGAGGAAGGCGCAGCCGATCTCGTCCCGCAGCCGCCTGACGAGGCCGAGCACCTGCGCCTGCACGGTGACGTCGAGCGCCGTCGTCGGCTCGTCGGCGATCACGAGGGACGGCGTCCCCGCGACGGCCATGGCGATCATGACCCGCTGGCGCAGGCCGCCCGAGAGCTCGTGCGGGTAGGCGCGCAACCGGCGCGCCGGGTCCGGGACGCCGACCGCCGTGAGCAGCCGGACGGCCTCGTCCTGCGAGCCTGCGGCCTCCACGATCTGCCGGCCGACGCGCATCGTCGGGTTGAGCGAGGTCATCGGGTCCTGGAAGACGGCCCCGAGGTGCAGCCGGCGCACGTCGCGGCGCTCGGCCGCGCCCGCGGTGAGCATGTCGGTGCCCCGGACGACGGCCCGCCCGCTCGTGCGCGGGCTGCCGCCGAGCAGCCCGAGCAGGGACAGCCCGAGCACGCTCTTGCCCGAGCCCGACTCACCGACGAGGCCGACGATCTCGCCGGGGGCGACCTCGAGGCTCACACCGCGGATCGCCTGGATGTCGGCGCCCGCGCGCCGGAAGGTCACGTGCAGGTCCTCGACCCGGGCGACCGGTACCCCCGCCTCGGTGGGCGGTGGCGCGGTGGCCACCGCTGCCGTCGTGTCGTCCTGGCTCATCCGTGCACCGCCGTCTCCGGTGTCGCGCTCCGCGGGGAGGGTGTTGCGAGGCTGTCGAGGTAGGCCCGCCAGCCGCCGTACGCGGTGACGTCCGGGGTGCCCGCCGCGGCCGCGGCCTCGCAGAGGAAGCCGATGGGCCGGCTGCCGTCCGCGAGGTCGACGGCACCGAGGCCGAGGCCCGGCGGGATCGAGGCGAGGAGCGGCCCGAACGCCGCCGGTGGCAGCAGCCAGACCTCGCCGTCGATCGCTCCCCCGCCGTCGGCGACCCGGACGGCGCCGGGCCGCCGCGGTGCGCCGCCGAGGTCGTGGAGCCGGTAGACCGGTGCTGTCGTGCACAGGCCGACGAGGCGGGCGCCGAGCGCCGTGAGCGCCGGGTTCAGCGGGAGCCCGGACATGTGGGCCCCGAAGAGGACGACCGGCTGCGCGGGCACACCCGCGACGGCCTGCGGCGCAGCCGGTCCGGAGGAGGGGCCGCCGGTGAGCAGCGCGGCGACGTCGGCGAGCACGTGGTCGGTGAACGCCGGCCCGAGCAGGGTGACGCCGACCTGCGCGCCGTCCGGCTCCTCGTGCACCGGGACGGCGATCGCCGCCAGGTCGAGCAGGTTGCAGCCGTTGGTGAACCGGCCGAGGCGGGCGTTGGCGCCGATCGGGTCGGCCGCGACGGCGGCGATCGTCGGCTGCTCGGGCACCGTCGGCAGGAGCAGGGCGTCGAGCCGGGCGAGCAGGGCCGCGGCCGCGGGACGCAGGGCGTCGAGCCGCTCGGTGTCGGTGACGTACGCGTGCGCCGGCACCTCGCGCGCGGCCTGCACGATCCGCAGTACCGTCGGGTCGACCGAGCCGGGGTGGGCGTCGGCCCAGGCCCCGAAGGCCGCGTACCGCTGGGCGACGAACGCGCCGCCGTAGAGCAGGGCCCCGGCGTCGACGACGGGGGCCGCATCGACCCGCACGACGACGGCACCGGCCGCCGCGAGCAGCGCGACGGCCGTGGCGACCGCGGTGCGGACCGGGGCGTCGAGCGTCGCGAGCAGGGCGTCGTCCGGGACGCCGACCCGCGGTGCGGCCGGCGCGCCGAGCGGGGTCGAGGCCGGCCAGGCGCGGCTCGTGGGGTCGCCGTCGGCCGGGCCGGCGAGCACGGTGAGCGCGGTGCGGGCGAGGGCCACGTCCGCGGCGAAGACGCTCACGCAGTCGAGGTCACGGCAGGCCGGGACGACCCCCAGGGTCGGGACGAGCCCGCGCGTCGGCTTGAGCCCGACGACGCCCTGGAAGGACGCCGGGACCCGGCCGGAGCCCGCGGTGTCCGTGCCGAGGGCGAGGTCGGCGACGCGGAGCGCGACGGCGACCGCGGACCCGCTGCTCGACCCGCCGGAGACGTACTCCGGGCGGCGCACGTCCCGGACGGCGCCGTACGGGCTGCGGGTGCCGACGAGCCCGGTCGCGAACTGGTCGAGGTTCGTCGCCCCGAGGACGATGCAGCCGGCGGCACGCAGCCGGGCGACGGCGGGGGCGTCGGCCGCCGGGGTGAAGGCGAAGTCCGGGCAGGCAGCCGTCGTCGGGATCCCGGCGACGTCGATGTTGTTCTTCACCGCGAGGGTGCGGCCCGCGAGCGGCAGGTCCTCGCCGGCGGCGACCCGGGCGTCGACGGCGGCGGCGTCCGCCTCGGCCTCGGCCTGCGGGCGCAGGCTGATCCAGACCTCCGGGCGGTCGGCGGCGGCGACGCGCGCGTAGGCGGCACGGACCCGCTCGACAGCCGTCCCCGCGGCGCTCACGCGGCACCCGCCGGGGCCAGGACGACGAGCGGGCTGCCGGCACCGACCTGGCTGCCGGGGGTCACGACGACGTCGGTGACGACGCCGGGGACGGGTGCCGCGACGACGGTCTCGAGCTTCATCGCCTCGAGGGCGAGCAGCGGTGCGCCCGCCTCGACGACGTCGCCGGGGCGGACGTCGACCCGCCAGACGCTCGCGAGGAACGGCGCCTCGACGAGCGTGCCGCCGTCCGGGACGGCGACCGACCCGGCGGCCTGCGGGGCCTCCGGCTCGGGGCGCGGGTCGAACTCGCCGGCGGCCTCCCAGGCCGCCCGCTCGGCGCCGAAGGCCGACTGCTGCGTCGCCCGGAACGCGTCGATGGAGGCCGCGTTGTCGGTGAGGAACCGGTCGTAGGCGGCGATGGAGAACTCACCGGGCTCGGTGCGCAGGTCCAGCCGGCCGGCCGCGAGGTCGGCCCGCAGGTCGAGCAGCTCCTCGGCGCCGACCGGGTACCAGTGGATCCGGTCGAAGAACCGCAGCAGCCAGGGCGAGCCGGGCTCGAACGGGCCGCTCTGCCGGAACGGGCTCCACACCTGGACCGTCCGGCCGACGAACTGGTAGCCGCCCGGGCCCTCCATGCCGTAGATGCACAGGTAGGCGCCGCCGATGCCCACGGCGTTCTCCGGGGTCCAGGTGCGGGCCGGGTTGTACTTCGTCGTGATGAGCCGGTGCCGCGGGTCGAGCGGGGTCGCGACCGGGGCGCCGAGGTAGACGTCGCCGAGACCGAGCACGAGGTAGGACGCGTCGTAGACGATCCGGTGGACGTCGTCGACGGAGCCGAGCCCGTTGGCCCTGCGGATGAACTCGATGTTCCACGGGCACCAGGGGGCGTCGTCCCGAACGCCGGCCATGTAGCGGGCGATCGCCTCCCGGGTCGCGGGGTCGTCCCAGGAGAGCGGCAGGTGGACGACGCGGCTCGGCACCCGCAGGTCGGCGGTCGCGGGCAGGTCGGTCTCGGTGGCGCGGACGGCGTCGAGCAGCCGCCCGACGGGCAGGACGTCGGGGTCGACGTGCACCTGGAGCGAGCGGATCCCCGGCGTGAGGTCGACGACCCCCGGGATCCCTTGCTCCGCAAGGTGTTCCGCGAGGGCGTGCACGCGCATCCGGAGGGCCAGGTCGAGGGTCATCGGCCCGTACTCGACGAGGAGGTTGTCGTCGCCGCTGCGGCGGTAGGTGACCTCGGGCCGGTCCGCGGTGGCGTCGAGCCGGCCGAGGACACCGTCGTCGGCCGGGGAGCCGGCACCGACGAGCGCCGGCGCCCCGGCGAGGGCACGCAGGGCCGGGGTCGCGGCGTCCGGGAGCGGCACGAACCGGACGGTGTCCCCCGGCCGCAGCTGGCCGAGCTTCCAGCGCTCGCCGGTGACGACGGTCGCGGGGCAGACGAAGCCGCCGAGGCTCGGGCCGTCCGGGCCGAGGAGGATCGGGACGTCACCGGTGAAGTCGACGGCGCCGACGGCGTACGCGGTGTCGTGGATGTTCGACGGGTGCAGGCCGGCGTCGCCGCCGTCCGCCCGGGCCCACTGCGGCTTGGGGCCGACGAGCCGGACGCCGGTGCGCGCGGAGTTGAAGTGCACGGAGAACTCGGCGGCGTAGAAGACGTCCAGGTCGGCCGCGGTGAAGAACTCGGGCGCGGCGTGCGGGCCGGGCGTGACGCCGAGGGTCCAGTCGTGCGTGACGACGGGGCGGTCGGCGACCGGGACCGGCTGCCGGACCGGTTCCGCGGCAACGGGTCCCGCTTCGTGCGCGACAGCCCGGACCACGTCGCCGGCGAGCAGCGCCCGGCCGCCGTGGCCGCCGAAACCGCCGAGGGTGAACGTGGCGGCGCTGCCGAGGTACTCCGGGACGTCGAGGCCGCCGGCGACGAGCACGTAGGTCCGCAGCCCCACGGTGTCTGCCGGCCCGACGTCGAGCAGGCTGCCGGCCGGGACCGCGACGGGCTCCCACATCGGCACGGGCACGCCGTCCACGCGGACCGCCGCCGGTGCGCCGGTGACGCACACGGTGGCCCGCCCGGTGAAACGCAGGGCCGGGCCGTCGGCGGTGCACTCCAGGCCGGGGGCGCCCTCGGGGTTGCCGAGTGCGACGTTGCCGAGCCGGAAGGACCGGTCGTCCATCGGCCCCGACGGCGGGACCCCGACCTGCCACAGGCCGGTGCGGCCGGGCCAGTCCTGCACGGTCGTCAGCGTGCCGGGCCGCTCGACCTCGATCCGCGGCTCGCGGTCCTCGACGTCCGCGAGGGTGGCCGTCGAGTGCAGCGCGGCCCGGACGACGGGGTCGTCGGCGGCCGCGCGGAGCAGCCCGAGGTTCGTCTCGATCCCGTCGACCCGGGTGGAGCCGAGAGCGTCGGCGAGCCGGTCGAGGGCGTCGTCCCGGTCGCGCCCGACGCAGATCACCTTGGCGAGCATCGGGTCGTAGGAGGTGCCGACCCGGGTGCCGGTCTCGGCCCAGCCGTCGACCCGGACCGCGCCGGGCACCTCGGCGGGCAGCGCGACCCGGGTGAGCAGGCCGGCGCTCGGGCGGTGGTCCCGTCGGGGGTCCTCGGCGTAGAGCCGGGCCTCGACGGCGTGCCGGCCGGTGCCGGTCGTCGCGCGCGCGGCCGCCTCCGCGGCGGCCCGGTCGAGCGTCTCGTCGACGGCCGCGACGTCGCCGAGCGCCAGCCGGAGCATGCACTCGACGAGGTCGACGCCGAAGACCTCCTCGGTGACCGGGTGCTCCACCTGGAGCCGGGCGTTCACCTCGAGGAACGACGCCTCCTCGCGCGCGGCGTCGTAGACGTACTCGACGGTGCCCGCGCTGCGGTAGGCGACCGACGAGGCGAGCGCCTGTGCACCGGCCGCGACCGCCGTCCGCACGGCGGCCGGGAGGTTCGGCGCCGGGCACTCCTCGAGGACCTTCTGGTTGCGGCGCTGGAGGCTGCAGTCGCGGTCGCCGAGGAGGTGCACCCGGCCGTCGCCGAGCCCGAAGACCTGGACCTCGACGTGCCGGGCGCGCTCGACGTACCGCTCGAGGAAGACCTCCCCGCTGCCGAACCCCGCGGTCGCGACCCGGCGGACCCGGTCGAAGGCCTCGACGAGGTCGGACGGCGTCCGGCAGGCCTGCATGCCGATCCCGCCGCCGCCGCCGGTCGCCTTGAGCATGACCGGGTAGCCGATCCGCCCGGCGGCCCCGAGAGCGGCGTCGAGGTCGCCGAGCAGGTCGGTGCCCTCGATCATCGGCGCGCCCGCCGCGCGGGCCAGGGCGCGCGCCGTGTGCTTGGTGCCGAACTGGTCGAGCTGGAGCGGGGTGGGGCCGACGAAGACCAGCCCGGCGGCCTCGACCGCACCGGCGAACGCGGCGTTCTCGGAGAGGAACCCGTACCCGGGGTGGACCGCGCCGGCGCCGGTCGTCGCGGCGGTCTCGAGGATCCGGTCGGTGCGCAGGTAGCTGTCGCGGGCCGGCGCGGGGCCGATCGCGACGGCGACGTCGGCGAGCCGGACGTGCGGTGCGGCCCGGTCGGCGTCGCTGTGCACCGCGACGGTGCGCAGCCCGATCCGGCGGGCGCTGCGGATGATCCGGCAGGCGATCTCGCCGCGGTTCGCGACGAGGAGGGTGTCGAAACCGCGGGCGGCCGGGACGCCGGACGTGGCGGCGGACGGGACGGCGCCGCCCGGCGGCACCTCCTCGGCACGGTCCGCGGTCGACGCGGGCAGGACGCTCGTCACGGGCCCGTCTCAGCGAGCGGAGCGGTGACGACCATCCGCACCGGGGTCGGGTCGAAGCCGTTGCACGGGTTGTTGACCTGCGGGCAGTTCGAGACCAGGGCGATGGTGTCCATCTCGGCGCGCAGCACGAGGCGGCGGCCGGGGGCGGAGAGGCCGTCGACGATGCCGAGCGTGCCGTCCGGTTCGACGGGGACGTTCATGTACCAGTTGACGTTGCTCACGAGGTCGCGCTTCGTGAGCCCCCAGCGGGCCCCCTCGGCGAGGAAGTTCTCGACGCAGCCGTGCTGGTGGACGGTGTGGTGCCCGTAGCGCAGCGAGTTGGACTCCTTGCTGCAGGCGCCCCCGATGGTGTCGTGCCGCCCGACCTCGTCGGCGACGAGGGTGAGCAGCGGGCGCCCCTCGTTCGTCCGCAGGACGCTGCCGGTCGTGAGGAAGATGTTGCCCTGCGCGGCGATCGTGTCCGCCGCGCTGTAGCGCTCGGCGGTGTCCGCGGCGTTGTAGGCGAGGAAGTCGACGGCCTGGTTGCCCTCGAGGTCGACGATCGTCAGGTGCGACCCGGCGGGCAGGAGCGCCGACCACGGGGCACGGGCCGGGACGTGGTCGTCCTGCAGGACGGCGCCGGCGAGGACGGCGTCGATCTGCACAGCCGCGTGGATCTGCCTCGCCGCCTCGGGCTGCGTCGTCGTCATGCGCGGGTCCCTCCGTCGAGGCCGAGCATCGCTGCGTGCGCGGCGGAGTTGAGGAAGGCCCGCTCGCCCTCCGGGGTGGCCGACCAGAGCGCGTCGCGGGGGGTGGTCGCGGCACCGCGCCAGGCGACGACCTCGAGCGGGGTCGAGGTGTACTGCGGGCGCGGGTCGACCGGGTGCGGCACGTTCGCGACGAGGACGACGAGCGGCAGCTCGGCGCGCAGCGTGACGCTCGCCCCCGGGCCGGCCGAGCCGGTGAAGGTCAGGCCGCCGTCCGGACCGACGTCCACCCCCTGGAAGAAGGACAGCGTCGTCGGCAGGTCCCGGGGAAGGAGACCCTGCTTGGCGGCGGCGAGGACGAGCAGCTCACGGCCGGCGGGCGAGGGGCCCTGCGGGGCGCCGTCCCCGTACTTCGCGGCGTTCGACACGAGGGTCGACGTGCCGCAGAACGCGTCGTGCCGGCCGGAGGTGTCCTCGACGACCGAGGCCAGCACGCGACCCTGGTCGGACAGGAGCAGCGCACCCGCGCCGAGGTAGGCCTGCCAGGCGACCTTCGTCGTGTCGGCGACGTTGAGCCGCTCCCAGGGCTGCGTCGCGTTGTGCAGCGCCAGGTGCGCGCAGGCCGAGCCCTCGACGTCGGTGAACCGCACGTGCGTGCCGCGTGCGACGCGCAGGTGCGTGTAGTTGCCGCCGGCGACCGTCTCGGCCCACACGAGGTCCGCCGGGGTGACGCCGTCCGGCGGCGAGGGCCAGCCGGAGGCCGGGAGCACCGGCATCGTCGTGACCACGGTGCCGGCCTGGGCGCGGGCGTGGTCACGGGCGCCGTACGTCGAGGCGGTCGCCGAGCCGGTGGCGGTCATCCGTCGGTCCCTCCGAGTCCGTGCCTGCCGTCAGGTCCTGCACCTGTCGGACCCTGCCTGTCGACCGACAGGTGACATGCCTGTCGACTGACAGGACGGTAGGAAGGCTTCTCGCACCTGCGGTGTCGCCGACGTAACCGATGGGTTTCCTCGGCGCGGGCCGCACGCACGTCCGGTGGCCGGACGCCGCGGTCCGGGCCGGGCAGGGGGCAGACGAACCGGCGACCGCTGTGCCAGGATCGCCGCCATGAGCGCCCGCCCCGGCCCGGCCCCGGAACCACCGCGAGGCCGGCGTCCCGGGCGGCCCCGGGAGGGCGAGACGGGCCGGGAGGAGATCCTCGACGCCGCGGCAGAGCTGTTCTGCCAGCAGGGATACGCCGCGACGTCCACCCGCGCCGTCGCCCTCGCCGTGGGGATCAAGCAGGCCTCCCTCTACTACCACTTCCCGAGCAAGGAGGCGGTGCTCGCCGAGCTGCTCTCCGGCACGGTGACGCCGTCGATCCGGGCTGCCAAGGCGCTGGAGCGGCTCCCCGGCCGGGCGTCGGCGCGGCTGCACGCGCTCGCGACGTTCGACGTCGGGCTGTTGTGCTCCGGCCGGTGGAACCTCGCCTCGCTGTACCTGCTCCCCGAGCTCCGGCAGCCCCGGTTCGGGTCCTTCCAGGCCGACCGGGCCCGGCTGCGCGCGGCGTACGGCCGTGCGGTCGCCGCCGCGGTGGCGGAGGGGGACGCCCGCCCGGACGACGTCGACCTGGCGACCGCGCTCGTCTTCGGTCTCGTGGAGAGCGTCATCTCCGTGCGCGGGGACCGGCAGCACGGGGCGGACCTCGGCGACCTCGTCACGACCGTCCCGACCGCGTCCCTGCGCCTGCTGGGCGTCCCCGCCAACCGGCTGCCCGCCGTCCGCCGGGAGTCGGCGCGGCTCGTCGCGACGCTCGGTGCCGCCCGGGGCTGACCGACCCCACCCCTCGCCCGACCCGACAGGAGACCGCGTTGCCGCACATGTTCCTCAAGGGGACCGCCATGGCCGGCGGAGCCATGCACCACCTCCTCGGCGGCGCACCTCTCGTCGCGGCGACCCGGACGGCGGCGCGCTACCGGTTCCACGCCGTCGAGGACGCCTACCCCGGCCTCGAGGACGTCGGCCCCGGCGCGGGCGGGCAGGTCGCCGGCGAGGTCTACGACCTGACCTGGGTGCAGCTGCGGGACGTGCTGCTGCCGGCCGAGCCGGACGGGCTCGAGCTCGGGATCATCGAGCTCGAGGACGGGTCGCCGTCCCTCGCGATGGTGATCCGCCGGGCCTACGCCGGGCCGGCGACGAGCACGGACATCACCGCCCTGGGCGGCTGGCGGGCGTACCAGGAGGGGCGGGGCTGAGCCCGGCCGGGAATCACCGGCCCACGTCGCTCAGGCTCCGGGCCCTGCCTGCCGATCATGCCCGGGACCGGTCCGCCCCGCAGGTGGCCGGTCCTGAGACGGCGGACACCTGAGACGGCTGAGACCTGGAGGACGGCGCCCATGGGCAGGCCACCCGGCAGCTTCATCGTGAGCGCCGTGTTCCTCGGGCTGTTCGCGGCGCGCACGTGGGCTCCGGCACCGGGCCTCGCCCTGCTGCAGGGGCTGCTGTGCGTCGTCATGGTCCTCGGCGCCGTCGCCGTCCGCGCCGGCCGCGTCGGCGCCTGGGTCGCCCTGGCCGCCGCGGCGGTGACCGTGGTCGTCGGCGCGACGGTCTGGGCGCTGACCGGGCTGTGGGTGCCGGGCACGATCGCGGCCGTGTGGGCGACGGTGGCGGCGTCCGGAGCGGTGTCGGCGGGCAGAGCCGTGCCGACGGCCGCTCCCGGAGGAGCACCGGTGCCGGGTGGACGCCGCTCCACCGACCCGGACCCGCTCGCAGCGCCGTGGCCGCACCCCGCTCAGCGCGTGCCCGACCATCTCGCGCCACCGGTGCCAGGAGCCCTTTCCGACGGGCGGCGGTCCGTTCCTGCGTACAGCGCCGCAGCGGGCGGCCCCGGGCCGACGGGGGCCGTCCCGTCCCCCACCGTGCCGGGTCCGATGCCGGCTCCGATGCCGGCTCCTGTGCGGCCGCCGGCCCCCGCGCCGGCCCCCGCCTTCGCAGCCTCTGCCGCCGTCGGAGCGGCACCGCAGTTCGCGACCGCCGCACCGCGCGCGACGCTGTCGTCGCTGCGGACGACGTCCGTGTCCAGCCTGCAGGGCCTCGGGAGCACGGGCACGGGCATGGCCGCCGGGAGGTCCGCTCCTGACGGTCCGCCACGCTTCGGGAGCCTGCCTGCCGCGACCATGGGCCGCGGCGGCGTGCCCGCCCCGGCGGCCCCGCACTCTCCAGGTGGCCTCACCGGCGGCGACCGGGTGTGGGGCTCCCCCGCGGCTCCCGGTAGCGCTGCCCAGGTGCTCCCGGGCGCACGGGGCGGACGCCGCCGCCGCGGCCGCACCAGCGGCTCCCCTGCCACCGTTCCCGGGCAGCGTCCGCCGGGGGGCGCGCAGCAACCGGCCAGCACCGCTGCGGCCCCTGCACCAGCTCCTGCACCGGCGGCAGCAGCACCGGCGGCTGCTCAGGCCACCGCGCCGGCTCCGGAGAGCCTGGAACCGCCCGAGCGCCGCCCGGGTGACCCGCAGGTCGGCCCCGCGCTGCTGGGCCCCGCGCGGGCCCGGATCCGCGAGCTCGAAGGACCCCTGCTCACCTCGTGGCTCGCCGCTCTTGCGGCCGGCGAGCGCGGGGAGCCCGCGGCACCGCTCTCCCCGGGACAGGTGGCCGTGCTGGCCGCCGCCTGCGAGGACCCCACTGTGAGCGCGCGCCTCCTCGGCGCCGTGACCACCCCGGTAGCGCACGCCGACCGTGCCGCGCGTGCGGCCCGTGCAGCGGCCCTGCTCCACCTGGTGGCCCGGAGCACGTCCGGCACGCAGGCCCAGGCAGCGGTGCTCCGGACCTTGGACTCCGTGCACACCTCCTGACGCGCAGCACATGCCGCACCCGGGGGCGGCCCGGCAGGTGGTCAGGCGGTGCGTTTCCAGGTGTCGTCGGGCGGGACCTGGTTCCAGACCGGCGGGGTGAGGTCGATCGGGGTGAGCCCGGTCCGGTTCGGACCCAGGCCGCGGGCATCGGCGTCGTCGTCGAGCGCCAGGCGCAGCTGTTGCCCGATCCGTTGTGCGGCGGCATGCGTCTGGTGGTGCAGGTTCCGCATCGGGCGTCGTTCGGGGTCGATCCAGGACGGTGGCCGTACCCAGGGGATCCCGTCGTGGACCTGGACCACCCACACGCCGGCGTGGACCTGTTGATGATGGATCGGGCACAGGCTCACCAGGTTCGCGAGGTCGGTCAGCCCGCCGTGCTCCCACGCCTGGAGGTGGTGGGCGTCGGTGCCTTCGTGCGGGACCGGGCAGGCCGGGATGACGCAGCCGCCGTCGCGGGCGGCGAGGGCTTTGCGTTGGGCCGGGGTCGCGAGCCGGTGCGCCCGGCCTACGTCGAGCGGTGCTCCGTTGCGGTCGAGGAGGACCTTGGTCAGGGTGGCGGTGCAGGCGAGGTAGGCGAGCAGGTGGGACCCGATCGGTCCGTGCCGGTGCAGCGTCGCGAACCCCGCAGCGCGAGCGACCTGGGATGCGGCCGCGTCTACGCAGTGTGGACCGGAGAGCGTCCCTGGGACGGGCACGTCGGCATCCAGCCCGGCATCAGGACCGGCGCCCATTCCCGCAGCCGCACCGGCAGCGGTCTCGGCCCGCCTGCGGACTTGTTCGGCGGCCGCGCCTGCGGCGGCGACCTGCTCGACCGTTGCCGTCACGAGCAGATTGACCAACGGAGATGCCTCACCGGCGGTGCCGCCCTTGAGGCCTGCGCGCAGGAGTGCCATCACGGCGTCGTAGCGGCGCATCGCGACCGTCCGGTCGTCCTTGACCAGCGTGACCTGCTCGGCGCCGGTGTCATCCACAGTGAGGACCTCGCGGGCCGGCCGCGGCTTGCCCGCGGCCGAGAGCATCGCCGACAGCACCGCGGTGTCCGCCGGGGCCAGGGTCATCCGCAGGGACCCCATCCCCGTGGAGTCCTTCACCAACGACACCCCGCGGCGCAGGTGGGCGTCCTCGTCGAAGTCCTCCTCACGATCCGGGTCCAGCACCCGGACGAGCTCGTCGACGAGCCGGTGGATGCCCCGGACCGGGAACCGGCGGCACTGCTCGGCGAGGAACGCGTCGGCGATATCCATCCCGGACCGCAGCTCACCGGTGGCGTCGTCCTCGAGCAGCACGATCCGCAGGCGCTTCGGCAGCCGTGAGACCGCGCGGACGCAGGCGTCGGCGTGCTCACGGGTGATCTCACCCGCGGCCAACGCGGCACCGACCTGCGGCAACGACCCGGAATCCGCGTCCAACGCATGCGCCGCCCGGGCGTCAGCGCTCGCCCGACCCGGGTCCACGTTCAACCGCCCGGTGAGGAACGCCGCCGCGACCTTCCCCTCACTCGCCCCCGGCACCGCCTCGGGCCGCTCGTCGAGAACCTTGATCACCGCCAGCCGGGCCGCTTCCGCGGACGCCATCGCCCGCGTGAACGCCTCCACCGCGTCCCGCGCCTCACCGTCCGACAGCGACCACGCACACCGTGCAGCCTCCACTACCACCGCGGTCGCGGCGTCCATCGCGGCGATCCCCGCGAACAGGTCGTGCACTGGAGCCGCCTCACCGGACACGACGTGCCCAGACGCCGGCGAAGCACCCGGCTCGCTGCCGGGCACCTCGCCGCCTGCCTGCTCGTTGTTGCTCACAACAAGAACACTACGGACGGGGTCCGACAGTCTGACTACCCCGAGACCCGTTCCAGCGCAACAACTTTGTGTGAGTCACCATCACTCACGAACAGTCGCGAGCGAACAGCTGGGCTCCTCGCGAGAGGCGAGGGCGAGGATGAGGACGAGGACGAAGACAACAACGACCAAGCACAAGGTCCGCAGACATCACGCGCGACAACGGGCACCGCCTGGCCTACCCGTCCGACGACCTCGTCTCCACGACAAGATCCACGTCGACCACCGACGCCACCGCACCGTCGCACACCCGCTCGACGCGGCCCGTCGCGCGAACATCGCTCCCGCCCGCGGCCGCGGTAGCAGCGACGAACGTCGGGCGGAGGAACCTCTCGGCACCCGCGGCCTGCTCCACGACGACCCTGGAGCGATCCGACTGCGCGACCACGACCTGCCCAGGAATCATGAAAACACTCTGGAGCACCCACCCCGCCGGCAGCGTCACCGTCGCCCTCGTCCGGCAGGAGTCAGCCAGGCGCAAGGGCTCGTCCCAGCCGAGGAAAGCCGTCGCCGCGCCGGCGTCATCAGCAGGCACCCCGAGCGCCGTCAACTGTCCGGGATCGGTCACGAGCGTCGCCGGCCGCAGCAGCAGCCTCGCCGTCGTCACCCTCGTGTCCTGCCACAGCGCCGACACAGGCCACACGAGCAGTGCGACCCCCGCGACGACGACGGCAAGGGCCGTCGCGACCCGGCGGATCCGACGACGACCGCTCGGTTCGACGGGCTCGGCGTGAGCCACAGAGCCCGCCGCGTCGTCACCGGACCGGTGGACGGCGTCGGGTGCAGGCGACGCTGGACCCAGAGTCATGCAGCCCCCTCCTCACGGCTCGGGGCCGGTCGACCCGCGCAGCGCACGCCGCACCACGTGGACCAGCCCCCGTCACCGTAGCGATCACAGCCGCCCGCTGCCCCGCACCGGCACGACCGCCACCGGGTGCCCGACCCGGTCACCCGCCCCGGCGCCCGGCGTCCACACCGCCACCGGC
>NZ_MWLN01000239.1 GCF_002198655.1 Kineosporia sp. A_224
CCGCCGACCCGCCCGCCGACCTTCCTGCCGACCTGCCTGCCGAGCCGTCGGACGGACCGACGCCCGACGCCCCAGCCCCGACACCACCCCGGAGGACCTCATGACGGACGTCGCCAGCACCGTCCCGCTCGTCGACCACCACTGTCACGGTGTCGTGACAGCAGAGCTCGACCGGCCCGGGCTGGAGGCGATCATCAGCGAGGGCGGCGCCCCGCCCGCCGGGGAGACGAACTTCGACACCCCGGTCGGGCTCGCGATCCGGCGGCACTGCGCACCCCTGCTCGACCTCGAGCCGCACGCGCCGGTCGAGGAGTACCTCGCGCGCCGGTTCGAGCTCGGCACCGCGGAGGTGAACCGGCGCTTCCTCGCCCCGACCGGCACGAGCCGCTACCTCGTCGACACCGGGCACCGCCCCGACGGCCTGACGACCCCCGAGGAGATGGCCGACCTCACCGGCACCCCGACGTCCGTCATCGTCCGGCTCGAGTCGGTCGCCGAGGCGGTCGCGGCGGACGGCGTCGAGCCCGGTGAGTTCGCCCAGCGGTTCGCGGAGCGGCTCGCGGCGGCGACCGCCGAGCCCGGCGTCGTCGGCGTGAAGTCGGTCGCGGCGTACCGGACCGGCCTGCGCCTCGACCCGCGCCGGCCGTCGCCGTCCGAGTCGACGGGCGCCGCCGCCCGCTGGCTGACGGCCGGCCCGGGGGAGTCCGGCTGGCGGCTCGCCGACCCGGTCCTCCAGCGCCTGACGCTCTGGGCCGCCGTCGACCTCGGCCTGCCGATCCAGTTCCACATCGGCTTCGGCGACAGCGACATCCGGATGACCGACGTCGACCCGACGCTGCTCACCGACTGGCTGCACCTGCACCGGGTGCCCGTCATGCTCCTGCACTGCTGGCCGCTGCACCGCGAGGCGTCCTACCTCGCGTGCATCTACCCCCACGTGCACCTCGACGTCGGCTCGGTCCTGCACTACGTCGGGCCGCGCCGCAGCATCGAGGTGCTCGCCGAGGCCGCCGAGGTCACGCCGTTCACCCGGCTGCTGTACTCCTCCGACGCCTACGGGGCCCCCGAGCTGTACCGGCTCGGCGCCCTGAACTTCCGGCTCGGGCTGGAGGCGCTGCTCGCCGACCGGGTCGGCAGCGGCGAGTGGTCGGTGCCGGACGCCGAACGCTTCGCCCACCTCGTCGCGCACGGCAACGCCGAGCGCGTCTACGGCCTCCCGGCCGCATCGTGACCGGGCAGGCGGAACCGTGACCGGCCGGCACACCGGCGCACGTGCCGGGCTCGAGGCGCTGCGGGTGCGCTGGGTCGAGGCGCTCGACGCCGAGCTGCCGGCGGCGGTCGCGCTGCGGCACCGGATCCACGCCGCGCCCGAGGTGTCCGGCCACGAGACGGCGACGACCGCCGCGGTCGTCGCCGCGATCGGCGCGGGCCCCGGGACGGCGTCCGCGTCGACCGGCCGGGTGCTCCGGATCGGACCGGGCGGCCCGGCGGTCGCCGTCCGCGCGGAGCTCGACGCCCTGCCCCTCGTCGAGGCGACCGGGGCCGCGTACGCCGCGACGAACGGTGCCATGCACGCATGCGGCCACGACGTGCACCTCGCCGCCGTCACCGCGCTGTCCCGGGCGGCCCTCGCGACGGAGGCCGCCGGGCACCCGCTGCCCGCCGGGCTGGTCGTCGTCCTCCAGCCGCGCGAGGAGGTCGGCCCGACCGGGGCCGCCGACGTCCTCGCCGAGGGGGTCCTGGCCGCCCACGACGTCCGGTGCGTCGTCGGCGGGCACGTCCAGCCGCAGGTGGCGGCCGGGCACGTCTCGTGCGACCCGGGTCCGGTCAACGCCGCCGTCGACGAGATCGAGGTCGTCGTCACCGGCCGCGGCGGCCACGGCGCCTACCCGCACCTCACCGTGGACCCCGTCCCGGCGCTGTGCCGGATCGTGCTGGCGATGCAGGACGCCGTCCGCTCCGCCGTCGATCCGCTGCAGCCGGCCGTGGTCTCGATGACCCAGCTCTCCGGCTCGGGCGCGCCGAACGTCGTCCCGGACGAGGCCCGTGCGGCCGGCACCGTCCGGACGATGCGGCCCGTCGACGCCGCCGCGCTGCACGCCCGGATCGAGGCGCTCGTCACGGGCATCGCGCACGGGCACGGCTGCACCGGCCGCTACCTGGTCCGCCGCGGCGAGCCGGCGCTCGACAACGACCCGGCGACCGCGGCGTGCGCGGCGGACTGGCTCGCGGCGTCCGGGCTGCCGACGGCGCCCTTCGCGTCGTGCGGCTCCGACGACTTCGCCACGTACGGCACGCAGCTGCCGATCCTCATGATGTTCGTCGGCACCGGCCACGGCCCGGGATCGCCGATGCTCCACGACGCGGCGTTCCTGCCCCCGGACGGCACCGTGCGCGAGGTCGCGCTCGCGCTCATGGCCGGCTGGCTCGCCGCCGTCGAGGTGCACCTCGGCCCCGGGGCGGCCGGCACCGACGGTGCGGGCCACCGGGCCGGTACCGGAAAGGTCGGTGCCGACGCCTAGGCTCGGTCCGTGGCCGATCCCTCGACGTACCGCCCGAAGACGGGAGAGATCCCGGAGTCCCCGGGTGTCTACCGCTTCCGGGACTCGTCGGGCCGCGTCATCTACGTCGGCAAGGCGAAGAGCCTGCGGCAGCGGCTCAACTCCTACTTCGCCGACATCGCCTCGCTGCACCCGCGCACCCAGACCATGGTGACGACGGCGGCGGGCGTGGAGTGGACGACGGTCACCACCGAGGTCGAGGCGCTCCAGCTCGAGTACGCCTGGATCAAGGAGTTCGACCCGCGCTTCAACGTCAAGTACCGCGACGACAAGTCGTACCCGTACCTCGCGGTGACGATGGGGGAGGCCTACCCGCGGGTCCAGGTCATGCGCGGCGCCAAGCGCAAGGGCACCCGGTACTTCGGGCCCTACGCGCACGCCTGGGCGATCCGCGAGACCGTCGACCTGCTGCTGCGCGTCTTCCCGGTGCGCACGTGCAGCGCCGGGGTCTTCCGCCGGGCCGGCCAGGTCGGCCGCCCGTGCCTGCTCGGGTACATCGACAAGTGCTCCGCACCGTGCGTCGGCCGGGTCAGCGAGGAGGAGCACCGCGAGCTCGCCGAGGACTTCTGCGACTTCATGGCGGGCCAGACCCAGCGCTTCGTCCGCCGGATCGAGCAGCAGATGAAGGCCGCGGCGTCCGAGCTGGAGTACGAGCGCGCGGCCCGGCTGCGCGACGACCTCCAGGCCCTGCGGCGGGCGCTCGAGAAGAGCGCGGTCGTCCTGCCGGACGGCACGGACGCCGACGTCTTCGGGCTCTCCGAGGACGACCTCGAGGCCGCGGTCCAGGTGTTCCACGTCCGGGACGGCCGGGTCCGCGGCCAGCGCGGCTGGGTCGTGGAGAAGGTCGAGGACGTGACGACCGCCGACCTCGTCGAGCAGCTCCTGCTCCAGGTCTACGGCGACGTCGGCGGCGACGGCGTCCCGCGTGAGGTGCTCGTGCCCGTGGAGCCGCCGGACCGGGTCGAGATCGAGGAGCTGCTCAGCGAGCAGCGCGGCTCGCGGGTCGTCGTCCGGGTCCCGCAGCGCGGCGACAAGCGGTCGCTCGCCGAGACGATCGGGCGCAACGCGGGCCAGGCGCTCACCCTGCACAAGACCCGGCGCGCCGGGGACCTGACGACCCGGTCGAAGGCGCTCGCCGAGATCCAGGACGCGCTCGGCCTGCCCGAGGCCCCGCTGCGCATCGAGTGCTACGACGTCTCGAACATCCAGGGCACGCACGTCGTCGCGTCGATGGTCGTCTTCGAGGACGGCCTGCCCCGCAAGAGCGAGTACCGCCGCTTCACCGTCCGCGGGGTCGACGGGCAGGACGACGTCGCGTCGATCCACGAGGTCATCACCCGGCGGTTCCGCCGCTACCTCGAGGACAAGGAGAACGCGGGGCTCGACCTCGGTGACGGCGGCGCGGACGACGACCTGGCCGGTGGGGTGCCCGGTGCGGACGGCGGCCTCCAGGTCCCGCAGCCGCGCGACGAGGCCGAGGAGCGCCGGCGCGGCGCGGCGTCCCCGATCGACCCGGACACCGGTCGTCCGCGGCGTTTCGCCTACTCCCCGAACCTCGTCGTCGTCGACGGCGGCCCGCCGCAGGTCGCCGCGGCGGCCCGGGCGATGGCCGAGCTCGGCATCGACGACGTCGCCCTGTGCGGCCTCGCGAAGCGGCTCGAGGAGGTGTGGGTCCCGGCGGACGACGACCCGCTCGTCCTGCCCCGCACGAGCGAGGGCCTCTACCTGCTCCAGCGGGTCCGCGACGAGGCGCACCGGTTCGCGATCACGCACCACCGGCAGAAGCGCAGCAAGGCGATGACGGTCAGCGTCCTCGACGAGGTGCCGGGGCTGGGTCCCGCCCGCAAGAAGGCGCTGCTGCGGGCCTTCGGCTCGGTGAAACGGCTGCGCGTCGCGAGCGCGGAGGAGATCGCGTCGGTCCAGGGCATCGGGCCCTCGGTCGCCGCGGCGGTCGTCGCCGCTCTCGGCGAGCAGACCGCGGAGCCGGCGGTCGACATGGCGACCGGTGAGATCATCGACTGACCTCGCGGGGGCGCGGCAGGCGGCGGAGACGACACAGGGGCCGGGGTGCGGGCAGCGGACCCGGGCGACCAGGAGGGGCACGACGTGAGTGGGGCCGACGACGGACGAGAGCTGCTCGTCATCACAGGAATGTCCGGCGCGGGCCGGTCGACGGCGGGGGCGGTGCTGGAGGACCTCGGCTGGTACGTCGTCGACAACCTCCCGCCGCAGATGCTCAGCACGCTCGTCGACCTGACGACGACACCGACGACGAACGACGTGCACCAGCTCGCGGTGACGATCGACGTCCGCGGGCGCTCGTTCTTCGCCGCGCTGCAGACCGCGCTCGCCGCGCTCGGCGACCGCGGCGTGAAGACCCGGCTGCTCTTCCTCGACGCCGCGGACGACTCGCTCGTGCGCCGGTTCGAGTCGGTGCGCCGGCCGCACCCGCTCCAGGGCGAGGGCCGCCTGCTCGACGGCATCACCCAGGAGCGGGAGATCCTCGGCGGGCTGCGCGGGACCGCGGACATCGTGCTCGACACCTCCCACCTCAACGTCCACCAGCTCTCCGCGAAGATCGCCGAGGCGTTCGGCAACGGTGCCGGGCCGGCGCTGCGGGTCACGGTGATGTCCTTCGGGTTCAAGTACGGCCTGCCCTTGGACGCCGACCACGTGGCCGACGTCCGCTTCCTGCCGAACCCGTTCTGGGTGCCGGAGCTGCGCGGGCACACCGGCCTCGACGCGCCCGTCAGCGAGTTCGTGCTCGCCCAGGAGGGCGCCGTGACGTGGCTCGACGCCTACGTCGCCGCGCTGCGGCCGGTGCTCGCCGGGTACACCCGGGAGAACAAGCGCTACGCGACCCTCGCCATCGGCTGCACGGGCGGCAAGCACCGCTCCGTCGCGATGAGCGAGCAGCTCGCCGAGCGGCTGCGCAGCGACTCGCTGTCGGCGACGACCGTCCACCGCGACCTCGGTCGCGAGTAGGGAGCCCCGCGTCCATGGCTGGACCTTCGGTCGTCGCCCTCGGCGGCGGGCACGGTCTCGCGGCCTCGCTGTCCGCCCTGCGCCACGTCACCGACCGGCTCACCGGCGTCGTGACGGTCGCGGACGACGGCGGGTCGTCGGGCCGGCTGCGCCGCGAGCTCGGCGTGCTGCCGCCCGGGGACCTGCGGATGGCGCTCTCGGCGCTCTGCGACGACGGCGAGTGGGGGCGCCTGTGGCGCGACGTCCTCCAGCACCGGTTCGCCAGCGCGGGGGCGCTGCACCAGCACGCGATGGGGAACCTGCTCATCGTCACGCTGTGGGAGCTCCTCGGGGACACCGTCGAGGGCCTGGACTGGGTCGGACGGCTGCTCGGCGCCCGCGGCCGGGTGCTGCCGATGGCCGCCGTCCCGCTCGACATCGAGGCGACGGTGCGCGGCGCCGACCCGGCCGACCCGGCCGGGGTCGTCACGGTCCGCGGGCAGGTCGCCGTCGCGACCACCCCCGGGGACGTCGTCGCGCTGCGCCTCGTGCCCGAGCAGCCGCCCGCCTGCCCGGAGGCGCTCGACGCGATCATGGAGGCGGACTGGGTCGTCCTCGGGCCCGGGTCGTGGTTCACGAGCGTCCTGCCGCACCTGCTCGTCCCGGAGCTGTCGGCGGCGCTGCACGAGACCCGGGCCCGGCGCTGCGTGACGATGAACCTCGCGACCCAGGCGGGGGAGACCGAGGGGTTCTCCTCGGAGGCGCACCTGGAGGTGCTCGCGGCGCACGCCCCGGAGCTGCGCATCGACGCCGTCCTCGCCGACCCGTCGTCCGTCGAGGACCCGGGTACGCTCTCCGACGTCGCGGGCACGCTGGGAGCGCGGCTCCTCATGCGTCAGGTGTCCCTGGGGGACGGCACCCCGCGGCACGACCCCCTGCGTCTCGCGGCCGCGTACCGCGACGTGTTCGACGCCGTCCTCGGAGATGTGTGAAACCCCGCATGGTCGATCTTCGTCCCGTACGGTCAGTGCTCGTGACTGTCCGCAATCAGATGAACACAGAAATTCGACCTCCCGCACACGCGCGGAGGAACGCGATGGCAGGATGTGGCGCATGGCTCTGACGGCGCTGGTGAAGGACGAGCTCAGCCGCCTCCAGGTGACGAAGCCCTGCTGCCGCAAGGCAGAGGTGTCCGCGACGCTGCGGTTCGCAGGCGGTCTGCACATCGTGAGCGGGCGGATCGTCGTGGAGGCGGAGCTCGACACGGGCAATGCGGCCCGACGGCTGAGGCGGGACATCGCCGAGGTCTTCGGGCACACGAGCGACGTCATCGTGCTGGCGCCCGGGGGGCTGCGACGCGGCAGCCGGTACGTGGTGCGGGTGGTGCGGGACGGCGAGAGCCTCGCGCGGCAGACCGGGCTGCTCGACGCCCGCGGCCGGCCGGTGCGCGGGCTGCCGCCGCAGGTCGTCTCGGGCGCGACGTGCGACGCCGAGGCCGCCTGGCGCGGCGCGTTCCTCGCGCACGGCTCGCTCACCGAGCCGGGCCGCTCCAGCGCCCTCGAGGTGACCTGCCCCGGTCCGGAGGCCGCCCTGGCCCTCGTCGGTGCGGCCCGCCGGCTGTCGATCCAGTCCAAGGCCCGCGAGGTCCGCGGCGTCGACCGGGTCGTCATCCGGGACGGCGACACGATCGGCGCGATGCTCACCCGGCTCGGCGCGCACGACGCCGTCCTCGCGTGGGAGGAGCGGCGGATGCGCCGCGAGGTCCGCGCGACGGCGAACCGGCTCGCGAACTTCGACGACGCGAACCTGCGCCGCTCGGCGCGCGCCGCCGTCGCGGCCGGGGCCCGGGTCGAGCGCGCGATGGAGATCCTCGGCGAGGACATCCCCGACCACCTCAAGGCCGCCGGCACGCTCCGCCTGGAGCACAAGCAGGCCAGCCTCGAGGAGCTCGGGCAGCTCGCCGACCCGCCCATGACCAAGGACGCCGTCGCGGGCCGGATCCGCCGGCTCCTCGCGATGGCGGACAAGCGGGCCCACGACCTCGGCGTCCCCGGCACGGAGGCCAACCTCACACCGGACATGCTGGACGCCTGAGCCGACAACTCGGGCACCACCACACCGGGGGCCGCCGGGCAGGGACCATCGGGCCGCGCCGTGGCACGAGCGTGCGGTTGGGTGATACCTGGCGGTAACGAATAGGGTTGCCGTGGCCGTACGACGGCGTACGGGACTCATCATCCGTAGATTCGCGCCGGGCGCTGCCCCGGCGCGCCAGGGAGGGCTCCTCCGTGACCGTTCGGGTTGGCATCAACGGCTTCGGCCGTATCGGCCGCAACTACTTCCGCGCGCTTCTGGCGTCCGGGGCCGACGTCGAGGTGGTCGGCGTCAACGACCTCACCGACAACAAGACGCTCGCGCACCTCCTCAAGTACGACTCGATCCTCGGCCGCCTCGGCCGCGAGGTCACGTTCACCGAGGACTCGATCTCGGTCGGCGGCAAGAGCTTCAAGGCGCTCGCCGAGCGCGACCCGGGCGCCCTGCCGTGGGGCGAGCTCGGTGCGGACGTCGTCATCGAGTCGACGGGCCACTTCACCGACGCCGCCAAGGCGAAGGCGCACATCGCGGCCGGCGCGAAGAAGGTCATCATCTCCGCCCCGGCGAAGAACGAGGACTTCACCGTCGTCATGGGCATCAACGACGGCGACTACGACCCGGCGAAGCACCACGTCATCTCCAACGCGTCGTGCACCACGAACTGCCTCGCGCCGATGGCGAAGGTGCTCCTCGAGGAGTTCGGGATCGTCAAGGGCCTCATGACGACGATCCACGCGTACACGAACGACCAGGTCATCCTGGACTTCCCGCACTCGGACCTGCGTCGTGCGCGGGCCGCGGCGACGAACATCATCCCGACGACGACGGGTGCCGCCCGGGCGATCGCCCTGGTCATCCCCGAGCTCAAGGGCAAGCTCGACGGCTTCGCGATGCGCGTCCCGATCCCGACCGGCTCGGCGACCGACCTCACGGTCGAGCTCGGCCGCGAGACGACCAAGGACGAGATCAACGCGGCCTTCAAGAAGGCCGCCGAGGGCTCGCTCAAGGGCTACCTCGAGTACACCGAGGACCCGATCGTCTCCAGCGACATCGTCACCTCGCCCGCGTCGTGCACCTTCGACGCGCTCCTGACGACCGTCCAGGGCAACCAGGCGAAGATCGTCGGCTGGTACGACAACGAGTGGGGCTACTCGAACCGCCTCGTCGACCTCACGTCGGTCGTCGGCGGCTCGCTCTGACGATCGTCTGACCCACGTCGGACGGGCGTCAGCCCTGTCGCGAGAACACATCGCTGCCGCCCGCCCGGCCGCTGCCGTCCGGTGAGAGACCACCCTTACCGGACGACGCGGCCGGGCGCGCGGCATGCCCAGACCGCGGGAGCGCGTGCATGAAGACCATCGACGACCTGGGCGACCTGCGCGGCAAGCGCGTCCTCGTCCGGTCCGACCTCAACGTCCCCCTCGACGGGACGACCATCACGGACGACGGCCGAATCCGGGCGTCCGTGCCCACCATCAAGAAGCTCTCCGACGCCGGGGCCAAGGTCGTCGTCGTCGCCCACCTCGGCCGTCCCAAGGGCGCGCCGGAGGAGAAGTACTCGCTGCGGCCGGTCGTCGCGCGGATGTCCGAGCTGCTCGGCACGGACGTCGCGTTCGCGACCGACACGGTCGGCGACTCGGCGAAGGCCGTCGTCGCCGGGCTCGCCGACGGCGACGTCGCGATCCTCGAGAACATCCGCTTCAACCCGGGCGAGACGAGCAAGGACGAGGCCGAGCGCGGCGCGTTCGCCGACGAGCTCGCGGCCCTCGCGGACGTGTTCGTCAGCGACGGGTTCGGCGTCGTCCACCGCAAGCAGGCCAGCGTCTACGACGTCGCGAAGCGGCTGCCGCACGCGATGGGCGGCCTCGTGCTCGCCGAGGTCGAGGTGCTCAAGCGGCTCACCGTCGACCCGGCGCGGCCCTACGCCGTCGTCCTCGGCGGCTCGAAGGTCTCCGACAAGCTCGGGGTCATCGACAACCTCATCGGCAAGGCCGACCGGCTGCTCATCGGTGGGGCCATGGTCTTCACCTTCCTCGCGGCCCAGGGCAACCCGATCGGCACCAGCCGGGTCGAGGCCGACCAGATCGACGTCGTCAAGGGCTACCTCGCCACGGCCGCCGAGCGCGGCGTCGAGGTCGTCCTGCCGGTCGACATCGTCGTGGCGGCGGAGTTCTCGCAGGACGCCGCCCCCGAGGTCGTCGCGGCCGACGCGATCCCCGACGGGAAGATGGGCCTGGACATCGGTCCGGAGAGCGGCAAGCTCTTCGCCGCCAAGCTCGCCGACGCGAAGACCGTGTTCTGGAACGGCCCGATGGGCGTCTTCGAGTGGGAGGCGTACAGCGCCGGCACCCGTGCCGTCGCGCAGGCCCTCACCGAGGTCGACGGCCTCACCGTCGTCGGCGGCGGCGACTCCGCCGCGGCGGTGCGGACGCTGGGCTTCGACGAGAGGGCGTTCGGGCACATCTCGACCGGCGGCGGCGCGTCGCTGGAGTACCTGGAGGGCAAGACCCTCCCCGGCATCGACGTCCTGGAGGACTGAGCCGTGGCCACGAGCCGCACCCCGCTGATGGCGGGCAACTGGAAGATGAACCTCGACCACCAGCAGGCCACGCACCTCGTGCAGAAGCTCGCCTGGTCCCTGGACGACGCCAAGCACGACTACGGGCAGGTCGAGGTCGCGGTGATCCCGCCGTACACCGACATCCGCTCGGTGCAGACCCTCGTCGACGGCGACAAGCTCGGCCTCAAGTACGGCGCGCAGGACCTCTCCGCGCACGACTCGGGCGCGTACACGGGCGAGATCTCCGGCGCGTTCCTCGCCAAGCTCGGCTGCTCGTACGTCGTCGTCGGGCACAGCGAGCGCCGGCAGTACCACGCCGAGACCGACGCGGTCGTCAACGCCAAGGTCAAGGCCGCGTACCGGCACGGCCTCACGCCGATCTTCTGCGTGGGCGAGGGCCTGGACGTCCGCAAGGAGGGCCGCCACGTCGAGCACACGCTCGCGCAGGTCGAGGGCGGTCTGGCCGGCGTCAGCGCCGAGCAGGCGGCCTCGGTCGTCGTGGCCTACGAGCCCGTCTGGGCGATCGGCACCGGCGAGGTGGCCACCCCGAAGGACGCGCAGGAGGTGTGCGGGGCGATCCGCGCCAAGCTGGCCGAGCTCTACTCGGCGGACCTCGCGGCGGGCGTCCGCGTGCTCTACGGCGGCTCGGTCAAGGCGAACAACGTCGCGGCGATCATGGCCGAGGCGGACGTCGACGGTGCTCTCGTCGGCGGCGCGGCGATCGACCCGGCGGAGTTCGCGTCCATCGCGCGCTACCGCAGCCACGTGACGGCCTGAGCCCAGGTCGTCCGCGCAAGGACCCGGGGCTGGCGATCCGCGGGGCGTGTCACGGCACGCCCCGCGGATCGCTTACCCTGAGTGCACCGAGGCGACGGCGTCAGCGCCGCGTCGGACACGCCCTCCCGCACGAGAGACGAGATCACCCGTGACAGCGGTCCGCATCACCCTCCAGGTGCTGCTGGTCATCACCAGCGCGTTCCTGATCCTGCTCATCCTGCTCCACAAGGGGCGCGGGGGCGGTCTGTCGGACATGTTCGGCGGTGGCGTCTCCAGCAACCTCGGCAGCTCCGGCGTCGCCGAGCGCAACCTCAACCGCTTCACCATCGCGGTGTCGCTGGTCTGGTCGACCGTCGTGGTCCTGCTCGGGGTCCTCGAGCGCTTCAACTGAGCGGGCGCCGCGAGGGTCCGGCCCGGTACCGGGTGGTAACCCTCCGGAACATGCCCCCAGCCGGGCGCGGATGACGTAGAAACATAGACAAGAGCACAGCACGTGGCCAGGCCGGAGTTTCGGGAGCGGCCGACGACACGTGTCCGGTACGTCGAACAGCAGGAGGACTAGCGGTGGCCAGTGGCAACGCGATCCGCGGGAGCCGGGTCGGCGCGGGCCCGATGGGCGAGGCCGAGCGAGGGGATACCGCCCCGCGGTTCCGGATCTCGTACTGGTGCGCCAACGGGCACGAGACGATGCCCAGCTTCTCCGAGGAGGCCGGCGTCCAGCCCCCCGAGATCTGGGACTGCCCGCGGTGCGGCTTCCCGGCCGGTCAGGACCAGGTGAACCCTCCCTCGCCGCCCCGCAACGAGCCGTACAAGACGCACCTCGCGTACGTGAAGGAGCGCCGCTCGGACGCCGACGGCGCGGCCATCCTCGAGGAGGCCCTCGAGTCCCTGCGCCGCCGCCGGCTCATCGTCTGAGCACGTCCGGCCGCACAGCATCGCGAAGGCCCCGCCGACCCGGTCGGCGGGGCCTTCTGCGTGCGGTGACCTCGCACCGCACCTGACGGGTGACGAGCGCTGCGTCGTCGGCGTCGTCGGCATCCTCTGGCGGGGTACGCACGCTGCGTCGACGTCCTCTGGTGGCATCCGCACACTTCCGGAGTCGTCCTCTGGTGTGAGAAGCACGTGACCTCGTCCTCTGGTGTAGAAAGCACCACAAAACGCAGGTTTGGGGGCGTTCTCCCACCAGAGGACGAGGATGCGTGCTTCTCACACCAGAGGATGCGCGCGTTCAGGTGCGCGAGCCGCCAGAGGACGCGAGGCGTCAGGTGCGCGAGCCGCCAGAGGACATCGCGTCGGGTGCAGAACGCGCCAGAGGACGAACAGCCAGCTCAGTCAGGGGCTCGCGATCCGCGCCACCCGGGCCGGCAGGCCGGACGCCGAGGCGCGGTCGAGCAGCCACAGGGTGCGGCGCCGGCCGGTCGCGCCGGCCGCCGGGACGGCGAACGGGCCACCGCCGCCGAGCGCGAGCGAGACCGCGCCGGCCTTCTCCGCGCCGGCCGCGAGGAGCCAGACGGCCTGCGCCTGCCGGATCGCGGGGGCGGTGAGCGAGACCCGGGTCGGTGGCGGCTTGGGGGCGCCGCGCACGCCGACGACGGTGCGCTCCTCCTCGTACACCGCGGGGTGCTCGGGGAACAGCGACGCGACGTGCGCGTCCGGGCCGACGCCGAGCATGAGGATGTCGAACGCGGGGACCCCGCCCCGGTCCTCCGGGCCGGCGGCGGCCGCCAGCTCCTCGGCGTAGCCGCGGGCGGCTTCGTCGACGTCGTCCCCCCAGCGCCCGTCGGACGCGGGCATCGCGTGCACCCGCGCCGGGTCGAGCGGCACCGCGTCGAGCAGCGCCGCCCGGGCCTGGGTCTCGTTGCGGTCCGGGTGGCCGGCCGGCAGGAAACGCTCGTCGCCCCACCAGACGTCGAGCGCGCGCCAGTCGACCGCGTCCCGCGCCGGGCACGCCGCGAGGGCGGCGAGGGTCGCGATCCCGACGCCGCCGCCCGTGAGCACGACGTGCGCGTGCCCGCGGGCGGCCTGGACGTCGACGAGCCCCGTGACGAGGCGCGCTGCGGCGGCCTGCGCGAGGAGCTCCGGGGTCGCGTGGACGACGACGGTCGGGGACGACGTCACGCGGGAGCCTTCTTGGCGGCGGTCTTGGCGGGCGCCTTCTTCGCCGCCGCCTTCGATGCCGGTGCCTTGGCCGATGCCTTGGCCGGTGCCTTGGCCGCAGCCTTCGCCGGAGCCTTGGCCGGTGCCTTGGCCGCAGCCTTCGCCGCAGCCTTGACGGGAGCCGGGTCGGCCGCCGCCGCGTCGTCCGGCCCGTGGACCGGCGCGACCGGGGGAGCGCCGGGTGTCCGTCGGGCCCCCGAGTGACCGCCGGCCGACGTGGCGGCGGGCTGCTTGGCCCCGGCGGAGCGGGCGGTGCCGACCGTCCCGTTCTTCGCGAGCAGGTCGAGCCCCCGGGTGACGACCTCACCGAAGATGTCGTCCGGGTCGAGCCGGCGCAGCTCCTCGGCGAGGCAGTCGCGGTCCTGCCGGCGGGCCAGCGCGATCCGCCGTTCCGGCTGCCCCGGCTGGGTCAGCGTCGCGACGTTGCCGTCGGGCCGGACGAGCTCGACCGGCCCCGACGCCCGCTCGAGGACGACGCCGACCATGCCGCTGCCGACCGGCGTCCGCACCCGCTTCACCGGGCACTTGAGGTACAGCCCGAGCCAGGCGGCGAGCAGGTCGGTCGAGGCGCTGTCCGGGCCGCCGGACACGACCGCCCGCTGGACAGGCTCGTACGGCGGCTCGTCGAGGGCGGCCGCGAGCAGGCCCCGCCACAGGGTGATCCGGCTCCACGCCAGGTCGGTGTCCCCGGGGTGGTGCCGGGCGGCCCGCTGCTGCAGCGCCTTGACCGGGTTCTTGCTCTGGGACGCGTCGGTGATCCGGCGCTGCGCCATCCGCCCGATCGCGTCGTCCGCGGGGACCTCGGGCGTGACGCCCGGCCACCAGGCGACGATCGGTGCGTCCGGCAGCAGGAACGGCACGACGACCGACTCGCCGTGCTCGGCGAGCGGCCCGTAGAGCCGCAGCACGATGACCTCGCTCGCGCCGGCGTCGCCGCCGACGCGGATCTGGGCGTCGAGCCGGTTCACGCCGCGCTTGTTCCCGCGGACGATCGCGATGACGCGGCACGGGTGCTCCCGGCTCGCGTCGTTCGCGGCCCGGATCGCCTCCTCGGCCGGTCCGTCGTCCGTGACGATGAGCAGGGTCATGACCCGGCCCAGCGCGACCGCGCCACCCGCGTCCCGCAGGTCGACGATCTTCTTGGCGACGGCCCCCGTCGTCGTGTCGGGCAGGTCGACGATCACGGACGCCTCCAGCTACGGCCGTCGCGGGCCATCATCTCGTCGGCCGACGCGGGCCCCCACGTGCCGGACGTGTACGGGTCGGGGCGCCCCTTGGACGCCCAGAACTCGGTGATCGGGTCGAGGATCTTCCAGGAGAGCTCGACCTCCTCGTGCCGCGGGAACAGCGGCGGGTCCCCGAGCAGGACGTCGAGGATGAGGCGCTCGTACGCCTCCGGGCTGGACTCGGTGAACGAGTGGCCGTACCCGAAGTCCATCGTGACGTCTCGGACCTCCATCTGGGTGCCGGGCACCTTGGAGCCGAACCGGATCGTCACGCCCTCGTCCGGCTGGACCCGGATGACGATGGCGTTCTTGCCGAGCTCCTCGGTCGCCGTCCGCTCGAACGGCAGGTGCGGCGCCCGCTTGAAGACGACGGCGATCTCGGTGACGCGCCGCCCGAGGCGCTTGCCGGTCCGCAGGTAGAACGGCACCCCGGCCCAGCGCCGGGTGTCGATGTCGAGCCGGACGGCGGCGAACGTCTCGGTCGTCGACGTGGGGGACATGCCCTCCTCGTCGAGGTAGCCGATGACCGGCTGGCCGCCCTGCCAGCCCTTGGCGTACTGGCCGCGGGCGGTGTGCTTGCCGAGGTCGCGGGGCAGCCGGACGGCGGACAGCACCTTCTCCTTCTCGGCGCGCAGGTCGTGCGCGTCGAAGGAGACCGGCTCCTCCATCGCGGTGAGCGCGAGGAGCTGGAGCAGGTGGTTCTGGATGACGTCGCGGGCCGCGCCGATCCCGTCGTAGTAACCGGCCCGGCCGGCCACCCCGATGTCCTCGGCCATGGTGATCTGCACGTGGTCGACGTAGTTCGCGTTCCACACCGGTTCGAACATCTGGTTCGCGAACCGCAGGGCGAGCAGGTTCTGGACCGTCTCCTTGCCGAGGTAGTGGTCGATCCGGAAGACCGAGTCCGCCGGGAACACCGACTCGACGACGTCGTTGAGCTCGCGGGCCGACTTGAGGTTGTGCCCGAACGGCTTCTCGATGACGACCCGGCGCCACTGCTCGCCGTCCTGCGCCGACAGCCCTGACCGGGCGAGCTGCTTGGTGACGACGGGGAAGAACTTCGGCGGGATCGACAGGTAGAAGGCGTGGTTCCCGCCCGTGCCGCGCACCCGGTCGAGGTCGGCGACCGTGTGCGCGAGCTGGTCGAACGCGTCGTCGTCGCCGAAGTCGCCCGGCACGAACCGGAAGCCCTCGGCGAGCTGGCGCCAGACCGACTCGCGGAACGGCGTCCGGGCGTACTGCCGGACCGCCTCGTAGACGACCTGGCCGAAGTCCTGGTCGGCCCAGTCGCGCCGGGCGAACCCGGTGAGCGCGAAGCCCGGCGGGAGCAGCCCGCGCTGCGACAGGTCGTACACGGCCGGCATGAGCTTCTTGCGGGCAAGGTCGCCGGTGACACCGAAGATGACCAGTCCGCACGGCCCCGCGATCCGTTGGAGCCGCTTGTCCCGGTCGTCGCGGAGCGGGTTGGCCCCCTTCGCGATGCGGGCCGGGCTCACGCGCTCGCTCCGTCGGCGGCACCGAGCACCGAGAGCACCTGCCGCAGGCCGGCCGCGCGGTCGGTGAGGTGCAGGCGCAGCACGGGCCGCCCGTGGTCGGCGAGCACCTGGGCGTCGCCGGCCGCCTGGGCGGTGATGAGCTGCCCGAAGGTGAACGGCCGCTCCGCGATGGCGAGGTCCTCGACACCGGCGGCGGGCTCGGCCGTCACCTGGAGGTAGACGCCGACCGCCGGGCCGCCCTTGTGGAACTGGCCGGTGGAGTGCAGGAACCGCGGCGCCCAGCCGAAGGTGACGGGGCGCCCGGTGCGGGCGGCGAGCGACTCCCGCACCCCGGCGAGCGCGGTGTCGTGCTCCCTGTCCAGGTAGGCCATGACGGCGACGTAGCCGTCCGGGCCGAGCGCGCCGAGCAGGGCGTCGACGGCCCCGGTGAGGTCCTTGGCGTCGCCGAGCAGGCCGTCGGTGGCCCTGACCTCGACCGCGCCGTCGACGAGGTCGGGCGCGGCAGGCTCCGGGCGGGCGTCGAGCAGGCCGCGGGCGGCGGTCTTCGCGCTCTCGACGTCCGGCTGGTCGAACGGGTTGATCCCGAGGATCCGCCCCGCCACGGACGTCGCGTACTCCCACAGGAGCATCTGCGCGCCGAGCGGCCCGGCCACGGTGACGCCGGTCGCGACCCGGGCGGCGGGCTCGGTCGGAGCCCCCTCCGCCTCGGCGTCGGTCTCGTCGCGGCCGGACACGAGCCGGACGACGAGGACGTCGGCCGCGCCGCCGGTCACCTCGGGCGAGCCCGGGCCGCCGACGACGACCGGCAGCAGGCCGGTGCCCTCCTTGCCGGTGGACTCGGCGACGAGCTGCTCGACCCAGTCCGGGAAGCCGACGATGCCGGAGCCCTCGTCGACGAAGACGACCTTGTCCCGCAACGGCTTCGTGCCGCCGAGCGCCGCCCCGAGGACGAGTGCGGGGTTGCCGTCGGAGTCGTCGGCGAGCAGGTCGACGACCTCGCCCGCCTGGTCGAGCAGGGCACCGGTGTCGACGCCGGCGAGGCCGGACGGCACGAGCCCGAACGCCGTGAGCGCGGAGAACCGGCCGCCGACGGTCGGGTCGGCCTGGAACACCGCGCGGTAGCCGGCGGCGAGCGAGGCCTGCTCGAGCGGGGAGCCCGGGTCGGTGACGACGACGATCCGGCGCTTCGCGTCGATGCCCGCGGCCGTGAACGCCGACTCGAACGCGCGGCGCTGGCTGTCGGTCTCGACGGTGGAGCCGGACTTGCTCGACACGACGACGACGGTCCGCTCCAGCTCGACGAGCGCCGCCCGGACCTGGCCGGGGTCGGTGCCGTCGAGGACGACGAGCGGGACGCCCGCCGTCCGGGTGATGACCTCGGGCGCGAGCGAGGAGCCGCCCATCCCGCACAGGACGACGCGGTCGACGCCCTCGGCGGCGAGCTCCGCGCGCAGCGCCTCGACCTTCGCGACGACGGGCCGCGAGGCGGCCTCGACGTCGACCCAGCCGAGCCGCTTGGACGCCTCGTCGACGGCGGCCTGCCCCCAGAGGGAGCCGTCCTTGCCGGCGATGCCGCTCGCGACGCCGTCCGCGACGAGGGCCGGCACGTGGGTCGCGACGGCGACCGCGGCGTCCCCGCCCGCGGTCACCTCGAGGACGGAGCCGGCCTCGTCGCCGACCCAGGCGACGAGCCACTGCGGAGGCGTGGGGCCGGTGGTCACTGGTGCGCCTCCTCGTCGGAGTCGGCGGCGGAGACACGGGCGAGCTCGTCGGACACGGTGCCGAGGAGTTCGGCCCAGCTCTTCTCGAACTTGTCGACGCCCTCGCGCTCGAGCTGCTCGGTGACGTCCGCGTAGGAGACGCCGATCGCCTCGAGCCGGTCGAGCACCTGCGCGGCCTCGGCGTAGCCGCCGCGGACCGTGTCGCCCGTGACCTCGCCGTGGTCGGCGGTCGCCTCGAGGGTCGCGCCGGGCATGGTGTTCACGGTGCCCGGGGCGACGAGCCCGGTGACGTACATCGTGTCCGGCAGCGACGGGTCCTTCACGCCGGTGGACGCCCAGAGCGGTCGCTGCGGCTTCGCGCCGGCGTCCGCGAGCACCTGCCAGCGCGACGTCGAGAAGACCTCCTCGTACGCCTGGTAGGCGAGCCGGGCGTTCGCCAGGCCGGCCTTGCTGCGCAGCGCGGTCGCCTCCTCGGTGCCGATCGCGACGAGCCGCTTGTCGATCTCGGTGTCGACGCGCGAGACGAAGAACGAGGCGACCGACGCGATCGTCGACAGGTCCAGGCCGGCGTCCTTGGCCCCCTCGAGCCCCGCGAGGAAGGCGTTCATCACGGCGCGGTAGCGGTCGAGGGAGAAGATCAGCGTGACGTTGACGCTGATCCCCTCGGACAGCACCGTGGTGATGGCCGGCAGGCCCTCGACGGTCGCCGGGATCTTGATGAGGGCGTTGGGCCGGTCGACGGTGGCCCAGAGCCGGCGGGCGGCCTCGATCGTCCCGGCGGTGTCCTTCGCGAGCCGCGGGTCGACCTCGATGGAGACCCGGCCGTCGAGCCCGCCGGTCGCGTCGAAGACCGGGCGGAAGACGTCGCACGCGCTGCGGACGTCGTCCGTCGTGATCTCGAAGACCGTCTCGTCCACGGTCGCGCTGCGGGCCGCGAGCGCGGTGACCTGGTCGGTGTAGCGGTCGCCCTTGGCGAGGGCGTTGGCGAAGATCGTGGGGTTCGTCGTGACCCCGACGACGTTCCGCTGCGCGATGAGGCCGGCGAGGTCGCCGGTCTCGAGGAGCTCGCGGGACAGGTCGTCGAGCCAGACGGAGACGCCCTCCGCGGAGAGCCGTGCGAGTGCGTCGCTCATGGTTCCTCCTGGTGTGGAACGGATAGGGGTGCTCGGGAGCGGGCGGCCGGACCGGGTCGCCGCGTCAGCCGGCGGCCGCGATGCTCTCTCGGGCGGCGGCGACGACGTGCCCGGCGGTGAGGCCGAACTCCTCGTAGAGCTTCTGGTACGGCGCGGAGGCGCCGAAGTGCTCGATGGAGACGATGCGCCCGGCGTCGCCGACGACGTCGCGCCAGCCCTGGGCGATGCCCGCCTCGACGCTGACGCGGGCCTTCACCGAGGGCGGGAGCACCGAGTCGCGGTAGCTCTGCTCCTGGGCGTCGAACCACTCGCGGCACGGCATCGACACGACCCGGGCCGGGACCCCGTCCGCCTCGAGCAGCTCGGCCGCGGCGACCGCGATCTGCACCTCGGAGCCGGTCCCGACGAGGACGACCGCCGGCGCGCCGCCGGACGCCTCCTTGAGCACGTAGGCGCCCTTCGCCGTCCCGTCGGCGGGGGCGAAGCCACCCTCGGGGGAACGGTCGTAGGTCGGGAGGTTCTGCCGCGAGAGCGCGAGACCGGCCGGTCGGTCGGTGTGGCCGAGGATCGTGCGCCACGCCCAGGCAGTCTCGTTCGCGTCGGCCGGCCGGACGACGTCCAGGCCGGGGATCGCGCGCAGCGCCGCGAGGTGCTCGATCGGCTGGTGGGTCGGGCCGTCCTCGCCGAGACCGATCGAGTCGTGCGTCCACACGTAGGTGACGGGCAGCCTCATGAGCGCCGCGAGCCGGACGGCGGGGCGCATGTAGTCGCTGAACACGAGGAACGTGCCGCCGAAGACCCGCAGGCCGCCGTGCAGCGCGATGCCGTTCATGATCGAGCCCATGGCGTGCTCGCGGATCCCGAAGTGCAGGATGCGGCCGTACGGGCTGCCCTGGCCCCAGGCCTGGGTCGTGTACTGCGACGGGAGGAACGACGCCTCGCCCTCGAGGGCGGTGTTGTTGCTCTCGGCGAGGTCGGCGGAGCCGCCCCACAGCTCCGGGAGCACGTCCTTGACGGCGTTGAGGACGACGCCCGACGCCTTGCGGGTCGCGACGTCCTTGCCGGCCTCGAACGTCGGGAGCGTGGCCTCCCAGCCGGCGGGCAGCGTCCGGGTCTTCAGCCGCTCGTGGATCGCGGCGCCGTCCGCGTTGTCGGCCTTCCAGGCCTCGAACCGCTTCTCCCAGGCCTCCCGCGCGGCGCGGCCCCGGTCGACCACCGAGCGCGCGTGCGCGAGGACGTCGGCGTCGACCTGGAACTTCTGCTCCGGGTCCAGGCCCATCACGGCCTTCGTGGCCGCGATCTCCTTGTCACCCAGCGCCGAGCCGTGCGACTTGCCGGTGTTCATGAGGTTCGGTGCCGGCCACGCGATGACCGTGCGGAGGATGACGAGCGACGGCTTGTCCGTGACGGCCTGCGCGGTCTTCAGCGCCGCGTACAGCTCGGGGACGTCCTCGGTGTAGGTGCCGTCCTTGCCGGACTGCGTCCCCTTGCCGTGCGTCCAGTCGACGGTCTGGACGTGCCAGCCGTAGGCCTCGTAGCGCTTGCCCGTGTCCTCGCTGAGCGCGACCGCGGTGTCGTCCTCGATGGAGATGTGGTTCGCGTCGTAGACGACGACGAGGTTGCCGAGCTGCTGGTGGCCGGCGAGCGAGGAGGCCTCGCTCGTCACGCCCTCCTCCATGTCGCCGTCCGACGCGAGCACCCAGACGGTGTGGTCGAAGACCGACTCGCCCTGCGCCGCGCCGGGGTCGAGGAGGCCGCGCTCGCGGCGGGCGGACATCGCCATCCCGACGGCGCTGGCCAGGCCCTGCCCGAGCGGGCCGGTCGTGATCTCGACGCCCGCGGTGTGCTCCACCTCGGGGTGGCCCGGGGTGAGCGAGCCCCATGTGCGCAGCGCCTCGAGGTCGGTGAGCTCGAGCCCGTAGCCGGACAGGTAGAGCTGGATGTACTGGGTGAGGCTGGAGTGGCCGCACGAGAGGACGAACCGGTCGCGCCCCGGCCAGTGCGGCTGCGTGGGGTCGAGCGTCATGAGCTTCTGGTAGAGCAGGTAGGCGACCGGCGCCAGGCTCATCGCGGTGCCGGGGTGGCCGCTGCCGGCCTTCTGCACCGCGTCCATGGCCAGGCCGCGCACGGTGTCGACGGCGCGGCGGTCGAGCTCGCTCCAGTCGAGGTCGGCGGCAGGTGCGGTGGTGGTGGTGTCGCTCACGGGGAAACCCGGGTCCTCTCGTCGGCGGTGCCGACGGCTCCCTCGCCGTCGGGGCCCGCGTCTACGGCGCTTCGGTGGTGCGTGCAGGTGGACGCCTCGCAGTCCTCTCCGGGCGCCGCGGGGAGCTGTGCGTGCAGGGAGAAGATCTCGTCACGGAGCCTATAGCGCAGCCGGGGGCCGAGCCCTTCCGCACGTCCCGCCGCGCCGTGGGGGTCGTCCGGACGGTCGTCCGGGGACTCGCCCGGCCGGTGGCCCGCGCGTCGGTGTGACATGGCGCGCCCGGTGGGTGTGAGCGGCCGGTGCGCGCGTAGAGTGTGCGTGTTCTGCCGTCAGCACAGAGGACGCCGTGACCACCGTCGACCCCAGCCCGCCCGCCGTCGTGCGGTCCGCGTCGGCGTTGCCGGCCGCCGCGATCCTCGTCCGGCCGCGCCGCTCGGTGCTGCGCACGGTCCGGGCCTACGTCGCCCTGACGAAGCCGCGGATCATCGAGCTGCTGCTCGTGACGACCGTGCCGACCATGATCCTCGCCGCCGGCGGCTTCCCGTCGGTGTCGCTCATCCTGCTGACGCTCGTCGGCGGCACCCTCGCGGCCGGCAGCGCCAACGCGCTGAACATGTACCTCGACCGCGACATCGACACCCTCATGCACCGGACCGAGCGGCGTCCGCTCGTCACGGGCGAGGCGAGCCCGCGCGGCGCCGTCGTCTTCGGCGTCGCCCTCGGCGCGGTGTCGGTCGCCCAGCTCGCGCTCACGGTGAACGTGCTGTCCGCCGTCCTCGCGCTGGCGGCGATCCTCTTCTACGTCTTCGTCTACACGCTGGTCCTCAAGCGCCGGACGCCGCAGAACATCGTCTGGGGCGGGGCCGCCGGCTGCATGCCGGTCCTCATCGGCTGGGCCGCCGTCCGCGACAGCCTCGACTGGGCCCCGGTCATCCTCTTCGGGGTCATCTTCCTGTGGACGCCCCCGCACTACTGGCCCCTGTCGATGCGCTACCGCGACGACTACGCCGCCGCGCGGGTGCCGATGCTCGGCGTCGTCGCGTCCCCGGTCGAGGTCGCGAGGCAGTGCGTCGTCTACACGTGGGCGATGATCGCCTGCTCGCTGCTGCTCGTGCCCGTCGCTCCGACCGGGCCGGTCTACGCCGTCGGTGCCGTGCTGCTCGGCGCGGTGTTCCTCACCGAGACCTACAAGCTGCTCGGCCGTGCCAAGGCCGGCGTCGCGCAGATCCAGCCGATGCGGGTCTTCCACTGGTCGATCACGTACCTGACGCTGCTGTTCGTGCTCGTCGCCGTGGACCCCTTCGTCCGCTTCTGAGCGTGACGCTGGTCGACTTTCGAGCGTGATGCTCGTCGCGACTCCCGAGCGTGATGCTGGTCGGCTTCCGAGCGTGATGCTGGTCCGCTGTTGAGCGTGCTGCGGCTACCCCTGGGTGGGGTGCGCGCGTCCTCTGGCGGGTTTCGCACGCGTCGGCGCTCGTCCTCTGGTGATCTATGCACCCAACGCTCGTCCTCTGGTGTCCGAAGCACCCCAAGATCGCGTTTTGGGGTGCTTCGGACACCAGAGGACGGGGGCAGGTGAATTCGACACCAGAGGATGCGAGCGGGTGAGGTGCGGGACCCGCCAGAGGACGGGTGCGCAGATGCAGGGCGTACCCGGGCGCTGCGCGAGAGGTGCGTCAGCCGCCAGAGGACGTGCGCACCGCAGCGGGCCTGCTGAGCCCCGTCACCGCGGCGACCGACGCGGTCACCGCGACGACGAGCAGCGCCGACCCGAGCATGTGGAGCGACACGAGCGTGACCGGCAGCCCGGTGAAGTACTGCACGTAGCCGATGACGCCCTGGAGCAGCGTCACGCCGAGCAGCCAGGTGGCGCGGCGGTGCGCGGCCGGGGTGGCGCCGACGAGGCGCATGGCGAGCATGAGGGCCACGACGAGGCCGACGAAGAGCCAGACGGCGTCCGCGTGGAGCCAGCTCACGGTGCGGGGGTCGAAGCCGAAGCGGTTCGGCGTCTCGGCGTCGCCCGAGTGCGGGCCGGAGCCGGTGACGACCGTGCCGAGGACGAGGACGACGCCGCAGACCACCGCGACGGCCCAGGCGATCCAGTGCACCTCGCGGCGCGCGACGCGCTCGGTCGGGTGCAGGACGACGAGGAGCAGCACCGTGGACGCCGCGATGAGCACCGCGGAGAGCAGGTAGTGCGCGGCGACCGTCTGCGGGGACAGCCCGGCGAGCACCGTGATGCCGCCGAGCACGGCCTGCGCGACGACACCGAGGAACGGGACGGCGGCGAGCAGGAGCAGGCCGCCCTCGCGGGGACCGCCCGCCGCGCGCCGGCGCCGGACGTCGGCGAGGACGACGACGAACGCGGCGAGGGCCGCGATGCCGATGACACCCGTCAGCGTCCGGTTGCCGAACTCGATGTACTTGTGGACGCCCTGCGGCTGCTCGACGACCGGCGTGTACGAGCCGGGCACGCACTGCGGCCAGGTCGGGCAGCCGAGCCCGGAGCCGGTCAGCCGGACGAGCCCGCCGGTGAGGACGATGCCCACCTGCATGACGAGGTTGGCGAGGAGGGCCGGGCGCATCGCGCGGTCCACCCAGGTGCGACGGGAGGTGACGCCGGCAGCGCCGTCCGGGACCGTGACCGAGGGTGTCGCGTCGGAGGTCGTGCTCACGTCCACCACCCTAGGCGGCGGGTTCCGGCGAGCGCGCGCCGGAGGTCCCGACCTAGGTCCCGGGCCGGGTGGAGGATGGCCGGTCCCCGCGCGGGCACACCCGTGCCGGTCACCGGCGTCAGCCCGGGATGGTGCCGCGCAGCAGGCTCTTCCCCGAGTGCACGGGGTCGCCGTCGAGCGGCTCGGCGGAGATGTCGACGACGGGGTACTGCCCGAGGTCGAGGCCGTCCGGGATCGTGAAGCGGCCGGTGCTGCCGGTGAGGACGCCGATCGGCACCATCTTCTTCACCGAGGCGTCGATGAGCCACACCTCGTAGAACCCGTCGGTGCTCGCCAGCTTCGAGACGTCCACCTCGAGCACCCGGCCGCCGTCCGCCTGGACGATGACGGCCCGGCCGCTCGCCGCGGGGTCCACGGGCAGCGGGTCGAGCGCGGCCTGGGCCACGATGATCGGCGTCGGCTGCGGGTCTCCGCCGTCGAGGAGCTGGGTCACCATCGAGCCCCCGACACCGCCGACGACGAGGGCGGACGCCGCGACGGCGAGCATCGGCCACCGGCGGCCGCGGGTGGTCCGGGGCCGCATCCGCAGGACGGGTGCGACGGTGTCGGCGGCCGCCGGGACGCTCGCGGGACCGTACGCCGGCAGCGGCGACGGCGGGGCGGGCGGCAGCACGTCACCGCTGCGCGGCCGGACCCCGACGCCGGTCGCGGCGACGATGCCGTCCCACACGTGCGCGGGCGGCGGCACGACGGCCGCCGGGGAGCGGTCGCCACGGCCGGCGGCCACGGTGCGGCCGAAGGACTCGACCTCGGCGCGGCACTGCGCGCACCCGCGCAGGTGCGCGGCGTCGGCCGGGGACGGGGTCTCGCCGAGCGCCACGAGGGCGAGGGCGTCGTCGTCACAGTGCTGCACCGTCCACCTCCAGCCGGTCGCGCAGCCGCACCAGGGTGCGGCGGATGTGGCTCTTGACCGTCCCGAGCGGAAGTCCCGTCCGGGCGGCGATCTGGTCGTGCGTCATGTCGTGGAAGAACGCCAGCTCGATGATGCCCCGTTGCGGCTGCCCGAGCTTCGACAGCTCGCCCATGAGGACGACGCGGTCCTCGGCGGTGCGGTCCACGGTCGCGGTGGGGGTCACGTCGTGGAGGGCCTCGGCGGCGTCCCGGACCCGGGCCTCGCGTGCCCGGCGGGCGTGCGCGTCGGCGATCCGGTGCCGGGTGATCCCGACGAGCCAGGCGGGCAGCGGGCCGCTGTCCGGGCGGTAGCCCGCGCGCCCCGTCCACGCGGAGACGAAGACCTGCTGGGTGACGTCCTCGGCGTCGGGGCCGCTTCCCAGGGCCCGGCAGGCGAGCCCGTGGACGAGTCCCGCCCAGCGCTCGTACGCGAGGGCCAGGGCACGCTCCTCGCCGTGGGCGAAGAGCTTGCCGACCTCCTCGTCGGACGGACCTGCGTCGTCGCTCATGAGCGCCGGGACCTCGCGCGTTGGGGGACGTGTGTCGAGGACCACGCTAGCCCGGCCGGGCCGGTGCAGGGGAACGTGAGCCGTCACCTCGATCACGGTAGGGGAGGGACCGCGCAGCCACACCTCGACGGCCTGGCCGGAACCGGCCGGGGAGCGCGTCAGCGTGTCGCCGGGGCCGCGATGGCTCATGCCGCGCCGCCGACCGGCTCGGCGACGACGACGAGGTTGTCGCGGTAGCTCGACAGCTCGGGGACGAAGGGCCCGCCACAGGTGATGAGGACCAGGCGCGGTGCGCCGTCCCGGGCGAAGAGCCGCTCCGTCGGGAGCCGCTTCTTGACGAGGGTCTCCTTGCCGACGACCTGGTAGCGGACGGTCCGGCCGTCCGCGAGCCGGACGTCGACCCGGTCGCCGACGCCGACCTCGCGCAGGCGGAACATCGCGCCGGGCCCCTGGGCCTTGGAGTCCACGTGGCCGGCCACGACCGCGGCGCCCGCCGCGGACCCCGGCGGAGGCCCGTACCGGTACCAGCCGACCCGGTCCACCGAGCGCGGAATGACCATCGAGCCGTCCTTCTGGACGCCGACCGGGTCGACGGCGGCGCGGACGTCGATGGCGGGGATCGACAGCGACACCGGGTTCGTCGCCGCCTCCGGTCCCTCGTCCTCGGGGGCGGCCGGACGGGCCGTGACCTTCGGGACGGCGGGCCGGGACGCCGACGCGGAGGCCGACGGCTCCGGCGACGCGGAGGGGGACGACGGGCCCGCCGACGACGGCGCGGAGGACGAGGGGACGGCGCCCACGGACGTCACGGCGACGCCCTCGGAGGCCGACGGCCGGGTGAGCCACCAGCCGAGCGGTGCCGCCACGGCGACGACGAGGCACGCGGCGACGAGGATCCACCAGCGACGCATGACGACGGCTCCTCGTGAGGATCGGACGGACGGGACAGGGCGGGACGGCGGTCGGGCAGGGGCCCGCCCCGTCGTCCCCGGCGGCAGGCAGGGGACGACGGGGCGGGGTGGTGCGGGAAGGTCAGCCGCGACGGGTCGCGAGGACGGCACGCCGCCCGGCGAAGGCCGCACCCGCGAGCGCGACCACGGTCACCGCGACGAGGGGCATCGGGAGACCGTCCTCGAGCAGGCCGCCGGTGCCGGACGGGACGCCGCCCGGTGCCGAGTGCAGGCCGCTGATCGTCTGCACGGCGAGGGCGAGGTTCTTGTCCTCGGCCGAGCCCCACGCGTAGACGATCGTGTTCGTGCCCTCCTTGAGGTCGAGGTCGGCCGGGCCGATCGCGACGGTGTCGGTGCCGGCGAGGACGACGTCCGCGCTCACCTTGGCGGCGGGGATGTCGGCCTTGGCCTCCTTCGGGTTCTCGAGGCCCTCGAAGACCGGCGTGCCACCGGCGCGGACGTCGACGGCCGGGGCCGCCGCCGTGTGCCGGACGGTGAGACGCGTCTCGCCCGGCTTGATCCGGCTGGTGTCGTTGACGAACGGCGTCAGGACGGGGGTCCCGTCGGCCGTCAGGTGCGCGACGATCGTGATGTTCGCACCGCTCGGCACGGCGACGTCGTCGGCCTTGATGGCCGGCGTGCCGTCGGGGTCCTCGCCCGCGGGGAAGACCGCGAGGTCGTAGGTGCCCTCGGGCAGCTTGACCGGGTCGGTCAGGGTGCCGGGCTTGAAGTCGGTGAGGAGCGGGTCACCGTTGGCGTAGACGTCGACCGTGAGGCCGGGGACGCCGTGCAGGACCGAGACGTCGGACGTGCCGGCCGCGCTCGAGGGGGCGGCGGCCGCGAGGCCGAGCCCGAGGGCCACCGCACCGGTGGCGGCGAGGACGCGCAGGGGGCGCATTGGGTGCTCCTGTCGTGGGTGGGTAGAGCCTTCAGACCCCACTTCGCCGCGACCCCCGCAGCCGGATGCACCTGATGCGGAAGAGTTTTCCGCCGCCTTCCCGGACGGTCAGTCCCAGCGGAAGAACCGCCCGGCGAGGACCGCGGCGCCCGCGCCCCAGACCGCGAGGACGGCGGCCGCGCGGACGTCGAGCGCGCCGTCGACGAGGGCGGCCCGCAGCCCGTCCCCGAGCGCCCCCGAGGGCAGCAGGCCCGCGACGTGCCCCCAGCCGCCCATCCGGTCCGGCGGGACGACGACCCCGCCGGCCGCGAGGAGCAGGACCCACACGAGGTTGGCGGCGGCGAGCACCCCCTCGGCGCGGAGCGTCCCCGCGAGGAGCAGGCCCAGGGCGGTGAACGCGGCCGTGCCCAGGGCGAGGACCAGCACCGCGGCGGGCAGCCCGGCCGCGGCGGGCCGCCAGCCGAGCACGAGGGCGATCCCGCCGAGCACCGCCACCTGGACCACCTCGACGACGGCGACGGCGAGCACCCGGCCCGCGAGCAGGCCGCCACGGCCGAGCGGCGTCGTCCCGAGCAGCCGCAGCACCCCGTAGCGGCGGTCGAAGCCGGTCCCGATGGCCTGCCCGGTGAAGGCCGTGGACATGACGGCGAGCGCGAGGACCCCCGCCGTCGCGACGTCGGCGCGGCGGCCCGGCCCGAGGTCGAGGACGTCCGTGAGGCAGAGCCCGACGAGGGCGAGGGCGGGCAGCACGAGCGTGAGCAGGAGCTGCTCGCCGTTGCGGAGCAGCACCGTCGCGTCGAACCGCGCCTGGGCGAGCACCCGCCGCAGCGGCGGGGCGGGGGCAGGGGCAGG
>NZ_MWLN01000024.1 GCF_002198655.1 Kineosporia sp. A_224
GGTGGCGGAGGGTGCGGGTGGGCTTCCAGCCGGGGCCGGGGACAGAGGCGCGGAGCATCTGCGTGTAGGGGTGCTGCGGCTCGTCGAGCACGTCGGCGGTCCGGCCGCGCTCGACGACGACCCCGCGCTGCATGACGAGGACGTCCTCGGTGAGCTGGCGGACGACGGCCAGGTCGTGGCTGATGAGCACGTAGCTGATGCCGCGCTCGTCGCGGATGTCGGCGAGCACGTTGAGCACCTGGGCCTGGATCGAGACGTCGAGGGCGGCCACCGACTCGTCGAGGATGAGCACCTTCGGCTCGGTCGCCAGCGCCCGCGCGATGGCGACCCGCTGCCGCTGCCCGCCCGACAGCGCCCGGGGCAGGGCGTTCATCTGCCGGGAGTCCAGGCCGACGAGGTCGGCCAGCTCGCCGACGATCCGGCGGCGGGTGGCGGCGTCGTGGTCGTGGTGGACCCGCAGCACCTCGTCGACCGCGGCCGAGCCGGACTGCCGCGGGTCGAGGCTCGAGTACGGGTCCTGGAAGACGATCTGCACCTCGCGTCCGCGCTGGGTGCGCTCACGGGCGTTGCGCGCCGGGCGGGAGCGGTCGCGGCCGCAGGCGACGATCGTGCCGGCCGTGGGCCGTTCGAGGCCGACGACCATCCGCGCGACGGTCGTCTTGCCGCTGCCGGACTCGCCGACGATCGCGAGCGACCGGCCGGGGGCGAGGTCGAACGCCATGTCGTCGACGGCCACCTGGGTGCCGAAGACCTTGCGCAGCCCGCTCACGGACAGGACGGGGGCGTCGGTGTCAGGCATCCGCCGTCTCCTCGCTCTCGGTCGGGCTCTCCGTCGGGTCGAGCAGCCGTCCGCGCAGCGTCGCGGCGCGCTCGCACCGCACCCGGCCGGCGTCGAGGTCCGCGAGGGTCTGCTCGTGGCCGCGGCAGCCGTCGAGCGCGTGCGGGCAGCGGGGCGCGAAGCGGCAGCCGGACGGTGCCTCGAACGCCGACACCGGGCGGCCGGGGATCGCGACGAGCCGGTCCGCGGTGGACGTGACGTCCGGCCTGGCCTGGACGAGCGCCGCGCTGTAGGGGTGCAGCGGGTCGGCGTGCAGCCGGTGCGCCGCGCTCGTCTCGACGACCTGGCCCGCGTACATGACGCTCGTCCGGTCGCACACCGCGCCCGCGAGCTCCAGGTCGTGGGTGATGAAGAGCATCGACAGGCCGCGGTCGCGGCGCAGGTCGTCGAGGATCGCCATGACCTCCGCCTGCGTCGTCACGTCGAGTGCCGTCGTGCACTCGTCGGCGAGGAGCAGCAGCGGCCGGGACAGCAGGGCCGTGGCGATCATGACGCGCTGCAGCATGCCGCCGGAGAGCTCGTGCGGGAACTGCCGCAGCCGCCGCGCGGGGTCGTCGATCCCGACCTCCTCGAGCGCGTCCGCGGCGCGGGTGCGGGCCTGCGCGCGGGGCACGTCCTCGAGCGTGCGCAAGGACTCCGTCATGAAGTCGTCGATCCGCCGCACCGGGTTGATGTGGGCGCGCGGGTCCTGGAAGACGACGGCGACCTTCGCGCGGTGCCGGCGCAGGTCGGCGCCCGACAGGCCGAGGACGTCGGTGCCGGCGAAGCGCACCGATCCCTCGACCGTGGCCCCGGCCGGCAGCAGCCGCGCGATCGCCTTGGCGGTCATCGACTTGCCGGAGCCGGACTCCCCGACGAGGCCCATCGACTCGCCCTCGGCGATCTCCAGCGTCGTCCCCGTGATGACCTCGCGGTCGGCGCCGCCGACGCGCAGCCGCACGGTGAGGTCGCGGACCTCGAGCAGCGCGCTCACCGGTGCGCCTGCTTCCCGGCCGACTCGAGCCGGTCGCCGAGGAAGCTCACCGCCGAGACGACGACGACGATGCAGAGGACCGCCGTCAACGACTCCATCGGGTAGCCCTGGAGCAGGCCCGTCTTGCCCTCGGACACCATGACCCCCCAGTCGGCCTGCGGTGACTGGACGCCCAGCCCCAGGAACGAGATCGCGGCGAGGTCGACCATCGCGAAGCCGAAGAGGATCGTGCCCTGGGCGACGACGAGCCCGGAGATGTTCGGCAGCAGGTGCCGCAGGCACAGCCGCCAGGCCCCGAACCCCTGCACCTCCAGGGCGGCGACGTAGGCCATCGCGCGTTCCCTGAGCGCCGCGCTCCGCAGGACCCGCGCGATGTACGGGGAGTAGGCGACGGCGAGCGCGAGCCCGGCGGACATCAGCCCGGCCCCGAAGACGGCGGCCGCGACGACGGCCAGCAGGATGCCGGGGAACGCGAAGACGACGTCGAGGCCGGCGGAGACCCAGCGGTCGACCCGCCCGCCGAACCAGGCGGCGGTGACGGCGAGACCGGAGCCGACCGCGACGGCGACGAGCGCGACGAACGCCGCGCCGAGGAACGTCGTCCGTGCCCCGACGAGCAGCCGGCTGAACAGGTCCCGGCCCTGGCCGTCGAACCCGAGCAGGTGCGACCCGTACGGCCCGACGTAGGCGAACGACAGGTCGCTGAGGTTGGGGTCGAACGGCCGCACGAGCGGGCCGACGACCGCGAGGACGGCGGCGAGGGCGACGACGACGAGGCTGACCCAGCCGAGGACGCCGAGCCGGACGCGGCGCAGCCCGCCGCGGGCGGCTGCGGCCTCGACCTCGGCGACCGGGTCGAGCACCTCGGCGGCGACGCCCGCCGGGACGCCTGAGGGGACGGGGATGCTCATGAGGCACGGCTCCCGAGGGCGACGCGCGGGTCGAGCAGCGCGTAGGCGAGGTCCACGAGCAGGTTCGTCACGACGAACGCCACGACGAGCACGAGGCTGATGCCCTGGACGACGGCGAAGTCCTTGTTGAGCGCCGCCTGGACGAGGTAGGCGCCGAGGCCGTTGAGCCCGAACGCGGTCTCGACGACCGCCGACAGCGCGATGAGGCTGGCCACGGTGAGCCCGACCACTGTCGTGATGGGGATCGCGGCGTTGCGCAGCACGTGCCGGCGCACGACGGACGACCAGGGCAGGCCCCGGCTCACCGCCGTCTGCACGTGCTCCTTGTCGAGCTCCTCGCGGACCGCCGTCCGGGTGACGCGGGTGACGAGGGCGACGGACGTGGCGGCGAGCGCCAGCGCCGGCAGCACGAGGTGCTTCAGGGAGTCCGCGAAACCCGTCCCGGTGCCGAGCACCGGCAGCCAGCCGAGCCGGACGCCGAAGAGGAACTGGAGGACGACGGCGGCGGCGAACGACGGCATCGCCGCCGACACGGTCGAGACGAGGACGACGCCGGTGTCGACGGCGCCCTTGCGCAGGGCACCGAGCAGGCCGAGCCCGACACCGCCGACGACGATGACGAGCGAGGTGAGCGCGACGAGCGAGGCGGTCACGCCGATCCGTTGGCCGATGAGGGTGGAGACGTTCTCGCGCAACGGGATCGACTGGCCGAGGTCGCCGGTGAGGGCGGCCGTGAGCCAGTTCCAGTAGCGCACGAGGAACGGGTCGTCGAGGTGGTACCGGGCGTTGAGCTCGGCGAGCACCTCCGGGGACGGCGTCCGGCCGCCGGTGAGCGCCGCGATCGGGCTGCCCGGGGCGAGGTCGAGCGCGCCGTAGACGGCGAAGCTCGCGACGAGCAGCGTCGCGACGAGCATCGCGCCGCGGCGGAGCAGGAACCTGAGCATCCGGACCTCCCGTCGGTGGGGTGGACGGTCGGCCGGGCCGGTCGCGGGGACCGGCCCGGCCGCACGTGACTACTGCCCGGTGCCGCCGAGGTAGACCGCCCACGGCGAGAACATGTACGAGAACGTCGCCGGGGCGCCGGTGACGGACTTGTGCATGATGACGACGTTGTTCGGCTCGACGAGGGGGATCCAGACGAGCTGGTCCGTGATGATCTTCTGGCCGGCGACGACGTACTCGGCGCGCTTGACCGGGTCGGCCTCGCCGCGAGCCGCCTCGAAGGCCTTCGTCACCTCGGCGTTCTCCCAGCCGCTGAAGTTCTGCGAGCCGCCGGGCATGGCCAGGGTGTTGTAGAGCGCCGCGGGGTCGCCGTAGTCGCCGTAGTTCGTCGTGACGAACCCGTCGACCGAGCCCCACGCCTTGGGGTCGATGAAGAAGTTGATGTAGTTCGACGGGCTCACGTTGTTGATCTTCACCTTGAGCCCGACCGCCTCGGCGGCCGCCTTGACCGCGAGGGCCGAGGTGTTGAGCGCCGGGATGCCGGAGGACGCGCCGAGCGTGATGGTCTGGCCGACGGCCCCGGCCTCCTTGGCGAGCGCCTGCCCCTTGGCGACGTCCCGCGTCATGGGCGGCAGCGCGTCGTAGCCCGCCTTGAAGGTGTCCTGCGCGTAGCCCCACGTGCCGGACGCCGCGAGCGCCCGCGGGATGTTCGCCGCGCCCTTCCAGACCGAGTTGATGACGCCCTCGCGGTCGAGCGCGTAGGAGATCGCCTGGCGCACCTTGGGGTCGGCGAGCGGGCCCTTCGTGGCGCTCACGACGAGCGCGGACGTCGGGTAGGGCGCGCCCTGGTAGACCTTGACGTTCGGGTCGGTCTGGAGCTGGCCGAGGGTGCTCAGCGAGATGACGTAGCCGCCGTCGATCGAGCCGGTCTTGAGGCCGGCCGTGAACGTCGCGTCGTCGGGGACCCCGATGACCGTGAGGCTCTTGAGCTTCGGCTTGGGCAGGCTCGAGTCCCAGTAGTCGGGGTTCGGGACCATCTTGACGCCCTGGCCGGTCTTCCAGGAGTCGAGCTTGAACGGCCCCGAGCACATGGTGCCGGCCGAGACGGAGCCGAAGTCCTTGCCCTTGGCCTCGACGAACTTCTTCTGGACGACCTCGCCCGGCGTCGCCGACAGCTCGCCGAGCAGCCAGAAGTCGGGCTGCTTGAGCTTGATCGTGAACGTCTTGTCGCCGGTGGTCTCCATGGACTCGACCCGCTCGAAGACCTTGGCGTAGAAGCCGCCGCCCTTGGGGTCCGCCGCCCGCTTCAGGCTGAAGACGGCGTCCTCGGCGGTGACGGGCGTGCCGTCCCAGAACTTCGCCGCGGCGTTGATCTCGAAGTCGAACTGCGTGGGGGACGTCGTCGTCACCTTCGCCAGGCCGTCGCCGATCGTCATGTCGGGCTTCTGGCGCAGCAGGGAGTCGCACAGGAGCGGGTCGACCGTGTTCTCCGGGTAGTCGAACGCCTGGATCGGGTCGAGGGTCTGGGTCTCCCGGTAGGTCCCCCACACGACGTCGCCGGCGTCCGCGGTCGGGGCCGGGGTGTCGACGACGAAGCCGGACGTCGGGGCGGACGCGCCCGGCGACGCCGAGCCGGACCCGGTGGCCTGGGTGGGCGGCGGCGCGCCGCCGCAGGCGGCGAGCACGATCGCCGCCGTGAGGCCGGTGACGCCGAGGGCGGCGCGCCGGCGGGGAGAGACCTGGACCATCGGGTTCTTCCTTCCTGGGGGCGGTCGGGCGGCGGTGCGGTGGTGCG
>NZ_MWLN01000240.1 GCF_002198655.1 Kineosporia sp. A_224
CGCCGACCCCGCCGCCGACCCCGCCACTGCCGGCACCGCGGCCGGGTCCGTGCCGGTCGTCGCGCGGGCGGAGGCCCGCACCGCGACCGCGGTCGCACCGGGACCGGCCGTCGTCATGGGGACCCGCACACCGGCCGGCGCACCCCACGACGGGTCGAGGCACGACCCGTCGACCGGGGCACACGCGGCGGGCGGGCCGGCCGCCGGGCCGGCGACCCGTGGTGCTGCCAGCGCGGGCCCGGCCCCGGCGAGGCTCAGCCCCACAGCGAGGACCACGGCCCGGCGCAGCCCGGCCGGCGCGGTCCGCCGGGCCACCCCCGACGCGGCCCGAGCGAGCAGACCGCCCGGCCGGTGCCGGGTGAGGAGCGCGGCACCGACGCTCGCGAGCACGGCGACCGCGAGCCACCAGGCGGCCGCGAGCGCCGCGCCGCCGGCGACGAGCGTCACGGCGTCCTCGATCCGGGCCGGGCCGGCCGCTCGGACACCGGACGCCGCCTGGCCGACGAGGACGCCGAGGCCACCGGTCGTCGTCACCCACACCGCCACGAGCGCGACGGCCCGGACGACCCGACCCGCCGTCCCGCCGTCGGGCCGCGGCGGCACCTGCCGGCGCGGGCGGACCCGCACCGGCGGTGCGGCCTCGCGCCGGCGGTCACGCCGCCCCCGGTCGGGGGCGGCCTCCCGGCTCCGCACCTGCTGCCCGACCCGTTGCCCGACCTGTTGCCCGACCTGTTGCCTGACCTGTTGCCCGCGCTGCACCCCGACCACGCCTCCACCCTTCTCATGCACTCGCCTGTGACCTCTGAACGACATTTGACGACGTTTGACGACGCTAGATGTCGAATGAGCGAGAATGATGCACGACGGAGCGGATCATGTCCACCGCGGTCGGGGCGCAGCTCGCCCGGCCGACCCGACCCCTAAGGTGATCTTGTGCGCTGGGAAGACCTGTTCGCCGACCTCGAGGCGTCCGTCGACGCCGAGGACAGGGCCGAGTTCGAGGCCGAGGTCGCCGACCTCGCGCGGGCCGAGCGGGCGCTGCTCTCGCTCGCCGACCGGCTGCGCGGCCACGACGACTGCACGCTGACGTTCCACCTCGCCGACGGGGACGAGGTGACGGGCCGGCTCCACGACGTGGGGCGGGACTGGGTCGCCGTCGCGGCCGGGTCACGGTCGGCACTCGTCCCGCTCGCCGCGGTCGTCGGCGTGGACGGGCTCACCCGGGCCGCGCAGGCGCCGCCGGACCCCGACGGGCCGCCGCCGCTGCGGGTCGGTCTGGGGACGGCGCTGCGCGTCCTCGCCCGGGACCGCGCCTACGTACGGGTTCGGGTGCGCGGGGGAGCGGTCGTCGCGGGCACGGTCGACCGGGTCGGGGCGGACCACCTCGACGTCGCCGTCCACCCCGCGGACGAGCCGCGCCGAGCAGCAGCCGTCAGCCGGGTGCGGTGCGTGCCGTTCGGTGCGGTCGTCGTCGTCCGCGGGGACGCCGAGCACCTGGCCTGACCCCGGGGCGCCGAGGTCCGGGGCTCAGTCCTCGTCGTCCGCCGCGCCGCCGGCGGCGACCTCGTCGACGCTGCGGCCGAGGGTGCCGCGCTCCTCGAGGAGGGCCTTCGTCTCGGCGTACTTGCGCTGGATGTATGCCTCGAACTCGCTCGCCTCGACGCGCCACTGGCCGCGGCCGCCGACCTTGATGGCCGGTAGCTCGCCGGTCTGGACGAGGGCGCGGGCGTGCCGGACGTTGATGTTCAGCTGCTCCGCGACATCGGCGAGCAGGAGGAACCGCGGCGGCACCGTCGACCTCCTCACGTCCGCCCGCACCACCGGCGGGCCGGCCGACATTCTGGCACGCGGCCCCGTGACGGCCCTCGACTCGTCCACAGGCCCGTCCGTGGGCGTGGTTGTCCACAGCCGGCCCTCGGACCGCATGACGGCGCGGCACGCGGGATGCCAGGATGGCGCCCGCCGCGAAGATCATCCGGATCGGTCCCGGGCGGCGGACGTGACGGGAGGCCACGTGAAGGACCTGCCCGCGCCCCCGGCGGCGCGGCTGCGCCGGCCGTCGTGGCGCGACACCCGGCTCCTCGTCGGGGTGCTGCTCGTGCTCGCCTCGGTCGCCGTCGGTGCCCGGGTCGTGGCGGCCGCCGACGACACGGTCGCCGTGTACGCCGCCGCGACGGCCCTGCCGGAGGGCAGCCGCGTCGAGCCCGTGAGCCTGCGCGTCGTGCGGGTCCGGCTGACCGGCGCGACGGCCGCGTACCTCGGCCCCGCGCAGGCGCTCCCGGCCGACGCCGTGCTGCTGCGCACCGTGGGGGCCGGCGAGCTCGTCCCCGCCGCGGCCGTCGGGACCGCGGCCGCCCTGACCCGGCGGCCGGTGACGATCCCGCTCGACGACGGGGTGCCGGCCGGGTTCGTGGTCGGCGGCCGGCTCGACGTCTGGGTGAGCGCACGGCAGCCCGACGCCGGCACCGGCCCCAGGTACGGTGCGCCGCAGCGGGTGGCGGAAGGCGCCGAGGTCTTCGCGGTGACGGCGGACGACGGCTCGCTCGGCGCGGTGCGCGCGTCCTCGGTGCAGGTGCTCCTCGGGCCGCAGGAGCTGCGCACGGTGCTCGACGCCTTCGCGAACGACGCCGAGGTGGCCGTCGTCCCCGTCCCCGGCGCGGCCCCGTGACCGTCCCGGTCCTCGTCGCCGTCGGCGGGCCGTGGGAGGCCCCGCTCGTCGCGGGCCTCGACCGTGCCGCCGGTGACCTCGCCGTCGTCCGCCGCTGCGCCGACCTCGCCGACCTCGTCGCGGCCGCCGAGGCCGGCCTGGCCCGGGCCGCGGTCGTCGCGTCCGACCTGCACCGGCTCGACCTCGACGCCGTCGCCCGGCTCCTCGGTGCCGGGGTCGCGGTCGTCGGCCTCGCGGACCCGGCGGACCAGGGCGCCGCCGCCCGGCTGGACCGCTTCGGGGTCGGCCGGGTCCTGCCGGCCGACGCTCCCGTCACCGACGTGGCCGCCGCGCTGCTCGCAGCGGTCGCGGCCCTGCCGGACGACGCGGCGTCCGTCGCGGCCCGGGCCGGCGCGCGCCGGGGCCGCGGCACCGGTCCTGGCCGGGGGCCCGACCCGGGCGCCGACGTCGCCGCCCTGCCGCCGCCGGCCGGTCCCGCGGTCCCCGGCCCGGCACCGGTGTCCCGGCACCTCTCGGACCCGGCCGACGCACTGGCCCCGCTGCCCCGGCTGCCGGTCGTCGTCGCCGGGGCCGCGGACCTGCCGTCCCGGCCCGGCGGTGGCACCGGTGCCGTCGTCGCGGTCTGGGGGCCGACCGGGGCCCCGGGCCGGACGACGCTCGCCGTCGGTCTCGCCGCCGAGACGGCCGCCCTCGGCCGTCCGACGATCGTCGCCGACGCCGACACGTACGGCCCGAGCATCGCCCAGGTGCTCGCTCTCCTCGACGAGTCGGCCGGTCTCGCGGCCGCGGTCCGGGCCGCCGCCCAGGGCGTCCTCGACCCGCAGCGCCTGGCCCGGCTCGCGCCCGTGGTCTGCCCGCACCTGCGGGTGCTCACCGGGCTGGCCCGCACCGCCCGCTGGCCGGAGCTGCGCCCGTCCGGGCTCGACGCCGTCTGGCGCACCTGCCGCGACGTCGCCGACTGGACCTTCGTCGACTGCGGCTTCGCGCTCGAGACCGACGAGGAGCTGACGTTCGACACCGCGGCCCCGCGCCGCAACGGCGCGACGCTCTCGGCGCTCGCCGCGGCCGACGTCGTCGTCGCCGTCGGCAGCGCCGACCCGGTCGGCCTGCAACGGCTCGTCCGCGGCCTCCAGGACCTCGCCGACGTCCGTGGCCCGGGCGCCGCACCGCCGCTCGTCGTCGTCAACCGGGTGCGGGCCGCTGCGGTCGGCCCGCGCCCCGAGCAACGGGTCCGGGACGCCGTGGCCCGCTACGCCGGGGTGCACGGCGTCCACCTCGTCCCCGACGACCGGCCCGCCCTCGACGAGGCGCTCCTCGCCGGCCGGACCCTCGTCGAGGCCGCACCGGCCTCGCCCGCCCGGCAGGCGCTCGCGGGGCTCGCCGCGGCACTCGGCGCCGTGGCTCCTAGCATGAGCGCGTGACCGACACCCCCGCCGACCCGACGACGGCCGTCCCACCGCACGACGCCACGGGCGAGGCCCCGCAGGCCGCCCGGGCGGGCACCCTCAAGGCGCTCGTCGTCGACTGGGGCGGCGTCCTCACCCCGCCGCTCGACGCCGCGATGGCGGCCTGGGCCGAGCGCGACGGGGTCGACCTCGGGCACTTCCGCGACGTCATGCGGGCCTGGGTCGGGCCCCGCCGCCCGGCCACCGAGGCGCTCGAGGGCAGCGTCGTCGGCCCCGGCCGCGGCGTCGTCCTGCCGTCCCGGGACGCCCTCCCCGCCCCCGGCTCGACCGGCCCGGTCGCCGACGTCGAGCAGTCCGGCGGCCCCGGCCCCGAGAACGGCGAGGACGGCGGGAGCGGCACGGCCGGAGACCCCCCGATGCTCTGGCTCTCCGGCGACTCGCCGGTCCACCGCCTCGAGCGCGGCGAGCTCCCGGTCGCCGAGTTCGACGCCGTCCTCGCGGCCCGGCTCGCCGAGCAGGGCTCGCCGGTCGCCGCGCCCGGGCTGACCCGGCGGATGCTCGGCGACCTCGAGCGCCTCGACGACTCGATGCTCGGCCTCGTCCGGCGGGCCCGCGACGCCGGCGTCCGCACCGCCCTGCTGTCGAACTCCTGGGGCAACGCGTACCCGACCGAGCTCATGGACGGCCTCTTCGACGCCGTCGTCATCTCCGGCGAGGTCGGGATGCGCAAGCCCGAGCTACGGATCTACCGGCACACCGTCGACCTGCTCGGCCTCGAGCCAGGGGAGTGCGTCATGGTCGACGACCTGCCGCACAACGTCAGCGCGGCCGCCGCAGCCGGCATGGTCGGTGTCCTGCACCGCACGTACGACGAGACCCTCGGCGAGCTCGAGATCCTCTTCGACCGCCCGCTGCGCTGACGGCGGGCAACCTGCGGACGATCTCCGGCGTCCCCCGGACGGCGGCGTGCGCAGCGCCGGGACCGGGGGACGACCATGCGAGCACCGACGACGTCCGCGGCGACCGGCCGGGGGACGCGCCTGCGCGACGCGCTCCGCCCGGTCGCCGGCCCCGCGGTCCGGCGCGCGACCCGCGAGCTGGACTGGTTGCGGCACCGGGCCGCGCTGCGGCTCACCACAGCACCGGCGGGTGACCATCCGTACCCCGTCGCCGAGCACGCGACGCCGCTGTACCGCCGGCTCGCCGGGCTCGAGGACCGGCTCCAGCAGGGCAAGGCCGTCAACCTGCGGATCGCGGCGGGCCGGCTCGACGGGCTCGTCCTGCCGCCCGGCGGCCGGTTCTCGTTCTGGCGGCACGTCGGCCCGCCGAGCCGCCGCCGCGGCTTCGCGACCGGGCTCGTCCTCGACAAGGGCCGGCTCGCCGAGGGCGTCGGCGGGGGCCTGTGCCAGTGCACGAACCTCCTCTACTGGATGACCCTCCACACCCCGCTCACCGTCGTCGAACGCTGGCGGCACAGCTACGACGTCTTCCCCGACAACGGCCGGACCCAGCCGTTCGGCAGCGGCGCGACGTGCGCGTGGCCCTCGCTCGACCTCCAGGTGGAGAACCGGACGGCGGACACCTTCCGGCTGGCCCTGGAGGTCACCGGCACCCACCTCGTCGGCGCCTGGACCGCGGACGCCCCGGCCGTCGCCCGCTACGAGCTCTACGAGCAGACCCATCTCATGACGAACGACCTGCCCGGCGTCTTCACCCGGCACAACGTGCTGCGGCGCAAGGTGTTCGCGCTCGACGGCACACCGGTCGCCGACGAGCCGCTCACCGAGAACCACGCCCGGCTCATGTACCAGCCGTTCCTCGAGGGGCCGCGCTCCTGAGCGCGGAACACGCTGCCGCGAGCCCGTTCAGCCGGCGAACAGCAGGAACAGCCCCGTGCACGTCAGCGTCACCATGAGCACGAGCAGCGGGACCTGACCGAGCACGGCCCGGGCCCGCGGGAACAGCGCGACGGCCCGGTCGTGCGCGACGACGACGCCGAGCACGTGCCCGACGACGATCGCGACCACCTGCAGGTTCGCGACGATCCCCGGCGTCACGAGTGCGGCGCTCGGCTGCATCCCGGCGGTGCCGAGCCAGTCCGCGCCGGTGCCGAGCGGGTCGGTGAGCTTGACGAAGGCGTTCTGGCCCTCGAGCACGAGGAACGAGTAGTAGTGCGCGACGACGTACCCCAGCGCGACCGGGACCACCGAGGGCGCGAGCAGCCCCGGCACCGCACGGACGTCGTCCGCCCCGCCGAGCCGCCCGGCCGCGAGCGCGCACGCCACGAGCAGTCCCGCGACCGCGCCGATCGTGAGCAGCAGCCCCGCCGTCGCGACGAGCGTGCGCGACACCGGCTGGGACTGCACGAACGTCACCCACACCGTCGACCCGGAGAGGCCGTCGTACACCGTCGACCCGAGCATGACGCTGACCGTCGCCACGAGCCCGGGTGCCGGGGCGACCGCGTCCAGGCCGGCGAGCGGGGCCCGGAGCACGAGGGTGCCGTCGGGCCGGCGGCCGAGCGGGGAGATCCGCGCGTAGAGGCCGGACCACACCTCGAAGGCGTCGCCGCGGTCGAACCAGCGGCTGCCGAAGGTGAACGCCGCGACGAGGTGCACGGCTGCGTAGAGCCCGATCGCCCAGCGCAGGGCGGGCAGCGTCGTCGAGTCCTCGTACGCGAGCTCGAACCAGGCGAACGCCCCGAGCCCGACGGCCCCCGGCCACCAGCCGGTCCCGGCGGGCAGCGGTCGGACGCCGTCGGCCGGGTCGAGCCCGGCGGCCCGGTTCACCAGCGCGTGGAGCGCGCGCAGCGGGTTGACCCGCCGCCAGACCGGCCCGACGAGCACGGACACCGGCACGACGCCGACCCACAGGAGCACGAAGACCACCCACGGCACAGGGTTGTTCGCGTCGTCCGGCCCGAGCAGGAGCGCCAGCAGCGTCCAGCCGGTCGCGAGCAGCCCGAGCCCCGCGAGCACGACCCGCGTCGCCCGTGAGTCGAGGAGGGCGGCGGCCCACCCGGGCAGGGGTCGCCCGGCGGCCGCCGCGGGCAGCCGCGGCGTGTGCCACAGGACGCCGAGCGCGACGAACGAGACGACGACGGCGACCGCGGCCCCCGCGACGGCCCAGCCGAGCGGCAGCGGCAGGTCTTCCCGGCCGCCGATGCCGTGCGCGAGGACGACGGTCACCGGACGGCGGCCCGGGCGGCCGCGGGCACGACGGGCAGGACGGCGGGCGGGACGTCCGGCACGGGCGCGGCGGGGTGGACGGATGCCCGGCCGGACGCGGACGACGGCACGGTGAGCGGTGGACGCACGGGACAAACCCTACGGGGGCCCGAGGTGGCAGGATCGAGCCGTCGCGTCCCGCCGTCCGGGGAAGGAGGTCCGACCGTGCCCGACCGGCTCTCGCCGCTCGACGTGTCCTTCCTCTACCTCGAGGAGCCGACCACGCCGATGCACGTCGGCAGCGTCATGATCCTCGAGCCGCCCCGCGGGGGGCTCGACTTCGACCGCCTCGTCCAGCACGTCGCCGCCCGGATCGCCCTCGTCCCGCGGTACCGGCAGCGCGTCCGGTGGGTGCCGGCACGGCTCGGCAACCCGGTCTGGGTGGACGACGAGCGCTTCGACATCAGCTACCACGTCCGGCGGTCGGCCCTGCCTCGGCCGGGGACGCCCCAGCAGCTCGCCGAGCTCGTCGCCCGGCTGCAGGCCCGCCCGCTCGACCGCGGCCGTCCGCTCTGGGAGCTCATCCTCGTCGAGGGCCTCGCCGACGGCCGGGTCGCGGTCGTCACCAAGGTGCACCAGGCGCTCGTCGACGGCGTCCACGCGGTCGACCTCGGCCAGGTCGTCCTCGACGTCAGCGCCGACCACCCGACCCCGCCGACGCACACGTGGAGCCCGTCCCCGGAGCCGAGCTCCGTCGAGCTCGTCGTCTCGGCCGTCGCGGACGCCGTCCGCCGCCCGCAGGCCGTCGTCGACACCGTGCGCGCCGGCGTCGGGGACGCCCGCGAGACCGCGGGCAAGGCGTTCGAGGCGCTCACCGGGCTCGTCTTCACCGCCCGGTCGGCGACCCGTTCGCTGCCCCGCAGCCCGCTGAACCGCGACGTCACCGAGCACCGCCGGTTCGCCATGGTCGCGACCGACCTCGAGGACTACCGCCGGATCCGCAACCACCTCCTCGCCGGTCCGGCGAGCCGCCGCCGGCGCCGGGTCGCGGGCGGCCGGGACGTGCCGGTCGCGGCCGCAGTCCCCGCCGTGACGACGAGCGTCAACGACGTCGTCCTCGCGACCCTCGCCGGTGCCCTGCGGGCCTGGCTGCTCACCCGCGGCGCCTCGGTGCAGCCGGCCAGCGTCGTCCGCGCCCTGGTCCCGATGAGCATGCGCGTCGTCGAGCCGGGGGACTCCGGCGCCGTCGGCAGCCGGGTCGGGTCGCTGCTCGTCGACCTGCCGACCGGCGAGGCGAGCCCGCTCATGCGGGTGCACCAGGTCGCCTACCAGACCAAGGCCCACCGGGAGGCGGGCCAGGCCGTCGCCGCCCCGGCGCTCGCGGGCCTCGCCGGCTTCGCCCCGCCGACCCTGCACTCGCTGGGCGCACGGGTCGCCAGCGGCCTGTCGCACCGCCTCTTCAACCTCGTCGTCACGAACGTCCCCGGCCCGCAGCAGCCGCTGTACGTCGTCGGGGCCCGGATGCTCTCGACGTACCCGGTCATCCCGCTGGCCCGCTCGCAGTCGCTGGCGATCGGCCTCACGTCGTACGACGGCGGCGTCTACTACGGCCTCAACGCCGACCGCGAGGCGATGCCCGACCTCGAGGTCCTCGCGCAGTGCATCAAGGAGTCGCTCGCCGAGCTCAAGGAGGCGGCCCGGTGACCCGTTGGGGGCTCGTCCTCGGCGGCGGCGGGGTGCTCGGCGGCGCGTGGATGGTCGGTGCCCTGACCGCCCTCGAGCAGGTGCACTCGGTCGACGCCCGGGACGCCGAGGTGATCATCGGGACGTCGGCCGGCTCGGTCATGGCGGCCATGCTCGGTGCCGGTGTGAGCGTCGAGGAGCTGCGCGCCCACCAGCTCGGCGAAGCGGTGACGAGCGGCCCGCTCGCCGAGAGCGACTGGAACTACGACACCTCCACGGGCGGCCCGCTGCCGCCCTTCCCGCGGCTCACCCCGGGCAGCACGGGACTGTTCACCCACAACATGGGGCGGCTGCGCCGGCTCCCGCCGACCGCCGTCCTGTCGGCGTTCCTGCCCGAGGGCCGCGGCCGGCTGGACGCCGTGGGCCGGCTCATCGGTGCCCTCGTCCCGTCCGGCTGGGCCGCGCACCCGGGGGTGCGGACCGTCGCGATGGACTACGAGTCGGGGCGGCGGACGGCGTTCGGCGCGCCGGGCGCACCACCGGCCGACCTCGCGGAGGCGGTCATGGCCTCGTGCGCGATCCCCGGCTGGTACACCCCGGTGACGATCGGCGGCCGGCGCTACGTCGACGGCGGCGCCTGCTCGGCGACGAACGTCGACCTCGCCGCGGGGCTGGGGCTCGACGAGGTGTTCGTCCTCGCGCCGATGGTCTCGTTCGCGTTCGACAGCCCCACCCACTGGCGGGCCATGGCGGAGCGGCGCTGGCGCGGCCGGGTCACCCGCCGCTGCCTGCGCGAGGTGGCCAAGGTGCACGCGGGCGGCACCGACGTCACGGTCATCGGGCCCGGGCCGGAGGACCTCGAGGCGATCGGCGCGAACCTCATGGCCGTCGAGCGCCGCCGCACCGTGCTGGAGACCTCGCTCCTCACGTCGACCCGGGCCCTCGGGGACCCCGAGCCGCTGCAGCACCTGCCCGCCCCCGTCCGGGAGCAGGAGCAGGACGTCGACCCGACGGGTCCGGACCCGGACCACGACGGGGGCTCCGCGCGAGCGCACCTGGAGGAAGCCGGCTGATGCGCGTCTACCTGCCCGTCACCCTGCCGCTGCTCGCGGCGGCCCACTCGGACGGCGCGCTGCGCCCGGGGGAGTGGGCCAAGCCGCTGCACGACGACGCGGCCGCCGCCCTCGTCGGCTACGCCGTGACGCCCGCGGTCCGCGAGTGGTACGTCGAGGGCGACCTCGAGGAGCTCGAGTTCACGGCGATGACCGACGCCGCGCAGGCCGTCCTGCGGCTGCTCGCCGCGGACCCGTCCGCGCCGCGCCGCCGCGTCGTCCTCGCCGCCGACGTCCCGGACGGTGCGGTCCGCCCGGCCGGCGGCGGCCGCTCGCAGGTGCTCGTCGCCGCGGACGTCGCGCTCGCGGGCGTCGCGAGCGTGCACGTCGACGAGGCGGGCGTCGAGGGGACCGTCGAGGCGGCGGTCGCCGCGCTGCCCGCCGCGGACGCGGGCGACGACGACGCGCAGTTCGCCCTCGACGAGGCCGAGGCGAACGACCTGCTCTGGTACGACGTCACGGAGATCCCCGACCTGCTCTGAGCGGGCGGACGCCCGCTGCGGGCCACCGTCCGGAGCATGGCGGACGGGCCCGGACGGCGAGCCGCCCTCGTCGGACCGCGGGGCTCAGAGGACGTTGAGCCGGCGCCCCAGGTTCACGGTGTCGGTCGTGCCGTTCGGGTAGCCGATGTCGCACATCCACGTGGGCAGCGGCGTCCACTCCAGGCGCACCTCGAGAGTGCTCGGTGCGTCGCCCTCCGGCCGCGACGGGTCGGTCGCCGTCAGAGCTGCGTCGGCCTCCATAGCGGTCGCCTTGCAGCGGTCCGCCGCCCAGCTGCGGTCGGAGGCGACGCCCTGCGCGAGGCCCGCGCCGCTGACGGCCACCATGGCCAGCACCACCGCGACGACGACGGCCGGCCGGCGGAGCCGGCCCGCGGTCGGGGGCGCTTCGGGCGCCGTGCTCGTGGTCATGTCAGATCCTTCCCCTGGGTGATCCTGCACGGCTCTTGGCCGCTGCACGGAGGACGCTCGAGGGCGCGGGGACGTTGCAGGCGCTGATGCAGCGGCGCCCGCGGCTGACCGGCCGCGACCGGCGTGGGGCGTGCCCCGGATCAGCCGGTGCCGGCCGCGTCGAGGTGCCGCACCATCCGGACCTCGCCCTCGGGCCGGTAGTCGTGCACCCCGGGCGGCGGCTCCTCCTCGACGAACCCGAGGCCGGCGTACACCGCCCGCGCCCGGGTGTTCGCGAGCACGACCCACAGCGTGACCCGCTCGAACCCGTCGCGCCGCGCCTGGGTGCAGACGGTGTCGACGAGCACCCGCGCGACGCCCCGCCCCCGGGCCGCCGGCGCGACCCACATGCCGTACATGTGCAGGCCCCCGGGCGGTGCGCCCTCCTCCTCGAAGGTCCCGAGGCAGCCGAGGACGTCGCCCGTGCCACGGTCGACGGCGATCCGCATCGACGCCCGCTCCGCGCCCTGGCGCCAGCGGGTCTCGTCGTACGCGGCCTCCGCCGCGTACGTCGAGTAGAACGCGTCCGGGTCGCTGCGCAGGGCCGCGAGGCGGACGTGGCGCAGCACCTGCCACTCGTCCGCGGCCGCGATCGTCCGGACGGCGACGTCCACCGGCGGCACGAGGCGGAGCCCCAGCCGGACCTCGCCCGCGCACTCGTGCCCCGACTGGGCGGCCGGGGTCGGCACCGGCACGAAGCCGAGCCGCTCGTACGCCGCCCGGGCCCGCTCGTTCGAGCGCATGACCCACAGCGTGAGCCACCGCGCGCCGGCCGCCCGTGCGTCGGCCGCGACGGCGTCGACGAGCCGGTCGACGAGCCCTGCCCCGCGGTGCCCGGGGGCCACCCACAGCGAGGCGAGCACCCGCTCGCCGTCCGCCGCGCCGTCCTCGGTCCCGGTCCGGACCACCCCGACCGGCCCGCCGCCGGCCTCGTCGCCGGCCTCGTCGACGGCAAGGAACCAGGCGAACGCCTCGACCCGCTGTCGCCAGTCCTGCTCGGTCCGCCCCGCCTCGTCGTCCGTCGTCGACCCGAAGGCGTCCGGGTCCGTCCGCAGCGTGGCCAGGCGCACCTCGCGGACGAGCCGCCAGTCGTCCGGCGCGGCCCGTCGGATCTGCACGTCGCTCATGTCCCCAGTCTGCCCTCGGCGCCGTCCGCGGCGAGCACCGTGAGCCCGTACGCGACGGCCCACCGGTGCCCGAGCGCACCGGTCCCGCTGCCGCCCGCGACGTCCGCCCGCCCGACGGCGCAGCCGCCCAGGGCCGTGTCGAGCACCCGCAGCAGCTCGGCGTCCCCGGCGACGCCGCCGACGAGGACGACGTCCCGCCCGGCGAGCGGCCGGCCCGCGGCCGCGACCAGCCGGGAGACGTTGTCCCCCAGGGCGACCCGCTTCGCGCGCAGCCGCAGCGCCCGCCACTGCGAGGGATCCAGGCGACGGGCGAACGGCAGCAGCCCTGCCGGTCCGGGGACGACGAGGCTGCCCACGGCGTCGGACGGCGCGGGCCGGTCGGCGAAGCGCCGCTCGCCGTCCTCGCCGACGAGCACGTGCGGACCCTCGAGCCGGGACGACGGCCCGCGCTTGACCCAGTCGGCCGCGCCCCGGGAGCACCCGGCGAGCCGGGCGACGGCCGCGGTGACGAGCTCGCCCGCCCCGGCCGCGACGTGCTCGCCGTCGGGCAGCACGAGGTCGAGCGTCCCGCCGCCGAGGTCGAGGACGACGGCGTCCGGCCGCACGCCGGGCGTCGTCAGCGCACCCGCCCGGGCCGCGGCCGCCTCCGACGCGACGACGGCGACGGGCACCCCGAGCACCTGCGCGACGACGCCGCTCACGTCGTGCGCGCCGCCGTCCGGCGCCGGCTCGAGACGGGCGAGGACGGCCCCGAGCGGCTCCGGCCCGCGGCGCCCCTCGACGTCGGCGACCACGGCGTCGAGGTCGACGAGCCACGTCGCGAGCAGGTCGTCGCCGGCGGCGGTGGGAGCGGCCGGCGCGGGCCGGGGGACCGGCGCGGCCGTCCGGTCCAGCCCGACGACGGCGCTGCGGGCGTCGGCGAGCACCCGGGATGCGGCGAGGGCGGCGGGCCGCTCGGCGTCGGTGAGGGCGAAGGCCGCGACGACGTGCAGCGGGTCGACAGCGGCGCGCAGCACGCCGTCCGCCGGCGCGACCTCGACGAGCAGCCGGGTGCAGCGCAGCGCCGCAGCGATGTCGGCCCGGTCGGCGACCGGGACCCCGTCGGGCAGCCCCGGCACCCGCGCGGCCAGGAGCACCCCCTCGTCGGCGCCGAGGAGCACGGCGGCGACCCGGGCTCCCGCGGCGAGCAGCGCCGCCACCCGGGCGGCCGCCTCCCGGAACGGCACGTCGGGCGGGACCACGAGCACGACCGGCTCCCCGGCCGGCGGGTCCGCGGCGACCGGGACCGGCCGGCCCGCACCGACCCCGGGGCGGCCCGGGGTACGCGCCCGGCCGCCGGCGACGACGAGCGGCGCGACGTCGGGACGTTCGCGCTCGACCTCCACGGTCGACGTCTCGACCGCGCGCTGGGGCGCGACGACGCCGGCCCCGACGACGAGCCCCGCCCGGCGCGCGGTCCGGGCCGCGAGGTCGGCGGCGGCCCGTGCGGCGGCCGCGGAGCCCTTGCGGCCCCGGGTCGGCGCCCGGTCGTGCGCGAGCGGCCGCGGCGGCCCGTCGCGCAGGACCTCGACGAGGACGACCTCGGTCGTCGAGTTCCCGACGTCGATCCCCGCGACGACCGTGCCGGCCGGAAGGGCTGCCGGGAGGGCCGCCGTCACCGGGTGCGGAGCAGCCCGCGCCGGGCGTAGACGGCCGCCGCCTCCCGGACGAACGCGGCGTTGCGGACGGCGCCGCGGGCCTCGAGCGAGGCCGCGGCCTCCTCGAGCTCCTCGGCGGTGGCCCGGCGCGGCCGCAGCAGCTCGTAGAGCGCGAGCACCTCGTCGTCCGGCACGTCGACGAGCTCCGCGGCCCGTTCGAAGTTCTCGCCGAGCTGGCCGTTCGCGTGCGCCCGGGCGACCCCCGCCTGGTGGCGCAGGGTGTCCGGGGTGATGCGGAAGTCGTCCATCGACACCGTCGCGGCCCGCACGCCCTCGAGGAGCGCGTCCACGTCGGCACCCACCGGGTCGGTCATACGAGCTCCAGCTCTTCCGGCGGGGTCGTGCCGCTGCACGTCCGCTCGATGGCCACGAGGGAGACGACCTTGGTGTGGTACCTCGCCTCGATCGCCTCGTCCGAGTAGGGGTTGCGCGCCGGCTCCGGGGTCGCGCCCTTCGCGTGCCGGCCGGCGTTCGACCCGAGCAGCCGGTAGAGCGGCCCGTCCACGGTGGGCGCGACGCTGTAGAGCTCGAGGTTCGCCAGCGGGGAGAGGTCGCGCCGGTGGATGAGCGCGGTCCCCTTGGCCTGCAGCCCGATCCCGATGCCGGAGCCGGCGAGCCGGGCAGCGGTCAGCCCGACGAGACCGAGGTCGATCGTGTCGTTGACCCGGACGATCCGGCCCCGGCAGCCCTCCTCCTCCAGGCCCGCGAGCAGCTCGTCGAGGACGTCGACGACGGCCAGCCCCGACAGCGTCGTCCAGATCGCCCGCCCGACGGCGGGGGAGACCCCGATGACGACGTCCCGCGGGTCGGAGCCCGCGGCCGCCGGGCCGACGACCCGCAGCCGGTCGCTCGCCCCGTGCGCCTGCTCGGCGCGCAGGTCGGCGACCGAGCGCTGCTGCCGGACGGCGTCGATCTGCGCCTGCCGGGCCGGGGTCGGCTCGTAGCCGGTGCCGGGCCCCGCGTAGTCGTTCGGGTCGGTGACGAGCGAGAGCACCTCGAAGTCCTCGTCGAAGATCGCCGCGGTCTGCAGGTAGTCGCCCGCGACCCGGGCCCGCAGCAGCCGCAGCAGCCGGCGGGCCTCCTCGTCGAAGCCGCAGACATCGAGCGCGGCGACGACGTCGACCATCGTCAGGCCGGTCTCGGTGATCATCCGGGACGCCGTGAGCGGGGCCATGAGGTCCGCCGCGGGGACGTCCTTCGAGCCTGCCGCGTCGACCGCCTGCGCGGCCCACACGTCGTCGAGGTCGGCGAGGCCGAGGTGCCGGTAGACCGCCTGCACCGCCTCGACGGCCCGCTGCCGCAGCCGGGCCACGTCGTCGTGCTCCGCCGTCCGCAGGCCGCCGTCGACGCCCCAGTCGCGCTGCATGACGAGGTAGTCGTCGACGTCCTCGGCGTTCCACTGCGAGGGCCCGAACATGTTGTCGTAGCGCTGGATCGAGCCGAACCCGCTGCAGACGAAGTCCGTGCCGGCGAGGAAGATCGGCATCGTCCGCGAGGTCCGCCGGACGTCGGACTCGCTCATGAGCGCGTCGTTGCCGGTGCACGCCTCGAGCCCACGGGCCATGACCATGAGGTTCTCGGCCATGAGCGAGCGGACGCCGCGCGGCACCGCGCCGGCCACGGAGGCCGAGTCGATCCCGCCGTTCTGCACGCCCTGCGCGCCGATCGCGCGGGCCAGGGCGACGCAGCGGGCCTCGAGGTAGAACATCGACCGGCCCTCGGCGCCGCCCATGAGGGCCTCGGCGCCACCACCGCTCGTGACGCGCATCTTCACCCCGCGCGAGGCGTAGGCGCTCGTGAGGAACGCCTTGCTCCAGGGGGTGTCGTCGCCGTCGACGAAGATCTGCTCGGTGCCGTAGAGCGACACCGTCTCGGCGTAGGAGACGAGGCCGCGCATCCCGAGCGCGAGCTCGGTGGCCTCCTCGACGCTGCACTGCACGAGCACCCCGGGGGACCCGACGGCCGCGCCGACCGACACCGCGACCGCGTTGCTCGGGGCGTCCCCGGCGACGGGCACCGTCGTCTCGATCTCGCGGAACCCGAACGCGGCCGCCGTCGCGGCGTCCGCAGCGAGCAGGAGCGGGTCGTCGCTGCGGTTCGTCACGTGCGCCTGGTTGGACGGCGTCCGGCGGGCGCGCATCTTCGTCATGGCGATCGTCAGCTCGGCCGGGCGCAGCAGCGTCAGCACGCGGGCGAGCTTGGCCGGGGTCGTCCCGGCGCACAGCCGCACCACCTCGGCGCGCGGCACCCCGGGGTCGACGAGCATCCGGGCCAGCGCGAGGTCGGGTGTCGCCATCGCCTCGTCCGCGACGTCGAGGTCGATCCCGTGGCGGGCGACGAACTCGTCGACGACGTCGAAGTCCGCCTCGGCCCGGCCGTCGAGCTCGACGACCCGGCCGTCCCGGACGACGAGCGACGGCTCCGGGTCGTCGGGGGCGGCGAAGGCGACGAGTCCGAGCGCGGCGTCCTCGACGGCGAACCCGTCGAGGTTCACGCGCTGCTGGTCCATGAACCGGAAACGGCCCAGTCTCGGCTGCTCGCTCACGGTCGGGTCTCCTCCACCAGGAAGAGCGCGGCGGCGGCCTCGGCGCACGTCTCGTCCTGCTCCGCCGTCCCGCCGCTGACGCCGACCCCGCCGACGACGCGCTCGCCCGACCACAGCGGGAGCCCGCCGCCGAAGCAGACGTAGCGGCCGCCGTCCGCCGAGTGCATCCCGACGAGGTCGCCTCCCGGGGCGACGAGCGGGCCGAGCTCGGCCGTCGCGATGCGGTGCGCGACGGCGGTGTACGCCTTGTCCCGGGCCAGGGCCGGCCCCGCGATCTCGGCGCCGTCCATCCGCTCGAAGGCGACGAGGTGGCCGCCGGCGTCGACGACGGCGACGGAGACGAGCGCCCCGAGCCGGCCGGCCGTCGCCCGGGCCGCCTCGCACATCCGGCGCGCCAGCTCGAGGTCCACGACGGTGAGGGTGAGACGAGCCATGGTGCAGCCTCTCGCAAGGATGGGTGGAGACGCCAAGACCGGCGGGCAGGTCGGAGGACGGGGGGCGACCGACCCGCCCGCCGGTCGTCGGCGGGCGCGTGCGCCGGGCGAGCCGGCGCGAAGCGCTGTCAGGACCGCTCGTGCGCCTCCGCGAGCGTCGTGCGACCGATCTCGTTGTACGTGTCGGCGTGCGCGCTGCGCAGCCAGAGCGCGTACCCGATGCCGAGCGCGAGCGTCACGACGATGTACCCGGGCATGAAGGTGAAGACCTTCGACCCGGCGCCGAGGCCTGCGGCGAACGCCCGGTTCTGCCAGAGCAGGAGAAGCGCGTAGATCATGCCGGCACCGCCGATGAGCGGGCAGACGAGCGACCAGAGGACGTTGCCCGGGTGCACCTTCTTCACGAAGAAGTAGGAGATCACCGCGGCCGAGCAGATCGTCTGGACGATGAGGATCATCGCCGTCCCGATGAGCGCGAGGATCCCGTACATGTTGACGTAGGGCACGAGCTCCGGGGTGTCGACCGCCGCGGCCCCGTCGGCGCCGGGCACCGACACGGCCGTGAAGAGGAAGAACAGCACGGTGAGCAGGATCGTGATGCCCATCTGGATCCACGACGCGACGGCCGGCGACTGGTGCGCCGCGGTCGTCGAGCCGACCGTGTTGCGGACGCCGGCCCAGGGAGCCTCACGACCGAGGGCGTAGATGTACCGCGACGCCGCGTTGTGGAACGCCATGGCGCACGCGAACGAGCCGACGACGAGGAGGATCTTGTAGAGGCCGAGCGCGACCCCGCCGAGGTTGTCCTTGACGAGGGTCAGCCACAGGTCGACCGGGGCCGCGCTGATCGAGTACTCGACGGCCTTGGTCTTGCCCTGGCCGACGATGACCATCCACGACATGAACGTGTAGAAGAGCCCGAGGCCGACGACCGCGATGAGCGTCGCGCGCGGGACGATGTGCGCCGGGTCCTTCGACTCCTCGCCGTACACGGCGGTGGTCTCGTAGCCGACCCACGACCAGAAGGCGAAGAAGATGCCGATGGCCGCGGTGCCGGCGGCGGCCGCCGTCCCGAAGGCCTGGGCGTCGAGGTTGCCGAAGGCCGGGCCGATCGGGACGGTCTCGGAGAACAGGTAGCCGTCCGGGCCGCCCTTGATGAGCACCGAGATGCCGAGCGCGGCGAGGAGGACGACCTCGCTGACGAGGGTGACGCCGAGCACGGCCGCGGTGAGCGTCACCGAGTAGTACGTGAGGACGCCGATGAGCACCGCCCCGGCGAGCGCGAAGACCAGCCAGTGGATGTTCACGTCGAACGAGGTCTTCATCGCGTCGTGCGCGAAGTACGCGAAGCCGCCGATGAGCGAGCCCTCGAAGATGACGTACGCGACGGTCGCGAGCAGGCCCGAGGCCATGCCGGCGACCTGGCCGAGACCGTGGGAGATGAAGCCGTAGAACGCGCCGGTCGTCGTGATGTGCTTCGCCATCGAGACGAAGCCGATGGTGAAGAACGTGAGGACGACGGTCGCGAAGAGGAAGCCGGCGGGGGCGCCGAGGCCGTTGCCGTAGCCGATGGCGATCGGCACGTTGAAGCTCATGGCCGTGATCGGGGCCGCGTTGGCCACGGCCATGAAGAGCACCGAGACGAGGCCGATGGCCCCGGCCTTGAGGCCCGTGTTCACCCGGTGGTCACCGGGGACGGCTGTCGGTGCGGGGTCTTGTGTCGTCACGCGGGCTCCTAGGTGGGGGCGGGCCGGAACGGTGCAGCGCACAGTGGTCCACTCGTGCGGCGTGATGATGTCCGTGGACTAGCCGAACGGTGCACCAAAGCGGTGACCATTTTCAAGGGTTCGGGGCACCCGAGTCGACCTTCGGGGACGATTTACGTGAACGTAACCCCTGTTGAGACGCCTGTGACTACGTGAAAGCGGGCGTTTGCCACGGGCGGTGACCGGTCCAGACCGTAGGCCTTGTTCTGGTATGGCTTTTCGGTATGCTCTGGCTCCGCGTCGTGGGGCGCGGACGCAGCGGACGGGCGGGAGCAGCCGATGACGGACTCGACGGGTGCGGCCGGCGCCGGGGAGCAGGTCTCCGCGGCGGCCGAGCAGCTCGGGTTCTCCAGCAAGGCCGACGTCCTGGCGAAGTCGCAGGAGTTCTGGAACCCCGGCAAGACCCGTTTCTGGATGGGGACCGGGGTCGACCTCGTCATCGACCGGCGCGAGGGGTACTACCTCTACGACATGTCGGGCCGGCGGCTCATCGACGTCCACCTCAACGGCGGCACGTACAACCTGGGCCACCGCAACCCCGAGGTCGTCCGGGCGGTGACCGCCGCGATGGGGCACTTCGACATCGGCAACCACCACTTCCCGTCGATGGCCCGGACCGCGCTCGCCGAGGCGCTCGTCCGCTCGGCCCCGCCGGGCCTGACCAAGGTGGTCTACGGCTCCGGCGGCGGCGAGGCGATCGACATCGCGCTCAAGACCGCCCGGCACGTCACGAAGAAGCGCAAGATCGTCTCGATCATCAAGGCGTACCACGGGCACACCGGGCTGGCCGTCGCGACGGGTGACGAGCGCTTCTCCGAGCTGTTCCTCGCCGATCGCCCCGAGGAGTTCCCGCACGTCCCCTTCAACGACCTCGCGGCCATGGAAGAGGCGCTGCGCGGCCGCGACGTCGCCGCCGTCATCATGGAGACGATCCCCGCGACGTACGGCTTCCCGCTCCCCGAACCCGGGTACCTGGAGGCGGTCAAGGCGCTGTGCGAGCAGTACGACGCGCTCTACATCGCCGACGAGGTGCAGACCGGCCTCATGCGCACCGGCGAGCTGTGGGGCATCACGAAGCACGGCATCGCCCCGGACATCCTCGTGACCGGCAAGGGCATCTCCGGCGGGATGTACCCGATCGCCGCGGTCCTGCTCAGCGAGCGCTGCGCCGGCTGGCTCACCGAGGACGGCTTCGGCCACATCTCGACGTTCGGCGGCGCCGAGCTCGGCTGCATCGCGGCGCTCAAGGCGCTGGAGATCTGCAGCCGCCCGGAGACGCGCTCGATGGTCCACTACATCTCCGACGCCGTCGGCCGCGGGCTGCGCGACATCCAGGACACCTACCCCGACTGGTTCGTCGGCATCCGGCAGAACGGCGTCGTCATGGGGCTGGAGTTCGACCACCCGCAGGGCGCCACGTACGTCATGCGGCGGCTCTACGAGGGCGGCGTCTGGGCGATCTTCTCCACGCTCGACCCGCGGGTCCTGCAGTACAAGCCGGGCATCCTGCTGAGCGCCGACCAGTGCGAGGAGCTCCTCATGCGGACGGCGACCGCGATCGGCCGGGCGCGGGACGACGCCGCGCGGGACGGCTGGCGCGGCGGCTCCCCGGCCCGCCGGACCACGGCGGTACCCGCCGCGGCTGCGGTCCCGCCGGCGGCGTCCGGCGTGTCGGCCGACGCGGACGGCGCGTTCGTCACGACGCGGAACGGGCGGCGGGTCCCCGTCCGCACGACCGTCCCGGTCCGGAAGGCGGTGACCCGGTGACGAGCGGTCTGCTCGACGGACCCTTCGGGGACGCCGTCCTCACCGAACCGGCCGGGGTGCCCCGCGGCCGGGCGATGCTCGAGCGGGCCGAGTGGGCCGCGCGCGCGTTCGCCCGCTACGACGCGGCGACGGTCGACCGGATCCTGAGCGCAGCGGCGGCGGCCGGCGCAGCGCACGCCGACGAGTTCGCCCGGCGCGCCGTCGAGGAGACCGGCTTCGGTGTCGCCGAGCACAAGCGGCTCAAGAACCTCGCGTGCTCGACCGGTCTCCTGGAGGCTTACGCGGGTCACGACTTCGTGAGCGTGCGCGTCGACCACGAGGCGAAGATCGTCGAGATCCCGCGGCCCGCGGGCGTCGTCCTCGCCCTCACCCCGTCGACGAACCCGGTCGCCACCGTCTACTTCAAGATCCTGCTCGCCCTCATGACCCGCAACGCGGTCGTGGTCTGCCCGCACCCGCTCGCGAGGTCGGTGTGCGCCGACGCGGCCCGCATCATGGCCGAGGCCGCGGTCGCGGCCGGTGCCCCCGACGGCTGCGTCCAGTGGGTCGACGAGCCGTCCGTCCCGCTGCTCAACGCGCTCATGAGCGACGAGCGCACCGACGTCGTCGTCGCGACGGGCGGCGTCCAGGTCGTCCGGGCCGCGTACCGCAGCGGCAACCCGGCGATCGGGGTCGGCCCGGGCAACGTGCCGGTCCTCGTCGACGCCACCGCGGACCTCGCCGCGGCCGCCCGCCGGATCGTCGACAGCAAGAGCTTCGACAACTCGGTCCTCTGCACGAACGAGTCCGTCCTCGTCGTCGAGGAGGCGTGCGCCGACACCCTGGTCACGGCCCTGCGCCGCGCCGGCGCGCACCTGCTCACCGAGGACGAGCGCGACCGGGTGCGGGACCTGCTCTTCCCGGGCGGGGTCTTCGACACGTCCTGCGTCGGCCGGGACGCCGTGACCCTCGCCGGCCGGGCCGGCGTCCGGGTGCCGGCCGGGACCCGGGTGCTCCTCGCGCCGTTCGACCTCGTCGTCCCGGAGGAGCCGCTCGCCCGCGAGAAGCTCTGCCCGGTGCTCGGCCTGGTCCGGGTGCCGACGGTGCGCAGCGGGATCGACACCGCCCGCGCGGTGCTCCGGATCAGCGGGGCCGGCCACTCCGCCGCCGTGCACTCGACCGACCCGGCGACGATCCTCGCGTTCGGGGCCGCCGTCCGTGTCCTGCGGGTCAGCGTCAACACCGGGGCGAGCCTCGGCGGCTCCGGCCTCGAGACGAACCTCGCACCGACGATGACGATCGGCACCGGCTTCTTCGGCCGGTCGAGCGTCGGGGAGAACCTCGAACCACGGCACCTGGTGAACCACACGAGGCTCGCGTGGAACGCCGACCCCGGCGTGGGCATGCCGGACGTCGCGGCGGCGACGGGGTCCGCCTGGGCGCCGCCGACCGGCCCGGTGCCGGCCTACCCGCACGCGTCGAACACCGCGGAGGCCGCGGACGTGCTGCGGGCCGCCGTCGCAGGTGCCGCGGCCGCGCCGCGCGAGCCGGTCACCGCCGAGTCCGCGGACCTGCGCGAGGAGGTCCGGCGGATGGTCGTCGCGGAGCTCCGCCGGATCGTCGAGGGCTGAGGACATGGCCGACCTGAGGTCCTTCATCTTCATCGACCAGCTGCAGCCGCAGACGATGTGCTACCTCGGCACCTGGGTCCGCGGCTCGCTGCCCCGGCGCGGGATGGCCGCGCAGGTCGTCGAGGTGGCGCCCGGTCTCGACATCGAGCCGCTCACCGACGTCGCGCTCAAGCACGCCCGGGTGCAGGCCGGGATCCTCATGGTGGAGCGGCAGTTCGGCTACCTCGAGGTGCACGGGTCGACGGACGAGGTGCAGGCGGCGGCGTCCGCCGTCCTCGACTCCCTCGGCGCGCTCGCGTCCGACGCCGCGGCACCGCAGGTGCTCGCATCGCGGATCGTCACCTCGCTCGACCACCAGCACGCGTTCCTCGTGAACCGCAACAAGATCGGGTCGATGGCCCTCGCCGGCGAGAGTCTCTTCGTGCTGGAGATGCAGCCCGCCTCGTACGCGATCCTCGCGGTGAACGAGGCCGAGAAGGCCGCCGACATCAAGGTCGTCGACTACCGGATGTTCGGCGCCACCGGCCGGGTCTACCTCTCCGGTCGCGAGGCCGACGTCCGGCAGGCCGTTGAGGCGGCCGAGGCCGCTCTCGCGGGCGCGCTCGCCGGAGGCCGCCGATGACGGACGCCGTCGGCGCCGAGGACCTGCGCGCGCTCGTCCGCGACGCGCTGCGCGAGGTGCTGCCCGAGATGCTCGCCGGGGTCGCCCAGGGCCGGGCCGGCCGCGCCCGCGTGGAGGACGTCCGGGTCGCGGACGACGCCGACCTCGCCGCCTTCGCCGCACGGGTCCTCGACCTCGGGGACGACGTCCGCGCGGGCCGGGTCACGTTCCGGCTCGTCGCGGGCACACCGGGCACACCAGGCACACCGGGCACGCCGGGCACGCCGGGCACGCCCGCCGCGCGGCCGGTGCGGGCGGACGACGGCACGCACCGGGTCGACCGCGGCGCCGTCACCGAGCGGCACGTGCGGGCCGCCGAGGCCGCGGGCCGGCGGATCGTCGTCGGACCGCGGGCGGTCGTCACACCGCTGGCCCGTGACCGGGCCCGCACGGCCGGGGTCGAGATCGTCCGCGCCCCGGCCACCGTCACCGATGCAGGGAGGCACTGATGCTGCGTGCACGTGTGATCGGCAACGTCTGGGCGACGCGCCGGCTGGCCGAGATCCCGAACGGCGCCTTCCTCGAGGTCGAGGCGGACGGCGGCGGCCGGCTCGTCGCCTTCGACGTCCTCGGCACCGGGATCGGCGAGCACGTGCTCGTGGCGACCGGCTCCGTCGCGGCGTCGTGGTTCCAGACCTCCGGCGGTCCGTCGTCCGCGAACCGCCCCGCACCCCCGATCGACGCGCTCGTCATCGGCTCGATCGACGAGCGGCCGGCCGACGACCTGCCCTGACCCGCACCACCCGCCGTCCGAACCCGGCCGGCACGCCCGGCACCGACACCCGAGGAGAAACCATGTCCAGCACCGCGATCGGCCTGCTCGAGACCAAGGGCTACGTCGCCGCGCTCGCCGCGGCCGACGCGATGGTCAAGGCCGCGAACGTCGTCATCGTCAGCCGTGACACCGTCGGCGACGGCCTCGTGGCGATCACGGTCGTCGGCGACGTCGGCGCGGTGAAGGCCGCGACCGAGGCCGGCGCCGAGACCGCCGCCCAGGTCGGCGAGCTCGTCTCCGTGCACGTCATCCCGCGCCCGCACGCCGAGCTCGGCAAGCACTTCACGGTCACCGGCGCCGACGACTGAAGAGACCCGCCCGTCCGAACCCCGCCACACCCGACGATCCCGTGAGGCCATGAGCACACCGACCGGACGGCGCCCCACCCAGCTGCGGGTGCACCTGCTGCTGCAGGACCTGCAGCCGCAGTTCGCCGCGTGGCTGGGCACGCCGACACGGGCGCGCGGCTACCCGCCGTACGCCGGGCAGCACGCGCTCTTCGTCGAGGTGGCACCGGGGCTGGCGATCCACCGGATCGCCGACCTCGCGCTGCGGGCGGCCCCCGCGGTCGAGCCCGGCATCCTCTTCGTGGAGCGGCAGTTCGGCGTGCTCGAGGTGCACGGGGACCGGCTTGCCGACGTCGAGGCGGCGAGCCGGGCGATCCTCGACGGGATCGGGGCCGGGAGCCAGGACGGGCTGGCCCCCGACGTGCTCTACTCCGACGTCATCGACGACGTGAGCGACACCCACGCCGTCATCGTCAACCGCACCCGGGAGGCGTCGATGCTGCTGCCCGGCCAGTCGCTCCTCGTCCACGAGGTGACGCCGGCCCTGTTCGCCGCGCTGGCCGCCAACGAGGCCGAGCGGGCCGCCCCGGGGGTCACCCTCGTCGACGTGTCGATGATCGGCGCCGCCGGCCGGCTCTACCTCGGCGGCAGCCCCCGGGACGTCGCGCGGGCCCGGGCGGCGATCGACGACGTGTTCTCCGCCCTGGACCACGGAAGGACAACAGGATGAGCGGTGTGCCCGAGCCGGACGAGGAGACGTCCGGCGAGCTCATGACGACCCGGACCCCCGACGGGGACCCCGCGCAGCGGGCACGGCTCGAGGAGATCGCCCGCAGCGCGCTCGCCCACCACGACGTCGACCCCGCGGCGACGCTCACGCTCCTCAACATCAGCGAGAACGCGACGTACGCCGTCGACGACCCGGCGACCGGGGTCCGCAGCGTCCTGCGGGTGCACCGGCCGGGCTACCACTCGCGGGCGGCGATCGAGAGCGAGCTGGCCTGGATCGGTGCCCTGCGCGGCGACGACGTCGTCCGCACGCCTGAGGTGCTCCCCGCCCGCGACGGCGCGCCCGTCGCCACCGGTCGGCACCCGGACGGCGAGGAGCGGCACGCCGTCCGGTTCGAGTGGTGCCCCGGTGCCGAGCCGGCGGGGGAGCGGCTCGTCGACGACTTCCGCGACCTCGGTGCCGTGACGGCCCGGCTCCACCTGCACGCCCGCAGCTGGGCGCGGCCGGCGTCGTTCACCCGGTTCCGCTGGGACTACGAGACCTCGATCGGCCCGCGCGGGCACTGGGGCCGCTGGCAGGACGGGATGGCGGTCGGCGCCGCCGAGCGCGAGGTCCTCGGCCGCCTCGACCTCGCGCTGCGGGACCGGCTGGCCGCCTTCGGCGACGGGCCGGACCGGTTCGGCCTCGTCCACGCCGACATGCGCCTGGCCAACCTCCTCGTCGACCCGGACGACGTCTCCTCCGGGGTGACGGTCATCGACTTCGACGACTGCGGCCTGGGCTGGTTCATGTACGACCTGGGCTCGTCGCTGTCGTTCATCGAGCACGACCCCCGGGTCCCCGAGCTGACGGACGCGTGGGCCGCCGGCTACCGGACGGTGGCGCCGCTGTCCGCGGCGGAGGAGGCCGAGCTGCCGACGTTCGTGCTCCTGCGCCGGCTGCTCCTCGTCGCCTGGATCGGCTCGCACTCCGATACCGACCTCGCCCAGGAGATGGGGGAGGAGTACACCGCCGTCTCGTGCGACCTCGCCGAGGCGTACCTGTCCCGGCCGCCCGTCGTCCGCACCGTGCTCTGACCTCCGGCACTCCCTGCCTCCGAACCTGCCTCCGAACCTGCCTCCGAACCCTGCGTCCGAACCCGTCACCGACCGCACTGCGAAGGGACCGCACATGTTCAGCTCCGTCGAGGGCCGCACCGTCGTCGTCACCGGTGGCACGAAGGGCATCGGGAAGGGCATCGCCCGGGTCTTCGCCCGCTCCGGCGCGAACGTCGTCGTCGTCGGGCGGGACGAGACGACGGCCCGCGCCTGCGCCGACGAGCTCACCGCCCTCGGCGGGGGCACCGTCTCCTACGTCCTGGCCGACGTCGCGACCCTCGACGGCAACCGCGCCGCCGCGGACGCCGCGGTGAGCCGGCACGGCGGCATCGACGTCCTCTGCGCCAACGCCGGGATCTTCCCGGACGCCAAGCTCGCGGACATGACCGAGGCGGACATGGACTCGGTCTTCGGCACGAACGTCAAGGGCACGATGTTCGCCGTCCAGGCCTGCCTGCCGTACCTGACGGCCTCCGGGCACGGGCGGGTCATCCTCACGTCCTCGATCACCGGCCCGGTCACCGGCTTCCCCGGGTGGTCGCACTACGGGGCGAGCAAGGCCGCCCAGCTCGGCTTCATGCGGACGGCGGCCATCGAGCTCGCGCCGCGCAGGATCACCGTGAACGCCGTCCTCCCGGGGAACATCGCGACGGAGGGGCTCGCCGACCTCGGTGCCTCGTACCGGGCGACGATGGAGGCCTCGATCCCCATGAAGCGACTGGGGGAGGTCGACGACATCGGCTACGCGGCGCTGTTCTTCGCCACGGACGAGGCCGCGTACGTGACCGGGCAGGCCCTCGTCGTCGACGGCGGCCAGGTGCTGCCCGAGTCCCTGGAGGCGCTCCAGGGTGCGTGAGGACGGGCCTGTGGCCGCGCTGCCGCCGGACCCGCTCGGCCCCGCCGCGGACGACGTCCGCCGGCGGCTCCTCGAGCGGATCCGGTCCGGCGACCTGCGCGGGGGCGAGCGGCTCGGCGCGGAGCGTGACCTCGCCGTGGAGTACGGGGTGAGCCGCTCGACGTTGCGGCAGGCGCTCTCCGCGCTCGAGGGGCAGGGGTTCCTGCGGCGGACGCCGGGCCGGGGCGGTGGCACGTTCGTCACCGCCGCCAAGGTCTCCCGGGACCTGTCCCGGATCGTCGGCCTGCCGGCGTTGCTGCGGGACCAGGGCTTCTTCGCCGGGACCCGGGTGCTGTCGGCGGCCGTCGTCGCCGCCGACGACGCGACGGCCCGGGCCCTCGGGGTCGCCCCGGGCGCCTACGTGCACGACGTCGTCCGGATCCGGCTCGCGGACGGCGCCCCGATCTCGCTCGAGCACGCCCGGTTCCCGGCGGCGAGGTTCCCGGACCTGCTGGAGCAGAGCCTGGGCGGCTCGATCTACGAGCTGCTCGCCGCCCGGTACGGCGTGGAGCCGGCCGAGGCGGAGGAGCAGATCGAGGTCGTCGAGGCGGCGGGCGACGAGGCGGCCGTGCTCGGGACGGCCCAGGGCGCGGCGCTGCTGGCGATCACGCGCACGACGCGGGACGAGGAGGGGATCCCCCTGGAGTTCTCCTACGACCTCTTCCGTGCCGACCGCACGGCGATCACGGTGCGGACCCGTGGGCCGCGCGGGACGGCGCTGTCCGCCGGGGCCCGCGAGCAGGCCTCCGGACGGCCCCGCAGGCCCCGGTAGGCAGACCGTCCGCCCGTGCGCAAGGGGGCCGGGGGTCCGGGGCAAAAAATCTTGGACAAAGTCTCGGTGCGCTGGATCCGTTGTCCCGCAACGACTTCGTCGTCGCTCGACCCCCGTGGTGACCCGCTGTGACGGTCTCCGGGAGGCCCATGTTGCCGGGACGTGTCAAGAGCACCCCCCGGGAGCGGGTAATGTTCTTCCTGCCGGAGCGAGCGGGACGGCGAGGACGGGTCGGGAAGCCGATTTGACCGAGCAAAACCCCGCGGCTAAGGTAGGAGAGTTGCCCCGATGGAACCGCCCCCGACTGGGGTGGATTCGTGGTGCGTCTGTTCCTTGAGAACTCAACAGCGTGCTTTGTAGTCGATGCCAAGAGCCTTGGCTTGTGGGGT
>NZ_MWLN01000241.1 GCF_002198655.1 Kineosporia sp. A_224
CCACGAGGCCCGCGACGTCGGCACCGGGCCGGGGCGGGGAGCCGGGGACACCGGCGTTCCAGGAGTTCGTGCTGTCGAGTTCGGTCATACCTCGACGGTCGCAGCGGACCGGTGGCCGGGTCGTCTCTCGCCGGTGGTGTTCCCACCGCCTCCCGGTACCCCCTGGGTCGTACCCTTCGTCGGACCCGCGTCAGCCGCCGGGACGGACGAGCCCGGCGTCGTAGGCGACGATGACGGCCTGCACCCGGTCCCGGGCGTCGAGCTTGGCGAGGATCCGCCCGACATGGGTCTTCACCGTGCCCTCGGCGACGAAGAGCCGGGTGGCGATCTCGGAGTTCGACCAGCCCCGCGCCATCGCGACGAGGACCTCCCGCTCGCGTTCGGTGAGGTGCTCGACCGACTGCAGCGCGGCCGGGTCGCAGCCGTGCGGGGCGAGGTGCTCGAGGAGCCGGCGGGTCGTCGAGGGCGCGATGACGGCGTCCCCGGCGTGCACGGTGCGCAGGGCGGCGAGCATCTCCTCCGGCGGCGCGTCCTTGAGCAGGAAGCCGCTCGCCCCGGCCCGGATGGCGGCGAGCGCGTGCTCGTCGAGGTCGAACGTCGTGAGGACGACGACCCGCGGCGCGTCCGGCAGCGCGACGATCCGGCGGGTCGCCTCGATCCCGTCGAGGACGGGCATCCGCACGTCCATGACGACGAGGTCGGGGGCGAGCCGCTGCACCGCCTGCACGCCCGCGAGACCGTCCGCGGCCTCGCCGACGACCTCGAGGTCGGGCTGGCTGTCGATGACCATCCGGAAGCCGGCCCGGACCAGCGCCTGGTCGTCGACGAGGAGGATCCGGATCCGCCGGCCGCCCGTGCCCTCACCGCTCGTGCCCTGCTCGCCCGTGCCCTGCTCGCTCACGCCCGCACCCCCGGCATCGCCGTCGGCGTGAACGCGAGCGGGAACACCGCCCGGACGCCGAACCCGCCGCCGGGCATCGGCCCGGCCTGGACGCTGCCACCGTAGACCGCGGCCCGCTCCCGCATCCCGAGCAGGCCGTGGCCGGGCCCGTCGTCCGGGGCCACCGCGGCGGCCCCGCGGCCGTCGTCGACGACGTCGACCGTGAGCGCGGACGGCGACCACCACAGGTGCACCCGCGCGGTCGCCTGCGGACCTGCGTGCTTGAGCACGTTCGTCAACCCCTCCTGGACGATCCGGTACGCCGCCAGCCCCATCCCCTGCGGCAGCGTCGCCGGCTCGCCGCGCGACTCGAGCGTCACGGCCAGCCCCCCGGACCGTAGCCCGTCGACGAGGGTCGAGAGGTCCTCCAGCCCCGGCTGGGGTGTCGTGGCGGACGTCGGCGGCGCCTCGTCCCGCAGGACGCCGAGCAGCCGGCGCATCTCCGACAGCGCGTTGCGACCGGTCTCGGCGATGGTTTCCAGGGCCTGCACGGCGCTGTCGGGGTTGCTCCGGGCGGCGTAGCGGCCACCGTCGGCCTGGGTGATCATCACCGCCAGCGAGTGCGCGACGACGTCGTGCAGGTCGCGGGCGATCCGGGCGCGCTCGGCCTGGGCGACGAGCCGCAGCTGCTGCTCGCGCTCGACCTCCACGAGCCGGGCCCGCTCCTGGACCGCCTCGGTCCGGGCCACCCGGGACCGGCGCAGGACGCCGACCCCCCAGACGACGAGCACGACCATGCCGAGGAAGCCGACGAGGAAGACCAGCGTGAACAGGGCCGAGCCGAGGTCCTGCCCGGACCAGACCGACGAGCCGTACCGCAGGACGGCGACCAGGGCGCCGCCGAGACCGACGAGCAACGCCACCGGGCGGGCCCAGTCGGCCCCGTAGGCCGACAGGGCGTAGATCGCGAGCAGGACGGCGGCGTCCGCGACGAGCGGACCGACCCCGGGGCTGAGCACCTGCAGCGCCGCGGCGGCGAACACGAACCCCGCGGCAGGCTCCGGGTGGCTGCGCCGCCACGCCAGCGGCGCGCACAGGGCCAGCGTGAGCAGCAGGGCCCAGGCCGTGGCCCCGGTGTAGCCGGCGAGCGCGAGGGTGCTGAACCCCAGCATGACGACGGCCAGCACCGCGTCGCCCCGCGGCGGGCGGGGCAGCCGGCGGCCGGGCCGGCCGGCTGCCGCGCCGGCGGCGGGCCGGACCTCGGGGCGGGTGCTCTCCATTCCTGCCAGGGTAGGCAGCGTGGACGTCGACGGCAGTCACCCGCAGTCGGACCCGCACCGGGTCGGCGTACGCCCGCAGGAGTACGCCCCCTGGGTGACGGCCTGGGCGGACGCCCTCTACGGCCCCGCCGGCTTCTACCGGCGCCCCGAGGGCCCGGCCGGGCACTTCCGGACGGCGTCCCACGCGGCGCCCGGGCCGCTCGCCCGGGCGGTGGCCCGGCTGGCCCGGCACGCGGGCTGCTCGCGCGTCGTCGACGTCGGGGCGGGCCGCGGTGAGCTGCTCGTCGCCCTGGCCGCGCTCGAGGACGCCGCGGACGCACCGCCGCTGGGCCTGCACGGCTGCGACGTCGTCCCCCGGCCCGCGGCGCTGCCCGGCCCGGTCGGCTGGTCGGCCGGCGTGCCTGCGCTGCTCGACGACCTCCCGCTGCTCGACGACGCGCTCGTCGTCGGCTGGGAGCTGCTCGACGTCGTCCCCTGCCCGGTCGTCGAGGTCGACGGCGCCGGCGCCGTCCGCGAGGTGCTCGTCGACCCGGCGACCGGGCACGAGCGCCTCGGCGGCCCGCCCGGGGCGGACGACGCGGCGTGGCTGGCCCGCTGGTGGCCGCTGGCCGGCCTCCCGCCGGGGACCCGCGCCGAGGTGGGCCGCCCCCGGGACGCCCTGTGGTCGCAGCTCACGGCCCGCTGCGCCGCGACGCCGCACGGCGCGGTGCTGCTCGCGGTCGACTACGCCCACACGGCGACGGCCCGGCCGCCGGCGGGCAGCCTCGCCGGGTACCGCGGCGGGCTGCTCGTCGACCCGGTGCCCGACGGCTCGTGCGACGTCACCGCGCACGTCGCGCTCGACGCCGTCGCGGCGGCGGCCGGGTCCGCCGGCGGGACCGCCGGGGTCGTCGTCCGTCAGCGGGACGCGCTGCGCGCCCTCGGCCTGTCCGCCGGGCCGGGTGCGCACCCGGTGTCGCACGACCCGACCGGCGCGCCGCTGCCGGCGGCCACGATCCTGCGGGCGCTCGCGGAACGCTCCGCGCTCGCCGAGCTGCTCGACCCCGACGGGCTCGGCGGCTTCAGCTGGCTGCTGTCGGCGGCGGGCCGTCCGCAGCCGGTGCTGCCGGGGCTGCCGGGACTGCCGGAGCCGCCGGGACTGCCGGAGCCGCCGGGTCCGCGCCCGGTGTGAGGTCGTCGCCGGGGCCGGCCATCCACCGCTCCGGACCGGCGGCGAGCCGGGCCGCCCGGGCCCGGACCGACTGCTCCGCGAGCAGCGCCGCGGCCTGCACCGACGACAGGTGCGGCACGACGGGTGCGACCGGGCCGGGCGTCGAGTGCACCGCGAAGGTCGCCAGGCCCAGCCTGCGCTGGACCGGCCCCTGCCGGACCCCGAGGCTCTGGGTCCGCGCGTGCGGCACGACGTCCACCTCGCGGTGCAGCCAGCCGCGGCGCACGAGCAGCACCTCGTCCGTCACCCGGTAGCCGGTCCTGCGCCAGGCGAACGGGTCGAGCCAGCGCGCCTGGCGGGGCGCGGTGACGAACCCGCCGTCCGGCCCGCTGCCGTCCATGGCGGTGCCGACGAGCCGGCGCGGGTCCTCTCCCGGTGCGACGCCGAGGTCGGGCACGACCATCGAGAGCACGAGGAGTGCCTCGTCGCGGTCCGCGACGGGCAGCAGCGTCGTCTCGCCCTCGCCCTGCTGCTCGCCGGCGCCGTAGCCGGCGACGTTGACGCGCACGTTCCACCACCCGGAGCGCCGCCAGAGCAGCGGCTGCCGCAGCCGCACCGCCTGCACCCGGCCGGGCGGCACCGTCTGGCTGCGCTGCTCGAGCAGGCCGTGCCGGAGCCGGACGCCGTCCGGCGAGGACGCCACCCGGAAGCCGAAGCCGTTCGTGAACCGGGTCCACAGGATGCCGCCGACGGCGAGCGCCATCGGGAAGATCCCGGCGAACGCCGAGCCGAAGGGGGCCCCGAAGGCCGCGGCGACCCCGGCCCCGACGGCGAGGCCGAGCCCGCCGACGACGGCGGTGACGAACGCGCCGGAGAGCACGACCGAGCCGAGGAGACGCTGCACGGGCAGTTCGAAGACCGCGTGCTCGGGGGCCTCCGGCGCCTCGGTCGTCGAGTAGGTGACACCGGCGGCGCGGGCGAGCAGGTGCGCCCGCAGACCGGTCGCCTGGTCGTGCGTCAGGTACGCGAGCTCGATCTTCGAGTCGCCCGAGCCGGCGACCTCGACGCTGAGCCGGGCCAGCCCGAAGATCCGCGCGACGAGCGGCTGGACGACGTCCACCGCCTGCAGCCGGTCGATCCGGGCGGCCCGCTGCCGCCGCGACAGCACGCCCTGGTGCAGCTCGAGCGCCTCGTCGGTGAGCCGGTACCGGGTCATCCGCCAGGACAGCCAGGCGAACCCGACGGCGAGCAGGACGACGAGCGCGACGAGCGCCGTGCCGCCGGCGAGGACGCCGCCGCCGAGGTCACGGACGTCGAAGGGCGCCCCGCCGGAGCCGCCGCCGCTGTCACCGGTGTCGCCGCTGCCGCCGACCGCCTCCCGGCCGAACTCCTGGGCCACGACGACGAGGACGACGACGAGCGCGGACCACGACTTCACCGCGGGGGTCAGCGGGTGCACGCGGTGCCAGGCGCCGTCCGCTGCCGCGGGGCGGCCGGACGGCGGCCCGGCCGCGGGACGCTCCGTCACCGGCTGCTCGGCCACTCAGAGCCCTGCCAGCCGGGACTGCCCGCGGGAGGAGAGCCGGTCGCGCAGCCGCGCGGCCTCCTCGGGCGCCAGCCCGGGGATCGCGGCGTCGCTCGCCGCGGACGCGGTGTGCAGCTGGACGCGCGCGATCCGGAAGAGCCGGTCGACCGGGCCGGCGTGGACGTCGACGAACTGCATCCGGCCGTACGGCACGACGACGATGCGGCGGAACATGATGCCGCTGCGGACGAGCAGGTCGTCCTCCTGCTCGGCGTACGCCCACGCCGCGGCCTGCCTGCCGGCGAGCCACCACGTCCACGCCGCGGCCGCGAGGAACAACCCGGCGGGCAGCCAGAACTGCGACCAGGGCACGACGAGGGCGGCGACGGCGAAGCCGAGGCCGAGGACCGCCAGGGGCACGCAGCCGCTGACCCGGCGGGCGGACGCGAGCCGCGGGGAGACCGCGGACCAGCGCACGCCGTCCGGCTCGAAGGGCTCGGCCGCCCGCGGGTTTCCCGGGTGCTCAGACATGGCGCCAGCCTCTCACGCAGCGGGGTCGTCGCCCGATGGACGGCGACCCGCGGGACACCGGTTCCCGTCGGCTGGCAGACTCGGCGCGTGGACACAGCCGCCGAGCGTCGCGAGCTCACCGTCGGGGTGGGTGCCGGCGGCCTCGCCACGGCCGACATGGTGCTCAACATCGGGCCGCAGCACCCGGCGACGCACGGTGTCCTGCGGCTGCGGATCCGGGTGGACGGCGAGCAGATCGTCTCCGCCGAGCCGATCGTCGGGTACATGCACCGCGGCGCCGAGAAGCTCTTCGAGGTCCGCGACTACCGGCAGATCGTCGTCCTCGCGAACCGGCACGACTGGCTGTCGGCGTTCGCCAACGAGCTCGGCGTCGTGCTCGCCGCCGAGGAGATGCTCGGCATGGAGGTGCCGGAGCGGGCGGTCTGGGCCCGGACCCTGCTCGCCGAGCTGAACCGGGTGCTCAACCACCTGATGTTCCTCGGCTCCTACCCGCTCGAGCTCGGCGCGATCACACCGGTCTTCTACGCCTTCCGCGAGCGGGAGGAGCTCCAGGCCGTCATGGAGGAGATCTCCGGCGGCCGGATGCACTACATGTTCAACCGGGTCGGCGGCCTCAAGGAGGACCTGCCCGCGGGCTGGCTCGCCCGCGTCGACTCCGCCGTGGACGCCGTCCGGCGCCGGCTGCCCGACCTCGAGGCGCTCGTCGTCGGCAACCCGATCGTCCGCGCCCGGACGGCCGGCGTCGGTGTGCTGTCCGCCGACCTCGCCGCCGCCTACGGGGTGAGCGGCCCGATCGCCCGCGCGAGCGGCCTCGACATGGACCTGCGCCGCGACGACCCGTACCTCGCCTACGGGCCGCTCTTCGGCCCGGGCGGGCCGGGGCGTGTCGTCGGGCGCACCGCCGGCGACTGCCTGGCCCGGCTGGAGGTGCTGCTGGAGCAGGTGCACGTCTCGCTCGACCTCGTCGAGGTCTGCGTGGACCACCTGCGGTCGCTGCCGCAGGGGCCGATCAACGTGCGGCTGCCCAAGGTGCTGCGGGTTCCCGAGGGGCACGTCTACCGCTGGACCGAGAACCCGCTGGGCGTCAACGGGTACTACCTCGTGTCGAACGGCGACAAGGTGCCGTGGCGGCTCAAGCTGCGCTCGGCGTCCTTCAACAACGTCCAGGTGCTCAGCGAGATCCTGCCGGGCTGCCTCGTCTCGGACATGGTCGCGATCCTCGGCTCGACGTTCTTCGTCGTCGGGGACGTCGACAAGTAGCCCCGGACCGGGCAGTCCCGGACGCAGTGCGCCGCAGCACCCGGAGGTGCTGCGGCGCAACGGTTCTGCGGACCCGTCGTGGAGCGGTGCCGTCGTGGTGGTCAGGCCACGTGGTCGGCGGCCACCGGGGGCGCGGCGTGCCGGCCGCCCCGGCGGACGACGATGAGGCCGCTCGACTCGGGGTGCGCGAGCGTCGACAGGTCGACGACACGGGCGTCCGCGAGGCGGGCGGGCAGCCGCGTCGCCCTCGCCTCGGCCCCGACGAGCGTCAGCGCGCCGCTCACCGGCTCCCGCTGGCCGGGCGGCATGCCGCTGCCGGACATCGGGCCGGACGAGACCGGGAGCGAGATGCCCACCGCCGGGCTGAGCGGCGCGGGCGGCAGGCCGTTGCCGGACCGGCGCGGCGCGAACCAGCCCGCGTCGTCCGTCTCGGCACCGGCCACCGGCAGGCCGTTCGCCGGTGTGAAGAGGTCGGCGGGCGTCGCGGGGACGACGGGCTGCCCGAAGACGGGGTCGGCGAGCCGGGCGGCGACCCGGCCGGCGACCTCGGCGTTGACCCGGGCGGCGTCCTTGAGGTGCTCCGAGACGGCGGCGGCCGCGACCCGGCGCGGCAGCACCGGCAGGTCGAGCCCCTCCGGCTCCGCGGCCGCGGCCGGCAGGGCGGGCGCGGCCGGGACGGCCTCGATGACCTCGGTGTCGGCCTCGGCGGCCGGGACGACGACGCGCGCCGGCTCCGGGACGGCGACCGGTGCGACCGGGGCTGCCGGCTCGACGACCGGCGCGGCGACCGGCTGCGCGACGAGCGCGGCCTGCGCGGCGGGTGTGAGCGTCTTCGCGACGACCGCACCCTCCGCGGTGAGGACGAGCGGCGCACCGGACATCGCCCGGGTCGCCGCCTCGGCGAGGGCGACGGCCTCGGCGAGGTGCCGGGTCGCCTGCTCGAGCCGGATCTCGAGGTCGTGCAGCTCGAGGCGGTTGCGGGCGCGTTCCTGGCGCAGACGTCGGCGCAGCCGCCGTCCGGCGGAGCGCTGCGCGACCATGCCGACGGTGGCCGCGACGGCGCCTGACGCGGCGACCGCCGTGCTGTCCATCGCCAGGCCCAGGCCGGCGCATCCGATGCTGGTGGCCATCGCTGCGGGGGGAAGACAGGCGACGACAGCCGCGGCCGCCGTGGGGCCCCAGGCGCGCGTCACCTGCTCGGAGTGTTGACCGTTCACGAGGGCACACCCTAGGACCGTTCCGGGCCTTCACCCGGTAACCGAGCGTCAACGTTCCGGCGTGTCCCACAAGTCACAGCAGTCACAGGCGCATCGTGGGCCAGGTCACGCGGGCCGGGTGTCCCCCGTTCGCCCGAGGCGCGCCCGGCAGCCCGGCCACGCGCCGTGTCGGCCGGGCCGCGACACGCGCCGAGGACACGCTCCCCGATCACGCTCGGCGACCGGAGGACCGGTTCCCCGGAACCCGGTGCGCCGCGCCGGACCTGTGCCACGATCGGCCGATGAGCGCAGACGGTGGCTGGGGCACGCAGGGACACCCGCCCGGCCCCGGGTACGTGCCCGCGCCGGGCATGTACGCGCCGGCGCCCCCGCGACGGGACTCGACGCGGACCGTCGCCGTCCTGGCCCTGGTGGTCTCGGTCGTCTGCCTGCTCGCCCTGCTCATGACCCAACTGCTCCCGATGCTCATGTTCGGGATGCTCGGCCTCGGCGGCATGGACCCGTTCTCCGAAGGTGACGTGGGCGGGTTCGGCGGCAGCGTCCACGACGGGTCCGTGGCCGTGACGCCGGGCGGCTCGGTGGACGCCGCCGCACTCGCGACGGCGGTGACCCTGGCCGCCCAGGGCGAGCTCTTCGGCGCCGTCACCTGCGACCCCGTCGCGAAGGCGGTCGCGGACGTGAGCGTCCTGTGCCGCGGCGACGAGGCGGACGAGATCCGCTCCTACGCGGTGGTCCGCTTCACCGACGGCACCGGTCGGTTCCAGGTCATGAGCTTCACCTACGGCTGAGCGCCCCACCCGGGCAGAGGCTCGAACACCGACCAGCAGATGGCGTTGCGCCGCCGCTGGTCCTCCAGGACGAGGTCGCGCACCGCGGCCGGGAGCAGGTCCCGCTGCCACCGGCACTCCAGGCGCCCCGCGGCCTCGGCCTCCCCGGCCGGCGCGGCCGCCCGGACGGCCTTGATCGCGTAGGCGGCGGCCCCGAGGTCGTGCTCGGCGACGTGCGCGACGACGGCGGCCTGCCCGGCGGCGTACGCGGCGTGCCGGGCCGCCCCGCGCAGGTCGCGCGCGGCGCCCATCGCGTGGCCGCCCGCGGCGCGCGACACCGACATCCCCACCTCGCCGCGGGTCCACGCCCGGACCGCCTCGAGCGCCTGCCGCGGCCGCGGGTCCTGCGGGCGGGCCGCCTCGAACAGCCCGAGGACGTGCTCGGCGCACGCCGCCGCCCACAGCGCGAGCAGGTGGTGGTCGTCGTCCGTCAGCGTCCCGCCGCGCCGGACCGTCACGAGCCGCGGGTCGCGCTCCTTCGGGAGGATCACGACGCCAGTCTGCTCCCGCGGCTGCTACCCGAGCAGGCCCTTGCTCTCGAGGTAGGCCTTGGCGACGTCCTCGGGCTTCTTGCGCTGCGCGTCGACCTCGGCGTTGAGCCGCGCGAGGTCCTGCGTCGTCAGCGCCTTCGACAGCGGGTCGAGCACGGCCGCGACGCCGCCCCCGCCGGCCGAGGCGGTGTTGACGACCGGGACGAGGTTGTCCGCGAGCTGCAGGCCCTTGTCGTCCTCGAGCAGGACGAGCTTCTGGGCGCCGAGCGTGCCGTCCGTCGTCCCGACGAGGACGAGGTCGGCCTTGCCGGTCAGCACGGCCTGCTTGGCCTGCGGACTGCCGAAGCCGAGCGGGAGCACCTCGGAGACGTCCATCCCGTAGGTCTTCTCCAGCCCAGGCGCGCAGAACGGCCGGTCGGCGCACTCGACGACGGCCGCCAGGCGCACCGGCTTCTTCAGGGCGGCGAGCTGGGACAGGGTCGTGACCTTGTTCGTCGTGGAGAACTGCTGCGTCACGGCGAAGCCGTTCTGGTCGGCGGCCGGGGACGGTGCGAGCACCGTGAACCCCTGCTTCGCGGCGAGCGGCGCCATCGCCGCGACGGTCGCCGCGGCGTCGTTCGTCGCGATCGTCGCCGCGTCGGGGCCGTTCTCGGCCCGGTTGAGGTACTCGGCCATCGTCGCCGCGTACTCCGGGACGACGTCGATCTCGCCGCTCGCGAGGCTCTTGGCGTAGATCTCGCGGTTGTCCGCGGTCTTGTAGTCGACGGTGTAGCCGGCCTTCGTGAGGAGCTGGCCGTACATCTGCTCCATGACGAGCATCTCGGTGAAGTTCGCCCCGCCGACGGTGAGGGTCTTCTCGTCACCGCCGGAGCCGGTCGCCGACGGCGCCCCCGCCGAGGAGGCCGGGGCGGACGACGAGCCACCGCCGAAGGCGTTCGACGAGCCGCCGCACGCGGCGAGGCCGACGGCGGCGAGGAGGACGACGGGCAGGGCCTTCAAGGCGGTCTTCTTCGGAGCAGCACGCATGGGACCATGCGATCTCAGGACGAACCACCCTGCACCTGCAGTTGGGCACCCGCCGCCGCCGCCGCCCGGCGCCGGCCGCGGGCCCGGCGCAGCGGGTCGACCCGGCGCTGGAGCAGCTCCATCGCGCCCTCGACGGCGAGCGCGAGGGCGAGCACGAGGAACGCCCCGGCGAGCAGCTGCGGCTGGTCCTGCCGGCCGAAGCCCTCCACGATGATGCGGCCGAGGCCGCCGCCGGCGACGAGCGCCGCGATCGTCGCCGTCGCGACGACCTGGACGGCCGCCAGCCGCACCCCGTTCATGACGAGCGGGACCGCGAGCGGCAGCTCGACCCGGCGCAGCACCTGGGACGACGTCAGCCCCATCCCACGGGCCGCGTCGACGGCCGCCGGGTCCACCTCGAGCACGCCGACGTAGGCGTTCGTCAGCAGCGGCGGCACGGCGAACAGGACGAGCGCGGTGAGCGTGGACGTCGTCCCGAGCCCGAACGGGGACGGCGCCAGCGCGAGCAGCACGAGGACGGCGAACGTCGGGACGGCCCGGGCGAGGTTGCCCGTCGCGACGGCGAACGCGCCGCCGCGCCGGACGTGCCCGAGCCACAGGCCCAGCGGGAGCGCGACGAGGCAGCCGATGCCGACCGCCGCCGCCGAGAGCCCGACGTGCTCGAGCAGGCGCTGCGGGACGCCGTCCGCGCCCTGCCAGTGCGCACCGTCGGCCAGCCACGCGACGGCGCCGGTGAGCCAGCCCACTCAGGCCACCCCCCGCCGCCACGGCACGAGCAGCCGGCCGGCCACGAGGAGGACGGCGTCGAGCGCCAGCGCGAGCGCGACGCACAGCACGGACGCCGTGAGCACCTCGGCACGGAAGTCGGTCCGCAGCCCGTCGTAGACGAGGTCGCCGAGGCCGCCGTTGCCGACGATCGTGCCGACCGTCGTCAACGCGACCGTCGAGACCGTCGCGACCCGCAGCCCGGAGACGACGACGGGCAGCGCGAGCGGCAGCTCGACCCGCCACAGCAGCGCGGACGGCGCGAAGCCCATGCCGCGCGCGGCGTCCCGGACCTCCTCGGGGACGCCCTCGAGCCCGGTGAGCACCGTGCGCACGAGGACGGTCAGCGAGTACAGGACGAGCCCGACGACGACGGTCGTCCGGGACAGCCCGGTGAACGGCAGCAGCAGGGAGAACAGGGCGAGGGACGGCACCGTGTAGAGCGCCGTCGACGCCCCGAGGACGACCGGCCGCAGGCCGCGCACCCGGCGGGCGAGCAGGGCCAGCGGCAGCGCGACGAGCGCCCCGATCGCGACCGACACGACCGTGATCTGCAGGTGCGCGACGACCGCCGCGAGGAGCTCGGAGCGCCGGGACGACAGGTACTCCGGGCACACCCAGGCGTTCTCGAGCAGGCAGCTCGCGGCGCGCGGGACGGCGGCGGACGGGATCACCCGCACGACGCTAGGCCCGACCCCGCACCGGCACCCGGCGAGGCGTCGCGCCGTCCGGGCTGCGCCGTCCTGGGTTGCGCCCGCCCGGCGGCGGGCGAGGGTGGGGACCATGGTCGACCCGGACGTCATGATCGCCCTCGACGGCGTCGGCAAGCGCTACCCCGACGGCACCGTCGCCGTCGGGCACCTGTCCCTCGACGTGCACCGCGGCGAGGTCCTCGCGCTCGTCGGGCCGTCCGGCTGCGGCAAGTCGACGACGCTGCGGATGGTGAACCGGCTCGTCGAGCCGACGAGCGGGCGGATCCTCCTCGACGGCGAGGACGTCACCGCGACCGACCCGGTGCGGCTGCGCCGCCGGATCGGCTACGTCATCCAGCGGGTCGGCCTGTTCCCGCACCGGACGGTCGGCGAGAACGTCGCGACCGTCCCGGAGCTGCTCGGCTGGGACCGCGGCCTGGTGCGGCAGCGGGTCGGCGAGCTCCTCGACCTCGTCGGCCTGCCCACCGGCACCTACGCCGACCGGTACCCGCACGAGCTCTCCGGCGGCCAGCAGCAACGGGTCGGCGTGGCCCGGGCGCTCGCCGCCGACCCGCCCGTGCTCCTGCTCGACGAGCCGTTCGGCGCCGTCGACCCGGTGCAGCGCGAGCGGCTCCAGGACGAGTTCACGACGATCCGGACCCGGCTCGGCACGACCGCGCTCTTCGTGACCCACGACCTCGACGAGGCGGTCCGGGTCGCCGACCGGGTCGCCGTCCTCGGCCCGGGCGGCCGGCTGGACCAGCTCGCCGACCCGGCGACGCTGCTCGCGGCCCCCGCGAACGACGCGGTCGCCGCGTTCGTCGGGGGCGACACGACGCTGCGCCGGCTGGCGTTCACCCCGATCACGGGGGCGGACCTCGAGCCGGCGCCGGAGGGGTACCACCGCACCGCGGCGGGCGACGGCCTGCGGCTGCCGCTCACGGCGCGGGACGCGTTCCTCGCACTGAGCCGCACCGACGAGCCGGCGCTGCCGGTCGCCGCGGACGACGGGCAGGGCGGCCTCGCCGGGCTGCTCACCGCCCGGGCCGTGCACACGGCGCTGCGGCGCGCAGCGGTCAGCCGACGATGAGCCGCACGCCCGCGGGACTGCACGCCGCGGGCGTCAGCCGTGGGCGGGTCGGTCCCTTCGACCAGCGCGGCAGGGACCTCCTGCCTGCCGTCTGACAACCTCGCGACCGCGGCGGGCGTCCCCCGGGTATCGACACCGAGAACGCCCCGGCACCCGGACGACGCCGCGCAGGCGCGCGCCCGCGGTCGGGCGCGACCGGCCCTGTCGCCGCGGTGCCGGTCGTCGCGGGCCTGCTCGCCGCGACCGTCGTCGGCGGCGCGCTGTGGACGGCGCTGCGCACCCAGGCCGACCTCGAGGTCCGCGGGTGCGCGGCGCTCGCGGACGCCGGGCTCGCCGCGGGCACCCGGGTCGCCTGGTCGGGCCGGGACGCCACCCTCGTCGCCGTCGACGACCTCGGGCGGATGACCGAGGCGGCCGCCGCGCTCGCCGGGATCGACGGCGCCCGGGTCGTGCGCGTCGCGGACGCCGCCGAGGCCGACGCGGCCGGGCCGCCGTGCGCACCGGGCTCGACGCCCGGCGGCGGCACGACGGCGGACGGCACGGCGGGCGGCACCGACGCCCCTGCCGCCACGCAGACGGTCACCGTGCGGTTCGCGTCGAACTCGGCCTCGCTGGACCGGGCGGCCCGCGCGCGGCTCGACGTCCTCGTCCTGTGGCTGCGGACGCACCCTGCGACGGCCCTGAAGGTCGGCGGGCACGCCGACAACACCGGCTTCGACACCCGCAACCAGCCGCTGTCGCTGCAGCGCGCGGTCGCCGTCTCGGAGTACCTGCGCAGCCGCGGCGCGAAGGCCGGCCGGATCGACGCCACCGGCTTCTCCTCGTTGCGGCCGGCGGTCCCCAACATCTCCGCCGACAACCGGGCGAAGAACCGGCGCGTCGAGGTCGTCGTCGAAGGGAGCCCGCGGACGTGAACGCGTTGGACGGCTTGGTGTTCCTCGTGGGCCAGCTCGGGCTGCTCCTGCTCGCGGCGGCGCTGCTCGGCGCCGTCGTCGGCCGCTACCTGTGGGCGGCGCCGCGGATCCGCCGCCTCGACGCCGAGGTGTACCGGTTGCGCCGCAACGGGTCCGGGCCACCGGAGGGCGACCCGCAGCCGCCGATCTAGGCGCTCAGGCCGGCGCCGCCCTCGTCGTCCGGGGGGACCCGGCACCAGCGCTGGACGACGAACCCGGCGACGGACACCCCGAGCGACGCGACCGCCGCGAGGGTCGCGAGCACGAGCCTGGTCCGGCGGGCGCCGACGACGTCGGGCAGGATCACCAGGGCCTGGGCGGCGTACCAGCCGACGAGCACGGCGCCGCCGTAGGCGGCCGCCTTGGCGAGGACGACGGTCCGGGCGGCGACGAGCGGGTCGAGCGCGCGGTCACGGCGGCCGGAGACCCAGCGCCGCACCGGGGTGCCGAGGGCGAGCACGACGAGCGCGAGGGCCGCCGTCCCGGCGACCGCCGTCCACGGCAGCGGCACGTACGTCCCGCCGGTCCGCGTCCACAGCCGCAGGCCGGCCCAGCCGAGCGCGGTGACGACGACGGCGGCGAGCACGGCCGTCCAGGGCCGCGCGGGCGTCATACGGGCACCTCGAGCGCGAGGTCGGGCCGTGGCCGGACCCCCGCGACGTCCGCGGCGGACAGCCCCGCGAGCAGGTCGGCGGCGCGCCGCGGGCCGGCCGGCGTCGGCAGCACCGCGTCCGGGTCGACGTCGAGCCACGGCACGAGCACGAACGCGCGCTCCGCGGCCCGCGGGTGCGGCAGGCCGAGCACCGGGGTCGTCACGACGAGGCCGTCGTAGTCGACGACGTCGACGTCGAGCGTCCGGGCGCCCCAGCGCACCGTCCGGACCCGGCCGTGGTCGTTCTCGACCTGCTGGCAGGCCGCGAGCAGCTCGAGCGCGGAGAGCCGGGTGTGCAGGAGCAGGACGGCGTTGAGGTAGTCGGGCTGCTCGGGGCCGACCGGGTCGGTCTCGAACACCCCGGAGGCCGCCCGGACCCGGACGCCCTCGAAGGCGTCGAGACCGCCGACGGCCGAGCGCAGCGTGCCGAACCGGTCCCCGAGGTTCGTGCCGAGGGCGACGACCGCCGTGACCGGCCGGTCCGGGGTGTCGTCCGGCGAGGTCACCGTGGCGGGCCCTCCTGCATCCAGGACAGCTCCTGCTGCGGGTCGCGGCTCTCCAGGTCGGCCCGGCTGCGCCGCACGACGATCATAACGTCCGCGAACGACTCCGGGATCGGCGCCTGCGGCTTGTGGAGGACGACGTCCGCGACCGCGATCCGCGGGTCGGCCAGGCACATGAGCGCCAGTCTCGACGCGAGGGTCTCGATGAGGTTGAGCGGCGTACCCCGGACGGCGTCCGCGAGGTCGACCGAGAGCGACCCGTAGTCGACGGTGTCGTCGAGGTCGTCGCTCGCCGCCGCCGCGCGGATGTCGAGGTGGAGGATGACGTCGACGGTGAAGGCCTGGCCGTCGCGGCGCTCGTGCTCGAACACGCCGTGGTGCCCGGTCGCCGTCAGCCCGACGATACGGATCTGGTCCAGGGGCCGTCCGTGGTCGTCGAGAACCGGTGGAAGCATCATCCCCACTCCTGTTGCGACACGGTGGCCCGTGATGTCACGCCGGCCCGCTCCGGCGGGCCCGGACGGGCCCTCCGGGCGGCGTCGACCGCGGCGACCACCTTGACCGCGTCGACCGACGGGCGCACCTCGTGCACCCTGACCCCCCACGCCCCGGCCGCGGCGGCGAGCGCGCTCGTCGCGGCGGTGGCGGCGTCCCTCTCCTCGACCGGCGCGGGTGCGCCGTCCGGCCCGGCGACGAGCGCGCCGAGGAACCGCTTGCGCGACGCCCCGACGAGCAGCGGCCGGCCGATGGCCGCCAGCGCGTCCAGGTGCGCGAGCAGCGTCCAGTTGTGGTGCAGCTTCTTGGCGAACCCCAGGCCCGGGTCGAGGACCACCTGGCGCGGGTCGACGCCGGCCGTGACGAGCGCGTCGAGCCGGGCGGTGAGCTCGGCCACGACGTCGGCCACGACGTCGTCGTACTGCGTGAGCTGCTCCATCCGGTCGCTCTGGCCGCGCCAGTGCATCGCGACGAAGGGCACCCCGGCGTCGGCGACGAGGCTCGCCATCGTCGGGTCGGCCAGGCCCCCGCTCACGTCGTTGACGATGTGGGCCCCCGCGGCGAGCGCGGCGTCGGCGACCTCGGCCCGCATCGTGTCGATGCTGACGACCGCCCCCTCCGCCCGGAGCCCGCGGACGACGGGCAGCACGCGCCGCATCTCCTCCGCGAGCGGGATCCGGGGTGCGCCGGGGCGGGTCGACTCCCCGCCGACGTCGAGGACGTCGGCACCGTCGCGCAGGAGCGCGAGCCCGTGGGCCACCGCGTCCTCGGGCTCGAACCAGAGCCCGCCGTCGCTGAAGGAGTCGGGGGTGACGTTGACGACGCCCACGACGACGCACCTGCCGAGGTCGGCGAGGTGCTTCGGCAGCCCGAGGACGTCACTCACACGGCCACCCTAGGACCTGCCGCCCGTGGCACGGACCGGCCGCGGCGTGACTTTTTCTACGCGGTCGCGCAGCGGCGTCGCGTGCTCACGAAGGGCTGCTGTCCACACCTTGTGCACATGTGACGCCCTGTCGCACACAGCCTGTCCACCGCTTCGGGGCAGTTCTGCACACGTTTCCCACAGGTTCGTCCACAGGCCGTGGAGAATCGCGGAACCCGTTGACCCACAACGGGTTTCGGCCCCGAAGAAAGTTCCCCGAGGGGGCTTGCGGACGCCTTCGGACAGGCGTAGAAATCTCCCACGCCACCGGGAACGGTGGTCGAACCCGGAGGACCTCCGGGGGATCCGGTGGAGACGTCCGGTTCGTCCGGGCGGCCCACCGGGGCGGCGCCGGCGAGCGCGACCGATCGCGGGGAGACCCGGGTGAGGACGCAGCAACCGGTGTCCGGGACCACCGCGCACCGACGGCGCGGGGCGAGCGGACCCGTCCGCACGACCCGCGGTCACCCGACCAGGACGGAGCCCTCGGCGCCGGCCGGGGCAGGTGACCGACGGTTCGACGACCCGTCCGCGACGGTGTTCGGCCGATCCCCCTCGAGGGCGAGGCCGGGTGTCCGCGAGGACGACGACGTCGACCCATGGCAAGGCCCCTCGCACGCATACTGCGAGGGGCCTTGCTGCGTTTATCCCATCGATCGGGCCCGCGGGACCGGCACGACACGCGGTCAGGCCGACAGAGCCCTCCCGACCTCACGTTCGCGCAGCTCGCGGACGACCGTGGGGACGTCGTTGACGCACAGGGCGTCCACGCCGGCCGCGACGAGCCGCCGGGCGAAGGCGACCCCGGGGCACCAGGCCATGAGCTCGAGCCCGCTCGCGTGCGCCACGTCCACGACCTTGTGCAGCGGCCGCTGCAGGTGCTGGGGCTCACGGCGGTTGGGCTTGAGCGACCCGCCGTGGAGCGCGAGCACCTGGACGCCGAGGTGGGCCGCCGAGGCGACCGCGTGCCCGACCGGGAACTCGACCCACGTGAGCAGCCCGCGGGCGACGCCCGGGGCCTGCTCGTGGCAGATCTCCAGGGCGCCGGCGTCGAAGGACGTCACGAGCACGGGGCGGCGCGAGGACTCGCGGCGCAGCACCGGCCCGAGCAGGCCCATCGTCGTCCGGGAGCGGTCGAGCGGGGCGTCCTCGAGGGAGGTCTTGACGTCGAAGTCGACGCCGATCCCGTCCGGGAGGGCCTCCATGAGCCCCTCGAGCGTCACCAGGCCGCTCGCGACGGCCTCGGCACCGGTGAGGTCGGCCCAGAACACGCCGTCGTCCCGGGCCGGGTCGTGGACCACGACGAGGACGTCGTCCCGGGTGCGGCGGACGTCCACCTCGAGCCAGTCGACCCCGAAGGAGACGGCAGCGAGGAAGGAGTCGAGCGAGTTCTCGGGGAACCCCTCGACGACGCCGCGGCCGCAGCCGCGGTGGCCGAGCAACGCTGTGCTCGGGCCGAAGACACCGTTGGCACTCATAGAGCGCCGCCCTTCCGGCCCGCGCAGGGGACCGGAGCGGCTCCGGGTGCCTACGCGGCGGACGTGACGGTCCTGCTCACCTCCTGGTTCGCACGCTCCAGGTCTGCCGTGAAGTCGACCTCTACGGCGAAGTACTCCGAGATGTCGACCGGGCGAACCTTCAGACCCTTCTCGATCGCGGTCTCGATCCCGCGCTCGAAGTAGTCCTGGTCCGCGCAGGCCTCGAGATGCTCGACGAGCGCCGCCTTGTCCTGCGACGCGATGTAGTTGATCCCGACGGCCTCGCCGAGACCGTCGGTAACGCTCTTCGACAACACGGTAACAAAACCGTAGTCGTCGACCCGGTACTTGACCTCCTCGTCGCCGCACGCCGCGTCGTTGACGCAGACGAAGCTCTGCTCCGCCGCGACGAGCGGGGCGACCTTCCCGAGGAGCCGGCCGTCGAAGACGACGTCGCCGTTGAGCCACAGGACGCCGCCCGGGCCGGACGCGCGCAGGGCCGCGAGCAGGGACTTCGACGTGTTCGTCCGCTCGTAGCGCTCGTTGAGCACGAAGCTCACGGGGTGCTCCGGGGCGACCGCGCCCATGACGAGGTCGGGGCGGAACCCGACGACGACCGTGGTGCGCAGCGCCGTGCCGAACGTCTCACCGAGGTTGTCCAGCTGCTGGGCGATGATGCTGCGCCCGTCGGAGAGCGGGGTGAGCGGCTTCGGGAAGGGCATCCCGAGCCGGGTCCCCATCCCCGCGGCGAGCACGACGGCCTGGACGGCGGCCGGCCGGCGCCCGGGTGTGGCGGCCTCCCCCCGGACCGACGGGTCCTGGTCCGCCGGGCCGGCCGCGCCGGCGGGGTGCGCCGGCGTCGTCCTCGGCGTGTCGCCGCTCGTCCAGGCCTCGTCGAGGCGCGGGTCGCCGAACGACCCGGGCGCGCCGAGCGCGGCGGCCGCCACGGCGTCCGGGGACTCGGCGCGCTCGCGGACCTGCCGGTCCCGCAGGGCCACCATCTCGCCGATCCGGGTCACGAAGTCACGGGTGCTCTGGCCGACCGGCCGGTCGCCGAAGTAGTGCCGGCGCATCTGCAGCCGGGCCGCGGCGTGCCGGTCGTCGGCGAGCCGGGAGTCGATGAGCGCCGCGAGGCCGTCGAGGGTCGCCGGGACGACGACGTCCGCGCAGCGGCTCACCGGCGCCGCCTCGCGCAGCCGGGTCGGGTCGGCGAAGCGGTCGGCGACGAGCAAGGGCTTGCCGACGTGCAGGTAGAGGAAGTCGAGGCCGACCGACGACACGTCGGTGACCATGAGGTCGCACGCGCCGAACACGCCGAGGATGTCGGCCGCCGGGGCGTAGACGTGGCCGGCGTCCGGGTCGACGGCGTTCGCGGCGTCGAGCAGGTCGAGGATCTCCTGGTGCGCCGCGACGACGAGCGGCGTCGTGCTCGAGACGACCCGGGGGTGCGGCTTGTAGACGAGGCGGACCTGCGGCACCCGCAGCGCCTCGGCGACGATCCGCGGCCCCATGACGTCGACGGTCGTGTAGCAGTTCGACGGCTCCTCGCCCTCCCAGGTGGGGGCGTAGAGCACCGTGCGGCGCGCGCTCGACGGCAGCGTCGTCGGCGGCACGAGGTCGAGCTGCGGGCGCCCGACGGGGACGAGCCGGTCGAGGTCGAAGCCGATGAGGGCGGCACGGTGCCGCGCGACCGCGGCCTCGCCGGCGACGAACACCCGGTCGTAGGCCTTGACCTGGTTGCTCACCATGCAGATCTTGTCGCTCTCGCCGTGGTTCACGTGGACGTGGACCATCGACCGGGCGACGAGCGACTGGAAGTTCTTCGCCGAGTTGTTGACGTAGACCGCGACCTTCGCCTCCACGCGCCGGTAGAGCTCGGTGAGCTCGCCGAAGCTCGGCACGAGGACGTGCGGCAGCCGGGTCTGCCCCGCGACGGCGCAGGCGGTGGCCGGGTCCCGCAGGACGAGCAGGACGCGGTGGACGCGGTCGAGCTGCTCGAGGACGGGCAGCCACTGGCGCAGCTGGTAGGCCCGCAGCGGGTCGTCGCCGAAGTAGGCGACGACCTCGACGGGTGCCTCGTCGGCGGGGGCGGTGCGTGCGTGCGGAAGGACCATGTTCGGGACGACCCCTGACTACCCGATAGAGCGAACGTCGGTGGTGGTGCAACACGCAACGGCCGACCTGCCGTCCCCGCCGGACGCGGGAACGACGGGTTGACGGCCGTACGGCCGTGCAAGGGATTCGGTGCGAAAGGGTGGTGCGGCGGTGCTGGGCCACGCGGGTCGCAGGGACGCTGCCGGACCGGGTGGTGGCGTCATTCTGGCCTATCGCCCCCCGAGAAACAACGCGGGATCCGCCGAACGTGGAGGCCTTCGCGCGGTCGGCGAGACCCCTTGGGGCGCAACAGGTTTCGGACGTGTTACGAAAGTGCTTCCGAGCCGTCCCGGGGCACCGGTGCAGTCACCGCCCGGTCACGCACCGGCTCGGGGCCGGGGCCGCGGCCGCCGGCCGGGCGCAGGCTCGTGCTCGTGGCGGGCGGCGATCCGCTCCTCGTCGGTGTCCGCGGACGCGCCGTCCGTCTCCGCGGCCTCGAGGACCTCGTCCTCCTCGTCCACCGGCGGCTCCGGGACGGTGCCCGCGGCCGGGTACGGCCCCTCGAGCACCGGCGCCGGGACGCCGTCCGGCCCTGCCGCGCGGATCGCCTTGCGGGCCGCCCGGACGCCGGCCGAGATCGAGTGCCACATCCGGCCCGTCGGGTCGAGGTCGGCCATGAACCCGGAGCGGGACATCACCGCGCGGACGTCCTCGAAGACCCGGACCAGGTAGAGGTCGACCCCCTCGCCGCGCAGCCGGGTCAGCAGGGCCGCGAGCCGGTCCACGGTCGTCGTGTCGAGCTGGTTGGTCGCCTCGAGGTCGAGGATGAGCACCCGGGTGCCGGGGTGGTCGACGACGGCCAGCGCGATCTCGTCGACGACGGTCGCCGCGTTCGCCCAGAACATCGGGCCGGACAGCCGCAGCACGAGGACGCCGTCCACCGTCCTGCGCTCCGGGTGCCGGGCGACCGCGCCCCAGGCCGCCTTCTCGCCCTGGACCTTGCCCATCTCGTCGATCGTCACCTGGATCGACCGGTAGACCAGGCCGAGGATCGACTGCGCGACGGCGACCCCGAGCCCGGCGAGCGGGCCCAGGGCGAGGACGCCGACGAGGGCCACCGTGGCGGCGGTGACGTCGTTGCGCCGGATCGCCCGGTAGCGGGCGAAGGCCCGCACCCGGGCCAGGCCCCAGACCGCGTGGACGACGATCGCGGACAGGACGACCTTCGGCAGCGCCGACACGAGCGGGGCGAGGAAGAGCAGCACCGAGACGACGGCCGCGGCGGCGACGAGACCGGTCATCTGGCTCCGGGCCCCGGCCCGGGCCGCGGCCGCGGTCTTCGACAGGCTGCCCGCGACGCCCATCCCGCCCGCGAGCCCGGCGGCCAGGTCGGCGGCACCGTGCGCGAGGAGCTCGGTGTCGGCGTCGACGTGGGCACCGGACCGGGCGGCGAACAGCCGGGCGGCGGCGAGCCCCTCGGCGAGACCGACGGCGCCGATCGCGAGCCCGCCGGTGACGAGGGCGGGCAGGTCGTCGGCCGCCGGGAGCGGCAGCCGGGGCAGGTGCAGGCCGGACGGGACGTGACCGATGAGCGCGACGCCGTGCGCCTCGAGCCCGGCCGTCCGGGCGACGACGACGCCGGCGACGAGGACGACGAGGCTCCAGGGCACCCGGGCGTCGACCCGGCTGCCGCCGAACAGGACGGCGAGCGCCAGCGCCCCGACCAGCGCGGTGACCCAGTTCGCGTCGGGCAGGCCGCCGACGAGGGCACCGACCCGGCTCAGCACGTTGCCCTGCGGCGTGCCGAGCCCGAGCAGGCCCGGGATCTCGCCGACGACGATGAGGACGACGAGCCCGGTGACGAAGCCGGACAGGATCGGCTCGCTGAGGAACTCCGCGACCCAGCCGACCCGCAGCAGGCCGCCTGCGACCAGGACGATCCCGGCGACGACGGCCAGCGAGCTCGTCAGCTCGACGGCGCGCGCGGTGTCGCCCCCGGCGAGCGTGCCGACGAGCGAGCCGGACAGGACGCTGACGGTGGACACCGGCCCGACGACGAGCAGCCGCGAGGACCCGAAGAGGGCGTACGCGAGCAGCGCCGGCGGCAGCGTGTAGAGCCCGACCTCGACGGGGACGTGCGCCACGACGGCGTAGCCCAGCGCCTGCGGCACCGCGAGCGCCGCGACGACGAGCCCCGCGGTGACGTCGGCCCGCAGGTTCGTGCGCCGGTATCGACGTATCCACCCGATGTTCGGCCCGACGCTCATCCCAGGAGTGTGCAGCACCGGACACCCCGGGTGACGGGACGTCGCGCCCGCCGCCGCGGGCCGGGCGCGAGAATGGGGCCGCCGACGCGGCCCGCGCGGCGCCGACGACGCCGTACGCGGAGGTCCGCCGTGAGCTCGCCCCGTGACGAGGCCTCGCTCATCCAGGTCGCGAAGCTCTACTACCGGGAGAACCGCTCGCAGGCGCAGATCGCGGGCCTGCTCGGGACGAGCCGCTCGAACGTCTCCCGGATGCTCACCGCGGCCCAGGAGCGGGGCATCGTCGAGATCCGGATCCACGAGCGGGTCCGCCGCGACCTCGCGCTCGAGCGCGCCCTCGTCGACCGGTTCGGGCTCACGGCCGCGGTCGTCGCGAGCCACGTCCACGAGGTCGGGGTGCGCTCGGTCGACCTCGTCGGCGAGCTCGCCTGGACCTGGCTGCGCGAGCAGCTCACGGACGGCATGACGATCGCGATGTCGTGGGGCGAGGGGCTGCAGGCCGTCGTGGCGGCGGTGACCCCGACGGTGATGTCGTCGACCGAGGTCGTCCAGCTCGTCGGCGGGGTCTCCGGGCGGGCGTCGTTCGTCACGAGCCAGGAGCTCGTCCGCGAGTTCGCGACCCGGCTCGGTGCGACGTACCGCTACTTCCACGCGCCGGCCGGGTTCGCGACGCTGGACGCACGCCGGGCGATGACCGCCGAACCGGCGATCGCGGAGGCGCTCACCACGGCGCGGGCCGCCGACCTCGCGCTCGTCGGGATCGGCAGCGTCGTCGCCGGGTCGTCCGCGGCGATCCTCGGGGCGGTCCATGCGTCGGCCCGCGAGCGGCAGGAGTTCTGGGCCTCGGGGCCGGTGGGGAACGTCGCCGGCCGCTACTTCGACGCGGCCGGGGCGCCGGTCCGCGGGCCGGTCGACGACCGCGTCCTCGGCCTCACGCTCGCGGAGATCGCCGCGATCCCCACGGTCGTCGGGATCGCCGCCGGGGCGGACAAGGCCGACCCGGTCCACGGGGCGCTCGCGGGCCGGCTCGTCGACGTCCTCGTCTGCGACGCGCAGGCGGCGGGCGCCGTCCTCGACCGGGGCTGACCCGGCTGCTACCGGCCGAGGATGAGGCTCATCGCCTCGGCCCGGGTCGCGGCGTCCCGGAGCTGGCCGCGGACGGCCGAGGTGACCGTCCGGGACCCGGGCTTGCGGACGCCGCGCATCGACATGCACAGGTGCTCGCACTCGAAGACGACGATGACGCCGCGCGGCTCGAGGATCTCCATGAGCGCGTCGGCGACCTGGGTCGTGAGCCGCTCCTGCACCTGGGGCCGCTTCGCGTACAGGTCCACGAGCCGGGCGAGCTTGGACAGCCCGGTGATCCGGCCGTCGTGCGAGGGCACGTAGCCCACGTGGGCGACGCCGTGGAACGGCACGAGGTGGTGCTCGCAGCAGGAGAAGACCTCGATGTCCTTGACGAGGACCATCTCGTCGTGGCCGAGGTCGAACGTCGTCGAGAGCACCTCGCGCGGCGTCTGGCGCAGACCCGCGAACATCTCCGCGTAGGCCCGGGCCACCCGGGCCGGGGTGTCCCGCAGCCCGTCGCGGTCGGGGTCCTCGCCGATGCCCAGGAGGATCTCGCGGACGGCCGCCTCGACGCGCGGGGCGTCGTAGGGCGGCCGCCCCTCGACGCCGCCGGACACCTGGTCCGGCAGCGTCACCGGGTCGATCAGCGCAGGCCCCCGTGCTCGGGGTCGGCGTCGAACGAGACACCGCCGTCGAAGGCGACCCCGCCCGGGGCGCCGGCCGGCGACGGGGCGTGCGACGTCCCGTTGCCGTTGGTCGCCGCGCGCTCGGCGGGCGTCGGGACCGGCGGGATGTCGGAGACCGCGCGGCGGTCGCTCGACAGCCACACCGGCCGCTCGGGCCGCTTGATGACGCCGGTGAAGATCGCGGCGATCTCGGCGGCGTTGAGCGTCTCCTTCTCGAAGAGCGCGATGACGAGCTCGTCGAGGATGTGCCGGTTCTCGACGAGCGCCTCCCAGGCCTCGTCGTGCGCCGACTCGATGAAGCGGCGGACCTCCTCGTCGACGACGCTCGCGACCTCTTCGGAGTAGTCCCGCTGGTGCCCGTAGTCGCGGCCGAGGAAGACCTCGCCCTGCTCCTGGCCGAGCTTGATCGCGCCGACCCGCTCGGACATGCCGTACTGCGTGACCATCCGGCGGGCGATCGCGGTCGCCTTCTCGATGTCGTTGCTCGCACCCGTCGTCGGGTCGTGGAAGACGAGCTCCTCGGCGACCCGGCCGCCGAGCGCGTAGGCGAGCTGGTCGAGCATCTCGTTGCGCGTCGTGGAGTACTTGTCGTCCGTCGGCATGACCATCGTGTAGCCGAGGGCCCGGCCGCGCGGCAGGATCGTGATCTTGGTGACCGGGTCCGTGTGGCGAAGAGCCGCCGCGACGAGGGCGTGGCCACCCTCGTGGTACGCGGTGATCTTCTTCTCCTTCTCGTTCATGATCCGGGTGCGCTTCTGCGGCCCAGCCACGACGCGGTCGATCGCCTCGTCGAGGGCCTGGTCGTCGATGACCCGGGCACCGGCGCGGGCGGTGAGCAGCGCGGCCTCGTTGAGGACGTTCGCGAGGTCGGCGCCGGTGAAGCCCGGCGTGCGGCGCGCCACGGCGAGCAGGTCGACGGACGGCGCCATCGGCTTGCCCTTGCCGTGCACCTGGAGGATCCGGTGCCGGCCCTGCATGTCCGGGGCGTCGACGGCGATCTGCCGGTCGAAGCGGCCCGGGCGCAGCAGCGCGGGGTCGAGGATGTCGGGGCGGTTCGTCGCGGCGATGAGGATGACGTTCGTCTTGACGTCGAAGCCGTCCATCTCGACGAGGAGCTGGTTGAGGGTCTGCTCGCGCTCGTCGTGGCCGCCGCCGAGGCCCGCGCCGCGGTGCCGGCCGACGGCGTCGATCTCGTCGACGAAGACGATCGCCGGGGCGTTCGCCTTGGCCTGGTCGAAGAGGTCGCGGACGCGGCTGGCACCGACACCGACGAACATCTCGACGAAGTCGGAGCCGGAGATCGAGTAGAACGGCACACCCGCCTCGCCGGCGACGGCCCGGGCGAGCAGCGTCTTGCCGGTACCGGGCTGGCCGTAGAGCAGGACGCCCTTGGGGATCTTCGCGCCGACGGCCTGGAACTTGCCCGGCTCGGCGAGGAACTCCTTGATCTCCTGGAGCTCCTCGACCGCCTCGTCGGCACCCGCGACGTCCGCGAACGTCACCTTCGGCATGTCCTTGCTGACGAGCTTCGCCTTGGACTTGCCGAACTGCATGACGCGGGAACCGCCGCCCTGCATCTGGCCCATGATGAACCAGAAGAGGCCGAGGATGAGCAGCAGCGGCAGGAAGGTCGCGAGCAGGCTGGTCACCCAGGAGGTCCTGGGCACCTCGTCGGTGAAGCCCTCGACGGGCTTGTTCTGGTTGAGCAGGTCGACGATCTGGGCCCCGCGCGCGTCGACGTAGTGCGCCGACACGGCGTCGTGGCCCTTGAACGGCTTCGTCAGCGTCAGCTCGACGCGCTGGTCGCCGTTGATGACCTTAGCCGACTTGACCTGCTTGTCCTGGATCAGCTGGATCGCGTCGGAGGTGTCGACGGGCGCGTACTGCTCGCCCCGCAGCACCTGGGAGCCGATGAGCACGACGACGACGGCAGCGATGACCCAGATGACGGGCCCGCGCACAATTCTCTTGACGTCCATTCACCGGGGGCGGTTCGCCCCGTCCCTCCTGCTCGCGGTAAGGCCAACGACGGTACACCGCGACATCTGGCGACGATCACGGTCCGCCGGTCTTGCCTGACGGCCGACGTCGTGCTGTGCAACGGGTGGCCCGTGTCCAGTGTTCCGCCGGTGCGCACGCGACGCAAACGTCACACCGGCCGCACCCGTCGCCGCGGCGTCCGTCAGGCCGTGTATGAGGCGGTGTATCAGGCGGTGTACACGTGCGGCGCGAGGGTGCCGACCTCGCGCAGGTTGCGGTAGCGCTCGGCGTAGTCGAGCCCGTACCCGACGACGAACTCGTTGTCGATGTCGAACCCGACGTACCGGACGTCGACCGCGACCTTGGCGGCCGACGGCTTGCGCAGGAGCGTGCAGACCTCGACGGACGCCGCCCCGCGCGAGCGCAGGTTCGTCAGGAGCCAGGACAGGGTCAGGCCCGAGTCGATGATGTCCTCGACGACGAGCACGTCCCGCCCCGTGATGTCCCGGTCGAGGTCCTTCATGATCCGGACGACGCCCGAGGACTTCGTCCCCGACCCGTAGGACGAGACCGCCATCCAGTCCACCTCGACCGCCTGGTGCAGGTGGCGGGTGAGGTCGGCCATGACCATGACGGCGCCCTTGAGCACGCCGACGAGCAGCGGGTCCCGCCCGGCGTAGTCCTCGTCGATGCGCGCGGCCATCTCGGAGAGCCGCTGCTGGATCTGATCCTCGGTGAGCAGGACCCGTTCGAGGTCCTTGCCCATGTCGCTGGCGTCCACGTCACTCCGTCGGTCGGACCGGTTCACCGGGTGCCGGTGGCGAGCAGAAGCCTGCCACAGACCCGGCGGCCCGTGACGTGACCCGGCAGGTGTGCCTCGCCCTGGCCGCGCCAGGCGACGACGAGGGCGTCCAGGGCCAGCACGTGGCGCCGCCCCAGCGCCCCCGGGGGGCTGCCGGCCCGGCGGGCGGCGACGAGCAGCGCCCGCCGGCGGACGGCGTCCGGCGCGGCGGCGAGGACGGCCACGTCGAGGGCGAGCGGCCCGGTCTGCAGGGCGGTCTGCGCGGCGCCGTCCGCGGCCGTGGCGAGCGCCGCGGCGAGCAGGTCGAGCGCGGCGGCGTCGAGCGCGTCGGCGTCCTCGCGGAGCAGGTCGGCCGTGCGGGCCAGCGCCTCCGGCAGCCCCGGGCCGAGCAGGTCGGACAGCAGCGCCGTCGCGGCCCGGACCCGGGCCCGGGTGTACGCCGGGTCGGCGTTCGCCGGGTCGGTCCAGGGCTCGAGGCCGGCCTGCCGGCAGACCTCCTCCGTCCGCTCCCGGCGCAGCCCGAGGAAGGGCCGCACGAGGAGCGGCACGGCGGCGTCCGGGGGGCCCGCGACGGGCAGCCGCCGGACCGTCCCCATCCCGGCCAGCGACCGGCCGCCGGACCCGCGGGCGAGCCCGAGGAGCACCGACTCCGCCTGGTCGTCGAGGGTGTGGCCGGCGAGGACGGCGACCGCCCCGTGCCGCCCGCAGGCGGCGGCGAGGGCGGCGTACCGGCCCGCGCGGGCGGCACGGGG
>NZ_MWLN01000242.1 GCF_002198655.1 Kineosporia sp. A_224
GGCGATGCTGGGGGGCGATGCTGGAGGGCGGGCTGCCGGACGGCCGAGGATGCGATCTCGCCGACAGTCGATGGCAGGTTTACAGAAATGTAGATTCTGTAAAGTCAGATCGCAAGGGGCTGGACGGAGGTTTCCTTCGGTACGTCGTGTGACCGGGCGACCACGTCCGGACGTCTGGGGTCACGGTCCGTCGCCGAACGGTTAGGTTCGGGGCGTGATCGACGCTGTGGCGGCGGCCGGGGGCACGCAGGACGACAGTCGTGTCACCGATGCCGTCGCGCGCCTGGACCTGTCCGGTCTCGCCGACGGCTTCGTCTGGGCGATCGGCGTCACGGCCGATCCCACCGCGCAGCGCGCTCCCGGGCGCACCGGACGTGCCGGGCGCCGGGCCGCGAGAGGCGGCGCCGACGACGAGGTGGCCCTGCTCGGCCGCGCCGGGGTCGACGTCCTCGCCGTCCCGGTGCCGTGGGCGAGCGTGCTGCCCGACCCCGCGGGCCCCGCGGACGCCGATGCCCTGGCCCGGCTGGACCGCAGGGTCGACGACCTGCTCGCGCTCGGCGTGACCCCGTGGCCGACGCTGCACGCCGACGACGCCGCGCTGCCGGCCGCGCTGCGGGACGCCGGTGGCTGGGCGTCCCGGGAGACGGCCCTGCGGTTCGCCGACCACGCCGCGACCGTGCACGCCCTGCTCGCCGACCGGGTCGTGACGTGGACGACGCTCGTCGTCCCGGCCGCCGGCGAGCCCGCCGGCGACCCCGAGGGCGACCCCGACGCCGACCACGAGGCGAACCTGCTTCTCGCGCACGGCCTCGGGCACGCCGCGATGCGCGCCCAGGCGCCGGCCGACCACCGCTTCGGGGTGACCGTCGCGCTCTCCGGCGGCGCGGACGACGACCGCCGGGTCGGTGCGCTCCTTGCCGGCCCCGAGCCGCTCGACCGGCTCGGTGTGCACTACGTGGGCGCCGCCCCGCGCGGGCTGCCCGAGCTGCTCGCCCGGATCCGCCGCGAGCACCCGGCGGCACCACCGTTCCTCGTCTCGACGGCCGGTGGCGCGGACGGTGGTGCGGACGACGTGGACCGGGTGGCGGACCTCCTGGAGCACCTCGACGCGCTCGCGGTCGCCGCCCGGGCCGGGGTCGGCGTGCGCGGGTACGTCGCCGGGCCGGTCGACGTGCCGGGCGCAGACCGGCCGTGGCCCGGGCTCGACGTGCTGCGGCTCGCGGTCGCCGCGGTGCGGCCGGCCTGACCCACGGGCCGGCCGCTCGCGAGCGGCCGGCCTACGGTCGGACGGCCGTCATCTCCCGGACCTGCGCGTAGCGGGCCCGGACCGCCGGGTCCGGATCGGCCTCGAACGTCGAGGTGCCGGTGACCTCCCAGGCGGGCGGCTCCGCGCCGCCCTCGAGCACCCAGGCCGCCTGCCGGGCGGCGCCGTCCGCGACGTACTCGCCGGGCGGCGGCACGAGGACGGGCCGGCCGAGCACGGCCGGGGCGATCGCGCGCAGCGCCGCGGACCGGGCCCCGCCGCCGACGAGGAGGACCCGTTCGATCCTGGCGCCCTGAGACTCGAGGGCGTCGAGACCGTCGGCGAGGCCGCACAGCAGCCCCTCGACGGCGGCACGGGCCAGGTGCGCCGGGGTCATGGTCTCCAGCCGCAGGCCGTGCAGGGCGCCGGTCGCGTCGGGGCGGTTCGGCGTCCGCTCGCCCTCGAGGTACGGCACGAGCGCGAGGCCGCCGGCCCCGGACGGCGCGGCCAGCGCCAGCGCGGACAGCTCGTCGAGCGAGACCCCCAGCACCTTCGCGGTCGCGTCGAGCACCCGGGCGGCGTTCAGCGTGCAGACGAGCGGCAGGTAGCGGCCGGTCGCGTCGGCGAACCCGGCGACCGTCCCCGTCTCGTCGGACGCCGGGACCTCGGCGACCGCGGAGACGACCCCCGAGGTGCCGACCGAGACGATGACGTCGCCGGGGCGGGCGCCGACGCCGAGCGCGGCGGCCATGTTGTCGCCGGTGCCGGGGCCGACGAGCGCTCCGGTCGACAGCCCCGCCCAGGCAGTGGTCCCGGCGCTCTGCGCCGGGGCGAGGACGCGGGGCAGCACGGCGTCGTGGCCGAGCGCCGCTGTGAGCAGGTCCCGGCGGTACTCGCCCGTCGCGGCCGAGAAGTAGCCGGTCCCGGAGGCGTCGCCGCGGTCGGTGACGAGGCCGTCGAGGCCGAGCGACCCGCCGGTGCCGCTCGACACGCCGCCGCCGAGGAGCAACCAGGTGAGCCAGTCGTGCGGCAGGCAGACGCCCGCCACCCGGGCCGCGGCGTCCGGCTCGTGCTCGGCGAGCCACGCGAGCTTGGTGACGGTGAACGACGCGACGGGGACGAGCCCGACGGCGTCCGCCCAGACCTTCGCCCCGCCGTGCTCGGCGGTGAGCCGCTCGGCCTGCGGTGCGGAGCGGGTGTCGTTCCACAGCAGGGCCGGGCGGACGACGGCACCCGCCTCGTCGAGGGTGACCATGCCGTGCTGCTGGCCGCCGACCGCGACGGCCGCGACGTCGTCGAGCCCGCCCGCCGCGGCGACCGCCTCGGCGAGGGCGGTGCGCCAGTGGTCCGGGTGCACCTCGGTGCCGTCGGGATGGGCCGCCCGGCCCTCCCGGACGAGGGCGCCGGTCGCGGCGTCCCGGACGACGACCTTGCACGACTGGGTCGAGGAGTCGACCCCGGCGACGAGCGCCATCACTCGTGTCCTTCCGACGGTTCGGGTGGGAACGACGATGGCACAGGCGCCGGCCGCGCCTGTGCCACCGCTCGGTGCGACGCTGCGGTCAGCGGGCGCCGAGGACGTGCTCGAGGGCGAGCTGGTCGAGCTGGACGTAGCCGATGCCCTTGGCGCCCACGGCGTCCGCGTCGAAGTCCTCGAACGCGGAGCGGTCCGTCAGCAGGTCGGCGTAGGTCTCGCCGGCGGCCAGCGTCGGGGACGCGAGCTCCGGGATCCGGGCGGCCTCGATGGCGGCCTGCACCTCGGGGTCGGCCCGGAACGCCTTCGCGCGCTCCTTGAGGAGCAGGTAGGTGCGCATGTTGGACGCCGCGGACGCCCAGACGCCGTCGTAGTCCTCGGTGCGCAGCGGCTTGTAGTCGAAGTGCCGCGGGCCGGTGTACGCCGGGGTGTTCCCGGGGCCGCCGTTCTCGAGGAGGTCGACGAGGAAGAACGCCGACAGCAGGTCGCCGTGGCCGAAGACGAGGTCCTGGTCGTACTTCGGGCCGTGCTGGCCGTTGAGGTCGATGTGGAAGAGCTTGTCGTGCCACAGCGCCTGCGCGATGCCGTGGACGAAGTTCATCCCGGCCATCTGCTCGTGCCCGACCTCGGGGTTGAGCCCGACCATCTCGGAGTTCTCGAGGCTGTTGATGAAGGCCAGCGCGTGCCCGATCGTCGGCAGGAGGATGTCGCCGCGGGGCTCGTTCGGCTTGGGCTCCAGGGCGAACCGGAGGTTGTAGCCCTTGTCCTTGACGTACGTCGCGAGCGTGTCGAGGCCCTCGCGGTAGCGGTCGAGCGCGACGCGCACGTCCTTCGCGGAGTCGGTCTCGGCGCCCTCGCGCCCGCCCCAGAAGACGTAGGTCTCCGCGCCGAGCTCGGCGGCGAGGTCGAGGTTGCGCATGACCTTGCGCAGCGCGAAGCGGCGCACGTCGCGCCGGTTGCTCGTGAAGCCGCCGTCCTTGAACACCGGGTGGGTGAACAGGTTCGTCGTGAGCATGGGGGCCTTCATGCCGGTCGCGTCGAGCGCGGCCTTGAAGGCCTCGATCCGCTTGTCGCGCTCGGCCGCGTCGGAGCCGAACGGCACGAGGTCGTCGTCGTGGAACGTCACGCCGTAGGCGCCGAGGTCGGCGAGGCGGTGCACGGCCTCGACGGCGTCGAGCGGCGCCCGGGTCGCGTCGCCGAAGGGGTCGCGGGCCACCCAGCCCACGGTCCACAGGCCGAAGGTGAACTTGTCGTCCGGGGTCGGGGTCAGCGTCATCGGTTCCTCCGTCGGGGGTTTCGTTCAGTCACTGAACATACCTGCGCCCCGGCGATCAGGCAATCCCCTGGCGTCCTCTGGTGGGTTGCGCACGTCAAAATCATGCTGAGACGTGCGTAGCGCGCCAGAGAACGGGCGATCGGGTGGTGGCTGGGCAGGGCTGTGTTCATTCAGAAGGTGAACCAACTAGGGTGGCGGCATGTCGGCCCCCCGGACGTCGCCCGCGCGGCAGACGTCGCTGCGCGAGCACAACCTCGCGCTCGTGCTCGGGGAGGTCGCCGACCGCGGCCCGGCGACCCGGGCCCGGATCGCCGGCGCGACCGGCCTGACGAAGGCCACCGTCTCCAGTCTCGTCGACACCCTCGTCGCGGCCCGGCTGCTCGACGAGCGCGGTCTCGACGCCGGCGCCGTCGGCCGGCCCGGGCAGTCCCTCGGGCTCGGGGCGCGCGGCCCCGTCGGGATCGGGCTCGAGGTCAACGTCGACTACCTCGCGACGTGCACGGTCGGGCTCGCCGGGTCGGTCGTCGGCCGGGAGGTCGTCACCGGCGACCTGCGCGGTGTCGACGTCGAGGCGGTCCTCGCCCGGGCCGCGGGGCTGCTGCGCCGGGCGGCGGACGGCGCGCGCGAGGCGGGCGTCCCGGTCGCGGGGGTCGCGGTCGCCGTCCCCGGCCTCGTCGACTCCGCCGACCAGGTGCTCCGGCTCGCCCCGAACCTCGGCTGGCGGGACGTCGACGTCCTCGCGCACCTGCGCCGGCTCGCCGGGGCCGCGCTCACCGCGGCGTCGCCCGGTGGTGCGCACCCGGACCTGCGCCTGGGCAACGAGGCGGACCTCGGGGCCCTCGCCGAGCTGTGGTGCGGCGGGCACGACGACGGGGCGGGCGGCCGCCTCGACACCTTCGTCCACGTCTCCGGCGAGATCGGCGTCGGGGCCGGGCTCGTCCTCGACGGGCGGCCGCTCACCGGCCGGCGCGGCTTCAGCGGAGAGATCGGCCACCTCACCGTGGCCGACGGCCCGGACTGCGCGTGCGGCTCGAGCGGCTGCCTCGAACGGCTCGCCGGCCAGGAGGCGATCCTGCGCCGGGCCGGGCTCGCGAGCGAGCCGGGGACGGCGATCGGCCGGCCGGAGGGCCCGCTCGGCGAGCTCGTCGCCCGGGCCGCGGCCGGCCGGGCTGACGCCGTGGAGGCGGTCGAGGCCGCTGGAACCGTTCTCGGCCGGGGGATCTCGGCGATCCTCAACCTCGTCGACGTCGGGGCGGTCGTCCTCGGCGGGATCTACGCGCCGCTGTCGCCCTGGCTGCGCGGCCCGGTGGAGCGCGAGCTGGCGCGCCGGGTGCTCGCCGCGCCCTGGGAGCCGCCCCGCGTCCTCGTGTCCGGGCTCGGCGGCGAGGCGGCGGTCCGCGGCGCGGCGCTGTCCGTCGTCCGCACCGTCATCGCCGACCCCGCGGCCTACCTGGCGAGGACGCCCGCCGGCTGACGGTCCCGGCCCGGGGGGGCCCGCGGGCACGCTGACGTCCGCGAGCGGGAGGTCGAGGTCGACGACGGTGCCGCCGCCGGGGGCGGGCGCCCACGTCACCCGGCCGCCGAGCGCCCGCGCCCGCTCGGTCATCCCGGGGATGCCGAGGCCCGACCCGTCGACGCCGTCCGCCGCGTCGACGCCGTCCGCCGGCCCGGCACCCGAAGCGACGCCCGCCGCGACGCCGGTGGGGACTCCTGCCCCGTCGTCCGTCACGAGCACGTGCAGCCGCCGGCCGCGGACCTGCGCCCGGACCTCGACGACGGTGCCGTCGCAGTGCCGGACGGCGTTCGTCACCGCCTCCTGGACGACCCGGTAGACCCCGAGCGCGGCGTCCGGCCGTAGCGCGGGCAGCTCACGGACGTCGCACCGGCCGGTGAGGTCGCCGACCTCGGCCGCCCGCCGGACGAGGTCCTCGAGCGCCGGTCCCGGCCCGAGCAGGTCGAGCGCGAGGGGCCGCATCTGGGTGATGAGGTGCCGCAGGGCCCCGATCCGGTCCCGGACGGCGCCCCGCACGTCGGCGAGGTCGTCGCCGAGCGCCGCGGCGCCCGGGCCGGCGTCGGTGCGCCGGCAGCGCTGCTCGAGCCGGCCGAGGGTGACCTCGACGGCCGCGAGGTCCTGGAGCGTCTCGTCGTGCAGCTCGCGGGCCCAGCGCCGCCGCTCGGCCTCCTCGCCCTCGAGGCGGGCGCGCAGCCGGGCCGTCCGCAGCCCGTCGGCGGCCCGGCCGGCCTCGCGCAGCGCGAGCCCGGCCGTGAGCAGCAGGAGCAGGGCCGGTCCGAGCAGGAGCAGCACCCGCGGCTCGGCCCGCTCGGTGACCTGCCACAGGCCGACGACGCTGAGCAGCGCGGCGGCCCCGGCACCGACGAGCAGCCGGGCCCGGCGGGCGAGCCCGTCCGGGCCGTCGTCCCGCCCGGGGGCCACCACCGCGAGCAGCAGCGCCGCCCCGGCCGCGGCGCCGACCCAGGTCTGGGCCCGGGGCGCGGTGTCGGCGAGCTCCGTCGCCGCGGCGAGGCCGAGGAGCGCCACGCCGACGCGCCCGAGGACGCGCCGGGGGTCGAGGATCACGCCAGGCCCAGCCGGTGCGCGGCGTCGACCAGGCCGGCCCGGGTCGGGGCGTCGAGCCGGGTCCGCAGGCTCGCCCGGTGCGCCTCGACGGTCCGCAGGCTGACGTAGAGCTCGGCGGCGATCTCGCCGTTCGTGTGGCCCGCGGCGAGCAGCCGCAGGACGTCCCGCTCGCGCGGGCTGAGCCGGTCGGCGGCCGACGGGCGGGCGCCGGCGATCCGGGCGCCGAGCTCGGGGAGCAGGTACGTCCGGCCCGACATCACCGTCTCGACGGCCCGCAGGAGCTCCTCGGGCGCGGCCTCCTTGAGCACGTAGCCCTGGGCCCCCGCGTGCAGCGCCGCACGGGCCACGGCGGGGTCGTCGTGCATCGTGAGGACGACGACCCGCGGCGCCGCCGCCGCGGCGAGCAGGTCGGGCAGGCAGTCCAGGCCGTTGTCGCGGCCGAGCGTGAGGTCGAGGACGACGAGGTCCGGGACGGTGGTCGCGACGAGGGCCCGCAGCGCCGCCGCCGACGCGGCCTCGCCGACGACCGCGCAGCGCGGGTCGCCCTCGAGCAGCGCCCGCAGCCCGACCCGGACCATCGAGTGGTCGTCGGCGAGGACCACCCGCCAGCGCAGGTCGGGGGTCACGGCCGGCCCCCGGCGCGTGACGGTGGCCCGGACGGCGGACGGTGCGGTGCGGACGGCGGTGCTCGCCGGCGAGGTGCTCACGGCAGCGTCCGGGCGGGCAGATGCTTCTGGGCGACGGTCATGACGTTCCTCCAGATCGGTGCGGCGAGGGTGGCTCCGAACACGGTGCGGTACGTGGTGCCGGCGACGGTGACGTCGCGCAGCGGGCGGCGCGGGCCGGGCCGGTCGCCCGGGTCCCCGACCCAGACGGCGGTGGAGCGCTGGGCGGTGTAGCCGACGAACCAGGTGTCGTACGGCCCGTTCGTCGTGCCGGTCTTGCCGGCGCTGTCCCAGGGCGAGAGCGGGCCCACCCGGGCCGCGGTGCCGTCCGTGAGGACGTGGCGCAGCGCGTCGTCGACGCCACGGGCGACGCCGCGGCTGATGGCCCGCCGGCAGTCGGGCCCCGGGACCGGCACCGGGTGCTGCGTCCCGGTCGGCCCGGCCCGGGTCAGCGCGGTGACCGGCTCCGGGGTGCAGTAGGTGCCACCGGACGCGAACCCCGCGTAGGCGGCGGCCATCGTCAGCGGCGCGACGTCCTCGACCCCGAGCGTCAGCGAGGGCAGACAGGTCGGCAGGTCCGTCGTCCCGGGCCCGTGGGCCGCGCAGGGCCGGGCCGGCGCCGCGAGGTGCACGCCGAGGGCGCGGGCCGTGCCGGCGACGTCGCAGAGGTCGAGCCGTGTCTCCATGGCGACGTAGGCGACGTTCACCGAGTCCGCCGTGGCCCGCAGCACCGACATCGGGCCGGTCTCGGTGCCCTCGGAGTTGCCGGGCGCGTACGGCGTCCGGCCGCGCAGCGGCGCGCCGCAGGCGGTGAAGTCCGTCGGGGCGAACGTGCGCGGGGTCGCGTCGACGACGTCCGACGTCCGCCTGCCCGCCGCGAGCCAGGTCGCCAGGGTGAACGGCTTGAAGGCCGACCCCGTCTGGAAGCCCTGCGACCCGCCGAGCGCGGCGTCGACCGACCAGTTCACGGACGTCCTGCCGGGCCCGCCGGCCGGGCTCCAGGTCCTGTCCTGCGCCATCGCGAGCACCCGGCCGGTCCCCGGCTCGACGGTGACGGCGGCGGCGCCGAGGCCCGCGCCGCCGTGCGCCGGGACGCCGGTCTCGACAGCGCGCCGGGCCGCCGACTCGGTCGCCGGGTCGAGGGTCGTCCTGATGACGAGCCCGCCGCGCGAGAGAGCGCCGACCCGTTGCGCGGCAGTGCGTCCCAGGGCCGAGAAGCCGGGAGCGGTGCTCAGGGTGCGGACGACGTACTCGCAGAAGTACGCGGCCGGCCCGGCGCCCGCGCAGCCGTTCGGCAGCGGCCGGCCCGGCGTCCGCACCGGGGTCGCGACGGCCGCGCGGTAGGCGGTCGGCGTGACGAGGTGCTGGGCGAGCATGTCCGCGAGGACGACGTCACGGCGGGCGCGTGCCCGGCCCGGCCGGGTCACCGGGTCGTCGGCGCTCGGGTCCTGCACGATCCCGGCCAGGGTCGCGGACTGCGCGAGCGAGAGGTGGGCGGCGTCGACGCCGAAGTACCGCCGCGCGGCCGCGTCCACGCCGTACGCGTGCTCGCCGAAGTAGACCGTGTCGAGGTACCGCGCGAGGATCTGGTCCTTCGTGAGGTGCTGCTCGACGGACACCGCGAGCTGCAGCTCGCGGACCTTGCGGGCCAGCGTCGGGGCCGTCGCCGCGCGGACCGCCGCCGGGTCGCCCGCGAGGACGGCGTCCTCGAGGAGCGCGTTCTTCACGTACTGCTGCGTGATCGTCGACGCGCCCTGCCGGTGGCCGCCGGTGAGGTCGTTGACCAGTGCGCGCACGAGCCCGCGGGGATCGGCCGCGCCGTGGTGGTAGAACCGCGCGTCCTCGACGGCCACGACCGCCTGCCGGACGGCCGGCGCCATCCGCGTCAGCGGGACCACCGTGCGGTTCTCGTCGTAGAACCACGCGATCGGCGACCCGTCCGCGGCGAGCATGACGGAGGTCTGCGGCAGGGCGGGAGCCGCCAGGGGCACGGACGCCCCCGTGAGCAGGTCCGCTGCGGAGAGGGCGAGCGCCTCGGTGCCGACGGCCGCGGGGACGCCGAGCCCCGCGGCGAGCGCCCCGGCGACCACGGCCACGACCACGAAGACCCCGAGCCGGGGGAGGGCCCGGGCACCGCGCTGCGTCACGGCGCACCTCCTCGGCCGCCCGTCGGGGGCGGCCCCGCGGACGACGCAACGCCCGCAGCCTGGGAGGACCCTGGGTGCGCGGTGGGCGCCGCCTGACAGTGCCCAGGAGTGCGGGTCTGCCGCAGCCCCGGTGCGGGTCCACGGGCCGTCCGGACGCGCGGCCCCGGCGGTTCGCGCGTTTCATGCCGGTATGAGCCGCCGACCTGACCTGCTGCCCGGCCCCGTCGGCCGCGAACCCCGCTCCGTCCTCGGCGAGCCGCCCGGGCGCCGGGTCGAGGACGTCGCCGCCGCCGTCCGCGCCGTCGTCGCGCTCCCCGACGTCACCGACGTCCCGCTGCCCGGCTCGGGGCGCACCGCCGGGCGCTGGGCGCTGCTGCGCGCGCTGGCCCGCTGGGACGTCGCCGCCGGCCGGCTCGTCGAGGCGCACCTCGACGCCGCGGCGATCCTCGCCGAGCTCGGGGGCGCCCCGGTGCTGCCCGGGCAGGTCTGGGCGGTCTGGGCCGCCGAGCCGCCCGGGCCGGCCGTCGCCGCGACGCCCGGCCCGGACGGCTGGACGCTGCGCGGGCGCAAGCCGTGGTGCTCGGGCGCGGCCGCATCGACGCACGCCCTCGTCACCGCGACCGCCGACGACGGCCGGCGGCTGTTCGCCGTCCCGCTCGCGGACCGCGACCGGACCCGCCCGGTGCCCGGCGGCTGGGCCGCGGCCGGGATGGCGCAGACGCAGACCTGGTCCGTGGACCTCGACGACGCGCCCGCGGTGCCTGTCGGCGGGCCGCGCGCCTACCTCGACCGCGCGGGCTTCTGGCACGGCGGCGTGGGGGTCGCGGCGTGCTGGCTCGGCGGGGCGGACGCCGTCCTCGCACCGCTCGCGGCCCGGGCGGCGTCCGGCCGGCTCGACCCGCACGGCCTCGCGCACCTCGGGGCCGCGGCGGCGGCCGTGCACGCGGCGGGCGCGGTGCTGGCGGCCGCGGCGGCCGACGTCGACGCCGACCCGCACGACGCCGCCGGGGCCGAGGTCGTCGCGCGGCGCGCGCGGGCCGTCGTCGAGCACGCCGCGACGACGGTGCTCGACCGGGTGGGCCGTGCCCTCGGGGCGGCGCCGCTGTGCCTGGACGCCGGGCACGCCCGGCGGGTCGAGGACCTCACGGTCTACCTGCGCCAGAGCCACGCCGAGCGCGACCTCGAGGTCCTCGGGACGCTTGTCGCCGCCAGTCTCGCCGGCAGTCTCGCCGGGGCCGCGTCGTGAGCGCGACGCCCGCCGAGTACTTCGAGGCCGTCTACGCGGCCGGGCCCGAGCCGTGGCCCGCCGGACGCTGGTACGAGGTCCGCAAGCGCGGCCTGCTCCTCGCGGCCCTGCCCGAGCCGCACTACCGGCGCGCCGTCGAGCCCGGGTGCGGCGCCGGTGCGCTCACCGTCGCGCTCGCCGCCCGCTGCGACGAGGTCGTGGCCGTCGAGCGCAGCACGGTCGCCGCGGACGCCGCCCGGGCCGCGACCCGGGGACTGCCCGGCGTCGAGGTCCGCACCGGGGTCGTCCCGCAGGAGTGGCCGGCGGCCGACTACGACCTCGTGGTCCTCTCCGAGGTCGGCTACTACACCGACGCCGCCGGCTGGTCCGCCCTGCTCGACGCCGCCGTGGCCGGGCTCGCCCCGGGCGGCACCCTCGCGGCCGTGCACTGGCGGCACCCGGCCGCGGACCACGTGACGTCCGGCGACGCCGTCCACGCGGTCCTGCGGGAGCGGCGCGACCTCGCGCTCGTGAGCGCCCTCGTCGAGGACGACCTGCGGCTCGACGTCCTGCTCCGGGCGCCGGCCGGCAGCCGCGGTCTGTCGGTCGCCGTCCGGACCGGTGTGCCCGGGGCGGTGGCGTGACCGGGGCGGTCCGGCAGCTGTGGGCGGTGGTCCCCGTGCACGACGAGGTCGAGCGGCTCGGCCGCTGCCTCGACGCCCTCGACCGGGCGGTCGCGACGGCCCGGGCGGCCGGGCTCGCCGCCGGGGTCGTCGTCGTCCTCGACGCGTGCACCGACGGCTCGCAGGCGCTGTGCACCGGCCGGTCCGGGGTCGTCGTCGTCCGCGGCGGCTGGCGCCGGGTCGGGGCCGCGCGGGCCGCCGGCTGCGCGCGGGCCCTCGACCTCTCCGGCCGCGCCGCCGTCCCGCCGGGCGAGGTGTGGCTCGCGTGCACCGACGCCGACAGCGTCGTCCCGTTCGACTGGCTGACCCACCACGCGCGGCTCGCGGACCGCGGCGCGGACGCCGTGCGGGGCACCGTCGCCGTGACCGGCTGGGCGGGCTGGCCGGCCGGGGTCGCGGCCGCCTACCGCGCCGGCTACGCCGCCGGGCACCGGGGCGGCGACCTGCACGCGCACGTGCACGGCGCGAACCTCGGCGTCCGGGGGTCGGCGTACCTCGCGGCGGGCGGGTTCCCCGCCGTGACCGGCCACGAGGACGTCGCGCTCGTCGAAGCGCTCGTCGCGGGCGGCGCGCACGTCGTCGCGACCGGGCACGCGGCGGTCCGGACGTCGGCCCGCGCCCGGGGCCGCGCCCCGGACGGGTTCGCCGGGCACCTGCGCGGGCTGGCGCTCCCGGGCGCGTTGCAGGCCCCGGCGGACGGCGCGTGAGCGGGGACGCGTGAGCACGGACGCGGTGCCGCTGCTCGTCGTCGGCGCGCACCTCGACGACGCGGTGCTGTCCTGCGGGCGGCTGCTCGCGGCCGCCCCGGGATCGGTCGTCTGCACGGTCTTCGCCGGCCGGCCGGGCGCGGGCGCGTCCGCGCAGCCGGGGCGGACGGCCTGGGACGTGCGGTGCGGCTTCGCCCCCGGGGACGACGTCGTGGGCGCCCGGCACGCCGAGGACGACGCGGCGCTCGCCGTCCTGGGCGCCCGGCCGGTGCGCCTCGGCTTCGTCGACGCGCAGTACGGGCCGCCGCCGGCCGTCGACGAGGTCGCCCGGGCGCTCGCCCGGGTCGTCGCCGACGTCCGGGCCGCGCGGGTCCTGGTCCCGCTCGGGCTCTTCCACCGCGACCACCGCCTGACGGCGGCCGGCTGGCTGCGCGTCCTGCGCACCGGGGGCGCCGGCCCCGCGCGGTGGGCCGTCCACGTCGACGCGCCCTACCGGGCGTGGGCGCCGGTTCGGCAGCGGGTCGCGGCGCTCGCGCGGGCCGGCGTCCGGCTCGGGCCGCCCGTCGTCACCACCGACGCGGACGTCGGACCGGCCGCCGCGGACCGCAGGCGCCGGGCACTGGACGCGTATGTCTCGCAACGGGTCGGGCTCGCGGACCTGGGCTCCCGGGCAGCCGCCCCGGCGGGCCTGCCGCCCGCGCCGGGGGCGGACGGCGACGTCGTCCACGACGTCCTCGACGTCCACGACGTCCTCGACGCCAGGGGCCACGCGGACCGCGACGCCGGGGCCGGGGTGCGCCGGTGACCGGCCGCGGGATGCCAGGCTGGACCGGTGATCCGTCTCGTCCGGCACGCGCCGCCTGCCGCCACCCCTGACGCGCCCGCGCCGTCCTGGCCGCTGACCCCGGAGGGCCGGGCCCTCGCCGCGGCGCTCGTGCCGGCGCTGCCCGCGGGTGCCCTGCTCTTCTCGAGCCCGGAGCCCAAGGCCTGGCAGACCCTCGAGCCGGCCGCCGCCGCGGGGCCGGTGCCGCGGCCCGTCGTCCACGACGCCCGGTTCGGCGAGGTGCGCCGCCCGGCCGACACCTGGGCCGGCGGCTGGCGCGCCGAGCGGCAGGCGTACGTCGCCGGCACGCCGTACCCGGGCTGGGAGCCGCAGGCCGACGTCGCGGCCCGGTTCGACGCCGGTGTCACCGCGGCGCTCGCGGCGGCCGGCGGGAGCGGCCCGGGGGTCGTCGTGGCGAGCCACGGCATGGCGATCACGTGCTGGCTGGTCTCCCGCGGGCTCGTCGCCGCAGCGGACGCCGCGGAGTTCTGGTCGACCCTGCGCCAGCCGGACGTGCTGACCGTCGACCTCGGCGCCGGGACCTGGCGGCGGGACGAGCCGTCGACGCAGGACCAGGACGTGTGAGCGTCAGAGCCGCTGCCAGGTCCAGTCCATCGTCAGCACGAGCGGCGCGTCGGGTGTCACCGTCGCGGCCCGGCCGAGCTCGGCGGCGTTCGGCGGGGCGGACTGCGGCTCGACGCAGACGGCCGCGTCGCGCTCGGTGAAGACGACGGCGTACGCGGCGTCCGAGGAGACCTCGAGGGTGAGCGCGCCGGGCCACGTGAGCGTGACCGGCCACGCGACGTCGACGAAGACGTCGTCCCACGGACCGTCCGGCACCGGCAGCACGTCGTCCGTCGGCATCCCCTCGGCGTCCCGCCGGACCATCCCGCCGACCGGCAGGTCGATCCCGACCGGGTCGCCGCACGCGAGGCGCCGGGCGAACCACGGGTGGAACCCGGTCCACGCGGGGAACGGGTCGCGTTCGGAGCGGATCTCGATGCGGGCGGTCAGGCCGCTGCCGTCGGCGCGGAGCGCGACGTGCTGGACGGCGTGCCCGGCCCACGGCCAGCGGCTGTCGAAGCCGCAGCGCAGGGTCAGCGAGGTCTCGTCCGCGGCGACGACGTCCCACGCCCGGTCGATGGTGACCCCGTGGATCGCGTGCGGCGGCATGAGGAGCGGGAGCTGGTGCCGCTCGCCGTCCCACTCCAGGACGCCGTGCCGCACCCGGCCCGCCCACGGCGCCATCGCGTAGCAGCCCCAGCCGACGACGCCGGGGCCGCCGCGGCCGACGACCTCCACCGCCGGGCCGGTACCGCCGCCGACGACGAGCGAGGAGATCCGCCCGCCGTTGGCCGGGCTCAGGGACAGCGCCGCGTCGCCGGCGCGCAGCACGTGGTCGGTCACGGTGGCCACTCTGCCACCCCGGGCCTCCCGCCCGGTCCGACCCGGCCTGGCCGCGCGGGGGCCTCCCCTCGCTGACCGGCGGCGCGATGGGCCATGCTGGGCGCATGGTGCACGCCGAGGTGACCGGGGCCGCCGACGCGGCCCTCAACGAGCACAGCCCCGACCGCCCGGCGTCGCCGGCCGACCTCGCGGCGCGGCTCGCGACGACCGGCTACCTCGCCGATCCCGGGCTGGCGACCGTCGCCTGGCTGGCGCTGTCCATGGACCGGCCGCTCATGCTCGAGGGCGAGCCGGGCACCGGCAAGACGGCCCTCGCCGAGGCGCTCGCCGTGAGCCTGGGCGCCGAGCTCGTGCGGCTGCAGTGCTACGAGGGGATCGACGCCTCGCAGGCGCTCTACGACTGGGACTTCCCGCGTCAGGTGCTCCACCTGCGCGCCGTCGAGGCGACCCGGGTCGGCCAGGAGCGGCTCGACGTCGAGAGCGTGGAGCACTCGCTCTTCGACGAGCGGTTCCTGCTCGCCCGGCCGATCCTCAAGGCGCTGCGCAGCCCGAACGCCGTCCTGCTCGTCGACGAGGTCGACCGTGCGGACGACGAGTTCGAGGCGTTCCTGCTCGAGGTGCTGTCGACGAACGCGGTGACGATCCCCGAGCTCGGCACGATCACCGCGAAGACGCCGCCGCTCGTCGTCCTCACCTCCAACCGCACGCGCGAGGTGCACGACGCGCTCAAGCGGCGCTGCCTCTACCACTGGGTCGACCACCCGGGCCTGGCCCGCGAGATCGAGATCATCCGGACCCGGCTGCCGCAGGTGCCCGAGCGGCTCGCCGTCCAGGTCGCGAGCGCCGTCCAGCGGATGCGCGACGGTGCCGCCGGCCAGATCGGCGCCGACCTGCTCAAGCCGCCGGGCGTCGCCGAGAGCCTCGACTGGGCGCGCTGCCTGCTCGAGCTCGGCCGTCGCGAGCTGGACGTCGAGACCGCCGCGGCGACCCTCGGCGCGGTGTGCAAGTACCGCGAGGACATGGACCGCGTCCGGGAGTCGATCGACCGGGTGCTCGGCGGCTGACGCCCGGCGTGAGGAAGCCCGGCCGGTCCCCCCGCCCGGGCGACCGACCGGGCTCCCGGTCAGGTGGTGGCGCGCCGTCAGGCCGCCGGGTCAGCAGTTCCCGGCGTCCGGGATGCCGTTGAGCCGCGCGCCGAGCCAGCTGCGGACGTCGCTGCTCGCGGCGACGATGGTCGTCGCGTGCACGCCCAGCGCGAACTCCTTGCGGCGGACGGCGACACCCGCGTCGCACAGCCGCTTCGCACCGGCCGCCTGGCTCGCCGGCGGGATGACGTCGTCGATCGAGCCCCAGTAGTCGAGGACCGGGAAGCCGATCTCGTACGTCGCCCCCGAGCCCGGTCGCCCGACCCCGACGCCGACCTTCTGCGCGTCGATGACCCGGCCCCACGTGCCGTCCGGACCCTTGACCGCGTAGATCTGCTCGAGGGTGAGGTGGTCGGTGCTGTAGGCCTCGATCCTGCGGAAGGCCCACGTCGCGAGGGTGCCGGCGAGGCACTGCGTCCGGACGTCGTCGGTGGCCTTGATGCCCGCCGGGTTGAGCAGCGAGCGGAACGGCATCGACGGGTAGGCGGTCGACAGGCCCACGACGGAGTCGGCGAGGAAGCCCGCGTAGAGCCCGCCGTTGAGGTTCGTGGCGGTGGCCTTGAGGTCGACGGGGGCGGCGCCGGCCGCGGCGGCCCGCACGTCCAGCTCCGGCGCGTAGCCGTGGGCGAGCTGGGCGGCCCAGAGCGTCGAGTGCCCGCCCTCGGAGTAGCCCGCGAGCGCGACCCGCGGGGCCTTGGCCACGCCGGCGCCCGGCACCCGGCTCGCGGCGCGGGCCATGTCGAGCTGGGCGTGGCCGTTGTTGAGACCCGTGACGTACGTGTGGGTCTGGCCCTCGAGGTAGCCGACGCCGTCCGACAGCGCCACGATCGCGCCGTCGTTGAGCAGGTCGCTCACCGCGGTGATCTCGATGTCGTCGACGAACCCGCCGAGCAGGCCGCCGGTGAACTGCTGGGACGCCGCGCACTGCCTCCCGAGGCCGACGGTCGTCGAGGAGTAGGCGACGACGGGCAGCGCGGCGGGGCCCCACACCGTCCGCGGGACCATGAGGATGCCCGTGGTCGGGATCCGCGCGCCCGTGCGGTCGGTCGTCACGTAGCGGACCTGGTAGCTCGTGACGGAGCGCCAGGACGTCGTCCCGTCGGGGACCCTCCGGCAGGCGAGCACGGTTCCCGGGGCCAGGGTGAGGGTGCCCGACGGCGGTGCGTAGACCTGCGCGGCCGTCGCGGAGCAGGTCGCCGCCGCGGTCGCCGCGGCGGCGGGCGAGGCCACCGCGGTGATGCCGCCGGCAGCGAGCGCGGCGACCGCGAGGCCCGCCGCGGCCCGCCGGGTGCCCGTACGCCGGGCCCAGGTGCGCCCGCGCCGGCCCCGCCCGGCCTGTCGACCCGCGTCGTCCATGTGTGCTCCTTCGCACTGCATCCGTCGGTGTCGCGCCGCGTCCCGCGCCGGGGCCGTCCGGACGACGACCACCGTCATCACCCGCGAGAACCATGCCAATGTTCATTGGCAAAAAGAATGTGATCCATGACACGCCGCCACGGATCGAGTCGGTGATCATCGCGGCGCGCGTCCTTGCCTCGCCCCGCCGTGCCTGGGACCCTCCGCGCATGGCGCCCATCGACTCACCGCCGCCCGCGGTGACCCCGGACACCAAGGACTGGACCTGGGTCCTCGACCAGCCCTGCCCGGAGTGCGGCCTCCACGCAGGTGCTCTCGACGTCGCCGACGTGCCGCGGCTGGTCCGGGAGAACGCCACCGCCTGGCGTGCCGTCCTGCTCGCCGACGGGGCTGCCGAGCGGCCCGCCGAGGGGGTCTGGTCGCCGCTGGAGTACGCCTGCCACGTCCGTGACGTCTTCCGGTTCTTCGACAAGCGCCTGCGGCTCATGCTCGACGAGGACGACCCGCTCTTCGAGAACTGGGACCAGGACGCGACGGCCGTCGCCGAGCGCTACGACCTCGCCAACCCGGTCGTCGTCCTCGGCGAGCTCACCGGTGCGGCCGAGTGGATCGCCGCCGACTTCGAGGCCGTGCCCGCCGGCGCCTGGCAGCGCACCGGACGGCGCTCGGACGGCGCCGCCTTCACGGTCGAGACGTTCGCGCGGTACTTCGTCCACGATCCCGTGCACCACCTGCACGACGTCACCGGCGCCACGGTCTGACCCGGCGCGGGCCCCGGTCGCGTCGTCGGTGGGCGCGGCTACGGTCCTGCGCATGACGACCGACCCCACCGGCCCCGGTGACGGCAGCGACTACGTCGAGCACGTCCGGCGGGAGTCCGCGCGCTTCCTCGAGGCGGTGCTCGCGGCCGACCCGGCGGCGACCGTCCCGACGTGCCCCGACTGGTCCGCGGACGACCTGCTCTGGCACCTCGCGTGCGTCCAGCACTTCTGGGGCGACCTCGTGGAGCGGGCGGCGAGCGGTCCCGAGGGCTACGTGCGCCCGGAGCGGCCGACCGACCGTGCAGGCCTCGCCGGGGTGTGCCGGGCCGCGGGGGAGCGGCTCGTCCGGGTGCTCGCCGCGGCACCGCCGTCCGCCCCGGTGTGGACGTGGGCGGCCGACCGGACGGTCGGGTTCGTCCGGCGCCGTCAGGCGCAGGAGGCGCTCGTGCACCGGCTGGACGCCGAGCTCGTCGCCGGGCAGTGGTCCGCGCTCGACCCCGTGCTGGCCGCGGACGGCGTCGACGAGGTCCTGCACGTCATGTACGGCGGCCTGCCGGAGTGGGGCACGCTCACCCGCGAGCCCGAGGGCTGCACCGTTCGCCTCGACGCGACCGACGTCGGCCGGACCTGGCTCGTCGGGCTCGCGACCTGGTCGGGCACCGACCCGTCCGACGCCACGGTGTACTCCGGCGCCCCGGTCCTGCGCGTCGTCCCCGACGGCGACCCGGCGGCCGCCCGCCCGGCCGGTGCCCTGGTGAGCGGCACCGCCGCGGACCTGCTCTGCGACCTGTGGCAGCGACCGCCGCTCGGCACGGTGGTGCGCTCCGGCGACGACGCCGTGCTCGCGGCGCTGTCGGAGAACCTGGCGGCAGGGGTGCAGTGACGGCGGGCGCAGCGCGCCGGTCGTCCGGACCCGTTCGCCCCCGGATGACGAACCGCCCTCCGGCATGACACCGTGACGGCGTGACCATCGCGACGGCTGCGAGCGCCTTCGACGGCGCCGGCGACGCCGTGCGCGAGGCGGCCGAGACGACCCTCGTCGGCTTCGCCCGGGCGCTGCGCGCGGCCGGCCTGCCAGTGAGTCAGGACCGCACCCAGGCCTTCCTCACGGCGGTCGCGGCCGTCGGCTACGACGACCCGGGCGGGGTCTACTGGGCGGGCCGCGCCACGCTCACCGCCGAGCCGGACCACTTCCCCGTCTACGACCAGGTCTTCGAGTCGTGGTTCGCGGGCAAGGTGCCGCGCGTCGTCCAGCGCCAGTCGGCGCCGCCGCGCCCGACCCCGGGGATGGTCCCGGAGGACGAGACGTCGGCCGGCAAGAGCGACGAGAAGGACGACGACCCGGACGTCGTCCGGGCCCGGGCCAGCGGCGCGGAGGTGCTGCGGCACCGGGACATCGCCGCGCTCACCCCGTCGGAGAAGGCGGCGCTCGCCGAGCTGTTCTCCGCGATCCGGCCGGTGCCGCCGCGACGCCGCGCCGTCCGCCGCCGGCCGTGGCACCGCGGCGAGCTCGACATGCGCCGCACCCTGCGCGACGAGCTGCGCCGCGGCGGCGAGCCCGGCGGGATCAAGCTGCGCCGCCGGGTGTCCCGGCCGCGCCGCGTCGTCCTGCTCCTCGACGTCAGCGGCTCGATGTCGCCGTACGCCGATGCGCTGCTCCGCCTCGCCCACGTCTGGGTCCGCAGCGCGCCCCGGACGACCGAGGCGTTCACGATCGGCACCCGGCTCACCCGGGTCACCCGGGCGCTGCGCCAGCGGGACGCCGACGCGGCGCTGCGCGGGGCCGGCGAGCAGGTGCCCGACTGGTCCGGCGGCACCCGCCTCGGCGAGGTGCTCCAGGCGTTCCTCGACCGCTGGGGCCAGCGCGGCCTCGCCCGGGGCGCGGTCGTCGTCGTCTTCAGCGACGGCTGGGAGCGCGGCGACCCGACCCAGCTCGGCGAGCAGATGCAGCGGATGCACCGTCTGGCGCACCGGGTCGTCTGGGCGAACCCGCACCGCGGGAAGGCGGGCTACCGTCCGGTCCAGGGCGGGATCGCCGCCGCCCTGCCGTTCTGCGACGACTTCGTCGCCGGTCACTCGCTGGCGACGTTCTCCGAGCTCGTGGAGGTGGTGCGCCGTGCGTGAGGTCATGCCGGAGCTGCTCGACTGGTGGCGCAACGGCGAGACCGTCGGCGTCGCGACCGTCGTCGCGACGTGGCGCTCCGCCCCGCGCCCCGCGGGCGCCTCGATGCTCGTGGGTCCCGGCGGCGAGGCCGTCGGCAGCGTGTCGGGCGGCTGCGTCGAGGGCGCGGTGTACGAGCTGTCCGAGGAGGTCGTCGCGTCCGGCGAGCCGGTGCTCGAGCGCTACGGGATCAGCGACGACGACGCCTTCGCCGTCGGCCTGACGTGCGGCGGCATCCTCGACGTCTTCGTCGAGAAGGTGTCGCGGGAGACCTTCCCCGAGCTCGAGGCCGTCGCCGAGGACGTCGACGCCGGCCGGCCGGTCGCCGTCGCCACCGTCATCGAGCACCCGGACCCGACCCGCCTCGGCCGCCGGATCGTCGTGCGCCCCGACGAGGTGACCGGAACCTTCGGGCTCACCGGCTCGGTCGGCTCGCTCGGTTCGACCCGGGCGGACGACGCGGTCGTGGACGACGCCCGCGGCCTGCTCGCGGCCGGCCGGTCCGAGACCCTCACCTACGGCCCGGACGGCGAGCGTCGCGGCGAGGGGATGCGCGTCTTCGTCTCGGCGTACGCCCCGAAGCCGCGGATGCTCGTCTTCGGCGCGATCGACTTCGCCGCCGCTGTCGCCAAGGTCGGGGCGTTCCTCGGGTACTACGTGACGGTCTGCGACGCGCGCCCGGTGTTCGCGACGAAGTCGCGGTTCAAGGACGCCGACGAGGTGATCGTCGAGTGGCCGCACCGCTATCTCGCGGCCGAGGTCGAGGCCGGCCGGGTCGACTCCCGCACCGTGCTCGCCGTCCTCACCCACGACCCGAAGTTCGACGTGCCGCTGCTCGAGGTCGCGCTGCGGCTGCCCGACGTCGCGTACATCGGCGCGATGGGTTCGCGGCGCACGCACGACGACCGGCTCAAGCGGCTCGTCGAGGCCGGGCTCACGCCCGAGGAGATCGGCCGGCTCTCGTCGCCGATCGGCCTCGACCTCGGGGCCCGGACGCCGGAGGAGACGGCCGTGAGCATCGCCGCCGAGATCATCGCCCTGCGCTGGGGCGGCGACGGCGGCCGGCTCGGCGAGCGCGAGGGGCCGATCCACCACACCGCGCCGCGCTGAGCGGAGGGCCGCTCCTGCGGCCCTCGTTGCGACTGCTGCCCGGTCCGAGCCCTGCGTCGTCGGGGCCCGGCCGGGCGCTGCGTGCTGCCCTGTGCTGCTCCGGTGGCGGCACGCCCACACCTCGCTGCTGCGCGGGCGACGGCACCGATGTGAACGCGCCCAAGGCTGCTTTCCCCGTGACTGACATGTGATCACCACGTATTGACATCCTCAATGTTGGCGCTAACAATCGTCGGGTCGCCAGACCGCTGCATCCCCACCGTGGCGTCGGCGGCCACTGTCGTGCGCCCCGGCGGGCTGTCCCGCCGGCCCTAGCTCTGCCCGCGCCGGCCGTCTCCCGGCCGGCCCAACCCCAGGAGGGGCAATGAAGCTCACCCGGCTCACCGCTGCGGCGGCCGGCCTGCTGCTGGCGATCGGTCTGACGGCCTGCGGCTCCAGCGAGAAGACCGTCGACGCCCAGGCGTCGTCGGCGACGTCGGCCGGCGCCGCAGGCGCGCTCGTCGGCGTGACGATGCCGACGAAGTCCTCCGAGCGCTGGATCAGCGACGGGGACAACGTCAAGAAGGCCCTCGAGGGCCTCGGCTACACCGTCGACCTGCAGTACGCCGAGAACGACATCCCGACCCAGGTGAACCAGATCGAGAACCAGATCACCAAGGGCGCCAAGCTCCTTGTCATCGCCTCGATCGACGGCACCGCGATCACCACGCAGCTGCAGGAGGCGAAGGACAAGGGCATCCCGGTCATCGCCTACGACCGGCTGATCCGGAACAGCCCGAACGTCGACTACTACGCCACGTTCGACAACTTCAAGGTCGGCGTCCAGCAGGCGACCTCGCTGCTCACCGGGCTCGGCCTGAAGAAGGCCGACGGCACCGACGGCGACGCCAAGGGCCCGTTCAACGTCGAGCTGTTCGCCGGCTCGCCGGACGACAACAACGCGACCTTCTTCTTCAACGGCGCCATGTCGGTGCTGCAGCCGTACATCGACTCGAAGAAGCTCGTCGTGACCAGCGGCCAGACCGACTTCAAGACCGTCGCGATCCTGCGCTGGGACCCGGCCACCGCGCAGAAGCGGATGGAGGACCTGCTGACGAAGAGCTACGGCGGCGGCAAGACGGTCCAGGGTGTGCTCTCGCCGTACGACGGCCTCTCGATCGGCATCCTCTCGGCGCTGAAGAGCAACGGCTACGGCACCGCGGGGCAGCCGTACCCGGTCGTCACCGGTCAGGACGCCGAGCTCGCGTCGGTGAAGTCGATCATCGCCGAGGAGCAGTACTCGACGATCTTCAAGGACACCCGTGAGCTCGCCAAGGTCACGGTCACGATGGCCGACGCGATCCTCAAGGGCGGCACGCCCGAGGTGAACAACACCAAGGACTACGACAACGGCAACAAGGTCGTCCCGTCGTACCTGCTCGACCCGGTCATCGTCGACAAGACCAACTACGAGAAGGTCCTCGTCGGCGCCGGGTACTACACCCAGGCCCAGCTCGCCGGCTGACCGGCCCGCGGCCCGGCCCCGACCAGGGGCCGGGCCGCGTCGCCAGGTCATCGGTCGCACGGCGGGAGGCAGCGCAGCTATGACCGACGACATCCTGCGGATGCGCGGGATCACCAAGACCTTTCCCGGTGTGACGGCACTCGAGGACGTCACGCTCTCGGTGCGACGCGGCGAGATCCACGCGATCTGCGGCGAGAACGGCGCCGGGAAGTCCACCCTCATGAAGGTGCTGTCCGGGGTGTACCCGCACGGCACCTACAGCGGCGACGTCGAGTTCGACGGCGAGACGTGCGCGTTCGGCGGCATCCGCGACAGCGAGGCCCGCGGCATCGTCATCATCCACCAGGAGCTCGCGCTCGTCCCGCAGCTGTCGATCGCCGAGAACCTCTTCCTCGGCAACGAGCGGGCGGTCCGCGGGGTCATCGACTGGAACCGCACGAACGCCGCTGCCGCCGAGCTGCTGGCCAGGGTCGGGCTCGACGAGAACCCGGTGACCCGGATCGGCGACCTCGGCGTCGGCAAGCAGCAGCTCGTGGAGATCGCCAAGGCCCTCAGCAAGCGGGTGCGGCTGCTCATCCTCGACGAGCCGACCGCGGCGCTCAACGACGACGACTCCGAGCACCTGCTCGACCTGCTCCGCGGCCTGCGGTCGGAGGGGATCAGCTGCGTCATCATCAGCCACAAGCTCGGTGAGGTCGAGCAGATCGCCGACCGGACGACCGTGCTGCGCGACGGCCGCACCATCGAGACCCTGGAGATGTCCGCGGACGGCGTGACCCAGGACCGGATCATCCGCTCCATGGTCGGCCGGGCCCTCGACCACCGCTTCCCGCACCGCGACCCGGTGATCGGGGAGGAGGTGCTGCGGATCGAGGACTGGACCGTGCACAGCCCGACGCAGCACGGCCGGGTCGTCGTCCGGGGTGCGAACCTCGTGCTCCGCCGTGGTGAGGTGGTCGGCCTCGCCGGGCTGATGGGTGCCGGACGCACCGAGCTCGCGATGAGCGTCTTCGGCCGGTCCTGGGGCACCAGGATCAGCGGCCGGCTCGTCAAGGACGGTCGCCCGATCCAGGCGCGGTCGGTGCGGGAGGCCATCGGGCACGGCATCGCGTACGCCACCGAGGACCGCAAACGCTTCGGCCTCAACCTCATCGAGGACATCAAGCGCAACGTCTCGTCGGCGGCGCTCGACCGGCTGGCCCGGCGCGGGGTCGTCGACGACAACAGGGAGTTCGAGGTCGCGAACCGGTTCCGCGCGGAGATGGCCATCAAGGCACCGAGCGTGCTCTCCACCACGGGGCAGCTCAGCGGCGGCAACCAGCAGAAGGTCGTGCTGTCGAAGTGGATCCTCACCGATCCCGACGTGCTCATCCTCGACGAGCCGACCCGCGGGATCGACGTCGGCGCCAAGTACGAGATCTACAC
>NZ_MWLN01000025.1 GCF_002198655.1 Kineosporia sp. A_224
TCTGCGGACCGGCCCGCCGGCCGGCCCGGCAGCCCGCCCACGACCCGGCGCGGCAGCGGCGCCGTCCTCGACCCGCGCACGTGGCGCCAGGGCGTCGACGCCCTGCGCGACCTCACCGTCAGGCGGGGGTGACCACGGTGACCCGTCCGACGCGCGCCATCCGTCCGGCCCGCGACGGCGTGCGACCCGGTCGCGTGCTGCGGCTCGGCGGGGCGCTCGCCGTCTGCGCCGGCGCGCTGCTCGCGCCGGCGGCGTCCTCGGCCTTCGCCGGACCGCAGGCGACACCGGTCGCCGCCGTGACGTCGTCCGTGGCACAGACCGCGAACGCAGAACAGAGGGTGGACGCCGCCCCGGTCGCCTTCGCGGTGCCGCGCGCCGCCCCCGACGGGCCGAGCGGCCCGACGAACCCCGACGACCCGAGCATCACCGTCGGCCTGCCCGGCGAGCCGAGCCGCGTCGTCCAGATCATCGTCCTCATCACCGTGCTCGGCGTCGCGCCGTCGGTCCTGTTGCTGTGCACGTCGTTCACGAAGATCGTCGTGGTGCTGTCCCTGACCCGCAGCGCCCTCGGCACCATGAGCATCCCGCCGAACCAGGTGCTCGTCGGCCTGGCCCTGTTCCTGTCGCTGTTCGTCATGGGGCCGACGCTCGACCAGATGCAGTCCGAGGGGCTCAAGCCCTACCTGGACGGCACGAAGACGTCGACGCAGGCGTACCGGGACGGCGTCGTGCCGCTGCGCACGTTCATGCTCGCGCACACCCGCGACGAGGAGCTCGCGCTCATGGTCAAGGCGGCCGACCAGCCGCTGCCGAAGGACCGCACGAGCGTCGACCTGCGCACCCTCATCCCGGCGTTCGTGCTCTCCGAGCTACGGGCCGCGTTCATCATCGGCTTCGTCGTCTTCCTGCCGTTCCTCGTCGTCGACATCGTCGTGAGCGCCGTCCTCATGTCCCTCGGCATGGTGATGCTGCCGCCCTCGCTCGTCTCCCTGCCCTTCAAGCTCCTGCTCTTCGTGCTCGTCGACGGCTGGTCCCTCATCGTCACGACCCTCATCACGAGCTACCGGTAGGCGGCGGACATGGACGCGAACATCGTGCACATGGTCGCCACGGCGCTCCTCACCGCTGTGAAGGTCGCCGGACCGATCCTCGTCGCGACGCTCCTGATCGGTCTCGTCATCTCGATCGTCCAGTCGGCGACGCAGATCCAGGAGCAGACGCTCTCCTTCGTGCCCAAGCTGCTCGTCGCGGCGCTCGTGCTCGTCGTCACCGGGTCCTGGACGTTGCGCGTGCTCACCGGCTTCACCCGGGCCGTCTTCGAGAGCGTCCCGACGCTGCTGGGAAGCTGAGCCGTGTCCGGGCTGGAGCTCAGCCTCGGCGAGGCGACCCTCGCGGGCTTCCTCGTCGCGCTCGCACGCACCGCGGGGTTCGTCCTCGTCGCGCCGCCGTTCAGCACCCGGGCGGTGCCCGCCCGGATCAGGGCCGGCTTCGCGCTGGCGCTCGCGCTGCCGCTGTCGACGTTCACGGTGCCGGTCGCCCCGCGGCTGGACTCCACCCCGATGCTGCTCGCGATGACCGGCCAGGTCGTCATGGGGGCGCTGCTCGGCTTCTTCGTCCTCGTCGCGATGGCGACGATCCAGGCGATCGGCGACATCATCGACGCCGTCGGCGGCTTCCAGATGGCGATGGGCCTGGACCCGCTCCAGCTCGTGCAGGCCTCGGTGATGGGCCGGCTGCACCAGCTCACGGGCACGGTGCTGCTCTTCGCCACCGGGGGTCACCTCATGGTCCTGCACGGGCTGGCCGCGTCGGTGGAGGCGATGCCGACGCCGCAGCTCGACATGGACCAGGTCGCCCGGGCCGTGACGACGCACGTCGTCAACCTGTTCGCGGGCGCGGTCGAGGTGGCGGCGCCCATCCTCGCGGTGATGCTCGTCGCGGACGTCGCGCTCGGCCTGCTCACCCGGGCCGCCCCGGCGCTCAACGCCTTCTCGCTGGGCTTCCCGCTGAAGATCCTGTTCACCCTGCTCGTCGCCGGCCTCGTGGTCGCCCGGCTGCCGGACGTCGTCGAGCACGTCGTCACGGACGCGACGATCACGAACCTCGAGCTGTCCGGCGCCCGCGGCGGGGGGTGAGACGCGGTGGCGGACAAGGACGGCAAGACCGAGAAGCCGACAGCCAAGAAGCTGCGCGACGCCCGCAAGGAGGGGCAGTTCGCGCGCACCCCGGACGCCGCGACGTGGATGGGGGTGGCCGGCGCCGCGGCGCTGCTGCCGCTGAGCGCGCGGCTCGTGGCGGACGGCGTCCGCGAGATGCTCTCCCACCTGCCGGACCTCGCGCGCACCCCGACCCCGGACGCCGCGCTGGAGGTCGTCGCGCTCATGCCGCAGGTCGTGCTCCTCGCGGCGGCCCCGATGTGCCTGGGCGCGATGGTCGGCGCGGTCCTCGGCACCGTCGCGCAGGGGGTGCACCCGTCGGCCAAGGTCATGAAGTTCAAGGGGAACCGGCTGAGCCCCAAGGAGGGCATCAAGCGGATGTTCGGCCCCCGCGCGTCGTGGGAGGCCGTCAAGGCGCTGCTCAAGGTCGCGACGATCGCGATCGTCGTCTGGGTGCTCGCCAAGTCGCTGCTGCCCGACCTGCTGTCCGGGGCGCTCCCGCTGGGCACCGTCGCCCTGCGGACCAAGGACGGCCTGGAGACGATGCTCTGGTCGACCGCCGTCGTCGGTCTGCTGCTCTCCCTCGCCGACTACGCCGTCCAGCGCCGGACCGTCATGAAGCAGCTCATGATGACCCCGCGCGACATCAAGGACGAGATGAAGCAGACCGAGGGCGACCCGATGCTCAAGGGCGCGATCCGGTCCCGGCAGATGGCGATGAGCCGCAACCGGATGCTCTCGGCCGTCGCCGACGCCGACGTCGTCCTCGTCAACCCGACCCACTTCGCCGTCGCCCTCAAGTACGAGCCGACCCGCGGTGCGCCCCGGGTCGTCGCCAAGGGCGCCGGCGCCCTCGCGCTGAAGATCCGCGAGAAGGCCCGCGAGGCCAAGGTGCCGATCGTCGAGGACAAACCGCTGACCCGGACGCTGTACCGGGTCTGCGACCTGGGCGACGAGATCCCCAGCGAGCTCTACATGGCCGTGGCCCGGATCCTCGCGTTCGTCATGGCCGCGGGGCGCCCGGGCGGGGCGGCCGCGCGGCGTCCCGGGCCGAGCAAGGACCTGCCCGACCTGCCGACGAAGTCGCAGCTGCGGGCGCGTCGGGTCCGCGAGCAGCGCGACGCACGGGCGGGCAGCCGGGCCTGACCCGCGCCCGGCGCGGGGTCACGCGTCGAGCGCCACCGCCGTGGCGACCGCGGCCGCCACGGTGCCCGGCCCGACGTGGGCCTCGACGTCGAGCGCGGTGTCGGCGAGCTTGAGGACGTGCTCGCCGCCGTGGGCCAGCGCGAGCTCCCACGGGTCGGCCGGTGCGGCGACGTCGAGGAGGTGCCGGTCGGCGCGCGCGGGTGCGTACGCGGCGAGCACCGCCGCGGTCGCGGCCCACGCCGTCCGGACGGCGACCGCGTGCTCCTGCGGGGGCAGCGACGGGAGCACCCGGAGGACGGCGTTCGGTGCGGTCGCCGCGTGGACGAGCATCGTCGGCTGCCCGACGGCGATCCGCGGGTAGGCCCGGACGACCGCCGCGACGACATCGGTGAGCAGGATGGACGCGTCTGCGGTGCTGCCGGCGGTGCTGCCTGTCGTGCTGTCTGCCGTGCTGCCGGGCGGGACGCCGTCCGGCGCCGCGGTGGTGAGGTCGCCGGCGTCCGGCCAGCCGGGCACCCCGGGGAGCTGGGCGAGCCGATCACGGATCCCGCCGTCCTGACGCGGGACCCGCGGGACCGCTTCGACGGCGGCGTCGGTGCCCGGCCCGCGGGACGCCGTCCGGCCCGGCGACCCGTCGAGCGGCCGGGCGAGGTCCACGCCCTCGAGCCCGGGGACCGGCTGCCACCGGGCGGCCCAGTAGCCGAGGGCCTGCCCGAGCTCGTCGAGGCGCGGTGCGGTGACGTCGGCCCGCAGCGCCTCGACGGCGTGCCCGGTCCGGATGACGCCGTGCGTCGCACCGGCGGCGATGCCGGGGAGCAGCCGTGGCCACCATGTGCGGAGCACCTGCTCCCACGGCTCCTCGCGGACCGTGCGGCGGAAGTGCTCCAGCCAGTCACCGAGCCGGGAGGGGTCGCCGAGCGCCGCCCGCCAGGCGTCGTCCGCGATCGGCCGTCCGGGCCCGGGCCGGTCCTCGAGCCGTCTGGAGTAGCCGTCGGTCCAGCGGTGGACGGCGGCGCCCGCGCCGCGGCGGGCCATCGCCTCGACGACCATCGGGCCGTGGTTGGAGAGCCAGCCGTCGAACTCGGGGCCGGTCCGGTGCAGGCGTTCGAGGGCCTCGTCGAGGGCACCCGCGGGCGCACCGGGGCGGGAGGGCGTCGTCGTCATGGGTCCAGTGGACGACCTGCAGTGCACTTGAGGTCAAGGCACTCGAGGTCAGGCACTCGAGGTCAAGGCACTCGAGGTCAAGGGCAGACGGGCCGCAGCGCCGGGCCCGGCAGCCCCGGTGTCGTCCGGCGTCGTCCGGCGCTGGCAGGCTGGTCGCATGAGTCCGGGGCTGAGGGTGACCGCCGCCTGCGAGCGGCACGGTGCGGACGTCGTCGTCCGGGCCTGCCTCGACCTGCTCACCGGCCGCGACAGCGAGCCCGACATCGTCGAGGCGCTCGGCGGCGATCATGCGAGACAAGTTCTCGCACAGGGGGTTCCGGAGGTCCACGCCTACTGGCTGCGGGTCTGGGGCGCCCGCGGGCTGCTGTACGCGTGGCACGCCGCGCCGGGTGCCGACGTGGACGTGGACGTGGACGGCACGCTCGCGGCGGCGACGACAGATCCGCACTGGCGGGTGCGGGAGATGGTCTGCAAGGTGGTGGCCACGAGGCTGCGCGGCGACGTCCTCGAGGCGGTGCTGCCGCTGCGGGACGACCCGGTGGAGCGGGTCCGCCGCGCGGCAGGGCGGGCGGTCGTGCGGGTCACCGCGGCCGGGTCCTGACGGGGCGGGCCCGGCGGGCCGAACGGGCCGTCAGCGGACGGTGGTCCGGTCGCGGGGGCGGTCGAGGGTGGCCTCGAGGCGGGAGACCGCCATGAGGAGCAACGCCATCGCCGGTAGTGCCGCGAAAGCAAAGACGATCGGCATTGTGTCCTCCCTGACAGCCACGGACCCGCCGGACCGGGTCACTGCTTGATCGACGTCGCAGGTGCGCCTCTGGATGCCTCCGCTTCCAACTTTCTGCGGTCGTTATCGAGTCGTGTCCTGCGCCGGACCGCCACCCGTGACGGCGCCCGTCGTCAGCAAGGCGTTACCCAGGCCGGAGCCGTTCACACCTCCCCGTCCACCGACCGCCGGATCCGGGGCGCGGGCTTCGCCCGCGGTCGCCGGTCCGCAGGTCAGCCGGTGCGTCTCCAGGTGTCGTCGGGTGGTGCCTGGCTCCAGATCGGGGGCGTGAGGTCGATCGGGGTGAGCCCGGTCCGGCTCGGACCGATGCCGCGGGCGTCGGCGTCGTCGTCGAGGGCGAGGCGGAGCTGTTGGCCGATCCGCTGCGCGGCGGCGTGTGTCTGGTGGTGCAGGTTCCTCGTCAAGCGGCGTTCAGGGTCGACCCAGGACGGCGGCCGCACCCACGGGATCCCGTCGAGAACCTGCACCACCCACAGACCGGCGTGCACCTGCTGATGATGGTTCGGACACACGCTGACCAGATTGTGCAGGTCGGTGGCGCCGCCGTGCTCCCACGCGCGGAGGTGGTGG
>NZ_MWLN01000026.1 GCF_002198655.1 Kineosporia sp. A_224
GGCCGGACGGCCCTGGCCGGACCCTCCGGCTGCCGCCCCGGCGCCGGGGGCCCGGACCGACCGGATCAGTCCCGAGCTCGCCGAGATGCTCGCCGCCTCCGGGGTCGACCTCGCGCCTGCGAGCCCGCGGGCGCTGAAGCCCCCGCGGACCCGGCCGCCCACGGTCGTCCTCATCGGCGCCTCGACGGGCGGCCCGGAGGCGCTCGCGGAGGTGGTGCGCGGGCTGGCGAAGCACGTGCGGACCCCGGTCCTCGTCGTCCAGCACATGCCCGCCGGCTTCACCCAGCTGCTCGCCGAGCGGCTCGACCGGCTGACCCACCTCACGGTCCGGGAGGCGGTGGACGGCGCCCGGGCCGACCCCGGGCACCTCCTCGTCGCACCCGGCGGCCGCCACATGGAGCTGCACCGGGCCGGCTCCGGGCTCGCCGTCCGGCTCACCGACGCCCCGCCGGAGCAGTTCGTGCGGCCCGCGGTCGACGTCCTCTTCCGGACCGGTGCGCACGCGTGCCGGGACGGCGTCCTCGCGGTGGTCCTCACCGGGATGGGCCGCGACGGCGAGGCCGGTTCGCGGGCCGTCCAGGAGGCCGGCGGCTCGGTGATCGCCCAGGACGAGGCGACGTCGGTCGTGTGGGGCATGCCGGGCTGCGTCGCCCGCGCGGACCTCGCGGACGCCGTCCTGCCGCTCCCTCTCATCGGCAGCGAGGTCTCGGCGCGGCTGACCCGTCGCGCCTGAGCTGCTCCCCGGCCGCCGGACGCGACGATGTCGGCATGGGAGCTGACTGGCTGACCGACGCGGTCGTCTACGAGATCTACCCGCAGTCGTTCGCGGACTCCGACGGCGACGGCATCGGGGACCTGCGCGGCGTCATCGACCGCCTCGACCATCTCGAGTGGCTCGGCGTCGACGCGATCTGGTTCAACCCGTGCTTCGAGAGCCCGTTCGCCGACGCCGGGTACGACGTGAGCGACTACCTGCGCATCGCGCCCCGCTACGGCACGAACGACGACCTCGTCGAGCTCGTCACGAAGGCGCGCGAACGCGGCATCCGGGTGCTCCTCGACCTCGTCGTCGGTCACACCTCGACCGCCCACGCGTGGTTCGTCGAGGAGCTGGACGCGCCCGGTCCGCACCCGGACGGCGACCGCTACGTCTGGTGCGACGACCCGCCGCAGCGCGACACGTCCGGCGACCTGCCCGGCACCGCGGCCTGGGTGCGCTCCCCCGGTCCGCGGCCCGGCTGGTACCTGAAGAACTTCTACGACGCCCAGCCCGCGCTGAACTTCGGCTGGGGCCGGCTGCCGGAGGACGAGCCGTGGCGGGACGCCGTCGACGCCCCCGGCCCGCTGCGCAACCGGGCGGTGCTGCGCGAGATCCTCGGGTTCTGGCTCGACAAGGGCGTCGCGGGCTTCCGCGTCGACATGGCCTTCTCGCTCGTCAAGGACGACGAGGGCCACGTGCGGACGGTCGGGCTGTGGCGCGACCTGCGGGAGTGGCTCGACGTCACCTACCCGGACGCCGTGCTGGTCCCCGAGGGTCAGGAGCCGCGCACCGACGGGTCGTTCGCCTTCCACGCGGACTTCTTCCTCGTGATCATGTCCGCGCACGCGACCCTCTTCGACAACGGGTACGCCGGGCGGCTGCCCTTCCAGGAGTGGCGGCCGCCGTTCTTCGACGCCGAGGGCCGGGGCAGCACGGCGACGTTCCTCGGCGAGTGGGCCAGGGCCAAGGCCGCCGACCCGGCCCGCCCGGTGCTCCTCGCGACCGCCGACCACGACTACGACCGGCTGCGCTGCGGCCCGCGCGGGCCGGAGCAGCTCGGCACCGCACTGACGTTCCTGCTCACCTGGCCGAGTGTGCCGTCGCTCTACTACGGCGACGAGATCGGCATGCGGTACCTGCCCGGCCTGCCCGACGTCGAGGGCGCGATCTGCAACCCCGCCTACAACCGGGCGGGCTGCCGCACGCCGATGCAGTGGGACGACGGCCCGAACGCCGGCTTCTCGACGGCCGACCCGGAGCGCCTCTACCTCCCCGTCGACCCGGCCCCCGACCGCCCGACGGTCGCCGCCCAGCGGGAGGACCCGACGTCGACGCTGCACCTCGTGCGCGACCTCGTCGCCGTGCGCCGCGCGACGCCCGCGCTCGGCGCCCGGGCCGACGTCCGCGTCGTGCACGCGGGGTACCCGCTGACGTACGTCCGCGGCGGCACGCACCTCGTCGTCCTCAACCCCCGCCGGGACGCCGCGACGGTCGAGGTCGCCGAGGCCGCCGGCGCGCTGTCCCTGCTCTCGAAGGGCGTCGCGCTCGTCGACGGCACGCTGCCCGCGGCGACCGTCGAGATCGACGGCTTCGGCTACGGCGTCTTCGAGCTCGCGCTCCGGTAGCCACCACCGGCCTGTCTCGGGCCGGCGCCCGAGCGGGAGGGGCGTCGTCCGATGCTTTGCCCTGCCCTCACATGTGAGGGTGTGGGCAGGTCACACCCGGCCACGGACGATCCGCGCCACAGCTTCCTCGTTGCTCGCCGGCCACGGACGATCCGCGCCACAGCTTCCTCGTTGCTCGCCGACCCGCCGTGGTTGTCCCGGCATGTCGCGGAGCAACGACGAAGCTGTGGCGCACCTCTGGCTGCAGGTGCCAGCGGCGCCCTCAGAAGTGAGGGCAGAGCAGACGGACGACGCGCGGCGGGGGGCTGCTGCAGTCGCACCCTCACAACTGAGGGCAGAGCAAAGCATCGGGACGACGCCCCTCCCGCGCAGGCGCCGGCACCGACAGGATGTGCGGCATGGGACTCCAGGTGATCCAGGTCGGGGCGTTCGGCGCCGAGGACGTCGCCGTCGCGCTCGACGGTGCCGACGAGGGGTGCGTCTACACCGGCACCGAGGACGGCGCGATCCACCGGGTGAGCCACGACGGCGGCACGGTCGAGAAGGTCGCGGACACCGGCGGGCGCCCGCTCGGCATCGAGTGGACGCCGTCCGGCCGGCTCGTCGTGTGCGACGCGCGGCGCGGGCTGCTCGGGGTCGACCCGTGGACCGGCGGCGTCGAGGAGCTCGCTGCGACGGTCGACGGCACACCGATGCAGTTCTGCAACAACGCGGCGGTCGCCGGTGACGGCACCGTGTACTTCTCCGACTCCTCGACCGTGCACCCGATCGACCGGTGGAAGGCCGAGATGGTCGAGGTGACCGGCACCGGGCGGCTGCTGCGGCGCTCCCCCGACGGCGCGGTCACCGTCGTCGGCGACGGGCTCGACTTCGCGAACGGCGTCGCGCTCGCGGCCGACGACGCGTGGGTCGTCGTCGCCGAGACGTCGCGCCGCAGGCTCACCCGGTTCTGGCTCACCGGGCCGAAGGCCGGGCAGCGCGAGGCCTTCGCCGACGACCTGCCCGGCTACCCGGACAACATCTCCCGCGGCAGCGACGGCCTCGTCTGGGTCGCGGCGGCCAGCCCGCGGGACGGGCTCGTCGAGGCGATCCAGCGCGGCCCGGTCTGGCTGCGGCGCAGCATCACCAAGGTGCCCGACGCGCTGCAGCCCGCACCGAAGCGCACCGTGCGGGTGCTCGCCTACGACGCCGACGGCCGCCTCGTCCACGACCTCTCCGTCGAGAAGGAGGCGCACGGCGACACCTTCCACATGGTGACGGGCGTCCGGGAGCACGACGGCCGGGTCTGGCTCGGGAGCCTCCACGAGCCGGCCGTCGCGCTGCTCACCCGGTGAGCACGCCCGTCCTCCGGCACGGCGCTGCCTACGATGCGGTCATGAGCGACAACGGCTTCACGATCGACGAGAGCACCGAGTTCGGCGCCCGGGCCGCCCGGCACCTGCGCGAGGACCCGGTCGTCTGGCTGACGACGGTCACGCCGTCCGGCGCGCCCTCCCCCAACCCGGTGTGGTTCCTCTGGGACGGCGCCGACACCGTCCGCACCTGGAACCTGCCCACCGCGGCCCGGGTCGCGCATGTCGCGGCGAACGGGAAGGTCAGCCTGAACTTCCACGGTGACGGCAACGGCGGCGACATCGTCGTCCTCACCGGTGTCGCGTCCGTCGACGACGCCCAGCCCGCCGCGGACGCGGTCCCGGAGTACCTCGAGAAGTACGCCGCGCACATGACCCGGATCGGCTACACGCCGACCGGCTTCGGCGAGCGGTACGGCACCCCGGTGACGGTGCGGCTCACATGTCTGCGCGGGCACTGACCGCCCCGGCCCGGGGCGACACGCGTCGGCAGGAGATGCGACCGGCTCCCGGCCCGCGGACGATGGACCCATGAGCGACACGAGCCGCACGACCCCGCCGGACCTCTCGGTCGAGCCCGGTGTCTCCGTGGAGCACGACCCGGCCCCCGCCACCGCGCCCGCGCACCGCCCGGACGTCGTCCGCCAGGTCGTCGTCGCGGTGAGCGCCGTCGTCGCGGTCGTCGGCTCGGCGATCGGCTCGGGCGCGTTCGGCGGCACCCCGATCGCCGAGGCCGGCGGTGGCGCGCTCTCGGCCGAGGCGACGCTCGTCGCGCCGGACGGGCCGGCGTTCGCGATCTGGTCGCTCATCTACCTCGGGCTCGTCGCGTACGCGGTGTGGCAGGCGCTCCCCGCGCAGCGCACCGACCCGCGGCAGCGCCGCACCGGCTGGCTGGCCGCCGCGAGCCTCGTGCTCAACGCCGTGTGGATCCTCGTCGCGCAGGCCGGGTACGTCGCCGCGAGTGCCGTGATCATCGTCGGGCTGCTCGTCGTCCTCGTCGCGATCCTGGCCCGGCTGGTCCGCTCGGTGCCCGCCTCGCGGACCGAGGGCGTCCTCGTCGACGGCACCTTCGGGCTCTACGCCGGCTGGGTCAGCGCCGCGACGATCGCCAACATCGCCGCCGCCCTCGTCGACGCCGGGGTGACCCAGGGCGTGCTCGGCGCCGACACGTGGGGCGTCTTCGTCACGGCCGTCGCGGCCGGGGTCGGCACCTACGTGGCCTCGGTGACCCGGGGCTCGTTCGGGTACGGCGGGGCGCTCGCGTGGGGCCTGGTGTGGATCGCGATCGGCCGGACGTCGGGCCCGGACTCCTCGGCGACCGTCGTCGTCGCGGCGGGGCTGGCGGCCGCGATCGTCGTCGCCGCGACCCTGATCGCCCGCGCCGGCCGACTGCGTTCCTGACCCCTCCGGGACCCTCCGGACCCCGGTCGGGCGAAATAGACCGATAGTTCACTTCATGTGGTTTGTGTGGTGAAACGATGCTGCACAGCACGTATCAATTCGCAGAATCTTCGTGACACGCCGTGCAGGGCTCTGACCTGCAGTGATTCTGCCTGTGACCGTTCGCACGCGACCAGTTACTCCCTGTTCGTCGTCCCTCACTCGTTGACACTGAGTAGGTGATCGACTACACAACGGCGGGTGCACGGCGTTGAGTCCTTTCTGTCCATACCCGCCAGTCGGCTGCCGATGAGCACCTCGGCGGACGACGACATCGTCACGACGGTCGCCGTCCCGCGACATCGCGCCGCCGGTGAGCCGCAGAGCGCCGCGGTCGCCAACCGGCGCCCGCTGCGCCGCACCGTCGCGGCCGTCCGCGACTCGTGGTGGTACCTCGGGGACGTCGACCTGCTCGCCGACCGCCTCGACGCCAACCTCGTCGCGCTCGCCCCCGGGGCCCGGATCGCGCTCCTCGAGCGCCGTGCCGCCGGCGAGGAGCGGCTCGTCACCGCGCTCCTGCGCTGCGTCGACGCGCTCGCCGAGGCACCGGACCCGGCCGTCGCCGACCGCCAGGTCCGCGTCCTCGGGCAGTCGCTCAAGAGCTCCGGGATGCCGTTCGTCGACGTCCCGCAGGTCGGCTTCGCGCTCGTGCGCGCCGTCCGGGAGCGCTACAACGGCCAGTGGACGACGACCCTCGGCTCCGCGTGGACCGCCGTCCAGACCTGGCTCGTCGAGCAGTTGCTCCTCGGGGCCCGTGAGCTCGAGCCGCCGCCCCTGGTCGACCTCACGCAGGTGCCGCAGCGCTGACCGGCTGCTGCCCGGCCGCGCGCCCGACCGCGCGCCCGCCGGGTCAGCCGGCGTGCGGGCTGAGCCGCTGGAACAGCACGTGGTCCTGCCAGCGGCCGGCGATCCGCAGGTAGCCGGGCGCGAGCCCGAACCGCTCGAACCCGTTGCGGGCGAGCACCGTCTGCGAGGCGACGTTGTGCACGAGCGTCCCCGCCTCGACCCGGTGCAGCCCGAGCTCGTCGAACGCCACGACGAGCATCTCGGCGACCGCCGCCGTCGCGAGGCCGCGCCCGGTGTGCCCCTCGTCGAGCCAGTAGCCGAGCGAGCACGACTGGAACGCCCCGCGCACGACGTTGTTGAGGTTGACCCGGCCGACGACCGACCCGTCCGGTGCGAGGACGACCCGGGGCACGATGACCCCCTCGGCCGCCCGCTCGAGCGCGTCCCGGACGGCCGCCGCCTGGCCGTCGACGGTGAACCACGACGGCCCGCGGTCGGGCTCGTACGGCGCGAGGAACACGCGGTTGGCGCGCACGAGGTCGACGAGCGCGGGGACGTCGTCCGCCGTGAGGGGCCGGGTCGCGGTCACGGCCCAACCCTGCCAGCCGGTCCGGTGCGGCGGGCCGTCTCCGGGGGTCCGTCGTCCCACGGGTGGGAGACTGATGCCCGTCATGACGAGCTCCCGCGGTCGCGCCTGGTCCGTGTGGGCGCTCGGGATGGCCGCGTACGTCGTCGCCGTCCTGCACCGGACGTCGTTCGGCGTCGCCGGCCTCGACGCCGCCCAGCGGTTCGAGGTGTCGGCGAGTGTGCTCGCCGGCTTCACCGTGCTCCAGCTGCTCGTCTATGCGGGCCTGCAGGTCCCGATCGGGGTGCTGCTCGACCGCTTCGGCCCGCGCCGGCTGCTCGTCACCGGCTCGCTCGTCATGGCCGCGGGGCAGGTCGTCCTCGCGCTCGCCGACCACGTCGGGGTCGCCTACGTCGGTCGCGCGCTCGTCGGAGCCGGGGACGCCGCGACGTTCATCAGCGTGCTGCGGCTCGTCGCCGCCTGGTTCCCGCCGTCCCGGGTGCCGGTCCTCACCCAGCTCACCGGTCTCACCGGGCAGCTCGGGCAGATCCTCTCCGCCGTCCCGCTCGTCGCGCTGCTCCACGCGAAAGGCTGGACGACGGCCTTCGTCTCCGTGGCCGCCGTCGGGGTCGTCGTCGCGGTCGCGATCGCGGTCGCCGTCCACGACGAGCCGGGCGTCCCGGTGACGCACGGCCGCCCCGTCGACGTGACCCGGGTCTGGCGCGACCTGCGGATCGCCTTCCGGCACCCGGGCACCCGGCTCGGGCTCTGGACGCACTTCACGACCCAGTTCTCCGGCACGGCCTTCGTGCTCATGTGGGGGTTCCCCTTCCTCGTCTCCGGCGAGGGCCTGAGCCGCTCGACCGCCGGCCGGCTGCTCTCCGCGATGGTCTTCGTCGGCCTGGTCGGCGGACCGCTGCTCGGCGTGCTCGTCCAGCGGCACCCGCTGCGGCGCTCCTGGCTCGTGCTCGCCGTCCTCGCGGGCACCGTCGTCAGCTGGACCGCCGTCCTCGCCTGGCCCGGCCCGGCGCCGCTGTGGCTGCTCGTCGTCCTCGTCGTGTCGCTCGCGACGAACGGGCCGGCGTCGATGATCGGCTTCGACTTCGCGCGGACCTTCAACCCGCCGAACCGGCTCGGCACCGCGACCGGCATCGTCAACGTCGGCGGGTTCTTCGCGGCGCTCACGACAATCCTGCTCGTCGGGGTGCTCCTCGACGTCCGGACCGGCGGGGCGTCGTCCTACGGGCTCGACGACTTCCGGGTGGCGCTGCTCGTGCAGTACGCGCTCTGGGCCGTCGGGCTCGTCGGCATCCTGCGGACCCGGCAGCTCGTGCGGCGGCGGATGGCCCGGCAGGGCGTCGTCGTCCCGCCGATGCGCGCCGTCGTCGCGCACCGGATCGCCCGGCGGCGGCGCCGCGGGTAGTCCCGACGGCGGCCCGCAGGCGGCCTGCTCCGACAGTTCCACCACGTGGTGCCCCCGGACGTTGCCCGCCCCCGGGGGCAGCCGTAGCGTGGTCGGACCATGGCCCTGTCTGTGTTCGACCTCTTCTCCGTCGGGATCGGCCCGTCCAGCTCGCACACCGTCGGGCCGATGCGCGCCGCCGTCCTCTTCGTCGACCGGCTCCGGGCGAAGGGCCTGCTGGACGACGTGACCCGGGTGCGCGTCGAGCTCTACGGCTCGCTCGGCGCGACCGGCCACGGCCACGGCAGCCCGAAGGCGGTCGTCCTCGGGCTCGCCGGCTACCACCCGGAGACCGTCGACCCGCTCGCCGCCGACGAGCACGTCGTGAAGATCCGCGACTCGCGCCGGCTGCGGCTCGGCGGCGGCCCGGAGATCGGCTTCGACCCGGCCGAGGACGTCGTCCTGCACCGCCGCAAGAGCCTGCCCGCGCACCCGAACGGCATGACGTGCGCGGCGTTCGGGGCGGACGGCGCACAGCTCGACCTCGGCACGTACTACTCGGTCGGTGGCGGGTTCGTCGTCGACGAGGCGGCGACCGGGGCCGACCGGGTCGTCGCCGACACGACGCCGGTGCGGTACCCGTTCACGACCGGCGAGGGCCTGCTCGCGCTGACGACCGAGCACGGCGTGCGGATCAGCGACGTCATGCTCGCCAACGAGGAGTCCTGGCGGCCCGCCGACGAGGTGCGCGCCGGGCTGCTGCGGATCTGGGACGTCATGCAGGAGTGCGTGAATCGCGGCTGCCACGCGGACGGCGTGCTGCCGGGCGGTCTCAAGGTGCGCCGGCGGGCCGCCGAGCTGAGCGCCCAGCTGCACCGGGACGACGAGGTGCACGCGGCGGCGCACGAGGCCCACGCCGAGCACGTGGCGTCCGGCGGGGTGCACACCGCGGCCGGCTCGCCGCAGCGCGACCCGCTGCACGCGATGGACTGGGTCAACCTCTACGCGCTCGCGGTCAACGAGGAGAACGCCGCCGGCGGCCGGGTCGTCACGGCGCCGACGAACGGCGCGGCGGGGATCATCCCCGCTGTCTTGCACTACTACACGCGTTTCGTGCCGGGCGCGGACGACGAGGGTGTCGTCCGGTTCCTGCTCACCGCCGGGGCGATCGGCGTGCTCTACAAGGAGAACGCGTCGATCTCCGGGGCGGAGGTCGGCTGCCAGGGCGAGGTCGGCTCGGCGTGCTCGATGGCCGCCGGCGGGCTCGCCGAGGTGCTCGGCGGGACGCCCGAGCAGGTCGAGAACGCCGCCGAGATCGGCATGGAGCACAACCTCGGACTCACCTGCGACCCGGTCGGCGGGCTCGTGCAGATCCCGTGCATCGAGCGGAACGCGATCGCCGCCGTCAAGGCGATCAACGCCGCGCGGATGGCGGTGCGCGGCGACGGCTCGCACGTCGTCTCCCTCGACAAGGTCATCAAGACGATGCGCGAGACCGGCGCCGACATGAAGATCAAGTACAAGGAGACCGCGCGCGGCGGGCTCGCCGTCAACGTCATCGAGTGCTGAGCGGCCGCTGCGCAGGCCCGGCCCGGACCGCGTGGCTCACCACCGCCGGTCGCCGGCCTCCCGGTCGGTGCCGGGCGTGACGACGTGCATCGACACCGGCCACCCGGAGTGCAGCACGGTGGCGAGCACGAGCGGCGGCACGTCGGCGTCCGCGCCGTCCTCGCCCGCGCCGAGCAGCAGCACGTCCGCGACGACCGGCGCGACCGTCTCCGGGGAGACCTCGAGCAGGTCGGCGAGCGCGGCGAGGCGGGGGTTCGGTGCGGCGTCCGGCACCGGCTCGGACCGGTAGACGAGCACCCGCCGGACGTCCGCCCCGTGCCGCGCGACCCAGACCTCGGGGTCGCCGAGGAGGCCGCCGCCGAGCAGGTCGCTGATCGCGACGGACCCGTCCGGGAGCAGGTGGAGCGCCAACGGGAGGTCGGGGTCGACGGGGACGAGCAGTCCGATCACCGTGCGAGGCATGGGCCGAACCTAGATCGCGTTCTAGAACGCGTCAAACAGGCGCGACGGGCCCGGCCCGTTCAGGCGAGTGCGTACTCGTAGGCGAGCGGCAGTGCCGGCACCGAGACGCACTCGCCGAACTCGACGACACCGCCGTCCCGGTCGAGCACCCAGCTGCGGGTGAGGAGCACCGACGACCCTTCGTCGACGGCGAGCGTCGCCGCGGTGCCGGGGTCGGCGGGCACGATCCTGATCTCGTCCCGGCCGCTCCCGAGGACCCGCCCCGTGCAGCGCGCGACGTAGGCGGCCGTCCCCCCGGGGACGCGCTCGTCGAGCAGGAGCGCGGGTGCGGCCGCGCCGAGGTCGGCGGCGAACCAGCCCGTCGACGCCGACTGCGGCACCTCCCCCGCGGCGAGCACCTGCCGGCGGCGGATCGCCGCGGCGCCGGCCGCCAGCCCGAGCGCCTGCGCGACGTGCGCGGGCGGCCGCGGCTCGACGTCCGCGGAGACGATCCGCGGTTCGCCGGTCGCCGTCCGGACCAGGTGGTGCAGCCCGTGCCCGCGGTTGATCGGGTCGTCCGGGTCGTCGGGGACGCCGCTGTGGACGAGCGTCCCGCCGGCACCGCCCGAGACGGCCCGGACGAGCCCTTCGGTGCGCAGCGTCGAGAGCACCTTCGCCGCGGTGGCGTGCGCGACCCGCCACTCCTGCGCCAGCTGACGCGTCGAGGGCAGCCGCTCGCCGTCCTCGAGCCGGCCGTCGCGGATGCGGTCCCGGTAGTGCTCGACGATCTGCAGGTAGGGCGGCGGCGGACGGTCGAGCTGCGGGGACATGCGCACTCTCCTCACCGGTCCGGGGCTTCGCGTTCTATAACACCACACCGTCGCTGGCGCGTGCCCGGGTGCCGTCCTCTGGCGGGTTCTGCACCCTCGGGCCGACGTCCTCTGGTGCCCGACGCACGCATCGTGCGTCCTCTGGTGAGCAAAGCACTCCAAAACTGAGGTTTGGGGTACTTACGACACCAGAGGACGGGGTTGGGTGCGTTCGACACCAGAGGACGCCGCCCTGCCCGTCTCAGGGCCCGGCGACGACCGTCCGGCCGGCGTCGAGCAGGCGGCCCAGCAGGCCGACCTGGGCGAGCACCTGGCCGGCGACGACGAGCCACAGGCCGGCCTGGGTCAGTCGCTCGAGCCGGCCGCCGACGTCGAGGGACAGGCCCACGTGCCCCCACCAGGGCATCATCGGGATGCCGGGGCCACGGCCGGTGCGGACGTCCGCCTTGCCGAAGACGAGGTCGCCGACGAGGTGCGACCACCAGCCGGCGAGCAGTGCCCCGACGGCGTGCGCGAGCAGGCTCCCCCGGCCGCCGTCGCCGGCGAGCGGCAGCAGACCGGTGAGCCAGCCGGCGGTCGCGACGAGCGCGACGCCCCACCAGTGCGTGATGCCGCGGTGCTGCATCGGTCCGTGACCGCCGAGCAGCTCGTCGGGCGTGAGGGTGTCGGCGAGCCGCCAGCCCCGCCTCTGGTCGACGTCCGGGCTCGTGACCCCGGCCGCCGTGAGCGTCCCGAGCACCCCGCAGCCGACGACACCCGCGACCGGCAGCCCCATCGAGACGCCGTACCCGACGCCGAAGACCGCTCCGAGGGCGCGGTGCGTCGGTCCCATCACCCGGTCGATGATCCCGGCGCTGGTGTCCGCCGGGGCCGCCGACACTCCGGTCCTGCTCCGGCCCGCTCCCCGCCCGCCTCCCGGCCCCTCAGAGGTAGATCACTCTCGATATGCACGGTGATCTACCTCTGAGCGGCTCAGCGGGAGCGGCCCCCGTGACGGTGGCACACGGCGAACGGACGTTCGCTCCGGTCGGCGTCACACCGGCACCCGGGCGCGCCTCCCGGAGCGGAACGACCGTTCGCTTTAGGCTCGCCCCGTGCCTCGCGTCAGCTCTAGCCACCTCGCCGCCCGCCGTGAGCAGATCGTCTCCGCCGCGCTCGTCCGGTTCGCCCGCAACGGCTTCCACGCAGCGACGATGGCCGACGTCATCGAGGAGTCGGGCCTGTCGGCCGGGGCGGTGTACCGGTACTTCCGCGGCAAGGACGAGCTCGTCGAGGCGATCTGCGAGCGAGCCCTCAACGCCGCCGCGCACTCCCTCACCGACCTGCTCGCCGACGACGAGGCCCCCGACCCCGCGGACGCCGTCGCCCACGTCGTCGACGCGCTCGACGCCGCGGCGGGGGACGGTGGCGTCGACCTGCGCCGGGTCCAGCTCCAGGCCTGGGCCGAGGCGCTGCGGGCGCCGGGTGTGCTGCGGACGGCGACCGAGGCGCAGGTCCACCTGCGCCGCGCGCTCGCCCGGGTCGTCGTCCGCGCCCAGGAGACCGGCCGGCTGCCCGGCACCCTCGACGTCGACGCGGCCGCCCAGGTGCTCCAGTCGCTCGTCGTCGGGCGGCTCGTCCAGGACCTGCTCGCGACCGACGTCGAACCGGGCTCCTACGGCGAGGCGGTCTGGACGCTGCTGCACCCGGCGAGCGGTCTCGTCCCGCAGCAGGAGCCGCTGCCCCTGCCGGAGCACGCCCTGCTCGAGCGCCGGGTCCCGGACGTCGCTGCGGACGTCCCTGCGGACGTCGCTGCGGACGTCGCTGCGGACGTCGAGCGCGCGTCGGCCGACCTCGCTGTCGTCGTCCCCGCACCCCGGGGCAGCGGACTGGGCTGGCCCTCTTCCGCGACGGCGTGACCGGGGTCTAGTGTCACCGCTCGTCCCGCCGAGGGTGTGCCCCGGCGGGCGAGGAGCGCGGCGGTGGACGCAGCAGAGCTGGTCGGTGAGTCCGGCATCGTCACGACGACGATCCCGGTGCAGGGCCTGGGGCAGGTCAAGGTCGCCGCACGTGGCGGCACCGAGACCTTCGGGGCGTACAGCCGCAACCGCGGCATCGCCGTCCCGACCGGGACCCGCGTCACCGTGACCGAGGTCTACCCGCCGAGGACCCTCGTCGTGGCCGTCGCCGACGGCTGAGCGCCGTCCGGCCCGCCCCGTCCGCACGACCGGCCCCGCGAGGGAACGACTGCGGCCGGCGGGACATCGAAGGGATCACCTCGACCGGCGCAACGGCGCACCGGCCCTCCACCCGGGGAACCCCGAACGAGTCTTCCCTCGCCCACCGGGGACACCCATCACCCGCGCCACGGCCGATCAGGGCAGCAGCCCGCCGCGGCGCGTCTGACAAGCCATTGAAGGATGGCGAACCACCATGTCGGCAGCCTCTGTCGAAACCCTCCTCCTCACCGCGGGCGTCGTCGTCGCGGGCCTCCTCGCCGTCGCAGGCGTCTTCAAGAGCATGTGGCGCGTCGCGGAGCCCAACCAGGCGCTCGTCATCACCGGGGGTCGCACCGGCGACCCGAACGGCCTGGGCTTCCGGGTCGTCACCGGGGCCGGCACGTTCGTGCTCCCCGGCGTCCAGGTCGTGCGCAAGATGAGCCTCGACATCAACGAGGCCGACCTCGCCGTGCAGTGCGTGACGAAGCAGGGCATCCCCGTCGGGGTGCGCGGCGTCGTCATCTTCAAGGTCGGCGACGACCGCGCGTCCATCTCCAACGCCGCCCGGCGCTTCCTCGACCAGCAGAACAAGATGGTCGACAAGATCGTCAGCGTCTTCGAGGGCCACCTGCGCTCGATCATCGGCTCGTTGACGATGGAGGAGCTCGTCCGCGAGCGCGAACGCCTCACGCAGGAGACCTGGTCGGCCGCCGGTGTCGAGCTCGAGAAGCTCGGCCTGGTCATCGACTCGCTCCAGATCAAGGACCTCGAGGACCCCACCGGCTACATCCGCAACCTCTCCCGCCCGTTCGCGGCCGAGGTGCTCATGCAGGCCAGGATCGCCGAGGCCTCCGCGAACCAGCAGGCGACCGAGTCCGAGGCTGTCGCGCAGGCCCGGCAGGCCGAGGCGGTCCGGGCGTCGAAGATCGCGCAGGCGCAGTACCAGGCCGAGGTCGACAAGGCGCACGCCAAGGCCCAGATGGCCGGCCCGCTCGCCGCCGCCGCGGCCCAGCAGGAGGTCGTCGTCCAGGAGACCGAGGTCGCCAAGCTCGAGGCGGCCCGGCGCGAGCAGCAGCTCGAGGCCGAGGTGCGCCGTCCGGCGGACGCCGCCCGCTACCGGGTCGAGCAGGAGGCGCTCGCCAAGCGGTCCGCGGCGATCGCGGACGCCGACGCGCTCAAGGCGAGCGTCATCGCGGCCGCCGAGGCGGACGCCGAGCGGGCCCGCCTCACGGGTGAGGCGGAGAAGGCCCGTCGTTCGGCGTTCGCGGAGGCGGAGGCCGTCGAGGGCTCGCGGCGCGGCCAGGGCGAGAAGGCCCGGCGGTCGGCGGAGGCCGAGGCGCTGCGGGCCGAGGGCGAGGCCCAGGCCGCGGCGGTCCGGGCGATCGGTGAGGCCGAGGCGTTCGCCATCCAGGCGAAGGGCATGGCCGAGGCCGAGTCCATCGAACGGCGGGCGCAGGCCCTCTCGACGAACAGCCAGGCCGTCGTCCTCCACGAGATCGCGGAGAACTACCCGGCGATCGTCGCCAACGCGGCGAAGGCCTTCGAGAACGTCGGCAACATGCAGGTGCTCAACGGCGCCGAGGGGGTCACGGAGATGGTCACGTCGGTCATCGGCCAGGGCCTCGCCGGGCTGTCCGTCGTGCGCGGCATGCTCGACGGCGCGGGTCACGGCGGGACGGCGCACGGCCCGGCGGCGGCCCCGGCGGTGCGGCCCGCGGCCGCCGACCCGCCGGCCCAGGTACCGGCGCAGCCGGCGAACCAGTAGCACCGAGCCGGTGCGGCGGGCGTCGTCGTCCGCCGCACCGGCGAGGTAGCGTCGAACCATGATCACGGACCCGTCGGCAGCCGGTCCGGCCGCGACCGCCCCGGGCCTGTGGGGGATCGGCCGCCGCGACGTGCTCACCGCAGCGGCGGCCGGCCTCGTCGCCGAGATCGCCTTCGTCGTCCTCATGGCCCTCGTGGCGCTCGTCTCGCACGTGGTCCTGCCGGGGTGCGAGGGGGACAGCTGCATCGGCAGCCCGCGGCTGTACGCCGGCGTCCTGGTGTCGCCGCTCGTCCTGTTCGCCGCTCTGGTCGGTGCGGTCCTCGTGCTCCGGGTCCGCAGGCCGTGGGCCGTCGCCGGGGTGGCCCTGCCGGTGGCGCTGGTCCTGCTCGGCGCCGGCGTCGCCGCGCTGCTCGGTGTTCTCCAGGCCTCGCGCGTGCTCACCCTGCTCGCCGCGGGGTTCGCCGTGGCGTGCGGCCCGGTCGCGACGGTTGCGGCGACCGCTCTCGTCGACGGGCGCGGGCCGTTGCGGTTCGTCCCGGTGCCCGCGGTCGTCGCGCTCGTCGTCCTCGTCGTCGTCGCGAGCCGGCTGCTCGTCCCGGGCTGGCAGGCCGGCAGGGTCACCGCGCTCGTACCGCAGCCGTACGCCTACGAGGTCCCCGGTGCTGTGCTGAACTCGCTGAACGCCAACCGGTACACCGGCGTCCTCGAGCTCAACTACATCGTCGGGGAGGAGGAGTTCGTCGACGTCGACGAGGTCGGGCCGGTGACCGCCGCGGCCCGGGCCGGCGCGTGCTCGCCGGCGCTGCCCGTCGGCGAGCCGTCCGGCTTGTGCCGCAGGCTGCCGTCGCCGTCGGTGGACGTGACCGTCTGGCGCAGTGGGCCAGGGGCCTCCGGGGCCGACGAGGCCTACGTCGTCGTGGCCCGGCCCGACGTCACGATCGTGCTGTTCGCGACGACGATGGCGGACGACGCTGCAGCGCTCGCGCTGGTCGCCCGGTTGCACCCCGTCGACGCCCGCACGCTCCTGGACGCAGCGGAGAACGTCTACGTCTGAACCGACCGCCCGGCCTGACGACGTCCCCGCGCCGGCGAGGTAGCGTCGGACCATGATCACCGACCGGTCGGCACCCGGCCCCCGCGCGAACCCCCTCGGGGCCGCCGGTCGCGGGCCGTCGACCGCCGCCCTGGCCGGCCTCGTCGCCGAGATCGCCTTCATCGTCCTCATGGCACTCGTGGCGCTCGTCTCGTCCGTGCTCCTGCCGGGCTGCGAGGGGGACAGCTGCATCGGCAGCCCGCGGTCCTACGCCGCCGTCCTCGTCTCCCCGCTCGTCCTGCTCGTCGCGTTCGCGGGTGCGCTGCTGGCCTTCCGGGTGCGGCGGGCGTGGGTCGTCGCGCTGGCCGCCCTTCCGGTGGCGCTGGTCCTGCTCGCCGCGGCCGTGGCCGTGCTGCTCGGCGTCCTGCGGTCCTCCCTGCTGCTCACCCTGCTCGCCGCGGCGCTCGCGGTGATGTTCGGCCCGCTGTCGGCGGTGTCCGCGGACACGCTCGTCAACGGCCGGGGTCCGATGCGGTTCGTGGCCGCGCCGGCGGTCGTCGCCGTCGTCGTCCTTGTCGTCGTCGCGAGCCAGCTGCTCGGCCCGGGATTCCGGGCCGGGAAGGTCACCGCACTGGCGCCGCAGCCGTACGCCTACGACGCCCCCGGCGCCACGTTGAGCTCGTTGACCGCCAACGAGAGCACCGGGGTCCTCGAACTGGAATACCTCGCCGCCGACGAGTCCGTCAGCGTCCACGAGTTCGGGCCGCTGACCGCTGCCGAACGGGCCGGCGAGTGCCCGCCCGAGCTGCCGATCGAGGAGCCGCCCGGGCTGTGCCGCCGGCTGCCCTCACCGACCCCAGGGGTGACGATCTGGCGCAGGCCGGTGGGGTCCGCCGGGACCGGTGACCCGTACGTCCTCGTGGCGCGCCCGGACGTCACGCTCGTGCTCCTCTCCTCGACGATGCCGGACGACGCGGGCGCGCTCGCGCTCGTCGCGAGGCTGCGTCCGGTCGAGGCCGGCACGCTCCTGGACGACGCGGAGTACGTCTTCGTCTGAATGCCCGGCGACGACAACCCGCCGGACCCCGTTCGCGTCGTAGCCCGTGACAGGGGATGCGGAGCGGACGGGAGCCGGTGAGCAGGTCGCAGGAGGGTGCGGACGTCGCGCACCTCACGGCGTTCGTCGCCGCGCGCTGGAACGCACTGCTGCGCGTCGCGTACCTGCTCACCGGCGACCGGTCCTCGGCGGAGGACCTCGTCCAGACGGCGCTCGCGAAGACGTACGTCGCCTGGCCGCGGATCCGGGACACCGGGGCCGTCGAGGGCTACGTCAAGCGCACGATGGTCACGACGTACACGTCGTGGTGGCGGCGGCACCGCGGGCGCGAGTCGGCCGTCGCCGAGCCCGCGGACGCCGGCGGTCGGCTGCTCGCCGCACCGGGGGCGAGCCCGGCCGACGACCTGGAGGCTGTGCTGCACCGGTCGGTGCTGTGGCCGCACCTGGCGCGGCTGCCGCGTGGCCAGCGCGCGACCGTGGTGTTGCGCTTCTACGAAGACCTCTCCGAGGCCGAGACCGCGGCCCTGCTCGGGTGCAGCACCGGCACGGTCAAGAGCCAGACCCACCGGGCGCTCGCGACGCTGCGGGCGGCGATGCTCGACTCCGGGCTCGCGGTCGTGGACGACGAGGGGCGGGTGACCCGATGAGCCTCACCCGCGACGCGGACGGCGTCCCCGACCTCGAGCTGCTGCTGCGGTCCGAGCTCGGTGACGTCGCTGACGCGGTCGGGACGACGGCCGGCCCGGTGCCCGTGCGTGCGGTCGTCGAGCGGTACCGGACGGTGCGGCGCCGGCGGCGGGCGAAGGTTGCCGGGGCCGCTCTGTGCGCGGTCATTGCTGCCGTGGTCGTCGTGTCCTCCTCGGTGCCGGCGACGAGGACCGAGGACGACGGTCCGGTCACGCGGCCCACCACGCCGCAGCCCCGACCGTCGGTGCGGTCGTCGACCGTCTCGAGCGACCCTGAGGTGCGTGCGGTGCTGGCTCGGTTGGCGGAGCTGCCGACGAGTACCGACAGTCCGATGACGAGCCCGGAGTCGGACGGTGCGGAGCGTGTGTTCTCGCCGGACGGTTCCCGGTACGCGATCTACCGGCAGTTCGGTGAACCGTCAGCGGCCGACGTCCGGTACGAGCTGCAGATCCGTACAGCGTCTGACGACTCGCTCGTGGCCAAGATCGCGGGCGACGAGAGCACGGCGCCGATCGGCTGGGTCGGTGATCACGTCGTGGTGGGGGAGCCGGGCGCGAACGGCGGACAGCTCCCGTTCGTCTGGAAGCCCGGAGACCGCGACTACACACGCGTCGGGGGCATCCCGAACGGCGAAGAGATGCTCCGGATCCATGGCGACCGCCTGCTGCTCGTCCGCTTCAGCGGCTCGAAGCGATGTGACGCGCCCCTGCTCGACGCACGCATCGTCACCGTGCGGGCGGACCGGATCTACCGGCTCTGGGAGGGCTGCACGCAGTGGAACATGGCGCCGATGTCACCCGACGGCCAAGCCGTCGTGAGTGCGAAGTCCCTCTTCGGCGCCATCGATCCGAAGACCCGGGTGTACCGAGGAGCGGACGCGCCGGACGGTCCCCCGACCAAGACGTGGGACGTCGCGGTCACCTTCACCTGGGCGCCGGACTCCAGGTCGTACGAGGTGCGCTTCCCGCTCGTGGTGCCCGGCGGCGACACGTTCGGGACGACGATCCGGTGCACGCTCTCCGACGGCCGCTGCGTGCGCCTCACCGGAGCCTCGTGACAAGCCACCGCTGAACCGACGACCGCGTCGTCAGACCGCCCGGTCCAGCAGCAGCCGCACCTCGCGCAGCGCCCGGTGCTCGTCCGGGCCGCCGCGGAGCAGCACGCGCTCGAGCGCCCCGATGGCGCCCTCGACGGGGACCGGCCAGCACGCGTGCCGCAGCGTCTCGAGCGCGGCGAGCCGGGTCTGCGCGCGGGCGAGGTCCGGGCCGCTCTCGCCGCCGTGCCGCGACGGGTCGGTGCGGCGCAGCACCTCGGCCTCGCGGCGCAGCGTCTCGTGGAGCGCTGCCGCGGGCTCGAACGACGGCACCGGGCCGCCGTCCGCTCCGAAGCCGGCGGTCACGGCGGCGACGGCCGGGTCGCCGTCGAGCCCGGCGGCGGCGAGCCGGTCGAGGGCCGCCCACTCGGCGATCGCGCGCTGGGTCGCCGGCGGCGCCGCGACGACGCGGGCGATGAGGTCGGCCATCGACCAGGCGAGGGTCGTGTGCTCGGGGGAGCCTGGGCGGAAGTCGTCGGCCACGGCGAGCACGGGGTAGACCGTGATGTCGTCCGGGAACCACACCTCGGGCACCTGGAACCCGGCCCACCCGGCGGCGGCCGCCACGGCGGCGGGGACCGGGCTCGTCGTCTCGTCGGCGGCCGCGGCGGTGAGCGCCGGCCGCACGTCGGCGGGCAGGTCGAACTCCACCCCGAGGCCGAGCGCGACGAGGTCGGCCCCGCCGACGCGGGCGCCGTCCTCGGTGAGCGACAACGTCCCCAGCGCGTTGACGTTCCAGACGACGCTCGCCGCTCGCCCGTCGGAGGCGGCCCGCCGCAGCACCTCGGTGCGCGAACCCTGGTAGCCGTTCTCCTCGGCGACGACGACACCGCTCGGTGTCCTCAGCACGCAGACGGCGTCGACCATGGCCTCGCTCGCCTGCTCGACGCTCATCGGGGACGACAGGTCGGCCCCGAAGGCGCTGAGCACGGCGAACTCGTCGGCGCCGCCGACGAAGGTGAGGCACCCGGCGTCGGTGAGGTGCCGCAGACCCATCCCGTCGAGCAGGCGCACGAGCGGTTCGTCGTACGGGTGGGCGGGCGCCTCGTCGTCCGGCACGGAGATCCACTCGCCCGCCTCGTCGAGGTCGGCCACAGCCCCGACGAGGTCCGCCGCTTCCTCACCCGGGTACACGAGCCCGATCTGCCGCCGGATCTCGTCCATCGTCTCCATGATCGCCACGGTCTCGGCGACCGGCAGGTGCGGGCTCTCGGGGAGCCCCTCGGCGACGCAGCGGGCGAGCTCGGCGGCCTCGAACCGCAGCCCCTTGCCGCCGCCGTCCCCGCCGACGATCTCGGCCGGCGTCTCGAAGCGCTCGACGTGCCCGTCGCGCCGGGTCAGCGTGAACGACGTCAGGGCGTAGAAGGTCGGGTCGACCTCGATCGTGCCCTCGGTGCCGGAGATCCAGGCCCGGCGCGGGGTGAGCGCCTCGAGCGTCGTCGTGAGGACGGCGTGCGCCCCGCCCGGGTACTGCAGGATCACCGACGTCTGGGCGTCGACGCCGGTGAATGCCGGGTCGCTCACGGCGGTCACCCGGGACGGCGCGCCGAGGATCATGGACGCCCACGAGACCGGGTAGATCCCGAGGTCGAGGAGCGCGCCGCCGCCGAGGTCGGGGTCGAAGAGCCGGTGGGTCGGGTCCTGCGCGAACCACTGGCCGTGGTCGGCGACGACCGTCCGGACCTCGCCGATCGCGCCGGCAGCGACCAGCTCGCGGATCCGCAGGGTGTGCGGCAGGAACCGGGTCCACATCGCCTCGAGCACGACGACCCCGGCCGCGCGGGCGGCGTCCGCGATCGCGTGCGCCTGGCCTGAGTCGACGGTGAACGCCTTCTCGACGAGCACGTGCTTGCCGGCCGCGACCGCCGCGAGCGCGCCCTCGGCGTGCGCGGGGTGCGGGGTCGCGACGTAGACGGCGTCGACGTCGGGGTCCCCGACCAGCCCGGCCACCGAGTCGTACCGCCGGGGGACGGCGAACTCGTCGCCGAATGCCGCCGCGCCGGCCGGCGTCCGCGACCCGACGGCCACGACCGAGTGCGTGGGCAGGTTCGCGAGGTCGGTGACGAAGGCCCGGGCGATGCCGCCCGTGCCGAGGACGCCCCAGCGCAGCCCGGGGGCGTCGTCGGCCGGGGGGGTGGGGCCCGGATCGGTCATGGCCGCACCCTTCCACACCGCACCGACGGCGTCCGGTGACCTGGTGGTGACCGCGCCGTGACCGCCACCTGGTCTCCTGCCCGGCGACGGCGACGACAGGAACGACGACGACAGGAAGGCGGGCGGTCCAGGTGCACGGTCGGGCAGCGGGGACGGTCGACGGACGACGGCCAGGACGACGGCCCGGACGACGGCCCGGACGACCTCGCGCCCGGCTCCTGACGGCGGGGGCGGCCGCGCTCCTCGCCGCGGCCGGCACCGCGGTGCCGTCGTCCGCCGCCGAGCCGCTGCCGGCGAACCGCCCGCCGACGGCCACCGCCGACTCCGTGGTGACCCCCGAGGGGACGGCGGTGGTGTTCTCCGTGACGGTGAACGACACCGATCCGGACGGCGACGCGCTCACGCTCACGTCGGCGACCGATCCGGACCGTGGCACCGTCTCCTGCCTGCCCTGGGGCCGGTGCACCTTCACGCCGGACCCCGGTGCCACCGGCGAGGACTCCTTCACCTACACGGTGTCCGACGGCCGGGGCGGCGTCGCGGAGGGCAGTGTGCGGGTTACGGTGACCCCGGTCGCGCGGCCGAACCTCGCACCGGTCGCGGCGCCCGACGCGGTCGTCACCGTGCAGGGCACCGCGGTGTCGTTCGACGTCCTCGCCAACGACACGGACGCCGACGGCGACCCGCTGAGCGTCACCGTCCGGTCCCGCCCGGCGCACGGCGCGGTGGACTGCTCCGGGGCCGGCCGGTGCGGGTACGTCCCCGCGGCCGACTTCAGCGGGACCGACATCTTCGGCTACACGGTCTCGGACGGCCGCGGCGGCACCGCCGACGCGGACGTCACGCTCACCGTCACCCCGGTCGGCACCCCGCCGACCACCCCGCCGAGTACCCCGCCGAC
>NZ_MWLN01000027.1 GCF_002198655.1 Kineosporia sp. A_224
GTCTACCTCACCGACGTGCGGCCGGCCGTCCAGCAGATGCGCGGGCACCGGGGCCGGCGGCCTCAGTACGGGCCGTACGGGCCCGAGCGGCCGTTGCCGCCGCGCCCGCGCATCTGCTGGACGGCCGGCCGCACGTCGGTGAGGTAGACGGCCGCCGCGACGACGCCGATGAGCGAGAGGAAGCCCAGGGAGCTGATGAACCCGGCGCCGATCGGCGACGGCAGCGCGATGAAGCCGAAGGCGGTGGCGACCGCGAGGATCGCGACCCAGAAGCCCTTCGTCCGCTTCTCGGCGGCGACGAACGACTCGGGACGGTGCCGCACGGCGTCGACGAGGGCGTAGACCTCGAGGCCGAAGGCCACGACGCTCAGCACGACGACGATGAGCAGCTGCAGGTTGCCGACGATCGAGGTCATGCGACCAAGGGTATGCGAGCGGGGCCACCCCTCGCCCGAGGGACGGGAACAGCGCGGCGCCCGATGGCCGAGGCCACCGGGCGCCGCGCTGTCGATCAGCTGTCGGTCAGCTGCAGATCGAGCTGTCGATCAGGTTCCGACCAGGAGCGGGCCAGGTCAGTTGCCGACCTTGTCCGCACCGGTCTTGGCGGCCTTCTTGGCGGCGGCCGCCGTCTTGCGGGCGCTCGTCGTGGCGCCCTTGACGGCGCTGCGGGTGCCGGCGGTGCGCTTGCGCGCGGTGGCCGTGGCGGTCTTCGCGGCCTCCTCGGTCGCGACGACGTGACCCTCGACGACCTTCTCGGCCTCGGTGACGGCCTCGGCCGCCTCCTGGACGCCGATGCCGACCGCGGCGATCGCGGCGGCGGTCGTCGTGTCGACGGCCTTGCGGGCGGTGGTCACGGCGGCCTTGGTGCGGCTCAGCGTGACCTTGCCCTGGGAGATGAGGTCCTGCGTCGCCTTCTGCGACGAGAGCCGGTCGACGAGCTTCTTGCCGCGCTCGGCGAGGTCCTCGTAGCCCTTCTCGACCTTGCCGGCGAGCTCGAGCGCACGAGAGACCGCGAGCGCGGGGGCCTGCTGGGCCTGGTCGGCGAACGCCTTGGCGTCGAACGCCTCGACGCTGCTCTGGACCTTGGCGCGACGCGCCTCGACGGCGGTCTGGGCCTTCGCGACGCGCGCCTCGACGGTGCTCTGCACCTTCGCGAAGCGGGCCTCGGCGTCGGCCTGGACCTTGGCGAGCCGCGCCTCGGCGTCGGCCTGCGCCTTGGTCAGACGGGCCTCGAGCTCGCCCTGCAGCGCGGTGGCGTTCTTGGCCGCGGCCCGGACGCGCTCGACGGTGACGTCGGCAGCACCGACGACGGCGAGCACAGGGGTGGCCTCGGTGACGGACTTCGGGAGCTGGGTCGTGCGTGCCATGACGGCTTCCTCCTCGGGTGCGTGCGGTTCTCGCACGCGTGGGGTGGTTCTACGGGGTGTCGGTCGGGGTGTCGGTCGGTGCGGCCTCGGGGGCCGGTGCGGCGGAACGCGTGCTCGTGCGCTTGCTGGCGCGCTTGCTCGCGCTGCGCTTGGTGGCGCGGCGGGCGGCAGGGCCGTCCGTCGCGGTGTCCGCGGGAGCGGCTGCCGGTTCGGCCGGCTTCGCGACGGCCTTGGCCCGGCGGCGCGGCCGCGCGGGCCGCTCGTCGGACGCGGCTGCCGCCGCCTTGCGCGCCGCCCGCTTGGAGGCGGTGGTCGGGACGGACGACGTCGTCCGGGTGCTCGGGCGGCGGCGGGGCACGGACGCCGCGACGTCCTCCGCCGCGGCCCGTGCGTTCTCCGCACGGAACGAGGCGTAGATGTCGAGGAGGACGCGCTTCTGCCGGTCGCTGAGCTCGGGGTCGGAGTGGACGGCGCGGTCGACGCCGACCCGCAGCTCCTCGTCGAGGATGCCCGCACGGACGTACAGCGCCTCGGCGGAGATCCGCAGCCCCTTGGCGATCTGCTGCAGCACCTCGGCGGAGGGGTTGCGCAGGCCGCGCTCGACCTGGCTGAGGTAGGGGTTGCTGACCCCGGCCAGTGAGGCGAGCTGGCGGACCGACAGCCGGGCGCTCTCGCGCTGCTCGCGCAGGTAGGCGCCGACGTCGGTCACGCGGTCATGAATGCTTGCCACAGTTCTCATAGTGCTTGCTCCTGCTAGCAGATGCAAACCGTCGGGGGGTGGGGCCGGTCACACCGGCGGGTCCGCGTGGGGCGGGAGCGGTCGCCGCCCGTCCGGACCGGGACGTTCAGCCGAAGACGACGCCCGTGAGGGTCTGGTTCACGTGCCCGAGCCAGGTCTCGCCGTACGTGTGGAAGCCTGCCACCGGGATGCCGCCGAACGCCTCGACGAAGGCCGGTGCGCTGTGCTCGGCGTCCATCTGGAGCCGGCGCAGGATGCAGTTGAACATCACCGCGCCACCGGCCCGGCCGCCGACGGCGGCGACCGCGTCGTGGACCGCCTCCCGGGTCGCCGCGACGAGGTCCCCGGCGTCGACGACCTCGACGACCGTTCCCACCGGAACCGCTGCGTAGAAGGCGATCCCGCCGTGGTCGACGACCGCGCGCGGGCTGCGCAGCCACGGCTCCCCGTCGATCATCAGGCCGAGCGGGTGGCGCATGAACGCCGTCGCGTCGACGCACTCGGTCTCGATGCCGACGGCGGCCGCGTACGCCTCGACCGCCGACAGGTGGTCGAACTCGAGCACGGTGCGGGCGGAGGCGTCGGTGCGGGTCACCGTGAGCCGGTGCCCGGCCGAGGAGAACGCGCAGGACTTGACGACCCGGAACGGCACGCCGGCCTCCAGGACGAGCAGCGCGACCCCGTGCCGGCTGACCGTGCGACCGACGGCCACCCAGGTGCTCTCGAACCGCAGGTCGTCGCCCGCCGAGCCGCCGACGACGTCGAGCAGCGGCGCCGCGTTGCCGATGCGCTCGTTGACGAGCTCCTCGCTGGCGTGCAGGCCGTCGATGAGGACGAGCGCGAGGTGGCGCGCCGGGTCGAGGCCGCGCAGCGGCTCCCCGAGCCCCGCCTCGACGGCCGCGACGGCCGCGTCGGTACCGGCCGCGACGTCGTCCGCCAGCTCGCCCAGGGCGACCGCGGACCGCACGACCATGCCCTCGGGGAGCGCGACCGCGGTGAGGCCGCCGGTGCCCGAGCCGTCGTCGCTGAACTCCCCCGCGGTCGAGCAGCCGAGGACGCTCGCGCCCGGGAAGGCGTCCGCGAGCGGGCCGGCGAGGTCGGCGGGGTCGTAGGCGCTCGACGCGAACCACAGGACGGCTCCCGCCGTCCGGCCGCCGAGCCCGTCGTGCAGCTGCGCCACGAGGGCGCGGACGGCGTCCGGCGCGGGGCCGGTCGCGCGGGCGCTCGCCGCGGCGAGGTCGCGGTGCGTCGCGATGCTCATGTCACTCCTGTCGCGGCCCGCCGGGCGGGCCGATCCGGACGCGGGTCAGAGCGGGAAGCCCAGGTCGGACAACGCGGCGAGCACCGAGCGGACGACCGCGGCGTCACCGACCTGCTCCGGCCGGGGGCTGCGCAGGTCCACCCCGGTGCGCAGCGCGACCCGGGTGCAGATCGTCGCGAGGGCGGCCCCGTGCCCGCCGAGGCGGCGCTCCAGCCCCGTGAGGACGTCCACGAGGTCGGCGTCCGCCGCCACTGGCATCACACGCTCCCTGACCCAGGCCCGCCGCTCGGGCCGATGCTGGGTTGTCGGCGTCCCGGGTGACCGGCTTGAGGTGAGACGCCGGCTCAGGCGGCGCGGACGGCGAGCAGCTCGCGGGCCTCGGCGGTCGACATCGGGGGCCGCTGCATCTCGGTGGCGAGCCGGGCGGCGCGCTCGACGAGCTCGGCGTTCGACTGCACGACGCGGCCCTTGGCGTAGACGAGGTTGTCCTCCATGCCGACGCGCAGGTGGCCGCCGAGCGCGAGGGCCGCGGCGGCGACCGGCAGGTGCGCGCGGCCGATGCCGGTCGCCGACCACGAGGTCACCTCGGCCGGCAGCGCCTGGACCGCCGCGACGAGCGCCTCGACGGTGCCGGGCATGCCGCCGGGGACGCCCATGACGAAGTCGCAGTGCACGCGGCCGCCGAAGGGCAGCCCGCAGGTGTCGACGAGCCGGCGCAGCGCGTGCACCTGACCGAGGTCGAACAGCTCGAACTCGGGGACGACCTGCAGGTCCCGGGCCTTCTCGAAGAGGTCCACCATGAACGGCCACGGGTTGAGGAAGACGTCGTCGCCGAAGTTCACCGTGCCGCACGTGAGCGAGCACGAGTCCGGGGCCGCGTCGAGGACGGCGAGCCGCGCCTCGAGCGGGTCCTTGACGCTGCCGCCGGTCGACAGCTGGACGACGAGGCTCGTGCTCTCGCGCAGGGCCGCGACGGTCGCCCGCAGCCGGCCGAGGTCGAGCGTCGGGCGCGCGTCGTCGTCCCGGATGTGGACGTGGATGAGCCCCGCCCCGGCGGCCTGCGCCGCCTTCGCCTCCGCGACGAGCTCGTCGAGCGTCGTCGGGAGCTGGGGGAACTCCGCCTTGGAGAGCTCCGCGCCGGTCGGGGCCACGGTGATGAGCGTCTTCGTCACGACGGACATCGTGCCATCGAACTGCACAGCGACGGAAGATCCTGCGCCCGCCTGGTCGACAGGCGGGAAATCTTGCTGCCCGTCAGGGCCGGACGACGACCTCCTGGGACGCCGCGAGGCTCCCGGCGTCGGCGTCGGCATCGGCATCGGCGTCGGCGTCGGCGGTGCTCGCGTCGGCCGGTGCGCCGTCGGCCCCGGCGAGCGAGACCGCGAGCGTCGCGTCGACGGGCAGCGAGCGCTTGACGAGCGCGAGCGCGACCGGCCCGAGCTCGTGGTGGCGCGCGGACGTCGTGACGAACCCGACCTGCCGGCCGCCGTGGACCACGGGCGCCCCGGCGGCGGGCAGGGCGTGCTCGGAGCCGTCGAGGTGCAGCATGACGAGCCGGCGCGGCGGCCGGCCGAGGTTGTGCACCCGGGCCACGGTCTCCTGGCCGCGGTAGCAGCCCTTCTGGAGGTGGACGGCGGTCCGCAGCCAGTCGTCCTCGTGCGGGATCGTCCGGTGGTCGCTCTCGTGGCCCAGGCGCGGCCGCCACGCGGCGACCCGCAGCGCCTCGCTCGCCCAGGAGCCGGCGAGCGGGGTGTCCCCGACGACCTCGTCGAGCGCGACCCGCGGCACGAGGACCTCCCGCCAGGGCCGCTCGAGGCCGGGGTGCTCGTCGTCCGGCACCGCCGCGTACGACGCGGACGTCGCCCCGAGCCGGGGCCAGGGGTCCTGCCAGGCGGGCGGCGCGTCGTCCGGCACCCGCAGCCCGGCCGGCAGCGTGGCGCCCGGGGCGGCGACGACGCCGAGGACCGCCCAGGCGGCCGTGACGTCGGCGACCTCGACGCGGAGCATGAACTGCATCCGGCGCAGCCAGTCGACGAGCGCGGGCGCCGTCCCCGGCTCGACCGTGACCCACACCGTGCTGCCGTCGTCGACGACGTGGAGGGCGTGCTCGACATGCCCGTGCGGGGAGAGGACGAGCGACTCGACCCCTTCGCCCACGGGCAGGCCGGTGATGGCCTGCGTCGTCAGCGAGTGCAGCCAGGAGAGCCGGTCCTGACCGGTGACCGTGACGACGCCGCGGTGCGACAGGTCGGTCACCGCGGCGCCGGTCGCGAGCAGGCGCTGCTCGCGGTTCGGGTCGCCGTAGTGCCACGCGACGCCGGTGTCCGAGCCCTGCGCCGGGACGGCGCCGGGCCGGGCGAGCAGCGGGCTCACGGGTGCCGCAGCGGTCGGGGTGGTCGGGTCGGCGCTCGTGTCGGCGGTCATGTCAGTCCTCAGCGTCGGCGGGAGCGCCGTGCTTCCCGCCGGCGGCGTGGCAGTGCGCGCAGAGGCCGTCCAGCGACAGGTGCGTGACGTCGGTGCTGAACCCGTACCGGGTGCGGACCTCGTCGGCGAGGGCGCGGGCCCCGTCGACGTCGGCCTCCTCGACCCCGCCGCAGCGGCGGCAGACGAGGTGGATGTGGTCGGCGTGACCGACCGCGTGGTACGTCGGCGCCCGGTGCCCGAGATGGGTGTGCGAGACGACGCCCATCTCCTCGAGCAGGTCCAGGGTGCGGTAGACGGTCGAGAGCGACAGGCTCGGGACGACCTCCTGCACCCGCTCCGCGACCTGCTCGGGCGTCCCGTGGCCGAGGGCCTGGACGGCGTCCAGGACGAGCCGGCGCTGCGGCGTCATCCGCAGCCCGCGCGAGCGCAGGGCGTCCCCGAGGACATCCGACCCGCGCTGCGTGACCATCACGTCAGCATAGGCGCGGCGTCAGAGCCGCTTGAGCCGCGCCGAGGCGTGGGACTGCAGCGGCACCCCGACGGCGGCCATGTCCATCGCCCAGAGCAGGTCGCCCTCGACGAGCCCGTAGAGCCGGGTGGCCGCGTTGTACTCCTTGGCGGTCCGGGTCCGGGCGACGAGGTCGGTCTCGAGGGTGATCCGGGGACCGACCGCGGTGCCGACGTAGATCTCGACGAACCCGGTCGGGTGCGCGAGCAGCACCTCGAGCTCGATGCCGGCCTCGCCGTCCCGGGTGATCGCCGCGCCGGGGCGCCAGAACCCGGTCTCGGTCGACAGCGGCCGGACCTGCTCGCCGTTCTCGTCGAGCAGCCAGGCCTGCGAGCGGTAGTGCAGGAACGGACGGCCGTCGTGCCGGAACTCGACCTCCTGGCCGAAGCGCAGGTCCTCGGGCATCGTCGGGTAGCCGACGACACCGGCACCGGCCCACGTGCCGACGAGCCAGGCGAGCGGGACGAGCGGGGCGGGCAGGTCCGGGTCGATCTGGATGGGCACGCGGCGAGCCTACTGGGCGGCGGCGCGGGGTGCCCTCAGGCGGGCGAGGAGCAGGTAGAGCTCGCAGCCGAGGCAGAGCCCGAACGCCGCGTTGAGGAAGGCCGCGACGAACGCGAGGGCGGCCGCGACGACGACGGCTCCGCCGACGCCGAGCAGCGCGAGCACGAGGCCGGCGCCGGTGACGACGAGCCCGACGAGCTGGGAGAAGGTCGGCGGGCGGGGGTCCTCGAGCTCGGCGGGAGGCGCGAGCCGGGGCCGGACGAGGGTGCGGAAGAGCCGGCCGTAGGGCGAGGCACCGATCCCGGCGAACGCGCCCACCGCGAAGACGGCCGTCTGGACGGCGAGGAGCCAGACGCTCCCGGTGAGGACCGTCGCCGCGAGGACGACGGCCGTCACGAGCGCACCGAAGCGCGGCCCCCGCGGGTCGATGCCGGTCGGCGTGGCGGGGGTGGTCATCGGGAGGCCCCCAGAGCGTCGGAGACGAGCAGGGGTTCCACGGCGGCCCGGGCCTGCGCGGGCGTCATGGCGCCGGACGTCCGCGTGACGACGCGGCCTGCGGGGTCGAGCACGAGCACGGTCGGGGTCCGGACGACGGACAGCCGGCGGACCAGGTCGAGGCGCCCGGCGGCGTCCACCTCGACGTGCTCGACGCCGTCCAGCCCCGGGACGAGCGCGTCGAGCACCCGCCGGGTGGCGCGGCACGGTGCGCAGACCTCGGAGGAGAACTGGAGGAAGGTCGCGCGGGCGCCGAGCGGGGCCCCGAGGTCGGCCGCGGAGAGGACGTCTCCGGCGACGACGACCCGGCTGCGGCCGTTGCGCCGCTGCACCCAGAGCCCGACGGCGCAGGCGAGCGCGAGCGCCACGAGGAGGGCGGCGAGACGGAGGGTCGGCGAGCTCATACCTGATGAGAACAGTCAACAATGCGGACGTCATCCCACCATCCACATACTGAGACGAGGCGTCCACCATTCGTCACGACCCGTCCTCTGGTGCCCTCCGCACCCCAAAGCTGCGTTTTGGGGTAGGCAACCCGCCAGAGGTGAGCCGCCAGAGGTGAGCCGCCAGAGGTGAGCCGCTCAGCCCGTGACGAGCCGGCTCACCGCGTAAGCGACGGTGCCGACGGCCGAGACCGGGGCCGCGGCGGCGGCGAGCAGCCCGAGCGGGGTCCGGGCGCCGGGGGTCTGCCGGAGCAGCCGGTCGAGGCCGGCCGCCGCGGCGGAGACGACGACGCCGGTGGCCAGCGCCGGGACCAGCCGCACCGGGTCGGTGAACTGGGCGGCGACGACCGCACCGGCGATGCCGGCGACGAACGGCACCCACGCCCCCGGCCAGCCGCGCAGCGGCAGCGCCGTGGCGGCCCGGGCGACGCCGACCGAGACGGCTGCGACGAAGACCGCGGCCCGGCCCAGCGCCGTCCCCGGCAGCAGCACCCAGCCGGCGGCGAGGAGCACGCAGACCTGCGCGGCGACGGTGCCGGTGACGGACTCGACGAGGTCCACGCGGCCGTCCCGCCGCAGCAGCTCGTGGGCGAACGCGAGGAGCAGCGAGAGCGCGAGGAAGGTCGCGAGCAGGCCGAGCGGCTCGACGTCCGGCAGGAAGGTCGTCACCGCGACGCCCGCCCAGCCGGTGAGGAGCACGAGCAGCGCGCTGCCGTTCGGGTGCGGCAGCCCGAGCAGGACGCCGGACCCGAGGGCGACGACGAGGACGACGAGCCCGACGGCGGCCGCGAGCAGCGGGGGGTTCACGACGCCGGCCAGCCCGACGAGCCCGGCGAGCGCGACGGAGGCCAGCGCGGCGAGGACGGCGGTCACGCGGGCATCCTGGCAGAGCCGGGGCCGGCCCCGGAGCCCTCGCCCGCGGCGGCCTGCGCCCACGCCGCGATCCGGCGCACGAGGTCGGGGCGGGCGGACGCCTCGGCGTGGCCGAACCCCGGCTCGACCCACAGGGTCGCGGTCGGGCCGGCGGCACGGGCCACCCAGCGGGCGTGGTCGGTCCCGAACCACTGGTCGGCGTCGCCGTGGACGACGAGCAGCGGGGTCGGGGCGATCCGGCCCGCGACGGCGTCCGGCGGCTCGGGGCCGGGGTCCCAGCCGCCGCCGTCGAGCCGCGCGCCGAAGACCGCCTCGACGACGGCCCGGCCGAACCGGGTCTCGAAGCCGACGTGCGCGCGGCGCATCGGCGCGCTCCCGCGGAAGTGCCAGCGCCCCGGACCGCTCACCGCGACGACGGCGTCGACCCGGTCGTCGAGGGCATCGAGCGCGCCGGCCCCGCCGTCGAGCCCGGCCGCGGCGGACCACGCCGTCCGCAGCGTGCCCGCCGCGTGCAGCACGGCGACCGCCGCGCCCATCGACCAGCCCACGGTGACGACCCGCCGGTAGCCGAGCCCGCGGGCGTGCGCGACCGCGGTGGCGAGGTCGAGCACCTCGAGGTCGCCGACGGTGCAGCGGCCGGTCGACGTGCCGTGCCCGCGGAAGTCGAACGACACCACGCCGCCGCTGTCCTGCAGCAGCGCGACGACCGCCGCGACGTCGGGGCGGCGCCACGAACCCGTGAACCCGTGCGCGACGACGAACGCGAGCGCCGGGTCGCCGCCGCCGGACGGCGGGTCGTGCCGCGCGCTGAGCCGCTCGCCGTCCGCGGTGACGAGGACGTCGTCCGGGCCGGTGCGCCCGGCGCGGCGGCCGATGCTGCGGCGGCCGACGGCGGCGACCAGGGACCGGGCGCGGGACCGGACGCGGGCTGCGGGCACGGGGACCATCATCCGGTCCGTCCGACTCCCCCGCGCGCGGCCGGTTCCGGTCGGTGTCGCGCACGTTCGCAGCACATGACAGAAGTGTTCCCAAACACCCGCTATGGCGTGCCGAGGGCCGTTCTCACAGCGCGCCAGGTGTCGCCGCGGTGTCGCGCACGTCACGAAGTGCTTGCTGGGGCATGCACAAACACGAGGTGTGAACGCTATCCTCGTGCTTTCAGCGTCCCGCAAAGGAGCGGTGTGCTGGCCGGTGGAGCCGGTCGGTGCGCACGCCCCGGCGTTCGCCCCGGATCGGGTGACCTTGCGGAGGAGGCCGTCATGGCCCAGCTGCTGCTCCTGACCAACGCACTCGCTCCTTCGGCCGAGGTGCTTCCCGCCCTCGGCCTGCTGCCCCACCAGGTCCGCGTGCTGCCCGCCGAGGCAGCGGTCCTCGTCGACGCCCCGCCCGCGGACGCGGTCATCGTCGACGGCCGCCGGGACCTCGGCGGCGCCCGCTCGCTGTGCCGCCTGCTGCGCACGACGGGCCTGTCGGCACCGCTCCTGCTCGTCCTCACCGAGGGCGGCATGGCCGCCGTCGCGGCGGACTGGGGCGCGGACGACGTCCTGCTCGACTCCGCCGGCCCCGCCGAGGTCGAGGCCCGGCTGCGGCTGGCCGCCGGCCGCAGCCGCATCGCCGAGGCCGCCCGCGAGCCGGAGACGTCCGAGATCCGCGCCGGGGACGTCGTCGTCGACGAGGTCACCTACAGCGCCAAGGTCCGCGGCCGCCTGCTCGACCTCACGTACAAGGAGTTCGAGCTCCTCAAGTTCCTCGCGCAGCACCCGGGCCGGGTCTTCACCCGCGCCCAGCTGCTCCAGGAGGTCTGGGGCTACGACTACTTCGGCGGCACCCGCACCGTCGACGTCCACGTCCGGCGGCTGCGCGCCAAGCTCGGCCCCGAGCACGAGGCGCTCATCGGCACCGTCCGCAACGTCGGCTACCGCTTCGTCCCCCCGGGCCGCGACCGCGTCGCGGTCGAGGAGACGGTCGACGCATAGCCCCCGCAGAACCGCTCATGCTCGCGGCACGTACCGCGAAACCGCTCTCCCGAGCCGGTTTCCGGTGCAGGCCGCGAGCATGAGCGGTTGTCGGGAAGGGCGTCAGAGGCCGAGCGCGGGAAGGTGCGTGAGGAGTGCGCGGGCTGCGGCTCGCGCCTCTGTCGCCGTCCGCACCGTGAGGACGGCGGCCGCGGCCTCGCGGCAGAGGTCGGACGTGGCGCCGGCGAGGGCCGCGGCGACGTCCGGGAGCGCGGCCGCGCTCATCGACAGGCTCCGGACCCCGAGACCGACGAGCACGCAGGCGAGCGCCGGGTCGGCGGCGGCCTCGCCGCAGACCCCGACCGGGATGCCGGCACCCTCCGGCCCGAGGCCGGCCGCGCCGCGGCACGTCGCCGCGACGAGATGCAGCAGACCGGGCTGCCACGGGTCGTTGAGGGTCGCGAGGTCGCCGACGAGGCGGTCCGCGGCGAGGGCGTACTGGGTGAGGTCGTTCGTGCCGATGCTCGCGAACGCGACGTTCGCCAGCACCTGCGCCGAGCACAGCGCCGCCGACGGCACCTCGACCATGACGCCGGCGGTCGTGATCCCGTGCGCGGCGCAGCGGGCCACGAAACCGTCTGCGGCGTCGGCGGTCGAGACCATCGGTGCCATCACCCACACGTCGGCGGCCGACCCCGGGTCCTGCCCGGCGACGGCGCGGGCGACGGCGGCGAGCTGGTCCTCGAGCACCTGCGGGGCGCGCAGCGCGGTCCGCAGGCCGCGGACGCCGAGCGCCGGGTTGGGCTCCTCCCCCATGTCGAGGAACGGCAGCGGCTTGTCCGAGCCGGCGTCGAGCGTGCGCAGGACGACGCGGCGACCCGCGAACGCGGCGAAGACGTCGGCGTAGAGCGCCGCCTGCTCGTCGACCGACGGCGGGTCGGTCCGGTCGAGGAAGGCGAGCTCGGTGCGGAACAGGCCGATCCCCTCGGCCCCCGCGGCGGCCGCCGCCCGGGCGCTGGCACCGTCCGCGACGTTGGCGAGCAACGAGACCCGCACCCCGTCGGCGGTGCGGCCGGGGCCCTCGAGGGTGCGCCGGCGCCCGGAGGCGAGCCGGCGGGCACGCGCCTGCGCCTCGTCGTCCGGGGCCACGAGCAGGGTGCCCGCAGCCCCGTCGACGAGGACGAGCGTGCCGTCCGCGAGCTCCCCGGCGGCGGCGAGCCGCTCGGCGTCCGCGACCGCGACGACCGCCGGCAGGCCGAGCGAACGGGCGATGATCGCCGTGTGCGAGGTCGGTCCGCCGGACACGGTGACGAGAGCGAGCACCGACTCCGGTGACAGCGTCGCCGTGTCCGCCGGCGCGAGGTCGTGCGCCAGGAGCACGAACGGCTGCCCCGCAACGGGTTCCGGGACACCCGGCGCCGGCCGGCCGGTGAGCTCGGCGACGATCCGGTCCCGCACGTCGAGGACGTCCCGGGCACGCTCGGCGAGGTAGCCGCCGAGCGCCTCGATCATCGCGGCGACCTCCCCGGCCGCCTCCCAGACGGCGCGCTCGGCGCTCAGGCCGCGCTCCCGGACGTGCCCGGTCGCGGCGTCCTGGAGCGACGGGTCGGCCGCCATGAGCGCCGTCGCCTCGAGGACGGCGCGCGCGGTGCCGGTCGCGGCGTCGGCGCGGGCGTCGAGCATGGTCTGGACCGCGGTCGTCGCGGCGACGAGCCGCAGGCACTCCGGCTCCCGCTCGTCCATCGCGAGCGTCTGCCCCGCAACGGGTTCGGGCACCGCCCCCGGCATCCACCGGACCGGGCCGACGACGACCCCGGCGCAGACCCCGACCCCGGTCAGGGTCGTCGCCGCGGTCATGCGGTCGGTTCGTCGTGGTCGCGCGCGACGAGCTCGGCGAGCGTGTCGACCGCCGCCGCAGCCCCCTCGCCCTCCGCCGAGAGGACGACGGTCTCGCCGTGCCCGACCCCCAGCGCGAGCACCTGGAGCATGCTGCGGCAGTCGACCTGCTTGCCGTCCGGGCGGGAGAGGGTGACCTTGACGGGCAGGCCGCCCGCGGCCTTGACGAGGAGGGCGGCCGGCCGCGCGTGCAGACCGGTCGCGGCGCCCACCCGCACCTCGCGGGAGACGGTGGTCGCTGTCGTGTCGCTCATGACGGTCCTTCCAGAACTCGATGTCAGGGCTCGATCGTGACCTTGATGGCCTCGCCGCGGGCGACGATGCCGAAGGCGTCGAGGACCCGGTCGAGCGGGAGGGTGTGCGTGATGAGGTCGGAGACGGGGACCTCGCCGGTGGCGATGAGGCGCAGCGCCTCGGCGTTGTCGGCCGGGCTCGACCCGTTGGCGCCGACGATCGTCAGCTCGCGGTAGTGCACGAGGTTGGAGTCGACGGCGATGACGGGCTTGTCCTTGGGCAGGCCGCCGAAGAACGAGACCCGGCCGCCGCGGGCCACGGCGCGCAGGGCCTGCTCCTGGGCCGCGCCCGACGCGGCGGCCGTGATGACGACGTCCGCACCGGCACCGTCGGTGAGGCGCAGGACCTCCTCGACGAGGTCGACGGAGGACACGTCGATGGTGTCGTCCGGCTTGACGAGGTCGGCCGCCATCCGCAGCCGGTCCGGCTGCATGTCGGCGAGGACGACGCGCGCCGCGCCGCGGGCCCGGGCCAGCCGCACGTGCAGGCACCCGATCGGCCCGGCACCGACGATGACGACGACGTCCCCCGGCCCGACCCCGGCGAGCCGCTGCCCGTTGAGCACGCACGCGAGCGGCTCGGCGACGGACGCCTCCGCGAAGCCGAGACCCTCGGGCAGCCGGTTGAGGCCGTCGACCTTGAGCACCTGCTCCGGCACGACGAGGTACTCGGCGAAGCCGCCCTCGTACTGGTACCCGACGCTGGTCTGGTTCTCGCAGACCGCCATCCGGCCCTTGCGGCACTGGCGGCAGTCCCCGCAGGGCACCGCCGCGATGACCTGGACGCGGTCACCCGCGGCCCAGTCGCCGTAACCGGCCGACGCGACCTCCGCGCCCACCTCGACGACCTCGCCGGAGATCTCGTGGCCCATGACCCGCGGCGGCGACAGGTTGGGGTGACCGTTGTTGAGGATCTTGACGTCGGTGCCGCAGGTGGAGCAGTTGCGGACCCGGATCCTCACCTCGCGCGGCCCGGCGACGGGCTCCGCGACGTCCTCGAGCCGGACGTCGCCAGGAGCGTAGAAGCGGGCGACCTTCATGGGGATGCCTCCTCGTGGGGCGTGCTGTCGGGCGCGAGGATCGCGAGCACGTCGTCCACGCTCGTGGCCCCGCGCAGCCGGGCCGCCTGCTCGGGGTCGAGCAGGGTCTCGGCGAGGGCGGACAGGAGCGCCATGTGCTCCTCGCCCGATGCGGCGATCGGCATGCAGACGTGGACGACGCCGTCGCCCCAGTCCACGCCGTCCGGGAACTGGATGAAGCCGAGCGCGGTGCGCCGCACGAGCGCCCGTGCCTCGTTGGTGCCGTGCGGGATCGCGAACCCTTCCCCGACGTAGGTCGTCACCATCTCCTCGCGCTCGAGCATCGCGGCCGCGTAGCCCGGCTCGACGGCACCGATCTCGACGAGGAGGCCCCCCGACCGGCGCAGCGCGTCCGTCTTGTCGACGGCGCGCTGCGCCAGCCGGATGGCATCCGGTGCGAGCACGTCCGGCAGGTCAGCCGGCAAGGCTGCCACCGTCCCGGATGGCCGCCTCGACCCGGTCGAACGCCGGGTCGCCCATGAACACCTGGAACGGTACGACGACGGCCGCCGGGGCGGTCGCCTTCGCCCGGGCGGCGAGCCCGGAGTGGCAGACGACGACCTGGGCGTCCTGCGGGATCTGCGCGACGGGCGAGTGCGAGACCGTGACCCCGTACTTGCCGAGCCGCTTCTTGAGCTGGGATGTCAGCATGACGCTGCTGCCCATGCCGGCGTCGCAGGCGACGACGACGCTCGTGATGGACTTGCCCTCGATGGCGTTGCTGCTCAAGGGGTCACACCTCCACGGGCTGGTCGACGGCGTCGGCGGCCTGCGGGTCGCCGGCCTTCTCGCCGCGGCCGAAGCCGAGGAGGAACGCCGCGAGGACGAACGACACACCGGTCGCGACGACGATGTCCGCGAGGACCCCGAAGTAGTTGCCCTTCGGCGTGACCGCGAGGTAGGCGAAGATGCTGCCGGGTGCCGGGGTGGCCACGAGGCCGGCGTTGAAGATCGTCGCCGTGAGCAGGCCGGCCGCGCCGCCGCCGATGGCCGCGATGATGAGGCGCGGCTTCATGAGGATGTACGGGAAGTAGATCTCGTGGATCCCGCCGAGGAAGTGGATGATCATCGCGCCGGGGGCCGTGGCGCGCATGAGCCGCGGGCCGAAGAGCCAGTACGCGATGAGGATCCCCAGGCCCGGGCCGGGGTTCGTCTCGACCATGAAGAGGATGGACTTGCCGGACTCGGCGGCCTCGTTGACCCCCAGCGGGCCGAGCACGCCGTGGTTGATGGCGTTGTTGAGGAAGAGCACCTTCGCCGGCTCGACGAAGATCGACGCCAGCGGCAGCAGGTTGTTCGAGACGAGGACGTCGACGCCGTTGCCGAGGGCCTTGGTGATGCCCTCGACGACCGGGCCGATGCCGAAGAAGCCGCCGATGGCGAGGATCGTCGCGCTGATGCCGAGGCTGAAGTTCTCCACGAGCATCTCGAAGCCGACCGGCGTCCGCTCCTGCGTGAAGCCGTCGATCTTCTTGAGCACCCAGGCCGCGAGCGGGCCCATGAGCATCGCGCCGAGGAACATCGGGATGTCGGTGCCGACGATGACGCCCATCGTGGCCGCGGCGCCGATGACCGCGCCGCGCTGGCCGTGGATCGCCCGGCCGCCGGTGTAGGCGATGAGGATCGGCAGCAGGTAGGTGATCATCGGCCCGACCATCTTGGCCAGGTCCTCGTTCGGGACCCAGCCGACCGGGATGAACAGGGCCGTGATGAGGCCCCAGGCGATGAAGGCGCCGATGTTGGGCATGATCATGCCGGCGAGGAACGCACCGGCCTTCTGGACGCGGGCCTTGAAACCCGGCCCTTCGAGGTGCTTGAGGTCCTGCAGGTTGCTCACGGAGGCCTCCTTGGACGGGGACGGCGTCGTCCCTCAGGGGGTGGGCGATTGCTGGGCGGTGCGGGTGTTCGGGCGGTGCGGGGTGTTCGGGCAGTGCTGTACCGCCCTGCGGCCGGTGACGCTCACCGGTCGCAGGTGGGTTCGTGGGTGGCTGCGCTCAGCCGCCGGCGGGCAGCCTCCGGGCCGGGTCGGGATCGGGGTCGAGGACGACGAGCTCGGGGTGGACGTCGGCCGGACCGGGCATCCGGCTGCCGGGCAGGCTGACGGCGGCCGTCCCCCAGGCGACGGCCGCCGCCAGCGCCTCCCGGCCCCGGCCTCCTCCGGCGAGGAAGCCGGCGAGCAGGGCGTCCCCTGCCCCGACCGAGCTGAGCGGGTGCACGTGCGGGCCGCGCGCGTGCAGCACGCCCTCCGGCCCGACGAGGATCGCCCCGTCGGCGCCGAGGCTGGCGAGCACCTGCCCGGCGCCGGCGTCGAGCACGTCGCGGCAGGCCTTGACGACGTCGCCGACCGTCTCGAGCGGGCGACCGACGAGCTCCTCGAGCTCCTCGGCGTTCGGCTTGACGAGGGCCGGGCCGGCGGCGATGCCCGCCGCGAGCGCCGGGCCGCTCGTGTCGAGGACGGCGAGCGCGCCCGCACGGTCCGCGAGGTGCACGATGCGCGCGTAGAGGTCGACGTCCGCGCCCGGTGGCAGCCGGCCGCTGAGGACGACCCACTCCGCGCCCGCCGCCTGCCCGGCGACGACGCCGAGCACGGCCGACGTCTCGGCCTCGGTGAGGGCGGCACCGGGCTCGTTGAGCTTGGTCGTCGTGCCGTCCGGCTCGACGACCGTGACGTTCGACCGGGTCGAGCCGGAGATCGGGACGCCGACCACCTCGATCCCGGCGACCTCGAGCATCGCCGCGAGGTGGTGGCCCTCGGCGCCGCCGAGGGCGACGACGGCGGTCGTCTTGATCCCGTGCGCCGACAGCGCCCGGGCGACGTTGATGCCCTTGCCGCCCGGGTCGACCCGGCCGGACGTCGCACGGTGCACGGCGCCGCGGCGCAGCTCGTCGACGACGATCGTCCGGTCGACGCTCGGGTTGAGGGTGATCGTGAGGATCATGCGAGCACCACCCTCGGCCCGGCCGCCCGCAGCCGCTCGGCGTAGCCGGCGTCGAGGCCGGTGTCGCTGATGACGACGTCGATGTCGTCGAGGGCGGCGAAGCGGGCGAGGTGGTCCACGCCGACCTTGCTGTGGTCCGCGAGCAGCACGGTCCGGCGGGCCGAGCCGATCATCGCCCGCTTGACGGCGGCCTCGTTGTGGTCGGGCGTCGTGAGCCCGCGCTCGATGCTCAGGCCGTTGGTGCCGACGAACGCGACGTCGACGTAGGTGTCCTCGAGGGCCTTGAGCGCCCAGGAGTCGACAGCCGCGAGCGTGCGGCCGCGGACCCGGCCCCCGACGAGGAGCACGGTGAGGTTGGGCCGGGCGGACAGCGACATCGCGATCGGCAGCCCGTTGGTGACGACGACGAGCTCACGGTCCAGCGGCAGCGCCTCGGCGAGCCGGGCCGTCGTCGTCCCGGCGTCGAGGAGCACGGAGCCCTCGGCGGGCAGCTCGGCGAGCGCGAGCTTGGCGATCCGCTCCTTCTCCGACGTGAGCACCGCGTCCCGGGCGGCGAGACCGGGCTCGAAGCCGAGCCGCTCGACGGGGATCGCGCCGCCGTGCACCCGCCGCAGCAGGCCGTGCCGCTCGAGGACCTTGAGGTCGCGACGGATCGTCTCCGTCGTGACGTCGAGCGCCTCGGCGATGGCCGCGACGTCGACCCGGCCCGCGGACCGGGCGTTCTCGACGATCCACTGCTGGCGCTCCTCGGCGTACATCGGCGCACCTCCGGGTCGACCTCGACGTGACCTAATTCATACGCCCGCCACCTCCGGCATGTCAATAGACAACAACACACTCGAAGACGAAACAACATCGGCGGCCCGAGAAGGCACCAAGATCGTCACGATCGTCCGACGGCCGTCCGACGGCTCTGGCACGATGCGCGCGTCAGCACCCCGTCTCCCGCCGACACGGCAGAGAGAGGCAGCCTCCGTGCCCGCACAGACATCGTCCGGAGCCACCGTCCTGGACCGCTGGTTCAAGCTCTCGGAGAGGGGGACCACCGTCGCGCGCGAGGTGCGCGGAGGCCTGGTCACCTTCTTCACGATGGCGTACATCGTCGTCCTCAACCCGCTCATCATCGGCACCCAGAAGGACGGCACCGGCGTCTTCCTCGGCGGCAGCGCCGATGCCCCGAACCTCGCGAAGGTCGCCGCGGCGACCGCCCTCGTCGCCGGCCTCATGACGATCCTCATGGGCGTCGTCGCGAACTACCCGCTCGCGCTGGCGACGGGCCTGGGGCTCAACGCCTTCGTGACGTTCGGCATCGCCCAGCTGCCGGACATGACGTGGGCCGACGCGATGGGCCTGGTCGTCCTCGAGGGCCTCATCATCCTGGGCCTGGTCCTCACCGGGTTCCGGACCGCCGTCTTCCACGCGGTGCCGATCCAGCTCAAGACCGCGATCAGCGTCGGCATCGGCCTGTTCATCACGATCATCGGCTTCGTCGACGCCGGCATCGTGCGCCGCACCGGGACGGGCCCGGTGCCCGTCGAGCTCGGCGTGGGCGGGTTCCTCGCCGGCTGGCCGACCGTCGTCTTCGTCGTCGGCCTGCTGACGATGGCGGTGCTCATGCTCCGCAAGGTCAAGGGCGCGATCCTCATCGGGATCGTCGTCGCGACGGTCCTCGCCATCGTCGTCGAGGCGATCGCGAAGATCGGCCCGAGCTTCACCCCGCCGGACCAGGTCAACCCGACCGGTTGGGGCCTCAACGTCCCGAAGCTGCCCTCGCAGGTCACCGACGTCCCCGACTTCGGCCTGCTCGGCCAGTTCAGCCTCTTCGGCTCGTTCTCGAAGATCGGCGTCGTCACCGCGGTGCTGCTCGTCTTCACCCTGCTGCTCGCCGACTTCTTCGACACCATGGGCACGATGGTCGCCATCGGTGCCGAGGCGAACCTGCTCGACGAGGAGGGCATCCCGCCGAACACCGAGCGGATCCTCGTCGTCGACTCGATCGCGGCGGCCGCCGGCGGCGCGGCGAGCGTGTCGAGCAACACCTCGTACATCGAGTCGGCGGCCGGCGTCGGCGAGGGCGCCCGCACCGGCCTCGCGAGCGTGGTCACCGGGGTGCTCTTCCTGCTCGCGACGGTGTTCGCCCCGCTCGTCGCCGTCGTCCCCTACGAGGCGGCGACGCCGGCGCTCATCATCGTCGGCTTCCTCATGATGACCCAGGTCAAGGGGATCGACTGGGACGACATGGAGATCGCCCTCCCGGCGTTCCTCACGATCGTCCTCATGCCGTTCACGTACTCGATCACCGCGGGCATCGGGGCGGGCTTCGTCTCGTTCGTCGTCCTCAAGGTGGCCCGGGGCAAGACGTCGCAGGTCCACCCGCTGCTGTGGGTCACCTCGGCGCTGTTCGTCGTGTACTTCGCGATCGACCCGATCAAGCAGCTGCTCGGCGTCTCCTGACGCGTCGCACCAGCGCAGCGCGAAGGGCGGCACCCCGGCCGGGGTGCCGCCCTTCGTCCGTGCGGTCGTGCGGGTCGGGCCGCTCCGGTCAGGGAACGACCGGCAGGTCGGCGTTCGTCGCCCGGTTCGGCGTCGGCGCCACGAGGTTCGGGTGCGTCCCGAAGTAGTTGATGAGCTCGTCGAGGTCGACCCCGCCGCCGGTGCGCGCCGTGCCGTTGCGCAGCTCGACGAACGAGTCCCCACCGTCGGCGAGGAACGAGTTCACCGTGACCCGGTAGCTCGCGGCCGGGTCGACCAGGACGCCGTCGAGCTTCAGGGTGTCCGCGAGGATCCGGCTGCCCAGCGGCGCCGACGGCGAGTAGCTGAACGTCAGCCCGTCGGAGATGCCGAGGTGCAGGAAGGACTCGACGCCCGACCGGACGGCCCACTGCTGCTCGAGGACCGTCTTCACCTGCGCACCCGTGAGGGTCATCGTCACCAGCGTGTTCGCGAACGGCTGGACGGCGAAGGCCTCGCCGTAGGTGACGACACCCGGACCCTCACCTGCCGGGCTGCTCGCGAACGTGAGGTCGGCCCGGACGCCGCCGGGGTTCATGAGCGCGATCTGCGCCCCGTTGGGCGCCGTCCGGTCGAGCTGCGCGTCCGCGATGAGGTCACCGAGCGCCGACTCCGTGTTCCGCGTGACGCTCCGGGTGATGTCGCCCGGCCCCTGGAAGGTCCCGACGGCCCGGTTCGCGAGCGGCGCCGAGAGCGCCGTCCACTTGGTGACGATCGCCTGCACGGCCGGGTCCGGCGTCCCGACCGGCCCGGCTGCGCTCGCGTTCTGCACCGGCCGGTTGACCGCCGTCACCGACGACCGAACGACGTCCTTGGTGCGCCGGTCGAGCTGGAGGTTCGTCTCGGTGACGAGCCGGCCGTACGCCATCGCGCTCGTGACGGACCGCGGCTTGCCCGCCGGGTCGGGGATCGAGCAGGTGTACGGCTGGTGGGTGTGGCCGGACACGACCATGTCGATGCTCGGCGCGAGGTTCTGCGCGATCGACACGATCGGTCCGGAGATCGCCGCGGCCCCGTTCGCTCCCGTGCACGGGAAGTTGTACGCCGCGCCGGACGGCGGCAGGCCGCCCTCGTGCACGAGCACGACGATCGCCTCGACGCCGCGCCGGCGCAGGTCCTTCGCGGCGAGGTTCGCCGTGACGACCTCGTCGCGGAAGTCGAGGTCCTTGATGCCCGCCTGGGCGACGAGCTCCGGGGTGCCCTCGAGCGTCATGCCGATGAAGCCGACCTTGATGTCGTCGACCTCGGTGACCCAGGTCGGGGGGAGCACCGTGCGGCCGGTCGACCTGCGGAACCACGAGCCGTAGTCCCTGACCGGTCGCGGCGCGCGGACCCCGTCCTTCCACGTGACGTTCGCGGCGAGCCAGGAGAAGCCGGCACCGGAGTACCCGTCCTCGTCGAAGCACCCGCTGGGGTGGCAGCCGCCGTACTGCATGCGCAGCAGCTCGCCGGCGCCCTCGTCGAACTCGTGGTTCCCGACGCTCGAGACGTCCAGCCCGAGGGCGTCCAGCGCCTCGACGGCCGGCTCGTCGTGGAACAGGCCCGAGACCACCGGGCTGGCCCCGATGAGGTCGCCCGCCGCGACGGTGAGGGTGTTCTTCCTGCCGGTCCTCAGGGTCTGCAGCGTCGAGGAGAGGTAGGCCGCGCCGCCGTAGAAGTCGGTCGCCGCCTGGCCGGGGAGCCGGCCGTCACCGCCCGTCGGCGGCGCGAGGTGACCGTGGAAGTCGTTGAAGCTGAGGATCTGCAGGTCGACCGGTCGCGGCCGGGCCTCGGCGGTGGAGCCGACCGCCCCTGCCGCGACCAGCGCGCCGACCGTGAGGGCGCCGACCGCGGCTGCCCTCCGACCCCGAAGTCGTGCTCCCATGCCTGTTCTCCCTGTCGCTCTCCCCGGAGCGGTCCCCGTGCGCCTCCCGAGCTGCACACGAACCGCCACCGACCAGCCCAAGTCGTGAATGTTGGGACACTACTGACCGAACGGTCAGGATCACCAGGGGTAGACACCGTTCGGTTCCGAACGGTCATCGCCGGTTCACGCGGCGCGACCCGGCGACCCATGGACCCGATCCCCGCCCCCGTCGGTCACGATGCGTCACCCGGGTGACCGCCGGGCGGGTGCCCGGGTGGCACCGGCACCCTCGCCTAGGCTGGGGCGGTGGACCCCGCCGCGCAGCCCGCCCCCGACCGGCGCGACGGCCCCGGGACGCGGCTGGTCGTCACGGGCACGCTCGCACCGGCCGACGTGGCCCGCGTCTTCGCCCTCGTCGACGCGGCGACCGTGGCCGACGGGGTCCGCCCGCTGAGCGAGCACGTCACCCTGCACGTCCGGTACGGCGGCGAGGGGCCGGACCGGAACCTGCTGCTCGTCGTCCCGGACGACGGCACGCCGCCGGACGGCGGGACGATCGCGGCCGGAGCCGGCCCGCAGCCGGACGTCGTCCGCCCGGGCGAGCGGCTCGTCGGCTACGCCCACCTGGACCCGACCGACGTCGTCGCGGGTGCCGCCGTGGAGATCGTCGTCCACCCGGGCTCCCGCGGGGCCGGCCACGGCCGGCGCCTCGTCGAGGCCGCGGCGGCCGCCACCCCCGACGGCCGGCTGCGGCTGTGGGCGCACGGGGACAACTCCTCCGCGCGGTCGCTCGCGGCGTCCCTGGGGTTCCGCGAGGTCCGCCGGCTGGACCAGATGCGCCGCTCGCTGTGGTCCCCGCTGCCCGACGCGCGGATCCCGGAGGGGGTCAGCGTCCGGGCGTTCCGGCCCGGCACGGACGACGCGGAGTGGCTGGCGCTCAACGCCAAGGCCTTCGCCCACCACCCGGAGCAGGGCGGCTGGACGGCGGCCGACCTCGGTGCCCGGATGCGCGAGGCCTGGTTCGACCCCGAGGGCTTCCTCGTCGCCTTCGACGACACGACCGGCGCCATGGTCGCCTTCCACTGGACGAAGATCCACGGTGGCGACGGGCACGAGCACGGCCCCGCGGCCGGCGGCGCCGACGCGCAGCCGCACGCCCACCCGCACGCCCACGACCCGATCGGCGAGGTGTACGTCGTCGGCGTCGACCCGGCCGCCCAGGGCCGCGGGCTCGGCCGGGCCATGACCCTCGCCGGCCTGCAGTGGCTGCGTGCCCGCGGGCTGCCGCAGGCGATGCTCTACGTCGAGGCCGACAACGCCCCGGCCCTCGCCGTCTACCGCAGCCTCGGGTTCACCCACTGGGACACCGACGTGATGTTCTCCCGGCCGACGGGCGCTGCTCCGGACCGGTGACGGCCGACCGCCGCGTGACGTCGGCACCTACGCCCCGGACACGCAGGCATGACACGATGCCGGTATGAGTACGCCGGCGGCCGAGAGCAGTTCCGACCCGATGCCGCCGGGCGGTCCCGAGGACGCCCGCGCGGCCGCCCCGACGGCCCCCCGCCGA
>NZ_MWLN01000028.1 GCF_002198655.1 Kineosporia sp. A_224
GGCGCGTGCGCTGGGGAGGGGCGGCGTCCTCTGGCGGGTTGTGCACGGTACGGGCGGCGTCCTCTGGCGCCTGCTGCACGTGACGTCGGCATCCTCTGGCGGGTCATTCCCTCGACGCTCGTCGTCCTCTGGTGTCTCATGCACCTCACGCCAACCTCTGGTGTCTAAAACACTCTAAAACGCAGATTTAGGGTGCTTCCCACACCAGAGAACGCTGACCCTCGCGGTTGACGTGCACGAGCCGCCAGAGGACGACGACGCCTCGGTCAGGTGGCGTGCGTATCCCGCCAGAGGACGGCACCCCGTCCAGGTGAGGTGCGTGTCCCGCCAGAGGACGCCGAGGCCCCCGAACGACGGGCGACGACGGGCCGGCGAGACGACGACCCCGACCCCGACCCGGCTACTCCGTCGCCCGACGCTCCACCGCGGCCCGCGCCTCCCGGGCGAGCGTCAGCGCAGAGCCGCCCGTCGCGGTCACCGTGACGCTCACGACAGCGCCCGCGTCGACGGCGAGGCACATCGTCGTGCGGCCGTTGTGGACGCCGCAGCCGAACCAGCCGCCGAGCTCGCCGGGGTCGCGTTCGGTGAGGACCACTCCCGACGCGCCGACCGCGCGGGCGAAGCCGGCCAGCACGAGCTCGCGCTCGTCCGCCTCGAGCGGGTGCTGCGGGCGGCCGACGACGACGACCACCCGGGTCCCGGCCCTTCCGCCGTAGACGGCGAGGTCGGTGATCATCTGCCCGGCACCGGAGCCGAGCAGGCCGGTCTGGGCCGCCTTGGCCTGGGCCGTCGCGCTCGCGGTCGTGATCCGGGTCATGCCGGCGACCGTCCGCGGGACGTGCACGCTCGTGCGCTCCCAGACGACCCGGTCCTCGTGCTCGAGGTAGCGGGGCACGCCGACGACCGCCCCGTAGCCGACGGCCCCGGCGAGCAGCGCGGCGAGCACCGACGCGACGGCGACGCGGCCCGGACGGCGGCGGGCCCGGCGGCCGAGCGCCACGTCCTGCTGCGCTGCCGGGAGCGGTCGCGGGGACGGCGCCCGCCACGTCGCGCCCTGCGCGGTGGTCGGCGCCGGGTGGCCGGACGACGGCGCCACGGCGTGCGCGGTGAACGCGGGCACAGGACGGCCGGGCACGAGCGCCGGGGAGACGGACGGCGGCGGCACGGAGACCGGGGGAGCGGCGGCCCGGCCCTGACCCGCGGAGCCCCACGGCCGCTGGTCGCCGCGCGGCTGGACCGGCCGCTCGAACACCGGCGGCAGGTTGGGCGGCGGTGCGGACAGTCGGCCGGCGGGCACGAAGGGCGCGTCGGGGCCGTAGTCCTCGGGGGCCAGGCTCTGCAGGGGCCGGGTCCGCTGCGAGGGGAGCCGGCCGGCGACGGGGGAGTCCGCGGCCTGGCCGGGGCGTCCCTGGGGGAAGTAGTCGTACCCGGGCTCCGTGCGTGCCACCCGCGTGCACCTCCCCGCCCTCGACGATCCTCCCCGCTCTCCTCGGCACGACGCGCCCCGACCTTGAGCCCGGTTCGGAGCACACCCTGAACCTCCGTAGGATTTCGGGCATGCCTTCGACCAGCCCCGACGCGACGACGCGCCCGACCACCAGCCTCCCGCCGAAGTTCGTCCCGGCCGAGGTAGAGGGGCCGCTGTACTCGGGCTGGGTATCGAAGGGCTACTTCACCGCCGACCCGGCCTCCGGCAAGCCGCCGTTCTGCATCGTCATCCCGCCGCCGAACGTCACCGGCAGCCTGCACATCGGGCATGCCCTCGACCACACGATCCAGGACTCGGTGATCCGTCGCCGCCGGATGCAGGGGTTCGACGCCCTGTGGCTGCCAGGCATGGACCACGCCGGCATCGCGACCCAGAACGTCGTCGAGCGCGGCCTGCGCGCCGAGGGGAAGACCCGGCACGACCTCGGCCGCGAGGACTTCGTCGCGAAGGTCTGGGAGTGGAAGGAGGAGTCGGGCGGCACGATCCTCGGCCAGATGAGGCGCCTCGGCGACTCCGTCGACTGGAGCCGCGAGCGCTTCACCATGGACCCGGTGCTCTCGCGCGCCGTCCAGACCATCTTCAAGCGGCTCTACGACGACGAGCTCATCTACCGCGCCGAGCGGATCATCAACTGGTGCCCGCGCTGCCACACCGCGCTGTCGGACATCGAGGTCGAGCACCACGAGGACGAGGGCGAGCTCGTCGAGCTCGTCTACGGCGACCCGACCGGCGACGACCGCATCGTCGTCGCGACGACCCGGGTCGAGACGATGCTCGGCGACACCGCGATCGCCGTGAGCCCCGGCGACGAGCGGTACGGCCACCTCGTCGGCCGCGACGTCGAGCTGCCGCTCACCGGCCGCCGGATCCCCGTCGTCGCCGACGACCACGTCGACCCGGAGTTCGGCACCGGCGCGGTCAAGGTCACCCCCGCGCACGACCCGAACGACTTCGAGATCGGCCAGCGGCACGACCTGCCGATGCTCGACATCATGACCAACGAGGCCGTCATCGCGAACACGGGGACGCGCTTCGACGGGCTCGACCGTTTCGCCGCCCGGGTCGCCGTCCGGGAGGCCCTCGCCGAGCTCGGCCGGGTCGGCGCCGAGAAGCGTCCGTACCTGCACGCGGTCGGGCACTGCTCGCGCTGCGACACGGTCGTCGAGCCGCGGCTCAGCAAGCAGTGGTTCGTGAACGTGGCCCCGCTGGCGAAGGCCTCCGGGGACGCCGTGCGCGACGGCCGCGTGAAGATCCACCCCAAGGAGCTCGAGCCGCGCTGGTTCGGCTGGGTCGACAACATGCACGACTGGTGCATCTCCCGGCAGCTCTGGTGGGGGCACCGGATCCCGGTCTGGTACGGCCCGGACGGCGAGGTCCGCTGCGTCGGCCCGGACGACGAGGCGCCCACCGGCGAGGGCTGGACCCAGGACCCCGACGTCCTCGACACGTGGTTCTCCAGCGCGCTGTGGCCGTTCTCGACCCTCGGCTGGCCGGACGACACCGCCGACCTCGAGCGGTACTACCCGACGAGCGTCCTCGTGACGGGCTACGACATCCTCTTCTTCTGGGTCGCCCGGATGATGATGTTCGGCCTCTACGCGATGGACGGCCGGCAGCCGTTCGACGTCGTCGCCCTGCACGGCCTCGTCCGCGACCAGTTCGGCAAGAAGATGTCGAAGTCGCGCGGCAACGTCGTCGACCCGATCGAGTGGATGGACAAGTACGGCGCCGACGCGCTGCGCTTCACCCTCGCCCGGGGAGCGAACCCCGGCTCGGACCAGGCGATCAGCGAGGACTGGGCCGCGGGCAGCCGCAACTTCTGCACGAAGCTGTGGAACGCCACCCGGTTCGCGCTGCTCAACGGCGCGACCGTCGAGGGCGACCTGCCCCCCGCGGCCGAGCAGTCCGTCGTCGACCGCTGGATCCTCTCCCGGCTCGCGACCGTCACCGCCCAGGTCGACGCCGGGTACGAGGACTTCCAGTTCGCCAAGACCACCGAGGCGCTCTACCACTTCGTCTGGGACGAGGTCTGCGACTGGTACCTCGAGCTCGCCAAGCTCCCGCTCGCCGAGGAGGGCCCGGCCGCGCAGGTGACCCGGCGCGTCCTCGGTGAGGTGTTCGACGTCGTCCTGCGCCTGCTGCACCCCGTGACGCCGTTCGTCACCGAGGCGCTGTGGACCGAGCTCACCGGCGGCGAGTCGCTCGTCGTCGCGGCGTGGCCGCAGGTCGACCCGGCCCGCGCGACGGCCCCGCTCGACCCGGCCGCCGAGGCCGAGGTCGCCGACCTCCAGCGCCTCGTCACCGAGGTCCGCCGGTTCCGCGCCGAGCAGGGGCTGCGGCCCGGCAAGCGGGTCCCGGGCCGGCTCAGCGGCCTCGAGGCGACCGGTCTCGCCGCGCACGAGGGCGAGATCCGGGCGCTGTCGACGCTCGACCCGGCGGACGCGAGCTTCACGCCGTCCGCCAAGCTCGCCGCCGGTGCGGTGACGGTCGAGCTCGACCTCATCGGCGCGATCGACGTCGCCGCCGAGCGCAAGCGGCTCGAGAAGGACCTCGCGACCGCCCGCAAGGAGGCCGACGCCGCGCAGGCCAAGCTCGGCAACGAGCAGTTCCTCGCGAAGGCCCCGGCGGACGTCGTCGCGAAGATCGAGGGCCGCCTCGCCGCCGCCCGCGCCGACGTCGAGCGCCTCGACGCCCAGCTCGCAGCCCTCCCGGTCGCCTGACTCCGACCCCGCAGTTACTAGCGCGTATGACCCGATAAATGGGTCATACGCGCTAGTAACTCGGGGCTGCGAACGACGAGGTCCGCGGGGAAACCTCCGCGGGCCCTGTCGCGTGTGGTGGGGTGAGACGGCGCCGACGGGCGGAGCCGGGGCAGGGGACGTCATGAGCGGGGCGGGCGAGGACTTCGACGCCTACGTGCGGGCGAGCGGCCCCCGGCTGGCGCGGCTGGCGTTCCTGCTGACCGGCGACCACGACACCGCGGAGGACCTGCTCCAGACCGCGTACGCCAAGGTGCTGCCGCGCTGGCGGCAGGTGAGCACGTACGAGGACCCCGACGCGTACCTGCGGCGGGTCATGGTGAACACCCGGACGTCGTGGTGGCGCCGGCACCGCGGCCGCGAGTCGTCCTGGGCACAGGTGCCGGACGCCGCCGCCCGCGGCGACGTCGCGGACGACGAGGCCGTGCTCGACGAGGTACTCGCTGCGCTGCGCCGGCTGCCCCGGCGGCAGCAGGTGGCCGTCGTCCTGCGGCACTACTGCGACCTGTCCGAGGCGGAGACGGCCGCGGTCATGGGCATCTCCGTCGGCGGCGTGAAGAGCACGACGAGCAAGGGGCTCGCGGCGCTGCGCGCCGTGCTGCGCACCGATCCGACGTCGACGAGCGAGGAGGCGGCCCGATGAGTACCGACGACCTGACCCACGATGCCCCGGACGACCTCGGACGGGCGCTGGACCTGCTCGCGCGCCGGGCCGACCGGCACGCGCCGGCCGACCGGCTGCCCGCCGTCCACCGCCGGGCCCGGCTCCGGGCACGGCAGCGGACGGCGGCCCTCGCGGCGGCGGTCGCGCTCGCCGTCGCCGGGGGCGGTGCCCTCGTCAACGGCACCGCGGGCAGCGACCGGGGGAGCGGACCCGCGGTCACGCCCACCGAGGCACCGAACGGGCTGTTCGACGTCGTCCAGGTCACCGACCAGGCCGTCGTCGGTGCGGCGGCCGCGCCCTACGCGGGCACCGGCACCCGGGTCGTCGTCCTCGAGATCCGGGTCGACGGGGCGGTGCCGAGCACCGCTCCCGCGGGCGCGGCCGAGGGGGCCGGCTCCTCGCAGGACCCGGCGGCGTTCGGCATCCGGGTCGAGCAGCCGGGTCTGGGCTTCCAGGGCAGTGGCGAGGCGCCGCGCTGCGCGCCCGGCGCACCCCTGGTCGACGTCACCTCGGACGAGTTCGTGACGCTGCTCTACAGCGGGGACTTCCCCGGGACGACGGCTGACGTCATCGTCACCGTGACGGCCTGCGAGCCGGTCGGACCGGTGACCCGGGGGATCACCGTCCGGGTCCCGCCGCCGCCGACGACGACGACGGCATCGCCGTCCGGCTGACCGGTCGGCGACGCCGTCGTGTGCTGTCGTACGGGTGGGCGTCAGCCCATCGGCGTCCGCTGCGACACCCGGACCGTGTTGCCGGACGGGTCGCGGAAGCCGAAGTCGATGCCGTAGGGCTGCTCGGTCGGCTTGTCGGTGAACTCGACGCCCTTCGCGGCGAGGGCGTCGTAGGTCGCGTAGGCGTCCTCGGTCGTGAAGAACACGGCGCCCGCGAACCCCTTGCCCATGAGCTCGGTCACCTGGGCGCGCGTCACGTCGTCCATGACCGGCGCTCCGGGGATGGCCATGAGGACGACGCTGCAGCCGTCCGAACCCTTCGGCCCCACCGTCAGCCACCGGAAGTTGCCCATCTCGGGCACGGTGACGTCCTCCTTGACCTCGAAGCCGACCTTCTCGGTCCAGAAGGCGAGCGACTCGTCCTGGTCGTGCACCCAGAGCTGCGTGGTCGAGAGCGTGAGCATGGTGGTGGTCCTCCATCGGTCGTCTTTCGGTGTGTGACGACCGTAGGCGCGGCCGGCGTCCCGGGTCTTCTCCGTTCGTGCTCACTCGCCGGAGCGGCCGGCGGGCTCCTCGGGGGCGTCGTCCGACCGGTCGCGGACCGGTCGTCCGTAGGCCCGCAGCACGCAGCCCGGGATCGGCACGAGCGCCGCAGCGGGCGGGAAGAAGTCCCGGTAGGCGGTCGGCGTCCGGCCGTAGGCGGCGGTGAAGCTCGTCGTGAACGACCCGACGCTCGTCAGCCCGACCGCGACGCAGATGTCGGCCACCGACCAGTCCGTGCTGCGCAGCAGCGTCGCCGCCCGCTCGAGCCGGCGGGTCAGCAGGTAGGCGTGCGGCGACTCCCCGAAGGCCCGCTTGAAGGCCCGGCTGAAGTGCGCCCGGGACAGGTGCGCGGCGGCGGCGAGGTCGTCGACGGTGAGCGGCTCGGTGTACCGGGCGTCCGCGAGGTCGCGCGCCCGCACGAGGTGGCGTACGGGCGGCGTGGGGGTCACGGGGTCAGGGTAGGTGGTCCGGCCGACGGTCCGGCCGACGCTCTGGCCCGCAGCGACACCACGGCGATCAGCGCGGCCGCGGCGACGGCGCCGACCGCCGCGGCGGCCAGCGACGGCGACATGGCGCGGTGGTAGACCGGCAGCAGCACCAGCGGGGCGATCGCCGAGCCGACGAACTGCCAGGACAGCGTCATGGACGTCGCCCCGCCCCGGTTCTCCGGCGTGCTGGTCACCGCGAGGGTGTTGACGACGACCCGGGCGGCCGTCGAGGCCGCGCCCGCGACGGCGACGGCGGCGACGAGCATCCACACCGCCGGGACGACGCCCGCCGCGGCCGTCACCGCGGCGAAGACGAGCAGTGCGCCGACGCCGGTGCGGCGCAGGCCGAACCGGTCGGCGAGGCGGCCGAGCACCCGACCGGTGGCCAGCCCGGCGACGCCGAACGCGGCGACGACGAGGCCGCGGGCGTCCGGCCCGAGGCCGAACCGGTCGCCGCCGAGCAGCGCGACGAGCACGAGCAGGCCGGTCGTCGACAGGTAGAGCCCGAACGCGACGCCGCAGGCGAGGGCCAGCCGCGGGTTGGCGAGCGTCTTGTACCGCCCCCACGCGGTGAGCGCCCCGGCCGCGCGGGGGTCGGCGGGCGCCGCGTCCGACGGCGGGACGAACGCCAGCGCGGCGGCGGCCAGCGCGCTCGCGACGAACGCCCAGCGGTAGTCGAAGGCCGCGGCGCCGCCGCCGACGAGCGGGGCGAACGCCTGGCCCGCGGCCTGCATGCTCGCGTACCACCCGAGCGAGCGGCTCAGGCGCTCGCGCGGGACGGCGTCCGAGATCGCCGCTACGAGCAGCGGGGAGGTGAACGCGTTCGCCGCCCCCTGCAGCGCCCGGCCGCCGAGGAAGAGCCCGGCGGTCGGGGCGAGCGCGCACGCGAGCGAGGCGACGGCGTAGACGACGTACGCGCCCCGGACGGTCCGCGAGCGGCCCCACGACTCGGCGAGCGTGCCGGAGACGAGCATGATCGCGGCGAACGGGATGAGGTAGGCGGTGAGCGCCCACGCGGCGGTGCCGAGCGAGGTGTCGAGCCCGGTGGCGAGCTCGGGGAGCATCGGGGTGACCATCGCCCCGCCGAACGGGCCGAGGAAGCCGCCGATGTAGAACGCCCACATCCGCGGCGGGGCCGGACCGGACCCGCCCGCGGCGCCGGGGCGCTGCTCGGCGGTGTCCGTCACCGCTCCAGGGTAGGCAGCGCCCTCCGGTCCGCTCCCGGTGGTGTCCTCAGTAGACGTCCCTGACGTTCACCACCCGGCCGTCGGGACCGTCGGTCACACTCACCCGCAGCGCGCCCAGCAGGACGCCGAGGGCTGCGTACTCCTGCTCCAGCGCGGCGTACGCCCGGGCGAGCGCCGGGCCCGGCTCGGGGACCCGGCCGGCGACCTCCTGGGTGTCGTCGCTCCAGTACCCGGCGAACCCGGCGCCCGGCGCAGCATGGGACTCCCACCGGGCGTAGACCTTCGTCCACGGGCCGCCGGGGACGGTCGTCAGTGCACGGACCAGCTCGTCGACCGCGGCGGCGCGCGAGGCGACGAACGCCACTCGTTCCGCCTGCGTCTGGACGTAGCGCCGGACGACGTGCCAGCTGCCGCCGTCGCGGCGCAGGCAGACCCGCAGGCAGTACACCGGGACCCCCGCCGCGACCGTCGCGCCGATCAGCGCCTGGCCGCGTGCGCGCACCTCACCGCCCGGCGGGGACAGTCGGTGCAGTGCCTGGTGCAGCAGCAGGTGCCGGTCGGGGTCGAACTCGTCGGGGGAGCCGGCCTCGAAGGAGAGGCCGGTGGACATCGACACCCGGTCCCCGTCCATGAGGACGGCCGGGACCGACCAGTCCGCCGCGTCCGTGGCGAGGTCGCCCTCGTCGAGCGCGGCGACCAGGCAGCTCTCCAGGGCCGCCCACTCCGGCAGCGTCGTCACGTCCATGGTGCTCCTTCCGTACGTCGCGCGAACGCTAGGCGGCGCCGGTCACCGGGCGGTCACCGGCGGGTCGCAGGGCGGCCCGGCTCCGGGACCGGGGCGCGGCCCGGCGATTCTCGGTTCGGAGCACGGGGGGTCGGCGTCTACGATGGACCGCACAGGCGTCGACCCGGCCATCACCGGCGAGCCTCCGGAAGAACGGGACGTCCGCCTCCCGCCCGCGGGTCGGCAGGCGTCCTCAGTAGAACCGGACGGAACCGGCCCGTCAGCCGGCGAACGAGCGGTCGTCGCTCCGGGTCGTGAGACCCGGACGGCGGCAAGCGAGGTGGTACCGCGGTGCCGTCCGGCCGGTCCGGGCGCGTCGTCCTCGCACGGAGCACCGGTGACGGTGCGGACGAGCGCGACGCGGAAGGCACGACGATGACGTACCCCAAGGCCACCCACGCCGCGGGCGAGCAGCCCGGCGCGGTCCCCACGAGCCCGAGCTTCCCGCGCGTCGAGGAGTCGGTCCGCGCGTACTGGGACGCCGACGACACGTTCGTCGCGAGCGTCGAGGCACGCGAGGCGGGCACGGACGGCGCCAACGAGTTCGTCTTCTACGACGGCCCGCCCTTCGCCAACGGCCTGCCGCACTACGGCCACCTGCTCACCGGCTACGTCAAGGACGTCGTCCCGCGCTACGAGACGATGCGCGGCCGCCGCGTCGAGCGCCGTTTCGGCTGGGACTGCCACGGCCTGCCCGCCGAGGTCGAGGCGGAGAAGCAGCTCGGGATCGCCCACAAGAACGAGATCGACGCGATGGGCGTCGCGGCGTTCAACTCCGTCTGCGAGTCCTCGGTGCTCAAGTACACCAAGGACTGGGAGGAGTACGTCCACCGCCAGGCCCGCTGGGTGGACTTCGAGAACGACTACAAGACGCTCGACCTGGACTACATGGAATCCGTCATGTGGGCCTTCAAGACGTTGTGGGACAAGGGCTACGTCTACGAGGGCTTCCGGGTGCTCGCGTACTGCTGGCGATGCGAGACGCCGCTGAGCAACACCGAGACCCGGATGGACGACGTCTACCGGCAGCGGCAGGACCCGGCGGTCACGGTCGGCCTCACGCTGACGAGCGGCCCGTACGCCGGCGCGAAGGCGCTCATCTGGACGACGACCCCGTGGACGCTGCCGAGCAACCTCGCGATGGCCGTGCACCCGGACATCGACTACGTCGTCGTCACCGGCCGCCCCGCGGACGGCGACCGCCCGGCAGACCCCGACACGTACGTCCTCGCCGAGGCCCGCCTGGGCCACTACGCGCGGGAGCTCGGGGACGACGCCGCCGACCGGGTCACGGCCCGGTTCAAGGGCGCCGCGCTCGTCGGCTCGACCTACACCCCGCCGTTCGCGTTCTTCGCCGGGCGCGAGAACGCGCACCAGGTGCTGCCCGCCGACTACGTGACGACGGACGACGGCACCGGCGTCGTGCACATCGCGCCGGCGTTCGGCGAGGAGGACAAGGTCGTCACGGACGCCGCCGGGATCGAGCCGGTCGTGCCCGTCGACAGCCAGGGCCGGTTCACCGCCGAGGTGCCCCCGTACGCCGGCGTCCAGGTCTTCGACGCGAACAAGCTCGTCGTCGCCGACCTCAAGGCCGCGGGCTCGCTGCTGCGCCAGGAGACCTACGACCACCCGTACCCGCACTGCTGGCGCTGCGACAACCCCTTGATCTACAAGGCGGTCTCGTCGTGGTTCGTCCGCGTGACGCAGTTCCGCGACCGGATGGTCGAGCTCAACCAGCAGATCCGCTGGGTGCCCGACCACATCAAGGACGGCTCGTTCGGCAAGTGGCTCGCGAACGCGCGCGACTGGTCGATCAGCCGCAACCGCTACTGGGGCAGCCCGATCCCGGTGTGGCTCAGCGACGACCCGAACTACCCGCGCACCGACGTCTACGGCTCGCTCGCCGAGCTGCAGCGCGACTTCGGCGTGGAGGTCACCGACCTGCACCGGCCGTTCGTCGACGACCTGACCCGGCCCAACCCGGACGACCCGACGGGCCGCTCGACGATGCGGCGCGTCCCCGAGGTGCTCGACTGCTGGTTCGAGTCCGGCTCGATGCCGTTCGCCCAGGTGCACTACCCGTTCGAGAACGCGGACTGGTTCGAGCACCACTACCCGGGCGACTTCATCGTGGAGTACATCGGCCAGACCCGCGGCTGGTTCTACACGCTCCACGTGCTCGCGACGGCGCTGTTCGACCGGCCCGCGTTCGCCACGTGCGTGAGCCACGGGATCCTCCTGGGCGACGACGGTCGCAAGATGAGCAAGAGCCTGAAGAACTACCCGGACGTCCGCGACGTGTTCGACCGCGACGGTTCCGACGCCATGCGCTGGTTCCTCATGTCGAGCCCGGTGCTGCGCGGCGGCAACCTCATCGTCACCGAGCAGGGCATCCGGGACGGCGTCCGGCAGGTGATGATCCCGCTGTGGAACGTGTGGTCCTTCTACGCGCTCTACGCCAACTCGGCGAACGGCGGGGCGGGCTACGACGCGACGTGGCGCACCGACTCGACCGACGTGCTCGACCGGTACGTCCTGGCGAAGACGCACGACCTCGTCGGCACCGTGACGGCGCAGATGGACGACTACGACATCGCCGGCGCGTGCCAGAGCGTCCGCGAGTTCGTCGACGTCCTGACGAACTGGTACGTCCGGCGCTCGCGGGAGCGGTTCTGGCGCGAGGACACCGACGCGTTCGACACCCTGTTCACGGTGCTCGAGACGACGTGCCGGGTCGCCGCGCCGCTGCTGCCGCTGGTCACCGAGGACGTCTGGCGCGGGCTCACGGGGGAGCGATCGGTGCACCTCACCGACTGGCCGGCCGCCGCGGCGCTGCCCGCGGACGACGCGCTCGTCGCGGCGATGGACCGCGCCCGGGAGGTCGCCTCGACGACCCTCGGCCTGCGCAAGGCGCAGTCGCTGCGGGTCCGCCAGCCGCTGCGCTCGCTGACCGTCGTCACCGCCGAACCCGCTGCGCTGCAGTCGTTCTCGGCCGTCGTTGCGGACGAGGTGAACGTCAAGGAGGTCCGCCTGCTCGCGCTCGACGCCCCGGAGGCGGCGCAGGTCGGCGTCTCGCAGCGGCTCACCGTCAACGCCCGGGCCGCCGGCCCGCGCCTCGGCAAGGGCGTGCAGGACGTCATCCGGGCGAGCAAGACCGGCGACTGGACGGCGGACGACGCGGGCTCGGTCGTCTGCGGCGGCGTGCCGCTCGTCGAGGGGGAGTACACCCTCGAGACGGTCGTCGCCGACGACGACGGCTCCGCGCACCGTGCGGTCGCCGTCCTGCCCGGCGGCGGGTTCGTCGTCCTCGACACCGAGGTCGACGACGAGCTCGCGGCCGAGGGCTGGGCGCGGGACGTCGTCCGCGAGGTGCAGGACGCCCGCAAGGCGGCCGGGCTGCACGTCTCGGACGCGATCCTGCTGCGCCTGACGGTCCCGGCCGACCGGCAGGAGTGGGCCGCGCGGCACCTCGACCTCGTCACGGGCGAGACGCTGGCCCGCGAGGTCGAGCTCACGGCGTCCGGCGAGACCCTCGTCGTCGCCGTGGAGCGGCTCGCGTGACGCGCACCGCGCAGGAGACCTACGCCGAGATCCTCGGGCGGGCGCCCGAGCACGACCTCGTGCCGAGCCTGGACCGGATCGCCGCCGTCTGCGAGCTGCTCGGCGACCCGCAGCGGTCGTTCCGGGTCGTCCACCTCACGGGGACGAACGGCAAGACGTCGACGACGCGGATGGTCGAGCGGCTGCTCCGCGAGCACGGCCTGCGGACGGGGCGGTTCGTCAGCCCGCACCTCACGGACGTCCGGGAGCGGATCGCCCTCGACGGCGAGCCGCTCTCCCCGGAGCGGTTCGTCGAGGTCTACGAGGAGGTCCTGCCGTACGTCGAGGTCGTCGACGCCCGGTCGGCGACCGCCGGTGAGCCGCGGATGACGTTCTTCGAGGTGCTCGTCGCGATGGCGTACGCGGCCTTCGCGGACGCCCCCGTCGACGTCGCCGTCGTCGAGGTCGGGATGGGCGGCGCGTGGGATGCGACGAACGTCGCGGACGGCGAGGTGTCGGTCGTCATGCCGATCGCCGTCGACCACGAGCGCTTCCTCGGCCACGACGTCGCGACGATCGCCGGCGAGAAGGCCGGGATCATCAAGAAGGGCGCGACCGCCGTCCTCGCCCAGCAGCCGGTCGAGGCCGCCGAGGTGCTCCTGCGCCGGGCCGGCGAGGTCGGCGCCCGGGTCGCCCGCGAGGGCCTGGAGTTCGGTGTCGTCCACCGTGACGTCGCCGTCGGCGGCCAGCTCGTCACGCTCTCCGGTCTCGCCGGCACCTACGAGGACGTCTACCTCCCGCTCCACGGCGAGCACCAGGCGCACAACGCGGCCTGCGCGCTCGCCGCCGTCGAGGCGTTCCTCGGCGCGGGGTCGGAGCAGGCGCCGGACGGGCTCGACCGCGACGTCGTCCGGGCCGGGTTCGCCGGGGTGGACTCGCCGGGCCGGCTCGAGGTCGTCCGGCGCGGCCCGACGGTGCTCGTCGACGCCGCGCACAACCCGGCCGGGGCCGCCGTCCTCGTCGACGCCATGCGGGAGGCGTTCACCTTCACCAAGCTCGTCGGCGTCGTCGGCGTGCTCCAGGAGAAGGACGCCGACGGCATCCTCGGTGCGCTCGAGCCGATCCTCGACGAGATCGTCGTCACCCAGTCGTCCTCGCCGCGGGCGATCCCCGCCGAGGAGCTCGGCGAGCTCGCCGAGGAGATCTTCGGCGAGGAGCGCGTGCTGGTGCGGCCGCGGCTCGACGACGCGCTCGACGAGGCGATCGGCATCGTCGAGGCCGGCGGCGCCGTCGGCGGGGGAGTGCTCGCGACCGGCTCGGTGACGATGGCCGCCGACGTGCGCACCCTGTTCAAGGTGCGGTAGGCAGGTCCGGTGCGTGCACCCAAGCGGGCCCTCGCGGCGAGCGTCCTCGGTCTGGAGTCGTTCGTCGTCCTCTTCGCCGGCCTCGTCGCGTTCGGCCTCGCCCGCCGGTCGGACGGTGCGGGGGCGACCGGCGGCGACACCCGCGCCCTCGTCGTGTGCGCCGTCCTCGCCCTCGCCTGCCTGCTCGGCGCGGGGCTGCTCCGCCGGCCGTGGGGCTACGTGCTCGGCAGCGTGCTCCAGGTCGCCGTCCTCGCGACCGGGTTCTGGGTGCCGGCGATGTTCTTCCTCGGCGCGGTGTTCGCGGCCCTGTGGGTCGTGGCCCTGCGCACGGGGGCGCGGATCGAGCGCGAACGCGCGGAGTACGCAGCGACCCACCCCGCCCCGTAGCCGTCCTCTGGCGGGCTGAGCACCCCAAAGCTCGATTTTGGGGTGCATGTCCCGCCAGAGGACGGGATCAGGATGCGGACGCCGTCGCCTGCGCCGAGACCGTCCGCCAGGCCTGTGCGACGACCTGGTTCACGCCCTCGCCGACGACCGCCTCGGCCTGCCGGCCGAGCGCGGCGGCTGCCTCGGCGCGGGCCTCGGCGGTCGGTGCGGGGGCGGGGGTGCCCAGGTTCGCGTGGATGTCCCGCTCGGCCGCGGTGAGCAGGGTGACGAGCCCGCCGTCGTCCCAGGGGTGCATGACCGCTCGGCCGAGGACGAGCCGGCGCGGCCAGACCTCCGGCGGGATGGGGCAGTCCTGCGCGAGCTTGGCGGCGATGCGCTGCTCGAGGACGTCCATCGGGGCACCCTGGCCGTGGGTGACGACGACGAGCATCCCCTCGCGCCAGCGCCCGACGACGTCGGTGGCGCGGACGACGGACCGGGTGATCCCGCAGACGTGCCGCACGAGCGTGTCGACGCCCTCCGCACCGCCCCAGGCGTGGACGGCGGCCATCCCGTCGACGCCGACGAAGGTGCAGCCGACGGCGCCGCCCTCGCGGCGGGCGATCGCGACGAGGTGCTGGCCGACGAGCTGCAGGCCGCGGCGGTCGGGCAGCCCGGTGAGCGGGTCGAGGACGGCGAGGTTCGCCCGGGTCTCCAGGGCCGCGACCCGGCCGCCGAGCGTCTCGAGCTCGCCCTCGAGGGTCTCGACCTCAGTCTCGAGGGCCTCCACCTCGGCGAGCGCGGTGAGCCGGACCCGGCGCATCGACAGCCCGCCCGCACCGGCGACGAGCATGGTGAAGACGGCGTAGGGGAGCGTCGTGAGCGGGCCGGTGAGCGCCGCCGCGCCCCAGATCCCGAGCAGGAGCGCGAGCGTACCGACGAGCCAGCGCCGGTCGAGCAGGACGGCGCACCCGCCGGCGACGACGAGCACGAGGTCCGCCGAGCGCTCCAGGCCGCCGGTCGCGCGCTGCGCGACGAGCGCGTCGAGCGCCGCGAGGACGAGGCAGAGCGCGAGGACGGCGTGCGCCCGGTGCCCGGTGGGCCGGCGCCGGCGCAGCACGAACGCGGCGACGCAGACGGTGACCCCGAGCGTGCCGGAGGCGAGCGCGAGGAAGCTGCCGACGACGTCCTGCACGGACGCGAGGTGCGCCAGCGACATCGAGGCGAGGAGCGCGCCGAGCACAGCGGGCGCGAGCGGCACGAGCCGGCCCGTCGCGCGCGCGTAGGCGCCCGACGAGGGGTCGACAGCGGGGGTCCGCTGCGCTGCCCTGCGGCTCACTGCGCCTCCGATCCGTGCGTGGATCCGTGCGTGGTGCGGACCGGTTGCTGCGTCAGGCGGCCTGCGGGCGGTCCGGGCCCGGGGTGCCGGCGCGCGGCCGGAGCGGGACGACGGGGGCCAGCCCGCGCCCTGCGGCGACGAGCAGGCCGTGCCGGTCGCCGGAGGTGTCGAGGGCGGCGGACAGGACGCTCGTGAGGACGAGGGTGAGCGGCAGGTCGCGCGGCGGCGTCATGGCGGTCCCTCCGGGTGCTCGGTGCGGGTCGGTCACCCTGAGACAGTCGTCGCGGACGCCACCGGCTTGAGGGCCGCGGCCCGCCGCGGACCGGTCGGGACGCAGGTTCACCCGACCGCCGTCACCCGGCAGGCCCAGTGCGTGCGGAGCGTCACCACCTGGCTAGGCTTCGTGCTGCCGGCGCAGGGTGTGCCGTCACGCCGCGCGAGCAGCACCTGCCGCGCCGGTCGAGCAGCACAGGAGGATCCCGTGGCCAGCACCGAGCGGACGCTCGTCCTCGTCAAGCCGGACGGCGTGCGCCGCGGCCTCACCGGCGAGGTCCTGCGGCGCATCGAGACCAAGGGCTACGCCGTCGTCGCGCTGGAGCTGCGCGTCGCGACCCGGGACCTGCTCGAGCAGCACTACGCCGAGCACATCGGCAAGCCGTTCTACGAGCCGCTCGTCGAGTTCATGAGCAGCGGCCCCGTCGTCGCGGCCGTCGTCGAGGGCCAGCGCGTCATCGAGGGCTTCCGGTCGCTCGCCGGCTCGACCGAGCCGACGCTCGCCCCGCCCGGCACGATCCGCGGCGACCTCGGCCGGGACTGGGGCACGTCCGTGCAGCAGAACCTCGTCCACGGCTCCGACTCGGTCGAGTCCGCGGCGCGCGAGATCGGGATCTGGTTCCCGGGGCTCTGAGCCCCGCCCCTGGCCCCGCCCGTCCGTCCTGACGCGGCTGGTCAGGGGGCCGGTTCGTCGTCCAGCGCCCGGCGGTGGTCGGCGAGGCCGTCCGCCATGCCCGTGAGGAACCGCCGGACGACGGCCAGGTCGGCGTCGGACATCGGGCCCATGACCTGCTCCTGCAGCGGCGCGAGGCGGCCGAAGAAGTCCATGGCGACGGCCATCCCGTGCTCGGCCCAGCGCAGGTGGAGCTTGCGGCGGTCGACGTCGTCGCGGTCGCGCCGGATGTGGCCCTGCTTCTCGAGCCGGTCGACGACGGCGGTCGTCGCACCCGACGAGAGCCGGAGCTTGGCGGCGAGCTCGCCGGGCGTGAGCGGCGCCCCCGCGCCCTCGGCGTCCATGACGTGCACGAGCGCCTCGAAGTCCGTCGGGTGCAGGCCGTGCCGCGACGCGAACTCGTGACCGAGCCGCTGCGACTCGACCGTGACGCGGCGCAGCAGCGCCTCGACCTCCTCGACGAGGCGTTCGCGCTCGGTGCCGCGCGGGCCGTGCCCGGGCTCGCCCACGCCGTCCCTCGCCTCCTGGTGGTTCGAGTTGCGGAGATCGCTCCACTCATCGAAACTCTCGACTGTCGAGATAGTTTACCGCCGAGACACCTCGAGGGCATCCCATGTCCGCTGCACCCGCCGTCACCAGGGGCCGGCTCGCCGCCTGGCTCACCGTAGCCGCCGCCGTCGTCGTCGGCGCGGCCGTCTTCGGGCTCCCCGCCCCGGACAACCCCGCACCCGTCTCGTCGACGGGGCTGTCCGCCCAGTGGCAGTCCACCCAGGTCGAGAAGCTCCAGGAGCAGCTGCCGTCCACCGGGGTGGAGCCTGCGGTCGTCGTCGTGAGCCGCGCGGACGGCGCCGCGCTCACCGAGGCGGACCGGTCCGCCCTCGCCGGTGTCGCCCCCGACCTGGGCCGGTTCGCCGTCGGCGGGCAGGTCGCGCCCGCGCAGGTCTCGCCGGACGGCACCGTCGCCCTCGTCGCCGTCCCGATGTCCGGCACGGCGGACGACGTGACCACCGCGAAGAACGTCACCGACCTGCGGACGGCGCTGGACGTCCTGCCGGCCGGCCTCGTCGCCGAGGTCACCGGGGCCCCGGCGATCAACGCCGACCTCTCGGCGGTGTTCGACGGCGCCGACGTGACCCTGCTCGCCGTCACCGCGGGCGTCGTCGCGCTGCTGCTCCTCGTGACCTACCGCAGCCCGTTCCTCTGGTTCGTGCCGCTCGTCGTCGTCGCGGCGACCGAACAGATCACCCTCAAGGCGGTGGGCGTCGTCGTCCCGGCGCTCGGCATCAACCTCGTCGAGGGCGCCGTCACCGGCATCGCGAGCGTCCTCGTCTTCGGTGCCGCGACCGACTACGCCCTGCTGCTCATCGCCCGCTACCGGGAGGAGCTGCGCCGCGAGGAGGACCGCTTCGTCGCCATGCGCACCGCCGTCCGCCGCACCGCGGAGCCGATCCTCGCGAGCGGGTCGACGGTCGTGCTCGGCGTCCTGACGCTGCTCCTGTCCGAGCAGGAGACGAACCGGGCGCTCGCGGTCGCCTGCGCGATCGGCGTGCTCCTCGCGATGGCGTCCGCACTGCTCGTGCTGCCCGCGGCGCTCGTGCTCTTCGGCCGCTTCCTGTTCTGGCCGTTCGTGCCGCGCGTCGGCAGCCCGGCCCGCGAGGGCCGGGTGTGGGGCCGGCTCGGTGCCGCCGTGCTGCGCCGGCCGGTCCCGGTCGCGGCGCTGGCGACGCTGCTGCTCGCGGGGCTCGCGCTCGGCGGGCTCGGGATCCGCAGCGGGCTGTCGCAGAGCGAGCTGTTCCGGGAGCGGCCCGAGGCGATCGCCGCCGCGGACACCCTCGCGAAGGCCTTCCCGGCGGGCACGACGCAGCCGCTCGCCGTCCTCACCAGCCCGGCCGCGGCCCAGCAGGTCGCCGACGCGGCGGCGCAGGTCCCCGGGGTCGCCTCGGCGGCCCCCGGAACGGCCGCGGAGAGCGTCGCCCAGGTCGACGTCGTCCTCGACGCCGAGCCCGGCAGCGAGGCCGCGCGCGACGCCGTCGAGGCGCTGCGGGCAGCGCTCGCCGACGTCCCCGGCTCCGCGCCCCCCGCAGTGCCCGGCGGACCGGCACCGGCCGGGGCCGTCGTCGGCGGCAGCGTCGCGGCGACGGTCGACCTCGACGCGGCGAACTCGGACGACCGCCGGCTCATCCTCCCGGTGATCCTGCTGCTCGTCCTGGGCGTGCTCGTGCTCCTGCTGCGCGGGCTCGTCGCCCCGGTGCTCCTCATGCTCACGGTCGTCGCGTCGTTCTTCGCGAGCCTCGGCGCCGCCTGGCTGCTCTTCGACCATGTGCTGGGCTTCCCGGCGCTCGACAGCGGCGTCGTGCTCCTCGCGTTCGTGTTCCTCGTCGCGCTCGGGGTCGACTACAACATCTTCCTCGTGACGAGGGCCCGGGAGGACGCCCGCACGATGGGGACGCGGGACGGCATGCTCTCGGCGCTCAAGGTGACCGGCGGCGTCATCACGAGCGCGGGCATCCTGCTCGCCGCGGTCTTCGCCGTCCTCGGCGTCCTGCCCCTCATCACGCTGACCCAGATCGGCATCATCGTCGGCATCGGCGTGCTCCTCGACACGCTGCTCGTGCGCACCGTGCTCGTGCCGGCCCTCGCGTTCGTCCTCGGGGAGCGGTTCTGGTGGCCCGCCCGGGTCGCCTCCGGTCGCGGCGCTCCGGACGGCGACGCCGGCGGGGAGCCGGAGGACGACCGGACCTTGGTCGCACCGGCACCGTAGCGGCCCGCGCCTAGCCTGGCGGTGGTCGCCGGCGTCCACCCCGCGTGGACCCGTCGCGGCCACCGCCGGCACTCGTGCGAGGGAGATCATGGACGGCGCAGCGACGCTCGAACGGACCCTGCTCGTCGTCAAGCCCGACGGCGTGGCCCGCGGCCACGTCGGCGAGGTCCTGCGCCGGGTCGAGGCGAAGGGCTACCGGATCGTCGCCCTCGACCTGCGGGTCGTGGACCGGGGGATCCTCGCCGAGCACTACGCCGACCACGTCGACAAGCCGTTCTACCCCGACCTCGAGGCGTTCATGACGTCCGGGCCGGTCGTCGCCGCCGTCGTCGAGGGGGTCCGGGTCGTCGAGGGCCTCATGACGCTCTGCGGGCCGACCGACCCCACCGTCGCACCGCCCGGCACGATCCGCGGCGACCTCGGGCACGACCACGGCCACGGCAGGACGGAGAACGTCGTCCACCGCAGCGACTGCCCCGAGGCGGCCGAGCGCGAGATCAAGATCTGGTTCGGGGACGTCGCAGGCGTATGAGCGCCGGGTCGTGGGAGGAGGACCCTCCCTGGGTGTCCTACCCGTTCGAGGCAGCAGATGTAACAGATGGCTGTCACGATCATCCGGTGTCCACCGAACACCGTCCCCAGACGATCTCGTACCCCGCGCCCGGGTCCGTGCCGTACCACTCCAACGGCGAGCACGTGGACCCGCACGTCGTCGTCCTCTTCGGAGCGACCGGCGACCTCGCCCGCCGCAAGCTGCTGCCCGGGCTCGCCCGGCTCGCGACGTCGGCCCTCGCACCCGACGTCCGCGTCGTGGCCACCTCCCTGGAGGACTACGACGTCGAGGGCTTCCGGGTCTTCGCCAAGCAGGCCGTCGAGGAGTTCGGCGGCGGCCGCCTCGACGCCGGGGCCTGGGAGGACTTCGCCTCCCGGCTGACGTACGTGCCGCAGGGCGCCGGCCCCGAGGCGCTGCGGGCCGCGGTCACCGAGGCCGAGGCCGAGCTCGGCGAGTCCGCGCTGCGGCTGCACTACCTCAGCGTGCCGCCGCGCGCGGCCCTCGCCGTCATCGCGATGCTCCGCGACGCCGGGCTCGTCGACCGCTCCCGCGTCGTCCTGGAGAAGCCGTTCGGCACCGACCTGCCGAGCGCTGTCGCCCTGAACGCGCACCTGCACGAGACGTTCGACGAGAGCCAGATCTTCCGGATCGACCACTTCCTCGGCAAGGAGGCGGCGCAGAACATCCTCGCGTTCCGCTTCGCGAACGGGCTGTTCGAGCCGATCTGGAACCGCAACTTCATCGACCACGTGCAGATCGACATCCCCGAGACCCTCGGGCTCGACCGCCGGGCCGGGTTCTACGAGGCGACCGGTGCCTACAAGGACATGGTCGTCACGCACCTGCTCCAGGTGCTCGCCTTCGTCGCGATGGAGCCGCCGACGGCGCTCGAGCCGCGGGCCATCAGCGAGGAGAAGAACAAGGTCTTCCGCTCGATGATGCCGATCGACACCCGGGACGTCGTCCGCGGCCAGTACACCGGGTACCGCGCCGAGGAGGGGGTCTCACCGGACTCCGACACCGAGACCTTCATCGCGCTCAAGGTCGCCCTCGACAACTGGCGCTGGGCCGGCGTCCCGTTCTACCTGCGGACCGGCAAGAAGATGGCCGAGGGGATGCGGATCATCTCCATCGCCTTCCGGGAGGCGCCGCGCTCGATGTTCCCGGCGAACTCCGGTGTCGGGCAGGCCGGGCCGGACCACCTGACGTTCGACCTCGCCGACGCGTCCAAGGTGTCGCTGTCGTTCTACGGCAAGCGGCCCGGGCCGGGGATGAAGCTCGAGAAGCTCTCGATGCAGTTCTCGACCCAGGAGACCGACCGGGCCGGCGACGTCATGGAGGCGTACGAGCGGCTCATCCTCGACGCGATGCGCGGCGACCACACGCTCTTCACGACGGCCGACGGCATCGAGAGCCTCTGGGACCGCTCGACGGCGCTCATCACCGACCCGCCGCCGGTCAAGCCCTACGCGCCCGGCACGTGGGGCCCGAACGCCATCCACCAGCTCATCGCGCCGCACGCGTGGCGGCTGCCGTTCGAGCGGGCCTGGCGCGAGAAGAGGTAGGGCTGACGCCGCGCTCGCGCTTGAACGCGGCACTGAAGGCGAACGGCGTCGCGTAGCCGACCCGGCGCGACACGGCGGCGACCGTGGCGCCGGGCTCGGCGAGCAGGTCGGCGCCGAGCGCGAGCCGCCAGTCGGTGAGGTAGGCCATCGGCGGGCGGCCGACGAGGGTCGTGAACCGGCGTGCCAGCGTCGCCCGCGACACCGCCGTGGCCCGGGCGAGCGACTCCAACGTCCACGGCGCGGCCGGGTCGTCGTGGAGCAGCCGCAGCGCGTGGGCCGCCACCGGGTCCGTCCGGCCCCGGTACCAGCCGGGGGCCGCGCACTCCGGCCGGGTCAGCCAGGCCCGCAGGCCGGCGACGAGGACGACGTCGAGCAGTCGGTCGACGACGGCGTCCTGGCCCGGTGCGTCCCGCGCGGTCTCGGCGGCGAGCAGGTCCAGGGCACCGGTGTCCCAGTCCTCGCGCGGCAGCACCGCGAGATGGGGGAGGACGTCGAGCGCCGCTGCTCCGACGTCGCCCGCCGCCTCGTACGTGCCGACGACCATCGCGACGCCGGCGTCGAGCCGGGTGCCCCAGGCCCGAACGCCGAGGTCGAGGTCGTGGCACAGCGGGTCGCCGTCCAGGTCGGTGCTCACGTTGCCCGGCCCGATCACGGTCGTCGGCCGCCGGTCCGGGGTGTCGGCGAGCGTCCACGGCTGCGGGCCGCGGGCCAGCACGAGCCCGCCCGGGTCCACGCGCAGGCTCAGGCCGTCGTCGTCCCGGGCCCACGCGGTGCCGCGCAGCAGTGCGACGACGCACAGCGCGGCGCCGTCGGCGACCCGGATCCCGAACGGCGGGTCGACGTGCGCGCGCAGCACGGCCGCCCGACGGGCCCGCGGGCCGTCGAGCAGTGCCTCGAGAGCGTCCATGCGGTCCACGCTACGGCCGGACGGCGCCCTGGGGAAGGCATTGTGAGACGAATGCGTATACGGATGCGACGGAGCATCATGGATCGTCTCGCCCGGGCCGCCCAGACTAGGGCCATGGACCTCCTGCGAAGGCTCGTGCTGCTCTTCTCCGCCGCCACCTCCGGCCTCGTCGCCGGCCTGCTGTTCGCCTACGCCGTCTCGGTCATGCCGGCGCTCGCCCGGGTCGACGACCGGTCGTTCGTCGAGGTGATGCAGCGCGTCAACGTCGCGATCCTCAACGGCTGGTTCCTCGTGCCCTTCGTCGGTGCGCTCGTCGGCGGCCTCGCTGCCGTCGCCCTCCACCTGCCCGCCGCGGCGAGCGCGTCGTTGAGGGGCNCGTAGAGGGCGAGCCCGGCCCGCCCTGCCCTGGGCCGCCGCCGGGCTCGCCCTCTACGTCGCGACCCTCGCCGTCACCGGCCTGGTCAACGTGCCCCTCAACGACGCGCTCGCCGCGGCGGGGGAGCCGGCCGCGCTCGCCGACCCGGCCGCCGTCCGGGCCGCGTTCGAGAGCCGCTGGGTGACCTGGAACGTCGTCCGGACCCTCACCGCGGCCGGAGCCCTCGTCTGCTTCGCCTGGGCCGGCCTCGCCGGCACCTGAAGGACGACGACCGCCCGGTGGCGGCACATCGTCGGCGTTGTGCTTTGCTCTGCCATCACCAGCGAGCCACGCAGCGTGGACGCGAGCGTGATGCCTCGCGGTCGCCGGGACGACCATCAGACCGCACGCTCGGCCCCGCGCTCGCGAACACGCTGAGCCGACGACGCGTCCGGTGCGGGCCCGGCTCGCTGGTGATGGCAGAGCAAAGCGTCCTGAACGGCACTTCCTGCCCGGGGGCCCGGGATCGGGCGCCGGTGCGCCCCGCGCGGGCGCGGCGGTTACCCTGGAACGGCAGTTCCGGCGTCCGCGGGTGAGCGCCGCCGCGGGCGGCCGAACGCACGTGCAAGAACCGATCGCCGTCCACCGGAAGGGTCGTCACGACCATGCCCGTCGAGTCCGTCTTCGACCGGCTCGAGCTGCTCCTGCCGCTCGTGAGCAAGCCGATCCAGTACGTCGGCGGTGAGCTGAACAGCCAGGTGAAGGACTGGGACGTCGCCGGTGACGCGACCGTCCGCTGGGCGCTCATGTACCCCGACGCCTACGAGGTCGGGCTGCCCAACCAGGGCGTCATGATCCTGTACGAGGTCCTCAACGAGCGGCCCGACGCCCTCGCCGAGCGCACCTACGCGGTGTGGCCGGACATGGAGAAGCTCATGCGGGAGAACGCCGTCCCGCAGTTCACGGTCGACGGGCACCGGCCGGTCGGCGCGTTCGACGTCCTCGGGATGTCGTTCTCCACCGAGCTCGGCTACACGAACATGCTCACGGCGCTCGACCTCGCCGGCATCCCGCTGCTCGCGAAGGACCGCGACGAGTCGCACCCGATCGTTCTGGCCGGCGGGCACGCGGCGTTCAACCCCGAGCCGATCGCCGACTTCCTCGACGCGGCGGTCGTCGGGGACGGTGAGCAGGCCGTGCTCACGATGACCGACGTCATCACCGCCTGGAAGAGCGAGGGCCGTCCGGGCGGGCGCGAGGAGCTGCTCCTGCGGCTGGCGAACACCGGCGGCATCTACGTGCCGCGGTTCTACGACGTCGACTACCTGCCCGACGGCCGGATCCAGCGGGTCGCGCCGAACCGGCCGGGCGTGCCCTACCGGGTGCACAAGCACACCGTCATGGACCTCGACGAGTGGCCGTACCCGAAGCAGCCGCTCGTGCCGCTCGCCGAGAGCGTCCACGAGCGGATGAGCGTCGAGATCTTCCGTGGCTGCACCCGCGGCTGCCGGTTCTGCCAGGCCGGGATGATCACCCGGCCGGTCCGCGAGCGGTCGCTTCAGGGGATCGGGCAGATGGTCGAGAAGGGCCTGGCCGCAACGGGTTTCGAGGAGGTGGGGCTGCTCAGCCTGTCGAGCGCCGACCACTCCGAGATCGGCGACCTCGCCAAGCAGCTCGCCGACCGCTACGAGGGCACGAACACCGGCCTCTCGCTGCCGAGCACCCGGGTCGACGCGTTCAACATCGACCTCGCGAACGAGCTGTCCCGCAACGGGCGCCGCTCCGGCCTCACGTTCGCCCCCGAGGGCGGCAGCGAGCGGATCCGCAAGGTCATCAACAAGATGGTCACCGAGGACGATCTCGTCCGGACCGTCTCGGCGGCCTACGGCAACGGCTGGCGCCAGGTGAAGCTCTACTTCATGTGCGGCCTCCCGACCGAGACCGACGAGGACGTCCTGCAGATCGCCGAGCTCGCCAAGCGGGTCATCGCGACCGGCCGGGAGGTCTCCGGCAGCCGCGACATCCGCTGCACCGTGAGCATCGGCGGCTTCGTGCCCAAGCCGCACACGCCGTTCCAGTGGGCCGCCCAGGAGCACCACGAGGTCGTCGACGCCCGGCTCGCGAAGCTGCGCGACGCGATCCGCTCGGACCGCCGGTACGCCAAGGCGATCGGCTTCCGGTACCACGACGGCAAGCCGGGGGCGATCGAGGGTCTGCTGTCCCGCGGTGACCGCCGCGTCGGCAGGGTCATCCGCGCGGTGTGGGAGGACGGCGGCCGGTTCGACGGCTGGAGCGAGCACTTCTCCTACGAGCGCTGGGAGCGCTGCGCGGACCAGGCGCTCGCCGACGAGCCGGTCGACCTCGGCTGGTACACGACGCGCGAGCGTGAGTTCACGGAGGTGCTCCCGTGGGACCACATCGACTCGGGCCTCGACAAGGACTGGCTCTGGGAGGACTGGCAGGACGCCGTCACCGGCGTCGAGGTCGAGGACTGCCGCTGGACGCCGTGCTTCGACTGCGGGGTCTGCCCGCAGATGGGCACGGAGATCCAGGTCGGCCCGACCGGCCGTCAGCTGCTGCCGCTCACCGTGTCCCGGCCGACCGGCGTGCCGGTCGGCTGAGAAGTCGGAGAGGTCGGCAGAGCCGGCGGCCGAGCCGGGATCAGCGCAGCGGCTTGACGTCCGCCACGGCGATGGCGACCGGGCTGGCGTCCGACGGGAGCGTCGCGGTCCAGGTCGTCCCCGCCCGGTCGGCGCAGATCGTCGTGCCGGCCGCCGCGCTGAGGCAGTTGAGGTTGAGGACGCGCGGGTCGTCGATCCGGATGCGCACCGGGTCGGCGCTCTCGGACGACCCACGGCTCGTGAACGACGGGACGCCGATGGTCCGGCGGACCGAGCCGGCCCCGTTGAGGTTCACGAACGTCCCGGAGACCCGGTAGCGCAGGACCACCCGGGTGACCTGCTGGCCGGCGGGCGGGATGGCGAACCAGCCCGCGGCCTCCCGCTGGGGCCGGACGGCGCGGCCGTCCAGCTCGACCTGGAGGTCCTCGACGACGGGCTCGAAGCCGGTGAGCGTCGTGCCCCAGGAGGCGACGTCCGGCAGCACCAGCGAGACGCTCGACTGGGCCGCCGAGAAGACGGCCCGCTCGTAGACGTCGATGTGCTTCAGGTCGCGGTCGATCGCGACCGTGACGTCGGTGCCGGGTGCGTCGATGCCGGGGCCGGTCGTCGGGACGCCGGGCGGGACGAGGACCTGGCCGTCGCGCCAGGGCAGCGGGGTCGTGGTCACGGCGGGCGCCGGGGCCGACGAGGGGGCCGGGGTGACG
>NZ_MWLN01000029.1 GCF_002198655.1 Kineosporia sp. A_224
TCGTCGCCTCTCCTCACAAATCCTGGCTCGCCTTCACGGCAAAATGTGTGAAGGCCCGGATCCAAGAGCGGGATCCGGGCCTTCACACATTTTGTAGCGGGGACAGGATTTGAACCTGTGACCTCTGGGTTATGAGCCCAGCGAGCTACCGAGCTGCTCCACCCCGCGTCGGTGGTTCGACCCTACGGGCCCCGCGGGGGTGGAGGCAAATCAGTTGGCCGGCGTCACCCGGTCGCGCTCGCCGAACCGGTCGCCGACGGGCTCGGCGTCGCGCCGGCGCTCGGGCTCGCCGTCGCCGTGGACGCCGTCTGGCCGAGCCGGGCCTGGGCGTCGATGGCGCGGTTGACGGCGTCCTGCAGCTCGGTCTGGGCCTTGCCGTAGGCCGCGAAGTCGCCCTTGGCGAGGGCGTCCTTGCCGGCCGCGAGCGCCCGCTGCGCGTCCTGGAGGGCCGTGGTGAGGTCCGCCTGGGCCGAGCCCGTGCCGCCGGTCGCACCGCCGGTCGGGGAACCGGTGCCGGTCCCCGTCCCGGTGCCGGTCCCGGTACCACCGGTCCCGGTGCCGCCGTTCCCGGTCGTCGCCCCGCCGCCGAAGAGGGCGTCGAGGGCGAGCGGCAGGGTGTCGGCGAACGCGATCTTGTCGCCGAAGCTCACGAGGACCTTCTGCAGCTGCGGGTAGGTGTTCTGCCCCGCCGGCCGCACGTAGACCGGCTGCACGTAGAGCAGGCCGCCGCCGAGCGGGAGCGTGAGCATGTTCCCGTACTCGATCGTCGCCCGGTTGATCACCGCCGGATTGAGGACCGCGCTGATCCCGGTGTCGGCCCGGAAGGCCTGCTGCACCTGGGCCGGGCCCTGGACGACGACGTCGTCCGGCAGCTCGAGGAGGCGCAGCGTGCCGTAGCCGGACCGGCGTTCACCGGCCTGGGTCCCGGCGTCCGCGTCGACCGCGAGGAAGCCGGTGAGGTTGTTCCGCTGGTTCGACTGACCCGTCGCCGGGATGTACGCCGACGTGAGCGAGAACGCGGGCGCCTCCTGGTCCGGCATCTGGAGCGTGAGGAAGTACGGCGGCTGGAAGCCGGCCGTCGTCTGGCTGTCCCGCGTCGGGTCGCGCGGCACCGTCCAGAGCTCGCTCTGGGAGAAGAACACGCCGGGGTCGGTCACGTGGTAGCGACCGAGCAGCTGGCGCTGGACCTTGAAGAGGTCCTCCGGGTAGCGCAGGTGCGACATGAGGTCGGCGCTGATCCGGCTCATCGGCTGCACCTTGCCGGGGAAGACCTTCATCCACGTCTTGAGGATCGGGTCCTTGTCGTCCCAGGCGTACAGCGTCACGGTGCCGTCGTACGCGTCGACGGTCGCCTTGACGGAGTTGCGCATGTAGTTGACCCGCTTGGCCCCGAGCGGGACGACGTTCGTCGCGCCCGTCAGCGCGTCCTCGGTCGCGTCCGCGAGGATCGTGGACTTCGAGTACGGGTACTTGTCGGTCGTCGTGTACGCGTCGACGATCCACACGATCTTGCCGTCGACGACGCTCGGGTACGGGTCGCCGTCGAGGGTGAGGAACGGCGCCGCCTTCTCGACGCGCTGCCGCGGCGTGCGGTCGTAGAGGATGCGCGAGCGGTCGTTGATCGAGCCCGACAGCAGGATGTTCTGGTCGCGGAACTTCGTCGCGTAGAGCAGCCGGTTGACGAACGAACCGATCGGGACGCCGCCGGTGCCGGTGTACGTGTAGCTCGCACCGTTCGTCGACGTCGTCGACTCCGGCGAGTCGAACTCCTGCGGCGGCGCCGTGCTCGGTGCGCCGACGATCGAGTAGTCCGGCGACTTCTCGCCGAAGTAGACCCGCGGCTGGTAGTCCTTGCCGTTGAACGCGTTCGGGAAGCCGCTCTGGAAGAAGACCGGCCGGCCGTTGTCCGTGCGCTGGTTGCCGTAGGCCGCGACGAGGCCGTAGCCGTGGGTGTAGACGATGTGGTCGTTGATCCAGTTGCGCTGCGTCGTGGGCGCCTCGGCGAGGTCGAGCTCGCGGACGGCCGTCACGGTGTCCCGGCGCGTGCCGTCGATCGTGTACCGGTCGACGTCCAGGGCAGCGGGGAACGAGTAGTACTGCGCCTTCTGCTCGAGCTGGCTGAACGCGTCCGAGACGATGTACGGGTCGATGAGCCGGATGCCCGGGATGAGACCCGCGTCCTGGCGCAGCTTGTCGGGCGTCGCCTGGGTCTGCGCGTTGTACTGCGTCTTCTCGACCCCTTCCAGCCCGTACGCCGCCTTGGTCGCCTTGATGTTCTTGGCGATGTACTCGGCTTCCTTCGTGCGCTCGTTCGGCTTCACCTGGAAGCGCTGGACGACGGCCGGGTAGATGCCGCCGACGACGATCGCGCTGACGACGAGCAGGACGACGCCGTAGAGCGGCAGCATCCGGAACCGGTCGACGATGGCGGCGACGACGAAGAGCACCGCGACGATGACCGCGATCGCCGCGAGCACCCCGCGCGCGATGAGGACGGCGTTCGCGTCGGTGTAGCGCAGGCCCGTGATGAGCCCCGACTCCTTCGTCGTCAGCGCGAACCGGCCGAGCCAGTAGTCGACGCCGCGCAGCACGAGGAAGACCGCCGCGAGCGTCGCGAGGTGGATCCGGGCCGCGTCGGTGAACCGCGAACCGGTGCCCTGCAGGCGGATCCCGCCGTAGAGGTAGTGCGTGATGACCGCCGACAGCGACGCGAGGAACACGACCGCGGTGAGGAAGCCGGTGAGGAACTGCAGCCACGGCAGGGTGAAGACGAAGAAGCCGATGTCCATCCCGAACTGCTCGTCGCGCTGGCCGAACGACGTCCGGTTCCACCACAGGAGGAACGTCTGCCACTGCTGGCTCGCCGCCGAGCCGGCGAACAGGCCGAGCGCGAGCGGGACGCCCGCGACGACGACCCGGCGCAGCGGCTCGATCGAGTCGCGGTAGCGGTCCAGGCTCGCCTGCTCCGTCGAGACGGGGGCGTACACCGGCCGGGCCCGGTAGGCGATCGTCAGGCTGGCGAAGACCGCCGCGGCCATGACGACGCCGCCGACCACGAACAGGACGCCCTTGGTCACCAGCTCCGTCGTGTAGACGTCGGTGAAGCCGACCGACCGGTACCACAGGACGTTCGTCCACACGGACGACAGCAGCAGCACCAGCACGACGATGACGCCGAGGATGGCCAGCGTCGGGGCGAGGGCCCCGCGACGGCGGGTCGGGACGGCGGGACGCGGGGCGCTGCGCGGATCGCGCTCGAAGCTCACACCCGGAGAACTTACCTTTCGCGCGCATCGTTCCCGAGGGCGACCGGCCGTTCGGACGCCGTTCACAGGTCCGGCCCGGCCCGCACCCAGGGACGGCGCGGAGAATGCGTCCCGCACGTGCGAGGATCGCGCCGTGAGCACGGACGACCCGACGACCACGTCGCCCTCCTCCCCCGGCACCCGCGCGCAGGCCGTGCGCCGTGCCGTCCGCGAGCTCGAGGCGCACGTCGCCTCGGGCGGCTGGGACGGCCCGGTGCGGGTGTTCGCCCTGGTGAACACGCACGCCGCGCTCGGCCGCGACCCGGGGCTGGCGACCGCCCTCGGGCCGGACGTCGTCGAGGCGGCGACCCGCGACCCCGAGCACCTCACGGCCGTCGAGCAGGAGCAGCTCCCGGACGCCGACTCCCTCGAGGGCCTGCTCGGCAGGATCGCCTGGCCGCCGAGCGTCGACGGTGCGGCCGTCGTCGTCGAGCGGCTCGTCGTCCCCCCGGAGGCCGAGGCCGCGGCCCCCCGGGACCCGGACGCGGCGCTGGCCTACCTCCAGGAGCACCCGGACCGGCGCGAGCTGCGGATGGCGGCCGGGGTGCTCCGCGACGGCACCGGGGCGTGCGCCGTCCGGGCGCGCGACCACGACGAGGACGACCGGGTCGCCGTCGGCGGCCCCGAGCTCGTCCCCGGCCTCGTGTCGGCCGTCGCCGCGACCCTCGACGGGTAGACCCTCGACGGGTAGACCCCCGGCGGGTCGACGGTCAGGACGCCGTGCAGGTCGGCAGCGACCCCGGCGCGGCGCCCTTGCCGATCTTCTCGACCGCGGCCCGTGCCTCGTCGAGCGTCGCGACCCGGACCACGTTCAGCCCGTCCGGCACGTGCCCGACGACCTCGTCGCAGTTGTCCGCGGGCGCGAGGAACCAGCGCGCGCCGGCGTGCCGGGCCCCGAAGAGCTTCTGCCGGATACCGCCGATCGGCCCGACCGTGCCGTCGGGGTCCATCGTCCCGGTCCCGGCGATCTGCTTGCCGCCGGTCAGCGGGCCCGGGGTGAGCTTGTCGATGATGCCGAGGGCGAACATGGTCCCCGCGCTCGGGCCGCCGATGTCCTCGATCTGGATCTTCACGTCGAACGGGAACTTGAACGTCGCGTCGATGAAGACGCCGATCTGGGTCTTGCCGTCGTCGCCGGCCCGGGTCGTCACGTCGAGCGGCACCTGCTTGCCGGCCCGCTCGACGACCATCGCCGCGACCTTGCCCGGCGCCGTCCGGTCGAGCCCGGTGCGCAGCGCGTCGAGGGTGTCGGTCGGCACCCCGTTGATGCTCACGAGGACGTCGCCGGCCTTCAGGGTCTTCGCCGCCGGGGCCTTGGCGTCGACCTCGGTGATGGAGACCCGGGTCGTCACCGCGATGCCGAGCGAGGTCAGCGCCGCGGCCGTCGCGCTCTCCTGCGACGACGTCATCTCGCGCTGGTTCTCCTCCTCGTTCTGCTTCTCCGTGACGCCCTTGGGGAAGAGCCGCTCCTCGGGGACGACGGCGACCGACGGGTCGAGCCAGCCCTCGATGACCTGGTAGAGCTCGACGTGGCCGCCGGGTCCGCCGAAGACGCTGACCGTCGTGAGGTCGAGGGCGCCCGACGTCGGGTAGCTCTCGTGCCCGGAGATCGCGATGAGGTCCTTGCCGTTCTCCGTGCCGAGCGTGTTGAGCGCCGGCCCCGGCCGCTGGACGGCGTAGTGCACCGGCATGAGGAACGCCGCGGCGACGAGCGCGACCGTGACGAAGCCGGAGAGCAGCAGCACCCCTGTCCGCGGGTTCATCGTCAGCGGATGCTCGGGCGTCGCGTGCTGCGGCGCCCCGTCCCCCGGCGGTACCGCGGACGGGGCGTCGGCGCCGTCCGCCGCGGACGAGGTCACCGGGACGGCGTCAGGCCACGGCGTGTCGTGGTCGTGGCCTGGGTTCACGGGTGGCTCCTCGGGCGGGCACGGTGCGGACGGGCCGTCACAGGGTAGGACGACGCGGGCCCGGGCGGCGTGCCCGGGCCCGACGGACGAGCGCCGCGGCACCGAGCAGCGCGACCGCGGCACCGGCCGCACCGGCCGCCGCCTCGCGGCCCTCGACCCGCCGGCCGGCGACCGCCCGCCGGCCCGCGACGAGCGCGAGGAGCTCGGTGAGGCAGTCCGCGTTCGTCCGCGTCGGGGCCCAGCCGGCCGCCCGCAGCCGCTGCGAGGACACCACCCACGGGTGGACGACGAACGCGAGCTCCGCGGCCGGCATCGGCAGCACCCCGACCCGGTGCAGCCGCTCGGCGGTGCCGAAGGCGATGGCCGGCGGCAGCTCGACGGTGCGCAGCCGGGTGAGCCGGGCCGTCTGCCCGGCGTCGAGCCAGCCCTCGCAGCCGACGCCGAGCGGGCCGTCGAGCCCGGCGGTCAGGGCGGTGACGACGGCGGTGCCGAGGTCGTCGACGTGGCAGAACTGCCGGGCGGCCCGGGCGCCGCGCACCTCGAGCAGCCGCGGCGCCTCGAAGTGCCGGGTCACCATGCTGTCCACCCCCGGGCCGACGAGGGCGGCCGGCCGGAGCACCGTCAGCGGCAGCCCCGCGGCGTGCGCGAGCGCGGCGAGGGTCGCCTCGACCTCGACGAGGTCCCCGACGATGCCGGCCCCGCCGTCGGCCGGCACCGGTGCGTCGTCCGGGAGCGGGACCGGGTTGTCCGCGGCCGCGCCGTGCACCATCGCGCTCGTCACGACGACGAGGCGGGCGGCACCGGCGTCCCGGGCGGCGGTGCCGACGGCGCGGGCGGCCCGGACGGCGTGCGCCCGCCGCTGCGGGCCGGTCAGCGCGAGCGCGGCCTCGAGGTCGTCGGCGGCGGCGACGTGGACGACGACCTGCGCGCCGGCGAGGAGCGCCGCCCCTCCCGGCGCGGCGACGTCCCCGACCCGCCAGGTGCCCGGCGCGCCGCCCCGGCGGTCGTCCACGGCGACGACCGGGAACCCGGCCGCGACAAGTGCCGACGCGACCGCAGAGCCCGCCGGGCCGGCCGCCCCGACCACGGCGACCCGCGGGCTGCTGCGCCGTGAGCGAACCGTCGCGCGCTGCGGGCTCACCGGACGACCCCCCGTCGTTGGCTGTTGCGTAGGTTGGACCCCATCCTCGCCGAGAGCGGCCGCGCGCGGGCCGCGCTCCGGTGGACGAACCGTGTGAATGAGGTGCGCATGACCGGCTTCGGCAGGGACCTGCCCGACCGCAGCGAGGGCGACGACGGCGACCCGATGGGCGAGCTGTTCAAGGCGATGTTCGGCCCCGGCGGCCAGCTGCCGCCCGAGCTCGCGAACATGCCCGGCCTGCCGCAGGACCCGGCGGCCCTCCAGGCGATGTTCCTCCAGGTGCAGCAGATGCTCGCCGGGGGCAGCGACGCACCCGTGAACTGGGACCTCGCCGAGAACATCGCCCGGCAGGCCGCCGCCGAGGGCGGCGACCCGAGCGTCGGCGACGCCCAGCAGCGTGCGGTCACCGAGGCGCTGCGGACGGCGGACCTCTGGCTCGACCGGGCCACCGACCTGCCTGCGGCGGCGGGGCGCACCCACGCGTGGAGCCGCTCGGAGTGGGTCGCCCAGACCCTGCCGGTGTGGAAGGGCGTCGTGGAGCCGGTCGCCGAGCGGGTCGGGCAGGCGATGGGCGAGGCGATGTCGTCCCAGGCGCCGCCGGAGATCGCGCCGATGCTCGGCGCCGCGCTGCCGATGATGCGCCGGATGGGCGGGGCGTTCTTCGGCGCCCAGGTCGGCCAGGCGGTCGGGGCGCTGTCCCGCGAGGTCGTCAGCGGCGGGGACGTCGGCCTGCCGCTGCTCCCGGCCGGGGCTGCGGCGCTCGTGCCGGCGAACGTCGCCGCGTTCGGCGAGGGCCTCGGCCTGCCGGAGGACGAGGTGCGGCTCTACCTCGCGCTGCGCGAGGCGGCGCACGCCCGGCTCTTCGCCGGGGTCCCCTGGCTGCGCGCGCACATCCTCGGCGCCGTCGACGAGTACGCCCGCGGCATCGCGATCGACACCGACATGATCGAGCAGGCCGTCCGGCAGATCGACCCGGGCGACCCGCAGGCCCTCCAGGAGGCGCTCTCCTCGGGGATCTTCGAGCCCGAGCGGACGCCGGCCCAGCAGGCCGCCCTGGACCGCCTCGAGATCGCCCTCGCGCTCGTCGAGGGCTGGGTCGACGAGGTCGTCGACGCCGCGGCGCGCACGTCGCTGCCGCACGCCGTCCAGCTCCGCGAGACCGTCCGCCGGCGGCGTGCCGCGGGCGGCCCGGCCGAGCACACGTTCGCCTCGCTCGTCGGCCTCGAGCTGCGCCCGCGCCGGCTGCGCGAGGCCGCCGCGGTGTGGGCGGCGCTCACGGCCGCGCGCGGCGTCGGCGGCCGGGACGCGCTCTGGGAGCACCCCGACCTCGTGCCCGGCGCGGAGTCCTTCGCCGACCCCGAGGGCTTCGCCCGCGGCTCCGGGTCCGACGCCGGCGGCCAGGACCTCGACGCCGCCCTCGCGGCGATCCTCGACGAGGCGGACCGGGACGGGTCGGACCGGGACGGCGGCGAGGAGCAGCCCGGCGACGGGTCCGGGGGCGAGGCCCGGTGACCCCCACGCTCCACCCGGTGTCCGACCCGCCCGCCCCGCACGGCGACGCGGCCGGCGGCGAGCCGCTGTGGACGCCGGACGAGCGGCTCGTCGCGGACGTCCGGCACGCCTTCGCGCACGCCCCGCGGGACACCCCGCAGGCCCGCTTCGAGGCCTGGGCCTGGCGGGCGATGCTCGACGAGGACGGCGCGGCGCTGCTCACCCGGCACGCGGCGCCCGCGCACGTGACGGCGTCCGCGCTCGTCCTGTCCCCGGACGGCCGGCGCACCTGCCTGGTCCTGCACGGCCGGATCGGCCTGTGGGTCCAGCCCGGCGGGCACCTCGAGCCCGGCGACACGACCCTGGCGGCCGCCGCGGCCCGCGAGGTGCTGGAGGAGACCGGGCTGACAGGCACCGTCCTGCCCCGGCTCGCCCAGCTCTCCCGGCACGGCGCGCCCTGCCGCCCGGGCGTCGTCGACTGGCACCTCGACGTCCAGCACGTGCTCGTCGCGCAGGCGACCGCCCCCGCGGTCAGCGCGGAGTCGAAGGACGTCCGCTGGTTCGACGTCGACGCCCTGCCGGCCGACCTCGCGAGCGGGGTGCCGGACGGGGTCGCCGCCGCACGCGCGGTGCTCGCGGCCGGGTAGCCGGGCAGCCGGGCCGCCCGCCGGCGTCAGCCCGTGCCGTCGAGGTCCGTCCGCACGTTGACGCCGAACGCGGGCGTGTCGTCGACCCGGTCGGCGTGGTCGTCGTCCGCGCCGTCCCCGATGCTGCCGTCGCGGGCCGCTGCGAACCCCTCGAGGAAGCCGCGGGCCCGCTCGGTCCTCGGGTAGTCGGCGAGCAGCGCCCAGAACCGCGGGCCGTGGCCGTGCTCGACGAGGTGCGCCAGCTCGTGGAGGAGCACGTAGTCGATGACCCACGGCGGCATCCCCTGCAGCCGGGTCGAGAGCCGGATCGTCCGCTCGGACGGCGTGCAGGACCCCCAGCGGGAGTTCTGGTTGGGCACCCACGCGACGCTCGCCGGCCGGGCCAGCCCGTCGAGGTAGCGGCGGGACAGCTCCGTCGCGCGGGCCATGAGGTCGTCGTCGCCGGGGCGGCGGCGCCGGTCCTGGGCCGAGAGCCGGGCGACCATCCGCTCGACCCACTCGCGCTCCTGGGCACGGGTGAAGCGGGCCGGGATGAGCACGATCGTGCGGTCACCGTCGCGGTAGGCCGTGACCGTGCGGACGCGCCGCCTGCTCCGACGTACCTCGACGTCAGGTGGCGGGGCATACGCGGGCACGCCGGCCATGGGTCGAGGCTACGGCGCCGGGCCGAGAAAATCTTCCATCCACATCCGGTGGACAGCTCCGCCGCAGGTCAGACGGGCTGTCGCGGCGTGGTGACGATCCCCCTCCACAGGCCCCGAGCGGGGTGTCCACAGCGACACGCGACACTCTCCCCACGATGTCCACAGGTTTGTCCACAGGCCTGGGGACAGCGACGTTGACGACGTCCGCCCGGTGCTCCTAGGTTCGGTCCAAGACCCCGGGTGTCCGGGGGCGGCGCGCTGGGGAAGGTGCGTCGGCCCCGGCCCCGGGGTTTCTCCGTTCACGCTGCGCGACGTGTTCAGGACGCACCGAGACCGAGACATGAGCCGGACCGGCGCCCGCTCCGTCCGGGTATGTCCGGTGATTCGTGCGTGGCGTCATCCCCGGGAGTCAGCCGTTCCCACGATCTTCCGACGCGCCAAGGCCGACTTGACCGGCGCCACGCTCACGCTCGGCTAGGCTTCACGCCGGGTCTGACGCACGGAGGGGGCCGCCAGAGCGCGTCCCGACCGGCCCGCGAGCGGCACCACTGGCCGTCGCGGTTGACCAAGCCATACGACATGAGGAGCGCCATCGTGGCCGACGAGACGTACAGCGGCGAGTTCTACTGCGTGAAGTGCAAGGAGAAGCGCCAGGCGGAGGGCAAGGTCGTCGAGACCAACGGCCGCCGCATGGCCAAGGGCCAGTGCCCCGTGTGCGGGACGAACCTCAACCGCATCCTCGGCAAGGCCTGAGCCTCACCGCTCCGCCGCGACGGGCGGCCCACCGACCGGTGGGCCGCCCGTCGCCGTTCCCGGCCCGAGGAGGCCTGTGGACGAACGGGGCCGGGACGCACGGTCGGTCCGGGCCTGTGGACGACGGCGGAGGCCCGGGGGCCGGACGTGGCACGCTCCCCGGGTGCGCATCCAGCTGCTGCCCGGCCTCCAGCGCGCGTGGCGCGGGCCGACGACCCTCCAGCTCGGCGTGAGCCCGCGCCGGTCGGTCGTGCTCGAAGGACTGACCGCGGCCGACGTCCGGCTCGTCGAACGCCTCGACGGCGGCCTCGACCCCACCGAGCTCACCGCCCCGGACGAGCTCGTCGCGCTCCTGCGCGGCGCCGGGGCGCTCGTCCCCGCCCGGGCGGGCCGTTCCGCGCGCAGCGTCGTCGGCCGGCACGAGGAGCTCGAACCGGACGCCGCGACCTGGGCGCTCGTCCACCGCGGCTGCGGCGACGGCTGGGACCTGCTCGCGGCCCGGGCCGCCCGGACCGTCCTCGTCGTCGGCGAGGGCCGGGTGGCCGACGCCGTCGCGGCCGCGCTGACCGCCGCCGGCATCGGGACGACGGACAGCCGGCCACGGCTCACCGAGCGCGGGATCCGCGCCCGGACCGGGCGCGGCGTCCCCCGGCCGGCCTGCGTCGTCCTCGTCGAGCCGGTCGCCGCCGACTCCGCCCGGGCGGCCGACCTCGTCCGGCGGGACGTCCCGCACCTGTCCGTCGTCGTCCGCGAGGGCGACGTCGTCGTCGGGCCGCTCGTCCGGCCCGGCACCGACCCGTGCCTGCGCTGCCTCGACCTGCACCGCGCGGCGCTCGACCCCGACTGGCCCGGCGTCCTGGCCCAGCTGCTCTCCGGCCCCCGGGACGCGCCCGAGGAGACCACCGTGGCGGCCCTCGCGGGCCGGCTCGCCGCGCTCGCCGTCCTCGCCCTGCTCGACGGGCGTACGACGCCCGCGGCCTGCGGCGCGACGCTCGAGGTCGAGCTGCCGGACGGCCTCGTCACCCGCCGTCCGTGGCCCGCCCACACGGAGTGCGGGTGCCACTGGCCGCCCGCCGGTGAGCCCGGCGACGCGCCCGGGACGACGACGTCACCCGCCCACCGCGCGCGGGCGCAGCCCGCGACCGTGACAATGGAGCCGTGACGGACCTCCCCCGCCGTGCTGTCACCCGCACGGCGAAGCTCGCCAGCCTCCCGCTCGCCTTCGCCGGCCGCACGGCCCTCGGCTTCGGCAAGCGGGTCGGGGGCAGGCCGGCGGAGATCGTCGCCGCCGAGATGCAGGCCCGGACGGCGGAGCAGCTCTTCCGCGTGCTCGGTGAGCTCAAGGGCGGCGCGATGAAGTTCGGCCAGGCGCTGAGCATCTTCGAGGCCGCGATGCCGGAGGAGCTCGCCGGCCCCTACCGGGCGACGCTCACGAAGCTCCAGGACGCCGCTCCCCCGATGCCCACGGCGACGGTGCACAAGGTGCTCGCCGCCGAGCTCGGGCCGCAGTGGCGGCGCAGGTTCAAGGAGTTCGACGAGACACCGGCCGCCGCCGCGTCGATCGGCCAGGTGCACCGTGCCGTCTGGAAGGACGGCCGCCAGGTGGCCGTCAAGGTCCAGTACCCCGGCGCCGGCGACGCACTCATCTCCGACTTCACCCAGGTCGCCCGGGTCGGCCGCGTCGCCGCAGGCTGGATCCCCGGCCTCGACATCAAGCCGATCCTCGAGGAGCTCAAGGCCCGGATCGTCGAGGAGCTCAACTACACGCTCGAGGCGGAGTCCCAGACGCAGTTCGCCGACGCCTTCCGGGACGACCCCGTCTTCGTCGTCCCCGAGGTCGTCATCGCGACACCGCACCTCATCGTCAGCGAGTGGCTCGAGGGCGTCGCCCTGTCGAAGCTCATCGCCACGGGTACCCCGGAGGAGCGCAACCTCGGGGCACGGCGCTACCTGGAGTTCCTGCTCGCGGGCCCGGCCCGGGCCGGCCTCCTGCACGCCGACCCGCACCCCGGCAACTACCGGCTCACCCCGGACGGACGGTTCGGCATCCTCGACTTCGGCGCGGTCAAGCGGCTGCCGGACGGGATGCCCCCGGAGATCGGCCGGCTGCTCACCCTCGCGCTGCAGAACGACGCCGACGGTGTCGTCGCCGGGCTGCGCGAGGAGGGCTTCATCAAGGCGTCGATCGACATCGACGGACGGGCGCTGCTCGACTACCTCGCACCGTTCCTCGAGCCGGCCCGGCACACGACGTGGACGTTCTCGCGGGTGTGGATGCGCGAGCTGTTCGCACACGTCAACGACGTCCGGCGGCCGCAGTGGTCGCTGGGCCTCAAGCTGAACCTGCCGCCCGAGTACCTGCTCATCCACCGGGTGTGGCTCGGCGGCATCGGGGTGCTGTGCCAGATCGAGGGCGAGGTGCCCGTGCTCGAGGTGCTCGCGGAGTGGCTCCCCGACTTCGACGTGGCCTCGCTCGACTACATCGAGTGGGTCGACGAGGACGGCGAGCCGGTCGAGCCCTGAGGGCCCGTCACCACCAGGCGGAGTCGAGCTTGCCCTCGATGCTGCGGATGTTCGCCCGCATGCACGCCCCGCAGGTCCAGACCCGGCGGCCCCGCTCGGTGCCCGCGGACCACGTGAGCGGCGGCGGGTCCGACGGCGCCGCGGCGCCGCAGGTGAGGCAGACCATCACGGACCCCTGGGACGGCACCGTTGCCGCGGGCAGGGTCGAGGACGTTGTGGGCTCGGTCACATCTGGAGCGTACGCCCGAAACCGTTGCCCCGCGAGGGATCCACGCCCGAATCCTTGCCGATGTTCCGGTGACGCGACGGAAACCGTCCGTTCGGCGGAGTGATCGCCCCGGATTTCGTCGGCGCGCTCCCGGCGGGCGTCCGCCCGGCGGTCAGAGCACGACGGTCTCGATCGCGTGCAGGTGGCTGCGCGTGCAGGGCGAGCAGGTCCAGGCGCGGTGCCCCTCCCGGACGGACATGGACCACAGCAGGGCGGGCCGCTCCTCGGAGGGCCGGCTCCCGCACTCGAGGCAGCACGTCGTGGTTGTCATGCTCCTCGACGCTACGGACCGTTCGTCGCCGACGGGCTACGCCTGCGCGACAGAACTGTAAAGGCTCTGTCACCCCGGGTTACGTCACTACGTCGCCCGTGTGTCGCCGTGCTCGGCACGGGGCCGGACGGCGCAGCGGCCCGCCGGGAGTCCGGCGGGCCGCTGCGGACAACGACCGTGCGGGTCAGCGGCGGTAGACCGCGTCCCAGTCGTCGACCTCGAGCAGGAGGAGCTGGCCGTTCTCGACGAGCTCCTCCACCGTGCCGACGCCGGTCCCGGCGGGCAGGTTCTTCTTCGTGTGGACCTGGGCGTCGAAGAGGAACGTGCCCTTGCCGAACAGGTCCGCGGTGTCAAGGATGCCGCTCGACTCCTCGTCGGTCGTGAGGACGGCGCGGGTGTCGGGCGTCGTCCCGGCCGGGTCGCTCACGCCGAAGAGGGCGGTGTCGAAGCCGGCGACGACGCCGACCCGGCCGTCCTTGATCCGGTAGGCGAGGATGCGGGCGACGTGGTCGTTGCCGCCCGGGTCCTCCTGGACGAGGAGGTTGCCGCGGCGGTCGATCGTCATGTTGTCCGGCTTGTTGAGGTAGGGCGCCTCGGTGCCGTCGAGCAGCAGGGTGAGCGTCCCGCCCAGCTCCGGCTTGTCGACGTTCGTGAAGCGCAGCCGCCACAGGCCGCCGCCGTCGCGGGCGACGCCGGGCTCGGCCGGGTTGGCCGCGGTCGAGCCGCCCTCGGTCGTGAGGAAGTAGTAGTCGTTGCGGTTGCGCGGGTCGAAGGAGCCGTCCTCGATCCGGTTCAGGGTCAGGCCCTTCGCCGCCGCGTCGGCGTTCTGCGCGGCGCCGCTCGCCGTGGTGTCGACCTGCTCGCCGGCCCCGAACGTCACCGGGACGGCCTTGCCCTTGCCGTAGGCGGTGCGGAACTGCGCGTCCGTCGCGACGGTCTCGTCGGCGGTGTCGACGACGAACAGCGAACCGTTCGTGAGGCCGGCGCGCTCGACCGGGCTGCCCTTCGTCGTCTTCGTACCGACGTAGACCCGCAGCTGGCCGTTGCCGCCGTCCTCGTTGCCCATGACGACGGTCGTGTCGGTGCGGTTGGCGGCCGAGACGGTGTTCTCCCACGAGAAGAGCCCGAGCCGGGGCAGCTGGGTCGCCGCCCCGTCGGTCGTCACGCCGAAGACCCGGCCCTCGTCACCGGCCTCCTCGTTCGCCATGTAGATCGCGCCGTCGTAGCCGGCGTCCGTGTCGTCGTTGTAGAGCGAGCCGGCCGGGGCGAGGTAGCCCGAGCAGAACCGGTTGAACGCGGCGGTGTGGGTGCCCGCGGCCGCACCCGCGGGGGCGACCGGCGCGGCGGCGTAGGCGCCGGTCGCGTAGTCCCAGTACCGGACGCCGGGCTGCACGAGGTCCGAGCCGGTCGTCACGGCGAGCGTCTTCGGGTCGATCGTCCAGCGGCTGACGAAGGCGCCCTTCTGGCCGTGGGCGCGGGCGATGCCCGCTGCTGCGCCCAGCTCCTGGTTCACCAGGGCGACGACGCGCTTGCCGCTGCGGTAGGCGCCGATGCCGTCGGGGATGCCGACGAGCCGCGTGCCGTCCTTCGCCGCACCGTTGTTCACCGTGAGCAGGGACGTGATCGTCACATCGGGGGCGACGGGCAGGACGTAGGGGGCGATGCCGCCGGTCGGGCCGATCGCGGTGCTGCCGGCGGCGGACGCCGGGGCCGCCATCGGCACGACGAGCGCCGCGCATCCGAGGCCGGTGCCGGCCAGGACGGCACGGGTCCGGCGGGAGCGGGCGGGGGTCTGCTGGGTCACGCGGTCCTCCAGGTCGGGGTCTCGGTCGCCGCGGGGCGGCAGAGCCGAATCTGACGACCCGGGGTGAACGGACCACGGCCCGCCGGGCGAACGGCACGGGACCGTCCGGTGTCGGTCCCGTGCCCGGCCGGCCCGGACGGGGTCAGACGCCGAGGTAGAGGAAGCCCGGCCCCTCGTCGCGCCAGCCGACGCCGAGCGGGTCGAGGGCCGCGGCGAGCGCCGGCCGCCAGGAGCCGGTCCGCGTGACGTCGGCCCCCTCGAACCCGTGGTCCGCGGTGAGCAGGAACGTCACGTCGTCGGTGACCCCGAGCCGGTCGAGGTGGTCGAGGAAGGCGCTCAGGCGCCGGTCGGCGTCCCGGAAGCTGTCCCGGGCGATCTGCGAGCGGGGCCCGCCGCCGTGGTGCCCGGCGTCCGTGACGACGTTCGACCACCAGGTGAGCGCGGGCGCGTCGTCCGGCACGGCCCACAGCTGGAGCATCTGCGCGACCCCGGCGTCGTCGACGCGGGTGCCCCAGCGGTAGTAGGAGTCGGCCAGGTGGGCGCGCTCGCCGACGAAGGGGCTCGCGTCGGCGTCCGGCAGGGCCGAGTCGAGGTCGCCCGCTCCCCCGGCGCCGGCCTGGGCCCGGACGAGCTGCATCGTCGAGTACCCCGCGCCGCGCTCGACGGCCTCGTCGACGCACGCCGTGAACGCGCCCGGCCGGGCCGCCGCGAGCGTCTCGAAGACCGTCGCGACGCCGGGCCGCAGCCACTCGGCGGAGCGGTGCCACGTCGTCTCGTCGTTCGGCACGACCCGCTCGCCGGTCGCACGGTCGTAGAAGACGTTGCCGAGGACGCCGTGCCGGCCGGGCCCGACGCCGGTGAGCGCCGAGGTGTGGTTGCACAAGGTGATGCTCGGGAACTCGGCGACCGCGCCGCCGGCCAGCGCCGTCCCGTGCGCGAGCAGCCGCGCGACGCCCGGCAGCTCGCCGGACGCCGCGAGGTGCAGCAGCTCCGAGCAGTGCGCGCCGTCCCAGAGGATGCCGACGACCCAGCGGCCGGCGCCCTCGTCGACGAGCGCCTCGAGGGCGTGCCCGTCGAGCGGCAGCCCGGCGGCGTCGACGTGCAGCCGGGCCGGCACGCCCGCGGCCCGCAGCAGGGTCGGTGCGACGTCGACGATCCGGGCGTGCTCGGCGACGACGCCGCGCGGCCGGACGCCGGCCCCCGACAGCAGCAGCGGCGCCCGGGACTGGACGACGTCGAGCGAGCCGTGCTCGCCGTGGTGGCCGCCCTCGTCGGGGAAGAAGTGCCGGGGCGTGTGGACGACCGCGACGTCCGGGCTGCGGCTCGGGTCGGCGAACAGGGAGAGCAGCCGCCGGCCCGGGTCCGGGTAGGCGTTGCGGGCGTTGTCCGGCGACGGGTCGGCGACCTCGAGCTCGTACGGCAGGAACGCCATCGGGTCGACGTCGCCGACCGGGTCCTCGCCGTGCAGCACGGTGTGCAGGCCGCCGGCGTCGAGCCGGACGGCGCCACGCGCGTTCGCGACGACGACGGTGGCGCCGGGGCCGAGGTTGTGCGGGCCGGGCCCGGCCTCGGGGTAGGCGACGAGGTCGACGACACCGGCGAGCGCCGGGTCCGTCAGGGCCCGGACGGCGGCGTCCCGGACCGCGGCGGCGCCGGCCGTGCCGGTGCCTGCGACGTCAGCTCCTGCAGTGCTCATGCCCGCAGCGTGCCACGGGGGCAGACTGTGGCGGGGCCGGACACCCGGCCGGGCCACCGTCGTCGTCGCGAAGGAGCATCACGTGCAGGTCGTCCGGATCACGGCCACTGGCGGACCCGACGTGCTCGAGGTCGCCGACGTCGCGTCCCCCGCGCCCGCGGCGGGCGAGGTCCTCGTCGACGTCGCCGCCGTCGGGGTGAACTTCATCGACACCTATGTCCGCTCCGGGCTCTACCCGACGCCGTTGCCGGTCGTCCTCGGCCAGGAGGCCGCCGGCACCGTGTCCGCGGTCGGCGCGGGCGTGGAGGACGTCCGGGTCGGGGATGTCGTCGCGTGGGCCGGCGGCGTGGGCGCCTACGCGCAGCAGTCCGTCCGGCGCGCGGACCAGGTCGTCGTCGTCCCGCCGGGCGTCGACCCGGAGACCGCCGCGGCGGTGATGCTCCAAGGGATGACCGCGCAGTACCTCGTGACCGACACCTTCGCGCTCGGCCCGGGGCACCGCTGCCTCGTCCACGCCGGCGCGGGCGGGGTCGGGCTGCTGCTCATCCAGATGGCCAAGCAGGCGGGCGCCGAGGTGTTCACGACGGTCGGCGGCCCGGAGAAGGCCGAGCTCGCGCGGGCCGCCGGTGCCGACCACGTCATCGACTACCGCGCGGAGGACTTCGCCGGAGCCGTCGAGCGGCTCGCGGGGCCGAAGGCGCTCGACGTCGTCTACGACGGGGTCGGGAAGGACACCTTCGTGCGCGGCCTGGACCTGCTGCGGCGGCGCGGCCTCATGGTGACGTTCGGCAACGCGTCCGGCGCGCCCGACCCGGTGCCGCCGCTGCTGCTCTCCCAGAAGGGCTCGCTCTTCCTCACCCGGCCGACGCTGAGCGACTACATCGCGACGACGCAGGAGCTGCGGGCGCGGGCGGGCGCCGTCCTCGACCTCGTCGCGGCGGGCGGGCTCGACGTCCGGGTCGGGGTGCGGCTGCCGCTGGCGCAGGCCCGGCAGGCGCACGAGCTGCTCGAGGGGCGACGGACGACCGGCAAGGTCCTGCTCGTCCCCTGACGGCGGGCCCGCGCGGCACCGAAGGCCGGGCAAGGGCCGGACAGACGTCAGGGCCGGGCCATCCCCTCACATGGCCCGGCCCTACCGCGTACCCGACAAGACGCAGGAACCGCCGGTTCGGTTGCTTCTGGCGGAGGGCCCGGGCGTGCTCCACGTACGTCCACGGACTGTGAGCCGCGCCACGTGACGGGTGGCACCGAGGGGCGGGCGGCCGGTCGCCGGCGGGAGCCGTCGGACGTGACGACGGCTCCCGCCTCTCCTGGCTGCACCCACCGCCCCGGTGCGGGTGCCGCTCGTCGTCAGACGAGCTGCTGGGCCGCGCGGAGCGCGGCCTGGGATGCGAGGCGCGCCGACTGGACGGCGCGCTGCGCGGATCGCTCGGCCCGGCGGGCCCGGCGCTCGGCGCGCACTGCGCGCACGACGCGGGACCGCTGGGCCTCGCTACTCAGCTCCTGCCACCGGTGGCGTGCGAGCTGTTCGTTGAGGACGTGCTGACTGGCGTACATGTCGATGCTCCTGGGCTGCGTCCGCGCGAGGCGGAGACGGATGACGGTGTCGAGGCACCGGTCGGTGCCGTCGAGGAGTGCGTCGTGCTCGGTGCGGGACCGGGCTGCGGCGCGGTCGGTGACGGACGGGGTGACGGAGCGGGCGGCGGCGCGGGCTGCCGCCCGGCGGGCTGCGACGGCGAGCCGGACGGCGCTCACGCCGCGGCCTCGTTCTTGCGGGGACGCCCACGCGGCCGCTTGCGGGCCACGACGACACCGGCGATGAAGAGCTCGCCACCCCAGACGCCCCACGGCTCCCGGCGCTCGAGGGCACCGGCGAGGCACGACGTGCGGACGGGGCAGGACTGGCAGAGCGACTTCGCGGTCTCGACGTCTGCGGGGGACTCGGCGAACCAGAGCTCGGAGTCGTTCACCCGGCACGGGATCGTCGGCGTCTGCTCCTGGACGACCTCGTCGAGGGTGTCCAGCAGAGCGGTGAGCTGCATCGTCGTCACCTCCTCGTTCTCCTCGGGGCACCGGCTGTGACCGGGCCGCCGTCACGGCGGTCCGCCGGTACGGGTCGACCGGCGGCTCGAACAACCCGGCGACGGTCGTCGCCGGAGTCCTTGCCGGGATCCGCGGGAGGAACACGAAGGCCGCGGATCCCGTGATCGGGTTCCGCGGCCTGAGGAGGCGATTCGCCGGTGCTAGACCGGCGGCTTCCAGACTCTGGTACCCGATTGGTGCGGGGTGGTGCCGTACTGCTTGTCGAAACCGAACTTCTGCGTTGCCGCGGTGCGGGCGGACTCGTCCGCCGGACCGTCGTTGCGGACGCCGGCGATCAGGTCGCCGACGAGCTCGAGGGACACGTGGGCCATGGGCGCCTGCGGGCAGAGCTCTGCCCAGCTGCGGAGCGGGTTGACGCCTGCCCGGACGCGGCCGCTGAGCGGCGAGGTGGCAGCGCGCGACGCACCGGTCATGACGCCGTAGGCGCTCTCGGTCGTGATCGCGATCATGTCTGCCACCTCCTCCCGGTCTCGGGCCCCGTGCGCGCGTGGGCGCAGCACGTGGCGTTCTGTGATGCGTTGAAGGCTAGACGACGCGGCGAACGAGCCACAACGTATTTTCCGTCGTGTTTTCCGAACTTTTTCCGACGGTCTTTGCGGCCGGCGGCCACCGGGACCGAAAGTCCTTCTCCCACAACGGGAACCGGACACCAGGCCCGAAGCGGACGATCCCGGCGGCTCACCCGTTCGGGGGACGGCTCCCGGCGCCCAGCTCGGCGAGCAGGGCGGCCCCGTACCGGTCGAGCTTGGCCTTCCCGACGCCCGCGATGGCCGCCAGCGACGCGACGTCCCGCGGGACCGCCTCGGCGACCGCGACGAGCGTCGCGTCGGTGAGGACGACGTACGCGGGCACCTTCGCCTCGGCGGCGACCCGGGCCCGCCACTCGCGCAGCCGCGCGAACAGCTCGGGGTCGTAGGCCGGCGGGCAGTCCCCGCAGCGGCCGGTCTTGCGCTCGGCACCGGACGACAGCACCGTGCCGCAGACCCGGCACGCGGTCGGCAGCGACGCCTTGCTCCGCGAGCGGCGCGGCCCGTCGCCGTCCCGGCCCGGGCCGCGGGCGCCGCCCTGCGGGGCGCGGCCCGCGGGGGCGCCGATCAGCCCGTCGAGGAACCGCGACGGCTCCCGGCTCGCCCGGCCGCCCGGCGTCCGGGAGCGGGTCCACGACAGCAGCAGGTGCTCACGGGCCCGGGTGATGCCGACGTAGAGGAGCCGACGCTCCTCCTCGACGGCCTCCCAGCCCTGCGCGAGCGAGATCGGCATGAGGCCCTCGGAGAGCCCGACGAGCAGGACGGCGGCCCACTCCAGACCCTTGGCCGCGTGGAAGGACGCGAGCGTGACGCCCTCGACGGTCGGGGCGTGCTGGGCGGCGGCGCGCTCCTCGAGCTCGGCGACGAGGTCGGCGACCACGGTGCCCGGGCGGGCGACGGCCAGCTCGTCGGCGAGGACGGCGAGCGCCTGGAGGGACTCCCAGCGCTCCCGGACGGCCCCACCGGTCGACGGCGGCCGCGGCGTCCAGCCGGCCGACGCGAGGACCGAGCGGACCTCGTCGCCGAGCGGGCGTGTGCCGTCGGACGCGCGCGCCGCTCCGCGCAGGAGCAGGACGGCGTCCCGGACCTCCTTGCGCTGGAAGAACCGCTCCCCGCCGCGGACGAGGTAGGAGATCCCGGCGTCGGCGAGGGCCGACTCGAGCGGCTGCGCCTGGGCGTTCGTCCGGTAGAGGACGGCGATCTCGCTCGGCCGCACCCCGGCCTCCATGAGCCGGGTCACCTCGCGGACGACCCCCGAGGCCTCGGCGAGGTCGTCGTCGTACGCCGTGAGGGTCGGGGCCGGGCCGGCCTCGCGCTGGGCGGTGAGGGTGAGCCGCGCCGTCGCCGGGGTGCCCGCCGGTCCGGACGTCGCGAGCAGGCCGTTCGCGAGCGTGACGACCTGCGGGGTCGAGCGGTAGTTGCGCTCGAGGCGGACCGTCCGCGTGCCCGGGTGCCGCTTCGGGAAGGCGAGCAGGTGCTCGGGCGAGGCGCCGGTGAAGGAGTAGATCGTCTGGGCCGGGTCGCCGACGACGCAGACGTCCTCCCGGTCCCCGAGCCACAGGTCCAGCAGCCGCTGCTGGAGCGCCGAGACGTCCTGGTACTCGTCGACGACGAAGTGCCGGTACTGCCCGCGGATCGTCGCCGCGACCGCCGGGTACTCCTCGAGGATGCCGACGGTGAGGAGCAGGACGTCCTCGAAGTCGATGACCCCGCGGTCGGTCTTGACGTCCTCGTAGAGCTCGAGGACCCGCCCGACGGTCGGCAGGTCGAACCCGCCGGGCTCGCCGCGGCCCGCCCGCGTCGCGGCGGCGACGTACCGCTCGGGGGTGAGCAGGGTGACCTTGGCCCACTCGATCTCGGCCGCGAGGTCGCGGATCGCGGCGCGGTCGACGGTGAGCCGCATCCGTGCCGCGGCGTCGGCGACGAGGCCGGCCTTGTGCTCCTGGATCGCGGGCGGCGCGCCGCCGACGGCCTGCGGCCAGAAGTAGGAGAGCTGGCGCAGCGCCGCGGCGTGGAAGGTCCGGGCCTGGACGCCGCCGACGCCGAGCGCTCGCAGCCGGGTACGCATCTCCCCCGCGGCACGGGCGGTGAACGTGACGGCGAGCACCTGCTGCGGGACGTAGACCCCGCTGTGGACGCCGTACGCGATCCGGTGCGTGATGGCGCGGGTCTTGCCGGTGCCGGCGCCGGCGAGCACGCAGACCGGCCCGTGGAGCGCCGAGGCGACCTCGCGCTGCTCGGGGTCGAGCGCGGCGAGGACGCCGTCCGCGGACGGCAGCAGGGTGGTGAGGACGGGCTCGGGACCGGGCATCGGGGGCCATCCTGCCAAGGACCGGCGACAGCCCGACGGGTGGGCGACCCCGGCCCGGGAAGATCGCACCCCCGCCCGTACGTTGAGATGTCAAGCGGCCCCGCCCGCCGCCGGCCAGGA
>NZ_MWLN01000003.1 GCF_002198655.1 Kineosporia sp. A_224
GTCCGGCCCGCGTCCCGGCCCGCGCCCCGCACCGCGGCAGGCCGGACGGGCCGGTGCCGCGGGTGCTGCGGGGGCGGGGGACGTCTTCACGCCCTTGGCGGCGAGCTCGGCGGGGAAGTCCTCGCGGAGCTTGCGGACGACGGGGGGCTCGACGGTCGACGACGCCGACCGGACGAACTCGCCCATCTCCTGGAGCTTGGCCATGACGACCTTGCTCTCGATGCCGAGCTCCTTCGCGAGCTCGTAGACCCGGACCTTTGCCACGACTCTCCTGTCTCGGTCCGGGCCATGGACAGGCGCGGACCGTTATTACGGCTGTGGGGCGTTCATCGGTGCGATCTCATCGGGTGCTCATCAGCGTCAGACCCGCTTCCGGTGAGGACGGTGACTGGTGGACGTGAACTTCCTGCGACGTACTCGGCGAGGGCCGTGGTGTCGGGCACTCCGCTCCGGCGCAGGGCCCGAGGGAACGCCCGACGGCGCTCGGCGAGGTCGAGGCAGCTGGTCACGGGGTGCAACGAGGCACCCCGGCCCGGCAGCCTGCGGTGCGGGTCCGGGACGACGGACCAGACACCGTCGACCTCGGCCGCGACCACTCGCAGCAGAACCGACCGGACATCTCGACCACGACATCCCACGCACGTCCGAACGGGCTCCACGAGGGAGCCCGAACCGTCCGGGGGTTGCCGAACCGCGACACCGGCCTCTGGCAGTCTAGCGCGTCGGGAGGCCCGGCTCTTCCCGGGTATCTGGCGCGCCGCGCCCGGGAGGTCACCCGACGTCACCGGGAATCGGCCGCCGCGTCGCTCACGACGTCGGGGCGGATGTCGATCCGCCAGCCCGTCAGCTTGGCCGCGAGGCGGGCGTTCTGGCCCTCCTTGCCGATGGCCAGCGAGAGCTGGTAGTCGGGGACGACGACCCGCGCCGACCGGGCCGCGAGGTCGACGACCTCGACCGAGGTGACCTTCGCGGGCGACAGGGCCGCGGCGACGAACTTCGCCGGGTCCTCGTTCCAGTCGACGATGTCGATCTTCTCGCCGTGCAGCTCGTTGACGACGGCGCGCACCCGCTGCCCCATCGGCCCGATGCAGGCACCCTTGGCGTTGACGCCCGAGACCGTCGTCCGGACGGCGACCTTGGAACGGTGCCCGGCCTCCCGGGCGAGCGCGACGATCTCGACCGTGCCGTCGGCGATCTCCGGGACCTCGAGCGCGAAGAGCTTGCGGACGAGGTTCGGGTGCGTCCGCGAGACCGTGATCGACGGCCCCTTCATGCCCTTGCGGACGCCCACGACGTAGCACCGCAGCCGGCTGCCGTGCGTGTAGCTCTCCCCCGGCACCTGCTCCGGGGGCGGCAGCAGCGCCTCGAGCGTGCCGAGGTCGACGTGGACCATCTTCGGGTCGGCGCTCTGCTGGACGACGCCGGAGACGATGTCGCCCTCGCGGCCGCGGAACTCCCCGAGGATCTGCTCGTCCTCGGCGTCGCGCAGCCGCTGCATGATCGTCTGCCGGGCGGTGGACGCGGCGACCCGGCCGAAGCCCTCCGGGGTGTCGTCCCACTCGCGGACGACGACACCGCCCTCACCGTGCTCCTGCGCCCACACGACGACGTGGCCGCTGAGGCGGTCGAGGACGACGCGGGCGTGCTGCTCCGCGCCCTCCGTCCGGTGGTAGGCGAGCAGGAGGGCCTGCTCGATCGTGCGCACGAGGACGTCGAAGGGGATCTCCTTCTCCCGCTCGAGCATCCGCAGCGCCGCCATGTCGATGTCCATCAGGCCTCCTCCCCGTCCTCGTCCGTGTCGTCGGTGTCGTCGGTGTCGTCGGTGTCGTCGTCCGCGAGTGGGACGACACCCCGGAGGGNTGTCGTCGTCCGCGTCGTCGACGAGGTCGTCGTCCGCGCCGCCGGGCTCGTCGGGCCGGTTGAACTCGACCTCGACCCGGCCCTTGCGCAGGTCGTCCCAGCCGAGCAGGCGGCCGTCGACGGTCACCCCGTCGTCCCCGGCCCCGGTGAGCCGGCCGGCGACCGTGCCGCCGTCCGCCAGGGTCACGGTGACGAGCCGGCCGCGGGCCCGCAGCCAGTGCCGCTTCTCGGTGAGCGGCCGGTCGACGCCGGGCGAGGTCACCTCGAGCACGTAGGGCGTCCCGCCCATGACATCGCTGCCGTCGAGCGCCTCGGACAGCGCCCGCGCGGCGCTCTCGACCGACTCGACGGGGACACCGCCGAGGACGTCGTCCGGGAGGTCGACGACCACGCGGAGCACCCGGCGGCGACCGGCGGGCGTCACGGTGACGTCCTCGAGGACGAGCCCCGCCGACGTGACCGCGGCTGCGGCGACCGCACGGACCTGGTCCGGCGTCGTCGTGCCCATCGGTGCCTCCTCGTGTGCTGTTGTCCGCTCGTTGCTGCGACGGGCCAGCCTACCGGGCGGGCACCGGCCCGGGTCACGGGCGTCGGCGGGGCCCGGCCCGTCGGGGCCACGGATCGTGGAATGATGCGCGACCGTGGGTGTCAGCAGCGGGGGCGGGGCGAGCGGACCGCTGCGCCGCACGGTGCTCACCGCCCTCCCCGCCGCCCTCGCGCTCGCCGCGCTCGCCGCCTGCACCTCGGACGGCTCGACACCGCGGCCGGACGGCTCCGACGGTCCGGACGGCGGGCCGCGGACGCCGTCCGTGGACGACGCCGCCCGGCTGCGGACGGTCGCGACGACCCGGGCGCTGCTCGCCGCGGTGACCGCCGCGACGAGCATCCCGGCGGCCCTGCGGACCGCTGTCGCCGACGACCACCGGGCGCACCTCACCGCCCTCGGCGCGACCGTCGAACCCCCGGCCGCGGGGCCGTCGTCCAGCTCTCCGGCGACGAGCGGGACCGCTCCTGCACAAGGACCTGCGCCGTCGCCGGGTCCGGCGCCGCGCGCGGTCGTCCGCGCCGAGGCGGCCGCCGCCTCGGAGGCGCTCGCGGACGTCGGCTCCGTCGGTCGCGCGGGCGACGAGGTCGGCGTGCGCCGCGCGGGCGGCCGCG
>NZ_MWLN01000030.1 GCF_002198655.1 Kineosporia sp. A_224
CCTCGTCGACCGGGCGGCGCGCCTGCTCGGGCGCGGGCCCGGCGGGCGCCGCGACCGGTGGCCGGACGTCGTCGCCGCGACCCGGTCCGAGGCGGTCGCCGCGAACCGGACGGCGTGGCCGCGCGTCGTCGCCGGGCTCCTCGTCCACAACGCGCTCCTCGTGCTCCTGCTCGACGGCTGCCTGCGGGCGGTCGGGCACCCCGCGCCGCTCGTCGCCGTGTGCGCGGCGGTCGGGCTGGAACGGCTGCTCACCGCCGTCCCGGTCACCCCGGGCGGCAGCGGCGTCGCCGAGCTCGGGCTCGTCGCCGTCCTGGCCGCGGGCACCGCCCCCGCGGCCGCCCCCGCGGCGGCGGCCGGCGCCCTGCTCTACCGGGTCTTCACGTACCTGCTCGAGGTGCCCGTCGGGGCGCCGCTCGCGCTGGCGCAGTTGGCCCGCCCGGGCCGGCCCGCGCTCGTGGCCCGCCCGGCCGGGGGTGCGGCGTGAGGGTCGTCCACGTCACCGACACGTACGCCCCGGTCCTCGGCGGCAAGGAGCTGCACGTCCGCGACCTCGCCCACGAGCAGGCGGCGCTCGGGCACGAGGTCGTCGTCCTCACCGCGACCGAGGAGGAGCCGGTCGACCACCGGGCGTCCGGGGAGCCTGCGGTCCCGGCACCGGGCGGTGCGGGCACCGTCCGCGTCGTCCGGCTGCCCGACACCCGCTCGCCTCTCGCCCGCGGGCTGCTCGCGGGGGCGGACGTCGTCCACGCGCACCTGTCCGTCGTCTCGCCGTTCGCGTGGAGCGCCGTCCGTGCCGCCGCGGCGGCCGGGGTGCCGGTCCTCGCGATGGTGCACGTCGTGCTGCCGGCCGCGGGCGTCGTCCGGGCCGCCTGGCGCGGGGCGGTCGCGGCGGTCGGGCCGGCCGTCACCTGGGGCACCGTGAGCCGGGTCGCGGCGCAGGCGCTGCGGACCGTCGTCCCGGGGCCGGTGCACGTGCTGCCGAACGGGATCGACCCGGGGGCCTGGGCGCCGTCCGGCCCGTCGTCCGTCGCTCCGCGGCCGGTCACGGTCGTCGCGTCCGGGCGACTCGCGCCGCGCAAGCGCGTGCTCGCGCTCGTCGCGGTCCTCGACGAGGTGCGCCGGCTCGTCGGTCCCGACGTGCCGCTGCGCGCGGTCGTCGTCGGGGAGGGCCCGCTGCGACCGCTCGTCGAGTGGCAGGTCCGTGGGCGGGGGATGGCGCGCTGGGTCGAGCTGCCCGGCCGGCTCACCCGGCCGCAGCTGCGGGAGCTCTACGCGCAGGCCGACGTCTTCGTCGCCCCGGCGCGGGTCGAGTCGTTCGGGCTCGCGGCGCTCGAGGCCCGCTGCGCCGGGCTGCCGGTCGTCGCGCACGCCGTGGCCGGGGTGTCCGACTTCGTCACCGACGGGGTCGAGGGCCGGCTCGCCGCCGACGACGCCGGGCTCGCGGCCGCCGTCGCGGACCTCGTGACGGACGACGTGCAGCGCGCCCGGATCGCCGCGCACAACCGCGACGTGCCGACCGCGCTCGGCTGGGCGGGCGTCCTCGACCGCTGCTTCGCGCTCTACGCCGTCGCCGGGACGACCGCGCGGCGGGCGCCGGTCCGTGCGCGACGGGTGCCGGCCCGGCGGTCGCCGGCGCGGGCGGTCCGGCCTGCGGGGACGGTCTGAACCGAGCCGCCCTGCCTGCGCTGATCCGGGTCGCCGGTGATGGCAGAGCAAGCGCCCGGGAACGCGTCTCAGCGATCTCTCAGCGGCCCGGGAGCACCGTGCGAGCGTGCGTATCTCCCAGCTGCTCGCCGGCACGGCCGCCCTCGCGGCCACGGCCGGGACGGTCGCCCTCGTCCCGCGCGCGACCGGCACCTCGTGGCCCGCCGTCGCCGACCTGCTCGGCGGGCTCGACCCCGGGCGGGTCGTCGTGCTCGGCGCCGTGTGGTTCGCCGGGCTGCTCGCCTACAGCCTCGTCCTCACCGCGTCGCTGCCCGGGCTGACGACCCGGCGGGCGCTCGCGCTCAACCTCGGCGGCAGCGCGGTCGCCAACGCGGTCCCGGCGGGCGGTCCGCTGAGCATGGGGCTCACGACGGCGATGGCCCGGTCGTGGGGGTTCGGGCCCGCCCGGCTCGCGGGGTTCCTCACGGTGAGCAACGTCTGGACGGCGCTGGGCCGGGTCGTCGTCGGCGGCGTCGGGCTCGCCGCGTGGTCCCTCGCCGGACCGGCCGGGTCGCCGGCCGGCGGGGGCGTCTTCGCGCCGGTCGTCGTCGCTGCCGCCTTCGGGGCGGTCGTCGCCGGTTCGCCGCGCCGCACCGCGACGGTCGGCCGGGCCGTCGGCCGGGTCGCGGAGCGCGCTCTGCGGCGCCCGGGGCTCGCCGACCGCGTCGCCGACGGCGCGGTCCACGCCCGCCGGCTCGCCCTCGACACGTCACGGCGGTCCTGGCCGCGGCTCGTCGCCGGGCTCACCGGCTACTCCGTGCTCCTCGTCGTGCTCCTCGACGGCTGCCTGCGGGCCCTCGGGCACCCGGCGCCGCTCGTCGTCGTCCTCGCCGCGGTGGGGGTCGAGCGGGTCGCGGCCGCCGTCCCGGTGACCCCCGGCGGCGCCGGGGTCGCCGACCTCGGGGTCGCCGCGGTCCTCGCCGCGGCCGGGGCGCTGCTCTACCGGCTCTTCACCTTCGCCCTCGAGATCCCGGTCGGTGCCGCGGTCGTCGTCGGCTGGCTCGCGCTGCGCGGACGACGCCCGGCCGCCGGGCCGCCCGCCGTCGCGGCCCCGGCGCGCGACGTCCCCGCGAGGGCCGCCGCGTGAGGGTCGTCCACGTCACCGACACGTACCTGCCGCGCCTCGGCGGGATCGAGCTGCACGTCCACGACCTCGCCGAGCGGCAGCGCAGGCTCGGGCACGACGTCGTCGTCCTCACCGGGACCCGGCCCGGGGCGCGGGGTCGGGACCGCGCCGACGACCTGCCCGTCGTCCGGATCGGCCGGGCCGGCTGGGCGGCGCTTCCGCTGGCGGCGCTCGCGGCCCTCGATGCGGCGGACGTCGTCCACTGCCACTCGTCGATCGTCTCCCCGCTCGCGTGGACGACCGCCCGGAGGTCCGCCGCGGCCGGTGTCCCGGTCGTCGTGACGATGCACTCGGTCGTCCAACGGTCCGCGGTCGTGACGACCGGGCTGCGGGCCGTCGCGCACCTCGCCGGTCCGACGGTCGTCTGGTCCGCGGTGAGCGAGGTCGCCGCGAAGGCGCTGGCCCCGTGCGTGCCGCAGGGGGTCGAGGTCATGCCGAACGGCGTCGACCCGGCGGCCTGGCCCGCGCTGCCCGCCCGGGAGCGCCGGCCGGGGGAGCCGCTCACGGTGCTGTCGGTCGGCCGGCTCGCGGCCCGCAAGCGGGTCCTCCCGCTCGTGGACGTGCTCGCCGAGGTCCGGCGGCGGCTCGACCCGCAGGTGCCGCTGCGCGCGGTGATCGCCGGCGACGGCCCGCAGCGCGACGCGGTCCGGCAGCGGGTCCGGGCGCTCGGGATGTCGGGCTGGGTCGAGCTGCCCGGCCGGCTGACCCGCGAGCAGGTGCGGGCGCTGCACGCGGTGTCGGACGTCTACGTCGCGCCGGCCCGGCTCGAGTCGTTCGGGCTCGCGGCGCTCGAGGCACGGTGCTCGGGACTGCCCGTCGTCGCGCTCGCCGCCGCGGGCGTCGGCGAGTTCGTCACCGACGGTGTCGAGGGCCGGCTCGTCGCGGACGACGCCGGTCTCGCCGCCGCCACCGCGGACCTGCTCGCCGACCCCGCCGCGCTGGCCGCCGTCCGCGCGCACAACGCGGGGACGCCGACCGGGCTCGGCTGGGACGACGTCGTCCGCGGCTGCCTGGAGACGTACGGCGCCGCCGTTGTCGCGGCGGCGCGCCGCCCGGTCGCCGGGACGCTCCCGCAGGGCATCCTGGGCGTGTCCTGACCCTGGAGGTCCGATGGCCCCGCGCCGTCCAGAACCGGCGGCCGGCGCGCTGTCCCGCCCGGCGGCGCCGCCGCGCTCGGTGCTGCTGCGCGGGGTCCGCGGCCGGTCCGTCGCGGCGGTCGTCGGCGTCGTGGGCCTCGCGATCCTCGTCGGGGTCGTCCTGCTCCTCGTCGTCCTGCAGCGCACCCTGGTCGCGGACGTCGAGGGCGAGGCGATCGCCCGCGCCGAGGACGTCGCGGCGCTCGTCCGGGCCGACGGTGTCGCGCGGCTGCCAGGGGTCCTCGTCGACACCACCCGGCCCGGCCAGGTCGTCCAGGTCGTCGACGGCACGGGCCGGGTCGTCGCCGCCTCGACCGAGCGCGCGCAGGACGCCCCGCTCACCTCGCTCGTGCCGCCGGCCGGTGTGACGGCCCCGGTCCGGACCGGACGGGTCGCCCTGCTCGACCGGGACAGCCCGTTCGTCGTCGTCGTGTCCTCGTTCCGCGTCGGCGGGCGGGACTACCGGGTCGTCGTCGCGGAGTCCATCGGGGCCCAGCGGCAGTCCGTCGCGACGGTCCTCGTGCTGCTCCTCGTCGGCTTCCCGCTGCTGCTCGCGCTCGTCGCGGCCGCGTCGTGGTTCCTCGTCGGCCGCGCGCTGCGGCCCGTCGAGCGGATCCGCGCCCAGGTCGCCGAGATCGGCGCCCGCGGCCGGCTCGACCAGCGGGTCCCGGTCCCGACGGCCCGCGACGAGATCGGCCGGCTCGCGGTGACGATGAACGACATGCTCGCGAGCCTCGACGCCGCCCGGACCGCGCAGCGCCGGTTCGTCGCCGACGCCGGCCACGAGCTGCGCAGCCCGGTCGCGACGATCTCGGCGGTGCTCGACGTGGCCCGGGAGGACTCCGGCGGCGCCACGCTCGCCGACCTCACGCCGGTGCTCGAGGCGGAGGCGGCCCGGATCGGCCGCCTCGTCGACAACCTCCTCCTGCTCGCCCGGGTCGACGAGCACGCGGTCGTCCTCGAGACCGCTGACGTCGACCTCGACGACGTCGTCGACGGCGAGGTGCTGCGTCTACGGGCGGCCCACCCGCGGCTGCGGGTCGAGCGGGTCGTGGTCCCGCAGCGGGTCCGGGGGGACCGCGCCCGGCTGCGCCAGGTCGTCGCGAACCTCGGCGACAACGCGGCCCGGCACGCGCGGGGCGTCGTCCGGCTCGTCGTCGCGCCCGACCCGGACGGCGCGCTCGTCGTCGTCGAGGACGACGGCGCGGGGATCCCGCCGGAGGAGCGGGAGCGGGTCTTCGGCCGCTTCGTCCGGCTCGACGCGAGCCGCGGGCGGACCAGCGGGGGCAGCGGTCTCGGGCTCGCGATCGTCCGCGAGCTCGTCACCGCGCACGGCGGCACGGTGACGATCGGGGACACCGCGGGCGGGGGGTGCCGGGTCGAGGTCCGGCTGCCGATCCGGCCGCCCGAGCGGTCGACTGCCGAGGAGGACGGCGGTCAGCCGCCGTCCGGGTCGAGCCGGTAGCCGGTACCGCGCTCGGTGCGGATCGCCGTCCGGCCGAACGGGACGTCGACCTTCTTGCGCAGGTAGCGCACGTAGACCTCGACGACGTTCGCGTCGCCGTCGAACGCCGGGTCCCAGACCGCGCGGAGGATCTCGGTCTTCGTCACGACGTCGCCCTTGCGGCGCAGCAGGAACTCCAGGAGGCCGAACTCGCGGGGCGTGAGGGACAGCTCGACGTCGCCGCGCAGCACCCGGTGCCGCGCCGGGTCGAGCGACAGGTCGCCGGCCGTGAGCACGGTCGGCCGCTCCGGGGCGCCGCGGCGGGCCAGCGCCCGCAGCCGGGCGACGAGCAGGACGAAGCTGAACGGTTTCGTGAGGTAGTCGTCGGCGCCGAGGTCGAAGGCGTCCGACTGGTCGTACTCGCCGTCCTTGGCGGACAGCATGAGGATCGGCGTCCAGACCTCGCGGCGGCGCAGCTCCTCGACGACCCGGTAGCCGTTGACGAGCGGGATCATGATGTCGAGGACGACGACGTCGAACTCCTGCTCCGTGGCCGCCCAGAGCGCGTCCTCGCCGTCGTGGACGACCTCGACGACGAAGCCCTCGCGGGTCAGGCCGCGGCGGACCGTCTCGGCCAGACCGACCTCGTCCTCCACGAGCAGCACGCGCACGGGAGCAGTCTTCCCCACGCGGGCGTCGTCCCGGAGGGTGCTCGCCTGCTCCCTGTGAGTCACCGCATTCCGGACGCGCCGACGACCCGCCGCGTCCCCGGGGTCCCGACGACCGACGGTGATACTGCCGAACATGGCCGCTCCACCCCCGTCGCTCCACCCTGCCCGCACGTCACCGACCGGGTCGGACGTGGACCTCGAGGTCGTCGCCGCTCCCGCCGCGGTCCCGCCGGCCCCGGCGCGGCTGACGACCGAGCAGCGGGTCCGGCGCGCGGCCTCCCTCCTCGTGCTCTCGGCGGTCCTGCCCGGCAGCGCCCAGCTCGTCGCGGGGGACCGGCGCGTCGGCCGGACGGCGCTGCGCGTCTGGGCCGGGCTGCTCGTCGCGCTCCTGCTCGTCGCCGTCCTCTGGTTCGCCGACCGCTCGCTCGCCCTCGGGCTGCTCGCCCGGCCGTCGGTGCTCGCGGCGGCCGGTCTGCTCAGCGTGCTGCTCGCCGTCGCGGTCCCCGGGCTGCTCGTCGACGCCTGGCGGCTCGGCCGCCCGGGCGACCTCCCCGTCACCGCGCGGCGCTGGGTGGCCGGTGCGACCGCCGTCCTCGTCATCGCGACGTCCGTCCCCTTCGTCATGGTCGGGCGCCGGCTCTGGGCGGCGGCCGACCTCGTCGGCGGCGTCTTCGGCGGCAACGAGGCGGCCGGGACGTCGAAGGGCCGGTACAACGTGCTCCTGCTCGGCGGCGACGCGGGCTCGGACCGGATCGGGCTGCGGCCGGACTCGGTGACCCTCGCCTCGGTCGACGCGGGGACCGGCCGGACCGTGCTCTTCAGCCTGCCGCGCAACATGCAGAACATCCCGTTCCCGAAGGGCACCCCGGCGGCGAAGGCGCTGCCGAACGGCTGGTCGTGCGGCGACGCGTGCCTGCTCAACGCGGTGTACACGTGGGGCGGCCAGCACCCGGACCTCTTCCCCGGCGCCAAGGACCCCGGCGCCGAGGCGATGAAGCAGGCGGTCGCCGGCATCACCGGGCTCGACGTCTCGTACTACGTGCTCATCGACCTCCACGGCTTCAGGGCGCTCGTCGACGCGATGGGTGGCATCGACCTCACGGTCAAGGGCCGGGTGCCGATCGGCGGCGGGACGTCGAAGGTCGTCGGCCACATCGAGCCCGGCCGGCAGCACCTCGACGGCTGGCACGCCCTCTGGTACGCCCGTTCCCGGCACGGCTCCTCGGACTACGAGCGGATGCAGCGCCAGCGCTGCGTCATGACGGCGATGGCCGGCCAGATGGACCCCGGCACGCTGCTCGCGCGCTTCCAGAAGGTCGCGGCGGCGAGCAGGCAGGTCGTGAGCACGGACATCCCGGCCTCCGACCTCGGGACGTTCCTCGACCTCGGGCTCGAGGGCAAGCAGCGCACGATCACGAGCGTGCAGTTCGTGCCGCCCATCGTCACGCCGTCGCACCCCGACTTCGCGCTCGTCCGCTCCCGGGTCGCGGCCGCGGTGGCCGCCGCCGAGGCCGATGACAAGGCCTTCGCGAAGGCCGGCGGGGCGTCGGCCGCGCCCGGCCCCGCGAAGAGCGCGCCGAAGCCCTCGAAGGCGGCGTCGGCCGCACCGGGCGCGGCGGCCACCCCGCGCTCGCCGTCCGCGCCCGGCACGGACACCGCGGCCTCCGGCACCGACGTCAGCAGCGTCTGCGCGGCCTGACCTTCCGAGGCCTGGCGCCTGTGGACGACGAGCGCCTGTGGACGACAAGCGCCTGTGGACGACGAGCGCCTGTGGACGACGGACGCACCGCGTCCGCGGTCGCTGCCATGATCCACGCGTGCAGGAGCGACCCGCCGACGACGCCACCGGCACCGGCCGTGCGGGCCCGGTCTTCGACCGGGCGATGCGGAGGCTCGTCGCGGCGGACCTCCCCGGCTTCTGCCGGGTCCTCGGGGTCGACGTCGAGCCGGTCGACGGCGCCGTCCCCGTCCTGGCGAGCCGGTTCCCGTCCGGTGACCTCGACGCCGACCTGCTCGTCCGGGTCGGCCCGGGCCGGCTCCTCCACGTCGAGTACCAGCGTCGCGGCGAGGCCGGGCTCGCCCGGCGGATGCTCCGGTACCGCGGGGCGGTCATGGACGCCTATCCGCAGGACGACCTCGAGCAGGTCGTCGTCGTCCTCGGCGACGGGCTCGTCGACTCGGTCGACTCCCCGGTCGACGGCGGGTTCCGGCTCGGCTGCCGGGCCGTGTACCTGCGGGACGTCGCGCCGGAGCTGCTGCTGGCGACCCCGGCGAGCGCCCCGCTCGCGGTGCTCGGTCGGGGGACGCCGGACGAGCGGGCGGTGGCCCTCGGCCGTGCGCTGCGGACGATCCGGGACGGCGGCGGGGACCGGACCGTCGAGCTGCTCGACGCCGCCGCCGTGCTGGCGACGATCCGCCTCCATCCGGTTACCATCGAGAAGATCAGGAGGGAGGCCGGGATGACCGTCGAGAGCATCGCCGACTTCTACGAGCAGACCGACTTCGGCCGGCTGATCCAGGACCGTGCCCGTGAGCAGGGCATCGAGCAGGGCATCGAGCAGGCGCTCACCGTCGCGCTCGTCGAGCGCTTCGGGATCCGGCCCGAGACGGCGGGCGTCGCGCACCGCCTCGCTGCCGGCACCGATCTCGCGACGGCGATGCACACTGTCATGACCGCGCAGGCCTTCGAGGACCTCCTGCCCGACGCCTGACCCCGTCGCCCGGCACGGCGCACATCCGGGTCGGCTACCGTTCGGTGCTGATGTCCAGCCCGCCCGTCTCCGTCGTCGTGCCCGTGCTCAACGAGGAACGACACCTCTCGGACGCCGTCGCACGGATCCTCGAGCAGGACTACCCCGGCGACCTCGAGGTGGTGCTCGCGCTCGGCCCGTCGAAGGACCGCACCGACGAGGTCGCCGCCCGGCTCGCCGCGGCCGACCCGCGGGTGCGGCTCGTGCGCAACCCGACGGGGAGGACCCCGGACGGGCTCAACGCCGCGATCGCCGCGTCGACGCACCCGGTCGTCGTCCGCGTCGACGGGCACGGGCTGCTCGCGCAGGGCTACGTCCGGACGGCGGTGCGCGTCATGGACGAGACCGGCGCCGCGAACGTCGGTGGCCTGATGGCCGCCGAAGGGGTCACGCCGTTCGAGCAGGCCGTCGCCCGGGCCATGACGTCGCGCTTCGGGGTCGGGGGAGCGCGGTTCCACACCGGCGGCGAGGCCGGACCGGCGGACACCGTGTACCTCGGGGTCTTCCGCCGTGAGGTGCTCGAGAAGCACGGCGGGTACGACCCCGCGTTCGTCCGCGCGCAGGACTGGGAGCTCAACCACCGCATCCGTGAGGGCGGCGGGCTCGTCTGGTTCACCCCCGAGCTGTCGGTGACCTACCGGCCGCGACCGACGCTGCAGGCGCTGGCCCGGCAGTACCTCGACTACGGCCGCTGGCGGCGGGTCGTCGTCCGGCAGAACCCCGGCACCCTCACCGCGCGCTACCTCGCCGCGCCGCTGGCCACCCTCGGCGTCCTCGCCGGGCTCGTCGTCGCACCGTTCTGGCCGTGGGCGCTCGTGCTGCCGCTCGGCTACGCGGGGGCGGTCGGGCTCGGCACGGTCCTCACGTGGGGCGGGCTGCCGCTGCGGGCCCGGGCCGCGCTGCCGCTCGTCTACGCGACGATGCACCTCGCCTGGGGAGCCGGCTTCCTCACGAGCCCGCGGCGGCTCGGTCGCAGCGATGCCGTACGGGCTGCCGAGGCGGCCTGACGAGAGGCGTGACGTAGCGGCGGGGCGTCGACGTCCGCGTCATGGTTGCATCGGTGATACCAGTGTCAATACCGTGGTCTGCATGGCGATGACAGTGCGACCGGGGGACGACGACGAGCAGGCGATCGCACGCCTCGCGGCTCGCTGGGGGGTCAGCAAGCACGCGGCGATCCTCAGGGCAGTTCGAGAGGCGGACGAACGGGCCGAGGAGGTGGACATCCTCGCGGTGTCCCAGCAGGGACTGGTCAGGTACGCCGGGCTGCTGGAGCGGCTGGGCACGGTGTGAACGTCCGCTACGTGACCCTCGAAGAGGCGCTGACCATCCTCCACCAGACAGGCTGGGGACCTCTTCGGGATGCCGGCCTGCTCGACTCGGCGCTCAACCGTCCCAGGGCATCGGCCTTCGGGGTGGACGCCTACGAGACGTTCCCGCTCAAGGCAGCCGCGCTCATGCACTCCCTTGCCGGCAATCACCCCTTGGTGGACGGCAACAAGCGTGCTGCATGGCACCTGACCTACGTCTTCTGCAGGATCAACCAGGTCGATCTCACGCTCGACGAGGACGACGCCTTCGACCTCGTCATGGACGTCGCCGCGGGGCTGGACGACCTGGGTGTGATCGCGAAGCGGCTGTTCCCGGGGCCCTGAGACCGGGCCCGGAAGGCTAGACCGCGACGGCGATCTGGGTGACCCCCGCGGGGACCTCGACCGGCGCCCCGCTGGCGGCGACGACGTCGTCCGTCGTGACGCCCGGTGCCACCTCGCGCAGGACGAAGCCGGACGGGGTGACGTCGAGGACGGCGAGGTCGGTGATGACCCGGTCGACGACGCCGCTGCCGGTGAGCGGCAGCGTGCACTCCGCGAGGACCTTGTGGGTGCCGTCCTTGGCGACGTGCTCCATGAGGACGACGACCCGCTTGGCGCCGTGGACGAGGTCCATCGCGCCGCCCATGCCCTTGACCATCTTCCCGGGGATCATCCAGTTCGCGATGTCGCCGCCGGAGGAGACCTGCATCGCGCCGAGGATCGCGGCGTCGACCTTGCCGCCGCGGATCATGCCGAACGACGTCGCGGAGTCGAAGAACGACGCCCCGGGCCGCAGGGTCACGGTCTCCTTGCCGGCGTTGATGAGGTCGGGGTCCTCCTCGCCGTCGAACGGGTACGCCCCGAAGCCGAGGATGCCGTTCTCGGACTGCAGGACGAGCTCGACACCCTCGGGCACGTAGTTCGGCACGAGCGTCGGCAGGCCGATGCCGAGGTTCACGTACGAGCCGTCGGACAGCTCGGCCGCGGCCCGGGCCGCCATCTGCTCACGGGTCAGTCCGATCAGCTGAGCCACAGCGATCTCCTCAGGCCTGCGTGGTGGTGGGACGGGGACGCACCGTGCGCTTCTCGATCTTCTTGTCCGCGGCCTGCTCCGGGGTCAGCGGGACGACCCGCTGCACGTAGATCCCCGGCAGGTGGACGGCGTCCGCGTCGAGCTCGCCGGGCTCGACGAGCTCCTCGACCTCGGCGATCGCGACCCGGGCGGCCATCGCGGTGAGCGGGTTGAAGTTGCGGGCGCTCTCGTGGAAGACGAGGTTGCCGTGCCGGTCGCCCTTCCAGGCCCGGACGAGCCCGAAGTCGGTGACGATCGCGTGCTCCATCACGAAGGTCTTCTCGCCGTCCGCGGTGCCGAACGACCGGGTCTCCTTCGCGGGCGACGCGACGAGCACCGACCCGTCGGCGGCGTACCGCCACGGCAGCCCGCCGTCCGCGACCTGGGTGCCGACCCCGGTCGCGGTGTAGAACGCCGGGATCCCCGAGCCGCCCGCGCGCAGCCGCTCGGCGAGCGTGCCCTGCGGGGTCAGCTCGACCTCGAGCTCGCCGGCGAGGTACTGCCGCGCGAACTCCTTGTTCTCACCCACGTACGAGGCGACGACCCGGCGGATCCGGCCGGCGCCCAGCAGGATGCCCAGCCCCGCGCCGTCCACGCCGCAGTTGTTCGAGACCACCTCGAGGTCCTTCGCGCCCGCGTCGTGCAGGGCGGCGATGAGGACGCTCGGGATCCCGCAGAGGCCGAACCCTCCGACGGACAGGGACGCCCCGTCACCGATGTCGGCGACGGCGTCCGCCGCGTCACGGACCACCTTGTCCATGGGTTCACGTCCTCGTGTCCGGGGGGCCTGCGGCGTCGCGTCGTGCGGACCGCGGCGCCGCTGCGGTCGAAGGGACTCTAACCGGGCGGGCCCGGCCCGGGCAGGAGGGTCCTCGTCACACCGGCCCGGGCCGGCCGCCGGCCTGGCCCGGCAGTCCGTGACCGACGTCCCCGCGGTCACCCGGCTGCCGGGCGACCGCCGACCGGTGCCGGTGATCACCGCCCGTCACCCGGGTCACCCGGACGGCCTCGTCCGGAGATGGTCCGTCCGGGTGGTCGTGAGCACGGATTCGTGAGCACCCGTCAAGGGGGCGTGACGGGGGGACGAATGGAGGGTGCCCGGCGGCTGCGGTCGCCTCGCCAGCAGCTAGGAGACCCACCCGTGCGCAGGCTCGCCCCGCTCGTCGCCGTCCTCGCCGTCCAGCCCCTCGCCGTGCTCCTCCCGACGATGGCGGACGCGTTCGCGGCGGCGCCGCACCCGGTCGCGCCCGCGGTCACCCGGACGGCGCTGGGCGGGGTCGACGCGGCGGCGCTCGGGGCGGAGCGCTCGGCCGGCCGGGCACTCACCCTCGGGACGACGGGCAGCCGGGTCGGCGGCACCACGGTCGCACCGGCGGGGCTCAAGGTCGCCGTCCTCACCCCGCGCCGGACGACCCCGGAGTTCGCGGTCGCCGGCGTCACCTGGACCGGGCCGGCGCCGGCCGGCACGAGCATCGCCATCCGGGTCCACGAGAACGGGACGTGGGGCGCGTGGACGCCGGCCCCGGTCGCCGACGACGGCCCCGACCCGGCGAGCGCCGAGGCGGGCGGCACCACCGGCGGCGGCACCGACCCGATCCTCACCTCGGGCCGGGCGGACGGCGTCCAGGTCAAGGTGCTCAGCGCCACCGGCACCGCACCCGCCGGGCTCGGGCTCGCCCTCGTCGACCCGGGCACGTCCGCGGCCGACGGCACCGTCGGGACGACCGCGACGGCGTCCGCGCAGGCCGCCGGCACCAGGCCCACGATCCTCACGCGCGCCCAGTGGGGCGCCGACGAGTCCCTGCGCCGCGGGACGCTCGAGTACAACACCCGGGTCGTCGCCGGGATCCTGCACCACACGGCAGGATCCAACGGCTACTCGGCGGCGGACGTCCCGGCCCAGCTGAGGGGCATCTACGCGTACCACACCCAGGTCCGGGGCTGGAACGACATCGCGTACAACGTGCTCGTCGACCGGTTCGGCCGGCTCTGGGAGGGCCGCTACGGCGGGCTCGCCAAGAACGTCCGGGGCGCGCACGCCCTGGGCTTCAACGCCGAGACGTTCGGCGTCTCCGCGATGGGCAACTACGAGGCGGCCGCCCCGTCGTCCGCGATGCTCACCGCGATCTCCCGGGTCTTCGCGTGGAAGTTCTCGCTCAACCGGATCGACCCCCGCGGGACGGCGACGCTCGTCTCCGCGGGCAACCTCAGGTACCCGGCGGGCGCCAGGGTGACCGTCCCGACGATGCTCGCGCACCGCAACGTCGGGCCGACCGCCTGCCCGGGCGCGAACCTCTACGCGAAGATGCCGGCGCTGCGCACGATGGTCGCGAGCCGGGTCGGCGCCGAGATCCTGCGCCCGTCCGTGGCGCCGCGCACGCTCGTCCACGGCACGCCGACCCCGGTCGCCGTGTCCGCCCGGCTCACCGGGACCCAGGCGTGGAAGGTCGCCGTGACGAGTGCCTGCTCGGCGACCCCGGTGTGGACCCGGACCGGGACCGGCAGCACGGTCTCCGTCCGCTGGGGCGCGACGACGACGGCCGGGGCGCCGGTGCCGCCCGGCACCTACCTCGTGACCCTCACCGCCCGCTCCGCGACCTCGACGTCGACCCCCTACCGCGCCCGGGTCGAGATCCTCCCGACGGCGACGAGCGTCATCGGGCCGTGCCCGGCCTACCGGCTCGCGGCCCGCACCGCGGCGTCCGTCGCGGACGGCACCCGCCGCTACGGCGGCGCCGCACCGACCCTCGTCGTCGTGTCCTCCGACGTCGGGCACCGCAGCGAGGCCGCGTTCGCCGGTGCGCTCGCCCGGACCTACCACGCAGAGCTCATGAGCTCCCCGGGTGCGGCGCTCTCGGCGCAGGTCGTCGCGCGGGTCCGGCGCGACAACGTCACCCGCGTCGTCCTCGTCGGCCGCACCGGCACCTGGGGCGCCGGCGTCGGCACCCAGGTCACCGACCTCGGCGCGACCCCGGTGACGATCGGCGGCGCGACGTCGCAGGACGTCCTCGTGGCGTCCGGCAACCGGATCGGCGACCTGCTCACCGCGGCCGGCCGGCCGACGACCGACGCCATGCTCGTCGACCCGGCCGACCCCGTGACCGCCGCCACGGCCGCCGGCGTCGCGGCCCGGCTCGGCTGGGTCGTGCTCCCGGCCGGCCCTTCCGGCGTCCCCGCCGGGACGTCCACGGCGCTGAGCACCTTCGCCGTGACCGACGTCCACCTCGGCGGCACCGGCGGCATCGGCGCCGCCTCCGTCACCGCGCTGCGCGGCGTCCTCGAAGGGGTCGTCGACGTGCGTGGCACCTCACGCGACGCCGCTCTCGCCAAGCTCGCGAACCTCGTCCCGACGGCGTTCCGCAGCACCGCGGTCGTCGTCCCGGGCACCGGCACCGACGGCCTGGAGGCGATCCTCGCCTCCTACACGGGCCGGCCGACGCTGCTCGTGAAGAACGGCGTGATCCAGGCCCAGGGGGCGGCGTGGCTCACCGCGAACGGCACGACCGTGCGCCGGATCGCCGTCGCCGCCGTACCGGGGCAGGTCTCCGCCGCCCTGCTCGCCGCGCTGAACCGGTACGTCCGCACCGCCTCCGCCCCGGCCACCGTCGTCCCGTCCTCCTTCGCGCTGCGCGGGTCCGGGTTCGGGCACGGCGTCGGGATGAGCCAGTACGGCGCCTACGCGATGGCCAAGGGCGGCGCGTCGTCGACGACGATCCTCTCGACCTACTACCCGGGGACGGCGGTGGCGTCCGTCACCGACACCCGGCACGTCAAGGTCAACCTGCTCCACGCGACGTCCCGCGCGACCTTCGGCGTCACCCCGGCCCCGGGCGTGACCGGCGCGGTCGCCCTGCGGCTGTCCGCCGGCACCGCGAAGGCCTCGGTGGCACCGGGGACGACCCTCGTGGCCGTGCCGGCCGCCGGTGGCGGGGTCGAGGTCCGGCGCGGGACGACGAAGGTCTTCGCCACGACCGGTGCCGTCCACGTCACGTGGACCGGGACGCCGGACCTTGTCGGCAACGCCGCCGTCGCACGCCTGTCCGGCACCGGGACCGAGGGCTCCAAGGCGTCCCGGCCCTACCGCTACGGCGAGATGTGGGTCGTGCGCGTCGGCACCCGGCTCGAGGTCGTCAACGAGCTCCCGCTCGGCAGCAGCTACCTGCGCGGCCTCGCCGAGATGCCGACGTCCTGGGGCGTGCGGGGCCCGGCGGCGCTCCAGGCGCAGGCCGTGGCCGGCCGCACCTACGCGTGGGCCAAGCTGCTGCGCGGCCCGCGGGCGGTGTGCGGCGGGTGCAGCCTCTACGACAGCACCCGGGACCAGGCGTTTCGCGGCTACGAGGTCGAGCTCGGAGCGTACGGGTCCTCCTGGGTCAAGGCCGTCACCGCGACGAAGGGCCGGATCCTCACGTACGCCGGCGCCCCGGCGCAGGCGCTCTACTACTCGAGCTCGGGCGGTCGCACGCAGGACAACCGGGACGTCTTCGGCGCCGCCATGCCGTACCTCGTGAGCGTCGCGGACCCGTACAGCCTCGCGGCCGGCAACCCGATGGCGTCCTGGCGGCGGACGGTCCCGCAGGCCTCGATGCGGACGGCGTTCGGGCTGCGGGACGTCGTGAGCGTCCGGGTCGCGACCCGGACGGCGGGCAGGGCCGCGAAGACGGTCATCGCGACGTCGTCGAGCGGCGCGACGGCGACCCTCACCGGCACCCAGCTCCGCTCGCGGCTGCGGCTGCCGTCGAACTGGGTCTGGAGCGTGGGCGGGGCCTGAGGCGCCGCCCCGCGCGTCCGGGTCAGCGGACCCGGACGGTCGTCACACCCTCCTGGCCGGCGAGCCGTTCTAGGGCGGCCTCGTCGAGCGCCGCAGGGTCGTGGTGCACGACGACCGAGCCGTCCGCGACGAGCGGGCCGACGAGGTCGAGGAGCGGGTCGGTGCCCGGGCCGCCGGTGAGCAGCCGGACGCCGTCGTCGAGCTTGGCCTCGTGGCTGGCGAACCGGAGCATCTCCGCGTAGGGCGCCGAGATGCCCTGCGCGCCGTCGAGGATCTCGAAGTAGGCGGTGTCCGACCGGGCCGGCCGCACGAACGGCACGAAGACGTCGCCGAACGTCCGGACCTCGAGCGCGTAGTCGAGCGCGTCGTCCGGCAGGGCCGGCCCGAACGACATGGCGAGGGCCGGCAGCGCGACGACGACGAGCCGGTCGGCCCGGGGCCGCCACAGCGTCGCGACGGGGCCGTCCGGGGCGGCGGTGACGAGCACCTCGACCGGCTCGGCGGCGGGCTGGGTGGTGCCGTCGGTGCCCTGCGGACCGGACCGCTCGACGACGACGCAGGCGCCCGCCGACCACACCGCGAGCAGCCAGACCAGGGTGCGCCAGTGCGGCGGCAGGTCGAGGACGACGCGGCTGCCCGGACCGACGTCCAGCTCGTCGACGAGGAGGTTGGCGGTCTTCGCGACCCAGTTGTCGAGCACCTTCCCGGAGAGCTCGACCCGTTCGCCGTCCGGGCCGTACCAGGTCACCCGCGGCCGGCCCGGGTCGGTCGTCACCATCCGGCGCAGCAGCGCGGGTACGTCGTCCATGCGGCCACCCTACGAAACGCTGTGGCGCCGGGAGGCCGGCGGTCAGCGCGGCGGTGCCGACCACCCGTCGTGGACGGCGCGCCAGTCGTCGTCCGTCGCGGTGAAGTCGGCGTACAGCGCCACCCCGAACGGCTGGCTGCCCGCCGGGGGAGCGGCGAGCCGGGCCGCGCGCACGGCGGCCGGCACCGTCTCGGCGCCGGGCCGGTGCTGGAGCGTCGCGCCGCGGTAGGCGGGCAGCCCGGCCAGGAGCGTCACGTCGTCCGGCACGACCGCCGCCGCGACCTCCAGCTGCCGGACGACGAGCCCGGTGTAGAGCCGCCGGCTCGGCAGTGCCGTGTCGTACGTCATCATCGCGACCTGGTCGACGCGGACCGCCACCTCGTGGAGGTACTCCGGCGTCCACCAGACCGGCCGCGCCCACGTCGTCGCGGCGGCCGTGCCGGGCAGCGGCTGCACCGGCTCCGCGGCCACCGACAGCAGCGCGCCGCGGGCCCGGGTCTCGCGCCGGGTCGCGTCGAGCAGGGCGAGGTAGCCGGCGTCCCCGTCCGGCAGCGGTTCGAGGTCGTAGTGGACGCCGTCCGCCCCGGCGGCGAGCACCTGCCGGGCCGACGCGACGACCCGCTCCCGGGTCGCCGGGTCGTCGAGCCGCATCCGGCCCGGCCCGACGACGTCCCCGAGCCACGCCTGCACCCGGAGCCCGGGCACGAGCGCCCGCAGCCGACCGGCGACCCACGGCAGCCGGGGCGCGAGCGCCGGGTCGAGCGTGCCGTCGTCCCGCAGCGGGCCGGCGTGGACGTAGACGTCGGAGAAGCCTCCCGCCCGCAACCGGCCGGCGAGCGCGACGGCGTCCGCCTCGTCCCGGCGGCCGTCGACCCAGGCGTGCCCGAGCCAGACGGCGTCCCGGCCCTGTGTGCGGGCGGTCGCCGCCGGTGTGCCGTGCTGCAGGGTCAGCAGCCACCCCGTGGTCCCGGTGGCGGCGAGGACGGCGACGGCGGTCACCGCGACGAGGATGCGGCGCAGCAGGCGTCCGGCCCTGCGGGCGGCGGTGGTCACGCCCTCGGGACGCCGCCCGCGGGCACCGGGTTGTCGTGCGGTCAGCGCCAGACGCCGGTGAGCGGCTCGCGGGCCGCGGCCTCGCCGAGGGCGGGGAGCCCGTACATCGCCTCGAGGGTGCGCAGCGTCGTGTAGTGGTCGCCCCGGGCGGTGTACCGGCCGGGGCGCACCATCGGCCCGACGAGCAGCGTCGGGATGTGGTTGCCGGAGTGGTGCTCCGACTCGTCGTAGGTGACGACGAGCAGCCCGTCGTGGTCCTGCGCCCAGGCGACGTAGGGGCCCAGGTTCTCCCGCAGCCAGGCGTCGCCGCGCGCCGTCCGGCAGTCGTGGGTGTCGTGGCACATGTCCGGGACGACGACCGACACCGTGGGCAGCGCGGCCGGATCGGCGGGGAAGGCGGAGAACGGCTGGTTCATCGTGGCCGGCAGCCCGCGGACGTCGACCCACGGGTTGTGCTTGCGGCGGTAGCGGCCGGCCGAGCAGGTCGTCGACCCGGCGGCGGGCAGGCCCTCGGAGAAGCCGGTGAAGGTGAGCCCGGCCGCTGTGAGCTGGGCGGGCAGGCTGCCGCCGGTCACGGTCGTCGGGCAGTGGTCGCTCGTCACGCCGTGCGTGGAGCCGGTGAGGAGCGCGACGTAGTTCGGCTGGCTCGGGTGCGCGACGCCGTGCCAGTCGGTGAGCACCGCGGCCGGCAGGCCGTTGAGCCACGGGGCGTCCGGGTCGTCGAGGACGTCGTCGAGGGAGTGGTTCTCCATGACGACGACGACCGTCCGGGCCGGTCGGGGGAGCGCCGCGGGTGTGCCGGAGGACGCCGGTGACGAGGACGAGGCGGCGCCCGGGTCCGAGGTGCCCGGCGACGAGGCAGGGGCGGACCCGGAGGACGCCGTGCCGGCGCCCGAGCCCGACGAGGTGCACCCGGCGAGCGCCAGGGCCGCCACGACCACCCCCGACAGGTGACGGAGGGTGATCGACGGGCGATGGGCGGCGGTGCGGACCGGCATGGCCGCCACGGTACGAAGCCGCGGGTATCGGTCAGGTCAACGCCGATTTCTGTGGTTCTCACGGCGTCGGCGGGACGAAAGTCTGCCGGCGGGGACCAAAAGGTGTGGCTCACCCCTTCTCCGGCATACCGGAGCAGGTCTACCTTGCCGCCCGTCGGGCCGGCGGGGAGCACGGCCCGCGTCCTCCGTGAAAGAAGGTTCGCGCATGCGAAGAGTGACGTACCTGGCGATGGCTGCCGCGTTCGGGGCGGCGACGTCCGTGGTCGCGATCGCCGGCCCGGCGGCTGCGGCCGACAACCCGCTCGTGAGCGCCGGCTCGGTCCGGCTCTCCGGGATCGTCGCGACGACGGGACCGGACAGGATCGGCGACCCGGAGTTCCCGGTCGCCCGCGAGGGGCACGACGAGGGCGAGGGCGGCGAGCCGCCCGCGACGAGCGGGCCCGCCGTCCGCTCGGCACGCGTCGCCGCTGCCGGCCGCGAGGTGTCCGTGACCTTCCCGGGCATCAACCACCGCGACCAGCGGCTGGCCTCGAACGGCAACCAGTTCTCCCTCGAGCCGCCGGACCAGGCGCTCTGCGTCGGCCCCGGGCACGTGGTCGAGTCGGTGAACACGGCGCTGCGGGTCTACGACAAGGCCGGGCACGCCGTGACACCGACCATCGGGCTCAACGAGTTCTTCGGCTACACGCCGGGCATCAACCGCACGACGGGTGAGTTCGGCGCCTTCGTCACCGACCCGATCTGCCACTTCGACCCCGACACGGGCCGCTACTTCCTCGCGATCCTCACGATCGACCAGGACCCGGACACGGGGAACTTCACCGGCAAGAACCGGCTCGACATCGCCGTGAGCCGCACGTCGGACCCGACCGGCGACTGGAAGCTCTACAAGCTGCCCGTCCAGAACGACGGCACCGAGGGCACGCCCGACCACGGCTGCGACCCGATCGCCCCGGCCGACGCCGGGCCCGAGGTGACGAGCCCCGGTGCGTGCATCGGCGACTACCCGCACATCGGTGCGGACAAGAACGGGATCTACCTCACGACGAACGAGTACTCGCTGTTCAGCGACGGCTCGAACGGCGGCGCGGCCTACACCGGCGCGCAGATCTACGCCATCTCCAAGCGCCAGCTCGTCGCGGGCGTCGACAAGCCGACGATGCAGATGTTCGAGAGCCCGAAGCTCGGCCCGTTCCGCAGCTTCACCGTGTGGCCGGCCATCGCGCCCAAGGGTCAGGACTCCCGGGCCAACGGCGGCACCGAGTTCTTCCTCAGCTCGACGCTCGGAGACGGCTCGGAGACCGGCAACACCGCCCCGAGCGAGAAGCGGATCGGCGTCTGGTCGCTGACGAACACGAGGTCGCTCGACTCGGCGACGCCGAACCTGCGGCTGGCGAACAAGCTCGTGCCGGCGGCCCGGTACGCGCTGCCCCCGGAGTCGGTCCAGAAGCCGGGCCCGACCCCGCTCGCGGACTGCCTCAACGACCGGAGCGACACGTTCGGCCCGGGCGTCGGCTGCTGGGGGCTGTTCTTCGACACGGCGCCGACGACGACCGAGGAGCTCAGCGGTCTCGACAGCGGCGACACCCGGATGCAGCAGGTCCTCTACGCGGACGGCAAGATCTGGGGCGCCCTCGGCACCGCGGTGCAGGTCGGCGGCCAGACCCGCGCGGGCATCCTCTGGGTCACGGTCGAGGCCTCGGTGGAGAAGGGCCGGCTCGCGGCCCGGACCGACGAGACCGGGTACGTCGCGGTCGCCGGCCACGACGTGAGCTACCCGGCGCTCGCGCAGACCCGCAGCGGCAAGGTCGTCATGGCCGCGACGCTCGTCGGCACCGACCACTACCCGAGCGCCACGTACACGGTGCTCAACAGCGGCCGCCCGACGGTCAGGGTCATCTCCGAGGGCGTCGGCCCGAAGGACGGCTTCGCCGGCTACGAGGCGTTCGGCGGCGGGCGTCCGCGCTGGGGCGACTACGGCGCCGCCGCGATGGACGGCGACCGGCTCTGGCTCGCGAGCGAGACGATCGAGCAGAGCTGCACGCTCGCCGAGTACCTCACCGGCGGCATCGGCAGCTGCAGCGGCACCCGGACGTCGCTGGCGAACTGGGCGACGCGGGTCTCCGCCGTCACCCTGTGAGCCGCTGAGGGAAGCACCGCCGCACGCCGGGGCCCGGGCGGGTACCGTCGTCGGCCGTGAGCAGCGCGACGGCCCCGGCCGCGACGGACGACGGCCCGCACGTCGTCGCGCTCCCCGGTGAGGTGGTGGCGGGCCGGGTGCTCGCCCGGGTCGGTCCCGGTGCTGCGTTCGTCGTGGCGGGTGTCGCGCTGTCCGCGGCCGTCCTCGTGCCGGCCGGGCTCTGGCGGCCGGTCGTCGCCGTCCCGGTCGCGCTCGTCGTCCTCGCGCTCGCCTGGCGTCTCGCGGCCTCGCTGCCGTCCCGGCCGGTGCCGGTCTGGTCCGCGACGCTGTGCGGCGTCGTCGCGGCCGGGCACGGGGTCTGGGCCGCGCTGACCCACGCCGAGCACGTCGTCCTGCGCCGCGACTCGGGGTCGTACGCGCTCTACACGCAGTGGATCGCGACCCGGCACGGGCTGCCGGTCGACGCCGACCTCGCGGCCTTCGGCGGCCCGGACGTCCTGCGCGTGCCCGGCTTCTCGCTCGCCAGCCCGGCGTTCTACCAGGTGCTCGACGGCCCGGCGGCGGACCCGTCCGGCGCGCACGTCGTCCCGCAGTTCCTCGTCGGCGCCCCGGCGCTGTGGTCGTTCGGCTGGTGGGCCGACGGCTGGGCCGGGCTGCTCGTCGTCCCCGCGCTCGTCTCCGCCTTCGCGCTGCTCGCGGTCGCGGGCCTCGCGTCCCGGCTCGTCGGCCCGCGCTGGGCCCCGCTCGCCGCGGCGGCGCTCGCGCTGTGCTTCCCCGTGCTGCACGTCGCCCGCTCGACCTACTCCGAGGCGCCGGCCCTGCTGCTCCTGGCCGCCGCGGCGTCCCTCGTCGTCGACGCGACCGTCACCGGCCGCGCCGCGGCCGGGGGCGCCACCGCTCGCCGGCTCGCGCTCGCCGGCGGGCTGCTGCTCGGCCTCACCGGGCTCGTCCGGGTGGACGTCCTGCGCGAGGTGTCCCTCGTCCTGCCGGCGTGCGCGGTGCTCGCGTTGCGACGGCATCCCGCGGCCAGGCCGCTCGCCGTCGGCGCCCTCGGCGGCACCGCCGTCGCAGCGGTCGCGGCGCTCGTCCTGTCGCGGCCCTACCTCGGGTCGATCGCCGGGTCGCTGCTGCCGCTCGCGGCCGGGTTCGTCGTCCTCGCCGGCGGCAGCCTCGGCGCCGTCGTCCTCGGCCGCCGGCGGGCCGGGCGGGGGAGCCTGCTGCCCCGCGGGGCCGTGCGGTGGCTGCCGCCGGTCGCCGGCGTCCTCGTCGCGGTCGTCGCCGCCGTCCTCGCCGCCCGGCCGCTGTTCCTCGTCGTCCGGCAGAGCCCCGACGACCCCGGCTCCCGGTACGTCCGCGGGCTGCAGGCCGGGCAGGGCCTGCCGCTCGACGGCGGCCGGACGTACGCCGAGCACAGCCTCGCCTGGGTCTCCTGGTGGACCGGCCCGTTCGCGGTCGTCGCCGGGCTCGTCGCGCTCGCGGCGCTCACCGCGCTCGGCGTCCGCTGGTTCCTGCGGTCCCGCAGGGACGGCGCGGACGGCGCGGACGGTGCGGGGCCCTTCCCGCGGACGACCCCCGGCTGGCTCGTCCCGGCGACGGTCGGCCTCGGGTCGCTCGTCCTCACGCTCTACCGGCCCGGCATCACGCCCGACCACCCGTGGGCGGACCGGCGGCTCGTCCCCGTCGTCCTGCCCGTCGTCGTCCTCGCGGCGGCCGGGTCGCGAGCAGCGGCGGCACGAGCANCCCCGCGCCCCTGCTCGCCGCCGTCGCCGTCCTCGGCGTCGCCGCCCTGCTCGTGCCGCCGCTGCTCGCGACCCGGCCGCTCGCCGGCCTGCGCACCGAGCGCGGCGAGACCGGCGCCGTCGCGACGGTCTGCGCGGCGCTGCGGCCCGGGGACGTCGTCCTGGCCGTCGACCCGCGCGCCGCGAACGAGTGGCCGCAGGTGGTCCGCGGCGTCTGCGGGCACCCGGCCGCGGTGCTCCGGGTGCCGCGGAACCCGACGGCCGCCGACCTCGCGACGGCGCGCACCGCCCTCGGGCGGATCCGGGCCGGGGTCCAGGCGGCGGGCGGCACCGGGGGCGGCCGCCGGCTCGTGCTCCTCGCCGCGGGCGGCGACGAGCCGGGCCGCGCGCAGCTCGCCGCGCTCGGCGTCTCCGCGGCCGATCTCACCGCCCCCGCCGTGAGCCTCACCACGGTCGAGGACGCCCGGCTGCTCACCCGCCGCCCGCGCGGGGGCATCGCGCTCGTGGTCGACGTCTGGCTGGCCCCCGCGCCCGGGTAACCTCGACGCTGATGAGCCAGTCACCGAGCACCCGAGGCACGCACCGCGACGGGCTGGAGTGCACCGTCGTCCTGCCCTGCTACAACGAGGCCGAGCACGTCGAGGCCGAGCTGGACCGGATCGACGCCGCCCTGGCCGCCTCCGGGCTGCGCTACGAGATCCTTGCGATCGACGACGCCTCGACCGACGGCACCCTCGCGGTGCTGCGGGCCGTCGAGCCGCGGATGCCCGCGCTGCGCATCATGCCGTTCACCCGCAACGGCGGCTCCGGCACCGCGCGCCGGATCGGCTCCCGGGCGGCCCGCGGCGAGATCGTCGTGTGGACCGACGCCGACATGTCCTACCCGAACGAGCGGATCCCCGAGCTCGTCCGGATGCTCCAGACGGACCGGAGCATCGACCAGGTCGTCGGCGCCCGGACGAGCGAGGAGGGCTCGCACAAGTGGCTGCGCTGGCCCGCCAAGTGGTTCATCCGCAAGGTCGCCGAGCGCCTGACCAACCAGCGGATCCCCGACCTGAACTCCGGTCTGCGCGCCTTCCGCCGCCAGGTCGCGCTGCCGTACCTGCGGCTGCTCCCGGCCGGCTTCTCCTGCGTCACGACGCTCACGCTGTCGTTCATGCACAACCAGCACGCGGTCGCGTACGTCGAGATCGACTACGCCAAGCGCGCCGGCAAGAGCAAGTTCCGGTTCACCCGCGACGCCTACCGCTACATCCTCCAGGTGCTGCGGATGGTCATGTACTTCGACCCGCTCAAGGTGCTCATGCCGCCCGCGCTGTGGCTGCTCGGGATCGGGCTGGTCAAGGGCGTCGTCGACATGGTCCGGCACCCGTTCTACTTCCCGGCGAGCACGGTCCTGCTCGTGCTCTCGGCGCTCATCATCGCCTCGATGGCGCTGCTCGCCGACCTCGTCGTCCGCTCCCGCGGGGACGACGCGGCCGACGCGACGTTCACCGCGGAGTCCGCGGCGGGCGGCTACCGGCCGGCCGACGTCCGGCCCGTCGAACCGGTCCCCACGGAACCGGTCCCCACGGAACCGGTCCCCGCGGACCCGGTCGCCGCCGACCGGGCCGGCTGACGTGCGGGTGGCCGTCGTCGGGCCGACGCACCCCTTCAAGGGCGGCGTCGCGGCCCACACGACGGCGACGGCGCAGCACCTCGCGGACGCCGGCCACGACGTCGACCTCGTCTCGTGGTCGCGGCTCTACCCGGCGACGCTCTACCCGGGGGAGCAGACCGTCGCCGGGGCCGGGCCCGACGTGCCGGAGTACGCGCGGGTCGTCCGGCCGCTGCGCTGGGACCGCCCCGGCACCTGGTGGCGGACCGGCCGCCGGCTCGCCGGGCACGACCTCGTCGTCCTCGTCGTCGTCGTGCCCGCGCAGGTGCCCGCGCTGCTCACCGTGGCCCGTGCCGCCCGCCGTGGGACCAGACAGCCCCGGGTCGTCGTCCTGGCGCACAACGTCGTCCCGCACGAGACGCACCCCGGCGGCACCTGGCTCATGAACCGGCTGCTCGCCGCGACGGACGGCGTCCTCGTCCACTCGCCCGAGCAGGCGCGGCTCGCCGGCGACCACGGTGCCCGCACCGTCGTCGTCGCCGACCTCCCGCCGCACCCGCCCGGCGGCCTCCCGGACGCCGCGCAGCGGGCCGCCGAGGTCGCCGCGCGCAGCGAGCGGCTCGGCGCCGCGGACGCCCCGCTGCGGCTGCTCGCCCTCGGCTACGTCCGCCGCTACAAGGGGTTCGACCTGCTCGTCCGGGCCGCGGCCGGGCTGCCCCGGGTGCACGTCACCGTGGCCGGCGAGGTGTGGTCCGGCGGCGGCCGGGACCTCGACGCCGTCCGCGCCGACCCGCGGCTGGCGGGCCGGGTCGACGTCCGCGCCGGGTACGTCCCGGCCGCCGAGATGCCCGGGCTGCTCGCGGAGCACGACGTGCTCGCCCTGCCCTACCGGCACGCGACGGCGTCCCAGAACGTGCTCGTCGCGCACGCCCACGGGCTGCCCGTGCTCGCGACCGCCGTCGGCACCTTCGGCGAGCAGGTGCGCGACGGCGTCGACGGGCTCGTCGTCGCGCCGGACGACGAGATCGCCCTCGTCAAGGGCCTCGAGCGGCTCCTCGAGCCCGGGGTCGCGGCGGCCATGACCCGCGCCGTCCCCGACGTCGACGAGGCAGGCCCGTGGGCGCGCTACGTCGCGGCGCTCACCGGCCTCGCCGGGCAGGACGCCGCGTGAGCGCCGACCCGCCCGGTCCGACGGGCGGACCGCAGGGCGCAGCGAAGAACGGGTCGAAGGACGGCGTCGCGGCGCTCGTCGGCCGGCTGCTCGCCGTCGTCCAGTCCCGGGCCGCGCGCTGGGCGTTCGGCGTCGTCGCCGCCGCGCTCGCCACCTGGGCGGTCGCCGCCCGGTGGAACGAGGTCGTCGACGCCGTGGGCCGGCTCTCGGCCGGCTGGCTGCTCCTCGGGCTCGTCGCGACCGTCGGCAACGCCGCGACCGCGGGCCTCATGTGGAACGCCGTCCTGCGCGACATGGGCGCCCGGCTGCCGCTCGTCGTCGCGGCCCGCGTCTTCTTCGTCGGCCAGCTCGGCAAGTACGTGCCCGGCAGCGTCTGGCCGATGGTGATGCAGGCCGAGCTCGCGAGCGACCACGGCGTCGCCCGCCGCCGCACCGCCGCCGCGACGATGGCGAGCCTGCTCCTCGCGATCACGAGCGCCCTGCTCGTCGTCGTCGGGACCCTGCCGTTCGTGCCGGACGTCGTCCCCGACGAGTTCGCCTGGACGCCCCTGCTCGTCCTGCCGCTGCTCGTGCTCCTGCACCCGCGCGTCCTCGTGCCGCTCATCGACCGCGCCCTGAAGATGCTCGGCCGCGACGCCCTCGACGCCCGGACCACGCTGCGCGGCACCCTCACCGGCACCGGCTGGGGGCTCGTCTCGTGGGGGCTGGCCGGCGCCCAGGTCGCGGCGCTCGCGATCCCGCTCGGGGCGCCCGCGACCGCGCACACCTTCGCGCTCGCCGCCGGCGGCTACGCGCTCGCCTGGGCCGTCGGGTTCGTCGTCGTCGTCGCGCCGGCCGGGGCCGGGGCGCGCGAGGTCGCCCTCGCCGCCGTGCTCGCGACCGTGCTCGGGCCCGGCGCCGTGGTCGTCGTCGTCCTCGTCTCCCGGGCGCTGTTCACGGTGACCGACCTCGCGCTCGCCGGGGTCGGGGTCGCGCTCGCGAAGCGGTCCCGGGCCGCGACCGCCTGATGGTTGCCGCCCAGCTCCTCTGAGGGAGTTCGCCGTGGCTGTGAAGGGCGATCTACCTCAGAGGAGCTGACGAGGTCACTGCGCGTTCGGCTCCGGGGAGTCGGTGTACGGGTACTTCGCGACGAAGTCCTTGATGGCGGTGCCGGAGACCGAGCCGCAGAACTGGCGGTAGCCCTTCTTGGCGCCCCAGTGCGAGATCGCGACGTTCTTGCCCGTCGGGAAGGCACCGCGGGCGGGGTCCCAGGCGCTGACGACGAACTTGCCGGCGCCGACGTTCTTGTCGTTGTCGCGGATGAGCTCGCTGATCTTCTTCAGCTCGTCCTGCTGCGCCTTCGGCAGGCCCTCGGAGTACCAGACGATCGAGTAGCCGTGCTCGAGGTTGTGGACGAGCGCCTCGAGCTTCGGCCGGTCGGCCGCGGTGTAGAACGCCGACGCCGGGAAGGCGGGCTGCGCGTAGTGCTCGCCGGACGACGGCGGCACGGTCTTGTAGTCGACCGTCGTCTTCGTCGCCTGGTCGGTGCCCGGGCCGACGTGCACCGAGCCGCCCGCGGCCTCGTCGGTGACGATCGGGTCGCACGCGGCGGCGGCCGCGCTGGCGAGGCCGATGTTCGCGACGTCCTTGGCGGCCTGCTCGCGGCGGATCACGGCGAAGACGACCCCGACGAGGACGGCGACGACCGCGAGGCTGGCGACGACGACGAGCAGGTTCTTGCGCCGCTCCGCGGCCTGCTGCGCCTTGCGCATCTCCTCGACGCGTGCCTTGCGGTCCTTCTCGGCGTTCTTGTTGGCCACGAGCTTCGCTTCCGTCGGGCCCGGTGGTCCGGGGCGGGTGGACGTCCCTGGTGCTGCTGAGCCGGTACGTGAACTGTCAAGAGTCTAAGGACCCGGGCTGCGTGACCGGGCACCGACCGGCGAGACTTCCCGGGTGACGAACGAGGGCGGCCCCGGGTTCCGGGCATGGCGTCCGGGCCGCGAGGTCGCGGTCGGGGCGACGCTCGCGACCCTGCGCCGCGGCGGCGGCGACCCGGCGTACCGGCTGCAGCCGGACGGCGTCGTGTGGCGGGCCACCCGGACCCCGGACGGTGCGGCCCTGCTGCGGCTCGAGCCGCGGCCCGCGGACGGCGAGGTGCTCGCCCACGCGTGGGGCCCCGGCGCCGGCTGGGTGCTCGACGGCGTCCCCGAGCTGCTCGGCGCCGCCGACGACCCGACCGGGTTCGCACCCCGCCCCGAGCACCCGAGGCTCGTCGCCGCCTGGCGGGCGCGGCCGGGCTGGCGGGTGCCGCGCACGCGGGCCGTCTTCGAGGCGCTCGCCGCGGCCTGCCTCGAGCAGCGGGTCACGGGCAAGGAGGCGTTCGCGGCCTGGCGCGGGCTGGTCCTGCGGTTCGGGGAGGTCGCCCCCGGCCCGGCGGGGGACGCCGGCACCTTCGCCGCCGGGATGCGGGTGCCGCCCGCGGCCGCGGACTGGGCGGCGATCCCGTCGTGGGAGTGGCTGCGGGTCGGGGTCGAGGAGGCCCGGCGGCGGGTCGTCGTCCTCGCGGCCGCGTCCGCCGGGCGGCTCGAGCAGACCCTCGACCTCACCGGTGAGGAGGCGGCGAAGGCGCTGCGGACGGTCCCCGGCGTCGGGGTGTGGACGGCGGCCGAGGTGCGCCAGCGCGCGCACGGCGACGCCGACGCGTTCTCCTGGGCCGACTACCACGTCGCGAAGAACGTCTCCTGGGCGCTCACCGGGCAGGTCCTCGACGACGCCGGGTGCGCGCCGCTCGTCGAGTGCTACCGCGGCCACCGCTACCGGGTGCAGCGGCTGCTCGAGCTGGACGGTGCGTCCCGGCCGCGGCGCGGCCCGCGGATGACGCTGCCGGGTCACCTGCCGGTCGTGCGGTGACCGGGGAGCCCGGCGACGGCGGGCTCGAGCCCGCGGCGGCGTTCGAGGGCCGGCGGGAGCGCCGGACGGCGCAGGTGCTCGCCGCCGTCGGCCGGCTGCTCGCGGCGCACGGCCGGCCCGGGGTGCGCGCCAGGGCGCTGTCGGCGCGGGCCAACGTCGTCGTGGCCCTCGACGGCCTTCCCGCCGGGGCCGCCCCGCTCGTCGTCCGCTCGCCGACCCGCACGGACCTGCTCGCCGGGCAGGACCCGGCCGACCCGTGGCGGCACCACCAGGAGCTGGGCCTGGCCCGCCGGCTCGCCGACGGGGGCGCGCCGGTCGTGCCGCCGGCGACGGACGACGACGTGCTGCCCGCCGGCCCGCACCTCGTCGACGGGCTCGTCCTCACGGTGTGGCGGGCCGGCCGCGCGCCGCGGCCGGACGAGCTCACGCCGCAGGCGCTCGGCGGCGCGCTGCACGCCCTGCACGCGGCCGGGCGCCGCGACCCGGGGGCCGCGGCGCTGCCGCCGCTCGGCCCCGTCGCGGGCGACCTCGACCTGCTGCTCGCGACCGCCGCCCGGCTGCGGGCCGCCGACCCCGGTCTGCTGGAGCGGCTCCACGAGGCCCGCGCCGCGGTCACGGGGCCGCTGCTCGCCGCCGACCGGACGACGTGGCAGGCCGTCCACGGCGACGCGCACCCCGGCAACGTCCTCGTCCTGGGCGGCCGGCTCGTGTGGAACGACCTCGAGGACGCCTGCCTCGCGCCGCCCGCGTGGGACCTCGGGACCCTGCGGTCCTCCGCGCGCACCGACGGCGCCGCCGCCCTGCGGGCCTACGGGGCCGCCGGCGGCCCCGTGCCGGACCCTGCCGCCCTGGTGCCGTGGGTGGCCGCCCGGGACCTCCAGCGGGCGGCCTGGACGGCGCTGCGGGCCCGGACGCCGGCCGGGCTGGCCGAGGTCCACGCGCTGCTCGACGGGCTGCTCGCGGCCTGACCCGGGCCGGGCCGGAGCGGTCCGGCGGGTCAGGCGGGGGCGAGCCGGAGCACGACGTGCCGCGGGCCCTCCTCGAGGACCGTCGCGGCGAGGTCCTCGGCCCACGCCGCGGCGCCGAGCCGTTCCGCGACGGCGCCGAGGGCGAACCGGTCGTCGGCGCGCAGGGTCACGACGGCGTGCCGGCTGCCGTCCGGCTCGAGCTCGGTCGAGACGTCGGCCGCGACGGCGAGCGCGGTGCCGACGAGCCGGTGCCGCAGCGCGAGCCGGACGGCCCGCCGGGCCAGCGTCGCGACGTCCTCCCGGACGACGTGCGGCGGCTCGACGTCGTGCGCCGGCGGTGCGCCGAGCGCCGTCCGCACCGCCTCGACGTGGCCGAGCCGGAACCAGTCCCCGGCACCGGCCCGCAGCAGGCTCGCCGCCCCCGGCCCGTCGTCGTCCTGCACGAGCCCGGCCAGGCCCCGGACGACGGCCACCGGGACGCCCTCGAGCTTGCCCTTGACGAGGTCGGCCGCCGAGGCGACCTCGTCGGCGACCGCCCGCACCGTCACCTCGAGCGGGTTGCCGTACGCGTCGGTCGCGCCGCGCAGGTCGTCGGTGACGGCCAGCCCGGCCGCCCCGATCGCGGCGTCGACCTGCCCGTCGCGCCACGGCCGCCCGAGGGTGTCGGTGACGACGACGGCGAGCCGGAGACCCGTGAGCGCCTGCAGCCGGGCGCGCAGGGCGCGGGCGGAGCCGTCCGGGTCGGCGGGCAGCAGGAGCACCGTGCCGAGCGCGACGTTGCTCGCGTCGACCCCCGCGGCCGCCATGACGGGCCCCGACCGGGACTCGACGATGCGCGTCGTGCCCCGCGGGGTCCGGCGCTCGGCGACGACCCGTGCGGTCTGCGCCGCGACCGCGCCGTCCCGGCTGTCCGCGGCGACCGTGCGGCCCTCGGCCTTCGCGACGACCTTGCTCGCGACGACGAGGACGTCGCCGTCGCGCAGGTCGGCGCCGGTGGCGACGAGGAGCGCCGCGAGGTCGTCGTCCGCGACGACCTCGGGCAGCCCGGGGACCGGGTGGATCTCCAGCACCGTCAGGCCACGGGGGAGGTGAGCCCGGCGGCGAGGTCGAGCGCCGCCCCGGCGATCGCCCCGGCGGCCGCGACGTCCGTCATGAGCAGCGGGACGGCCCGGACGGCCGGCCGGTCGCCGCCGGTGGGGACCGTGCCGTCGTCCGAGGTGTCGACGAGCCAGCCGTCGAGGAAGTCCGCGTAGAGCCCGGCGACCGCGGCGGCGGACGTCTCGACGCCGATGGCGGTCAGGCACGCGTCGGCCATCCCGCGGACGGGGGCGCCGCCGACGATGGGGGAGACCCCGACGACGGGCGCCCGGGTGCCGCGCAGGGCGTCCCGGACGCCGGGCACCCCGAGGATCGTCCCGATCGAGACGACCGGGTTGCTCGGCGGCAGCAGGACGACGTCCGCCTCCCGGAGCGCCTCGAGGACGCCCGGCGCCGGCCGGGCCTGCTCGATGCCGACCGCGAGGATCTGCCGGGCGGGCACCGCGGCGTGCAGCCGGACCCACCACTCCTGGAAGTGGATCGCCCGCCGCCCGCCCTCGGCGTCCTCGTCGTCGACGACGACGTGGGTCTCGACCCGGTCGTCGCTCATCGGCAGCAGCCGCACGCCGGGCTTCCAGCGGTCGCAGAGCGCCGCGGTCACCTCGGACAGCGGCATGCCCTGGCCGAGCAGCCGGGTGCGCACGACGTGGGTCGCGATGTCGCGGTCCCCGAGGGTGAACCAGTCCGGCCCCTGGCCGTACGCGGCGAGCTCCTCGGCGACGGTGAAGCGCTCGTCCTCGCGGCCCCAGCCCTGCCCCTCGTGGATCCCGCCGCCGAGCGTGTACATGACGGTGTCGAGGTCCGGGCAGACCCGCAGCCCGTGGAGGGTGACGTCGTCCGCCGTGTTCCCGACGACGGTCACCTCGTGCGGGGTGCCGTCCGTCGGGACGGAGTCGAGGTGGTGGAGCAGACCGCGCAGGAAGCGCGCGCCGCCGATCCCTCCGGCGAGGGCCGTGATTCGCATGGTGGGATCCTTCCAGGGCATTCTTGCGGACGCCGAGCGGGGGCTCACGGGGCGGTGACGCGGGGTGCTGCCGGCCTGCTGTTCGTGATCTTCGCTGGTCAGAGGGGGGTCAGCGGGGTCCGGCGGCCGGAGGTGGGGGTGTCCGGGAGCGGTCCCAACGGTGGCTGTCGATCGCCTCGGGGGACGAATCGGACAGATCGGTTTGTGTGAATACCACCGTCTCGCTTGACGTAGCGGGTGCGACACACATGTAATTTCATCGGTGTGAGTTTACGGAATCACATACAGTGAGCACGTGGTCACACTACGCTTTCGGCCGTCGGGGCGGTCGGTGGGCGGCTGCAACGGGATCGGTGCGGGTCCCGGGGTGGTGCCCATCTGCTGAACCGGCCGGGACGCAGTTCTTCCGGCGGCCGGGCGGGCTTTCCGCACGGTGCGTCCGTGAGGTCGTGCGGACCGTGGGCAGAGCACGGCGGCTCGGGGCGTCGCACGGGTGCGTTTGCGCAGGTAGTGAACGGGTAGGGCCGGCTCGCGCCGGTGGCAGGACGGCGGCGACGCCGGTACGTCAGCACGACCAGCACGACGAACAGCAGAACAGGGCACGCCCGGAGCGGGGCGTGCTCCGTGTGGGGGGACGAGCCCCTCAAGGGGCCAGGGTCGAGGAGGGCGCCAGGTGCACGAGCTCGTGGCGATTTCGATGGTGGGAAGCTCTGCGGCGGACGAAGCCGCTGCCGAGCTCGAGTGGCAGGAGCGGGCGCTGTGCGCCCAGACGGATCCGGAGGCGTTCTTCCCGGAGAAGGGCGGTTCCACGCGCGAGGCCAAGCGGGTCTGCATGTCCTGCGAGGTCAGGGTCGAGTGCCTCGACTACGCGCTGGCGAACGACGAGCGGTTCGGCATCTGGGGCGGGCTCTCCGAACGGGAGCGGCGCCGGGTGAAGAAGCGCGCCGTCTGACGCCGCACGAGCCGGGCCGGGGGCCCGGCCCTTCGTGATCCTCCCGCTCCTCCACGGGCGTGACCTGCACAGCAAGTCGCCGCTCCTCCGCGTGTCCTCGCCGCCCGGGCCGCCACCCGGTGTGACCCTCGACCCGTGACCCTCGACACCGGAGCCGGCCCCGGCGTCGCCGTCCCGCGATCCGCCGGGCATCCCGCGGACCTCGACACCGACGCCACGAGAGCCCTCGCCCTCGTCACCGTCGACCCCTTCACGGGTGCGGCGCGCGCCGTCCGCAGCCCCGTCCCCGCCCCGCCCGCGGNTCCGCAGCCACGTCCCCGCCCCGCCCGCGGCCCTCGCGCCGACCGGCCGGGTCGCCCCGCGCCCGCGGGTCACCGCGGTCCTCGTGAGCCGGGACGGCGAGCAGCGCCTCGCGCGGACCCTCGCCGCGGTCGCCGCCCAGACCCGGCGCCCGGACCTCCTCGTCGCCGCCGACACCGGCTCCGCCGACCGCAGCACGGCGATGCTCACGACCGCCACCCCGCACGTGCTGCGGCTGGGGCGCAAGGCGTCGTTCGCGGACGCCGTGCAGGGCGCCGTCGCGGCGCTCGTGGCCCGCACCACGGTCCGGGAGGACCCGCGCCCGGAGCCCCGCGACGCGGCGGCCGGCGGGGACGACGGCACGGTGACCGGCCTGCGCGAGGGGGAGGGCCGCGGCCAGCAGACCACCGAGTGGCTGTGGCTGCTCCACGACGACAGCGCGCCCGCCCCGGACGCCCTCGCCCGGCTCCTCGAGGCGGTCGAGACCGCGCCGTCCGTCGCCGTCGCGGGCTGCAAGCAGGTCGACTGGGACGACGACCAGCACCTCCTCGACGTCGGCTTCACGACGTCCACCCTCGGCGCCCGGGTCACCGGCCTCGACCCGCGCGAGGTCGACCAGGGCCAGCACGACGCCCGCAGCGACGTCCTCGCCGTGTCGACCGCCGGGATGCTCGTCCGCCGGGACGTCTGGGAGGCCCTCGGCGGCCCCGACCCGCTCCTCGCCCACGCCCGCGACGACGTCGACCTGTGCCACCGGGTCCGGCTCGCGGGGCACCGGGTCGTCGTCGTGCCGGGCGCCGTCGTCGCGCACGCCGGGTCCGGGCCGGCGGGGGAGCCGTCGTCCGGCCGGTCCTGGTACCGCGCCGACCGGCGCGACGCGCTGCACCTGCGGCTCGCGGGTGCGCACGCCGGTCTCGTGCCGCTGCTGTGGCTGTGGACGGCGCTCGCGGCGCCGGTGCGGTCGCTCTGGCGGCTCGTCCTCAAGCAGCCCGACCGGGCCGTCGACGAGCTCGTCGCCGCGGCGGTCGTCCTCGCGACCCCCCGGCGCTGGCTGCGCTCCCGGGCCCGGACCCGGCGCGCCCAGACCGTCCCGCGGGACACCCTCAAGCCGCTCCTCGCGACCCGCCGGGCGATCGTCCGGCGGCACCGGGACGCCCTCGCCGCCTGGGCCGCCGCGACCCTGTCCGTCGAGACCCCGGCCGCTGTCCCGGCGCCGGCCGCGACGTCCGCTCCGACGTCCGCTCCGACGTCCGCTCCGACGTCCGCCGAGGGGCCCGGCCCGGCGCCCGCCGCGCGACCGGGCTGGGGTAGGCGCCGGCTCCAGCGGCTCCTCGCCGTCCGCGCGGTCGCGCCGGCGGTCTCCGGGGCGCCGACGCTCGCGCAGGTCGTCGACGCCGACCGCGGGCGGGACACGACCGAGCCCGCCGGGGACGCCGGCGCGACGCCGGACGGTGCCGCGCAGGACCACCCCGCGGCCGGGTCCACGACCGCCCCGGACGTCGACGAGGCGACCGACGAGGCTCCCGACGAGGCGCCCGCCGAGGCGAGCGACGGTGGCCCGGCCGCCGAGCCGGCCGACGACGCTGCTGCCGAGGTGCCCACCGACGGCACCGCGGCGGACCCCGCCCCCGACCCCCGACCGGACCTGCGACGGGACCTCGATCCGGACCTCGATCGGGACCTCGATCCGGACGACGGGTCCGCACCCGCCGGCCCGGCCCGGCACCGCGGCCTCGGCCCGCTCGTGACCCTCGTCGTCGCCGCCGCGACCGCCGCGGTCGTCGCGCTGCGGCACGTCGTCACCGGCTCCGGCGCCCTCACCGGGCCCGCCCTGCTCCCCGCCCCGGAGCGGGTCGGTGAGCTGTGGGCGCTGGCCCGCTCCGGCTGGCGCCCCGTCGGCCTCGGCGGGCCCGGCCTCGCCGACCCGTTCGACACGGTGCTCAGCGGGCTGGCCGTCCTCGCCGGGGGGTCGCCGCGCACCGCCGTCCTCGCGCTCGTCGTCCTGGGGCTGCCGCTGTCCGCGGTCACCGGTTGGTGGGCGGCCGGGGCGCTGACCCGGTCCCGGGGCCTGCGGGTCTGGGCCGGGGCGGTCTGGGCGGCCGCGCCGGCGCTCCTCGGCGCGGTCTCGACGGCCCGGCCGGCCTCGGTGCTCGCGCACGTCGTCCTGCCGCTCGCCGCCGTCGCGCTCGGCCGGGCGGTGGCCCGCCGGTCGGTCGCCGCGGCGGCCGCGGCGGGGATCGCGCTCACGGTCGTCCTGGCGTCGGCGCCGTCGCTCGCCCTGCCCGCCCTGGCGGCCCTGCTCGCACTGCTCGTCGTCCGCCCGCGCCGGGCCGCCCTGCTGGCCGTCGCGGCCGGCGTCCCCGCGGTGCTCCTGCTGCCGTGGTGGGCGGCCGTCGCGGCCGCGCCGCGGCTGCTCCTCGCCGACCCCGGGGTGCCCGCGGCGCCGCTCGGTGCGCCCGCCTCGCCGCTGTGGCACCTGCTCCTGCTGCCCGGGGCCCCGGACGGCCTCGCGGGCACCCTCGACCGGGTCGCCGACCTCCTCGCCCGGGTGCCCGGGCTCTCCGGGCGGGCCGGCGACCTCGCCGCCGTCGACCCCGGGCTCGTCGCCGCGGTCTGCGCGGCGCTCCTCGCGGCCCCGCTCGTGCCGGCCGCCGTGCTCGGGCTGCTGCGGCGCCGCTGGGCCGTCGCGCTCGTCGCCGGCGTGGCCGGTGCGGCCGGGCTCGCGGCGGCCTCGTTCGCCGAACGGGTCGAGGTCGGCGCGACACCGACCGGCCCGGCGACCGGCTGGGCCGGCCCGGGCGTCTCGCTGCTCACCCTCGGGCTCCTCGCGGCCGCCCTCGCCGGTGCGGACGGCGTCCTCGACGCCGCCCGCCGCCGCACCTCGCGACCCGCGGTCTGGTCCGCCCGCAGCCTCACGGCGATCGGCACCGTCGCCGCGCTCGCCGGCCCCCTGGCGGTCGCCGTCCTCTGGGCCGCCCAGCCCGCCGCGGCGACCCGCGTCGAGCCCGACGTGCTCCCCGCGCTCGCCGTCGAGGAGGCCGCCGGCGCCGCCGCGATGCGGACCCTCGTCCTCGACGTCCGGGCCGGCGCCGTCCGCTGGTCGCTCCTCGCCGCCCCGGGCCCGCTCGAGGGCGCCGGCTCCGCCGCGGCCGCCGAGCGGCTGCTCGCCCGGACGACCGGCCGCGGCGGAGNGCCGGCCCGACGCCGGTCTCGTCGTGCCCGTCGTCGGCGCGCTGCTGTCCGACTCCGGCCGCGACGTCCGCCCGCGCCTCGCCGAGCTCGGCATCGGCTCGGTGCTCGTCCTCGGGCCGGTCCCGGACGGCACCGTGCTCGCCCTCGACGCGTCGCCCGGGCTGTCCCAGGTGGCCACCTCGTCGCGGCGGGACCTGCTCTGGCGGGTCCAGCTCGACACCTCGGACGGCGCCCCGTCGCGGCCGTCCCGGGTCCGCGTCACCGCCGCCGACGGGACGCCCCTCGCGGCCGTCGCGTCGTCCGGGGCCCGGGTCGGCACGACGATCGAGCCGGGGCCGCCCGGTCGCCTCCTCGTGCTCGCCGAGCGCCGCGACGCGGGCTGGGGCGCGAGCGTCGACGGCCGCCCGATCGCGGCGACGACCGTCGACGGCTGGGCCCAGGGGTTCGTCCTGCCGCAGCGCGGGGGCCGGCTCGTCGTCCGGTACGACACCGGCCTCGACGGCTCGACCGACGGCTCCCGGCTCGCCCTTCTCGTGCTCGCCGTGCTCGTCGCGCTGCCGCTGCCGCGGGTGCGCCGCCGGGTCGCGGTCGCCCCGGCCCGGCCGAGCCGGCCGGTCCCGCGCGGGGTCGTCACCCCGCCGACCCCGGTCGCGCCGTCCCCGCAGGTCTTCGACGCCGAGCACCCGGAGGCCGCGCCGGACGCCGGCCCGGACGAGCAGGCCTGGCCGATGACGCCGGTCCCGCGGCGTCGGCTCTTCCGCCGCCGGCCCGGGCGGGACGCCGACGGCGCCGGCACGGTCGCCGACGAGACCCCGGACGAGACCCCGGACGAAGCCCCGCACGAAGCCCCGCACGAAGCCCCGGAGACCGCCGCGAACGAGGGCGCTATCGCCGCCGACCCGACCGCCACCAGCTCCGACGACGCCCGGCAGGAGGTCCGATGACCGCCCCGGTCGACGCAGCGCCCATCGAGAGCCCGGACGACGCGACGGCCGCGAGGGGCGTCCC
>NZ_MWLN01000031.1 GCF_002198655.1 Kineosporia sp. A_224
CGCCCTCCCGCCCGGTCGGCGCAGCGCCGGAGTTGACCGTCATTCGTCGCTCCCGTAGCCATCGGTCCCGGTCTTGCCCAGGTACGCCTCGACGACGCGCTGGTTGTTGCGGATGTCGTCCGGCGAGCCCTCGGCGATGTTCTGACCCCGGTCGAGGACCGTGATCCGCTCGCTGACCCGCATGACGACGCTCATGTCGTGCTCGATGAGGAGCACGGACACCTTGCGCTCGTCGCGGACCCGGTGCACGAAGTCCACGAACCGGGCCGACTCCTGCGGGTTCATGCCCGCCGTCGGCTCGTCGAGCAGGAGCACCCGAGGCCGCAGGGCGAGCGCCCGGGCGACCTCGAGCCGGCGCTGGTCGCCGTAGGACAGGTTGCGCGCGTACTCCTCGGCGGTCTTGCCGATCCCGACGAAGTCGAGCAGCTCGCGGGCTGTGTCCCGGGCCTGCGCCTCCTCCCGCCGCTGGGCGGGGGTGCGCAGGATGGTGGAGACGATCCCCGACTTCATGTGGGAGTGCATCGCCACCATGACGTTCTCCTCGGCCGTCATGAGGTTGAACAGCCGGATGTTCTGGAACGTCCGGGCCAGACCCATGTGCGCGATCGTGTGCGGTGCGAGACCGGACACGTCGGTGTCACCGAGGCTGACCCGCCCCGAGGTCGCCTTGTAGAGGCCGGTGAGGACGTTGAAGAACGTCGTCTTGCCGGCGCCGTTCGGGCCGATGAGGCTGACGATCCCGTTGTCGGGGATGACGAACGAGACGTTGTCGACGGCGACGAGACCGCCGAACTTGATGGTGATGTTGTCGGCGCGCAGGGCCTCGCCGACCGTGGTCCCGGGCTGGGGGGTCATACCGGCTCTCCTTCGAGGTCCGCACCGACGGACTCCAGGTCGCCGCGCTCGGGCTCCTGGAGCACCTGCCGGGTCCGGGTCTCGGGCAGCAGGCCCTCGCGCCGGAACAGCATCATGAGGATGAGGATCAGGCCGAAGAGCAGGAACTGGTACGACGGGAAGTCGATGTCCGTCCCGAAGGACGAGTTGATCTGCTGCCCGACCTGTTCCAGACCGGTGGAGTTGATCCAGGCCAGCGCCAGGGCGCCGATGGTGACGCCCCAGACGTTGCCCATGCCGCCGAGGACGACCATCGCGAGCAGGGTGATCGAGATCGCGAAGTCGAACCGGCTCGCGAAGACGCCGCCGACGTGGGTGGCGAACGCGACGCCGCCGAGACCGCCGGCGAAGGCGCCCACGGCGTACGCCGAGAGCTTGGTCTTCATGAGCGGCACCCCCATCATGCTCGCCGCGAGCTCGTCCTCTCGGATCGCGAGCCAGGCACGGCCGAGCCGGCCCTCCCGGATCCGCAGGGAGACGAAGATCGTGAACGCCGCGAGCAGGCAGTACACGAGGAACTTGTACGGCAGGTCGCTCGCCTTGAGCGCCAGCTCGTCCGGGACCCCGGGGATGTAGCTCACCGGCCACGTCGGGATCGGGTCGACCGGGCTGATGCCCTTGTCGCCGTTCGAGAGGTTGAAGACGCCGTTGGGGCCGATGCGCTCACCGTTGCGCAGGATCTGCGGGATGATCTCGCCGAACCCGAGCGTGACGAGCGCGAGGTAGTCGCTCTTCAGGCGCAGCGTCGGCGCGCCGATGATGAGGCCCCACAGGGCGCAGAAGAGCCCCGCGATCGGCAGCACCAGCCAGAAGTTGACGTGGATGCCGGTGTCGAGACCCTCGATCGCCGGCGGGTGGCCGAGGATGCTCAGCTTGAGCCCGCCCCAGCTCTTGTACATCGACGACGCGAACGGCGACATGATCCAGCCGGCGACGTAGCCGCCGAGGGCCCAGAACGCCACGTACCCGAGGTCGAGCAGCCCCGCGTAGCCGACGACGATGTTCAGACCGAGGGCGAAGACCACCCACAGCACGGCCTCGTTCACCGCGCTGACGGAGAGCCAGCGCCGGAAGAAGGTCTGCACGTCGGCGGGTGCGTTCGGCAGGATCTGGGAGTAGAGCAGGAAGATCACGACGACCGCGATGAGCAGGCCGACGGCCCACTTCCGGTTCGTCGAGTGCGCCTTCGCGGCCGCGGCCGCGGTGCCGGGAGCGGCGGTGGTCGTCGCCATCGTCACACCTTCTCCGTGGTCGGCTTGCCCAGGATGCCTTCAGGCTTGAAGACCATGAGCAGGATGAGGATGGTGAACACGACCGTCTGGGAGTAGGCGACGCCGAGCCCGAACCGGTCGTTCAGGGCCTGGACGAGCCCGATGAGCACGCCGCCGAGGACGGCGCCGTTGAGGTTGCCGATACCACCGAGGACGGCCGCGGTGAACGCGATGAGACCGAGCTGGAAACCCGCGTCGTACCGCGTGGTGCCGAACGTCTGCAGGTACAGCAGACCGGCGGCGCCGGCCATCGCGCCACCGAGGGCGAACGTCAGCGAGATCGTCCGGTCGACGTCGATGCCCATGAGCCGGGCGGCGTCCTGGTCCTGCGCCGTGGCGCGCATCGCCTTGCCCTGCCGCGTCTTCTGGATGACCCAGTTGAGGCCGAGGAGCAGCGGGATGGTGACCGCCGTGACGACGATCATCGACCACGGCACCTTGACGTTGAGCACGGTGAAGCCGCTGGACCCGAGGATCGTGTCCCAGTTGCGCTGCCCGGAGCCGTTCGACTTGATGCCGCCCCACTGGTACACGAAGGACAGACCGACCGCCGTGATGAGCGGCGCGAGCTTCGGCGCCCGGCGCAGGCGCCGGTACGCGACGCGCTCGGCCGTCGTGTTGAGCGCCGCCCCGAAGAGCATCGCGAGCACGAGGGTGGCGACGAGCGCGAGGAACGCCCCGGTCGTCGCCGCGGTCGCCCCGAAGGTGCTGACCATGAGGAACCCCGACAGCACGCTGGCGAGCATGAACAGGTCGCCGTGGCTGAAGTTGATCAGCTCGATGATGCCGTAGACGAGCGTGTAGCCCAGGGCGATGAGCGCGTAGAGCGCACCCTGGTTCAGCCCCACGACCATGGTCGTGAAGAACGCGGCGGGGGTGGCGACGAGGTGCCAGACCGCGAACGCGGCGACGGCGAGCAGCAGCAGGAAGCCGGTCCCCCGTTCGAGGAGGGCGCCTATGGCGAGAGACGGCCGGGACTCGGCGGCCTCGACAGCGGTTTGGCTCATGGGCGAAGCCCTTCGGGTGGTCGACGGGAACAGATGATCGACAGTGGGCGCACGCTACCGGGTCGGGGCGGCGCGCGTGCCGTCTTGCGCGTCCGTCATGCGCACGGACGTGGCGCGGACAGTCCGGCGGGGCGGCCCGATGCACGGGCCGGCCCGCCGGCAAGGGTGGTTCAGCTGACGGTCTGCGCCGCCACGAACGTCTCCTTGTTGTCCTTGATGACCTCGACGGAGATGTCGATCGCCGTCGTGTCGCCCGTCGCCGGGTCGATCTTGATCTCCTTGCCGATCGCCGCCTTGTCGGCCGGGATCGAGACGCCGGTGCCCGCGAGCACCTGCTCGGTGACCGACTTGCGGCTGCCGTCCGACTTCTCGATGGCCGCGAGGATGACCTGGACCGCCGCCACGCCGTAGAGGGCGTAGTTGGAGGCCGGGTCGACGCCGTACTTGGCCTTGTAGTCCGCGAGGAGCTTGGCGGCCGCGCCGCCGCCGGCCTTGAGCTGGTCGGTGGTCAGACCCGCGAAGGTCAGGTACATGCCCTGGGCCTGCGGGAGCTTGTTGAGCTCCGGGTAGCCGGTGAAGCCGTCCGGGCCCATGAGCTTGACCGCGCCGGCGTTGTCACCGAGGACGGCGACCTTGTCCTTGACGAGCTGGCCGCCGTTGTTGTCGTAGATGCCGGCCAGGTAGACCATGTCCGGCTTCGCCGCGTTGATCTTGTTGAACAGCGCGGTGTAGTTGGCCTGCTTGGCGTCCCACGGCTCGTTGGCGATGACCTTGATGCCGAGCGCCGCCGCCTTGGTCTCGAACGACTTGCCGACACCCTGACCGTAGGTCTGGTTGTCGTTGAGGATGTAGACCGACTTCACGCCGAGCTTCGACTGCGCGTAGATCGCGGCGGCCGCACCCTGGTAGTCGTCCGTCGTCACGACGCGCGCGTAGTTGCGCGTGCCGGACGGGTAGTACTTCTGCGGCTCGCCCGGGTCCCAGGTCTTCGTCAGACCGGGGTTGGTGTTCGCGTGCGACACCATGAGCATCGGGCCCGTCGGGTCCTGGTTGAGGACCGGCACCTCGATCTTGGCGCAGCCGGAGTTGAACGTGCCCATGACCGCGACCTCGGCGGTGTTGGCCACGTGCTCCTGCGCGTTCTTCGCGCACGTCGCGTCGTCCCAGGCGCCCTTGGCGGCCGTCGAGTTGTCGTACGTCTTCAGCTCGACGGTGTAGTCGCCGGCCTTGTTGCCGATCTGCTCCAGGTAGAGCTTGATCGCGTTGTTCGTGGAGTCCGACGCGTCCTTCGAAGCACCCTGCAGCGGCAGGTCGGTCGAGATGACGACCTTCTTGCCACCGCCGTCGCCTGCAGCGCCGCTCGAGCCGCCACCGCAGGCCGCGAGCGCGAGGCCTGCGAGGGCCACCGCCGCAACAGCCTTGATCGGCTTCACCATGTCTAGAACCTCTCCCCGGCCGGGTCGAGCGCCCGGCTCCGATGGTCGGGGAAACTACCACCGCCGACTCCCCCCGGGAGGGGCTGGGCCGCCCCGTTCGGCGACGTCTCCACAACGATTCGAAAACGCTCTCAGGGGAACGTACACAAATCGGTATACAAGTCGGTGTACAGATGACCGGTGGGTTTCGTCCGTGTTGCGGTGGTGCGATCCCCCAGAAGCCACTCATGGCGGACCTCACAGCCTGCGACCGCCGGCCACGGGGACGACGGAGGGGCCGGGTGCGACGCACCCGGCCCCTCCCCCGCGGCGAGGCCGCGGGTGGGTCGATCAGCTGACGGCCTGGGCCTGGAGGAAGGTCTCCGCCCCGCCCTTCATCTGGAGGATCGAGACGTCCTTGGAGGTGACGTCACCCGTCGCCGGGTCGATCTTGATCTCCTTGCCGGTGACCGACTTGTCGGCCGGGATCGTGATCCCGTCGCCCGACAGGACGGCCTCCGTGACCGACTTGCGCGTGCCGTCGGACTTCTCGATGGCGGCCAGGATGACCTGGGTCGCCGCGACGCCGTAGAGGGCGAAGCTCGAGGTGAGGTCCTTGCCGTACTTGGTCTTGTAGTCGGCGAGCAGCTTGGCCGCGGCGCCGCCGCCGGCCTTGAGCTGGTCGACCGTGAGACCGGTGAACGACAGGTAGAGGCCCTCGGCCTGCGGCAGCTTCTGGAGCTCCGGGTAGCCGGTGAAGCCGTCCGGCGCCATCATCGGCACGGTCGCGTTGTCACCGAGGACGGCGACCTTGTCCTTGACGAGCTGGCCGCCGTTGTTGTCGTAGATGCCTGCCAGGTAGACCATGTCCGGCTTCGCGGCCTTGATCTTGTTGAACAGGGCCGTGTAGCTCTGCTGCTTGGAGTCCCACGGCTCGTTCGCGATGACCTTGAGGCCGATCTTCTTGGCCTGCTCCTCGACCGCCTTGCCGACACCCTGACCGTAGGTCTGGTTGTCGTTGAGGATGTAGATCGACTTCGCGCCGAGCTTCTCCGCCGCGAACGTCGCCGCCGCCGAGCCCTGGTAGTCGTCCGTCGTGATGACGCGCGCGTAGTTGCGCTGACCCGACGGGAAGTACTTCTGCGGCTCGCCCGGGTCCCAGGTCTTCGTCAGGCCGGGGTTGGTGTTGGCGTGCGACACCATGAGCATCGGGCCCGACGGGTCCTGGTTGAGGACCGGTGCGATGATCTTCGCGCAGCCCGAGTTGTACGTCCCCATGACCGCGACCTCGGCGGTGTTCGCGACGTGGTCCTGCGCGTTCTTCGCGCACGTCGCGTCGTCCCACTGCCCCTTGGCGGCGGTCGAGTCGTCGTACGCCTTCAGCGTGACGCTGTACGCGCCCGCCTTGCCGCCGACCTGGTCGAGGTAGAGCTGGATCGCGTTGTTCGTCGACGACGACGCGTCGGCGGACGCGCCCTGCAGCGGCAGGTCCGTCCCGATGACGAGCGCCTTGCTGTCGCCACCGGCGGAGCCGGTCGAGCTGCCGCCGCCGCACGCGGCGAGCGCGACGGCACCGAGAACGACCGCCGCGGCCACGCGGATGGGTTGCTTCATATCCAGTGGGTTCCCTTCGCTGCGCGGGCCTGCTGCCCGCTCACCGGGCCGGAACCTAGCACCGACCTGTGTCGCCGATCAGCATGCTGAGGGCCGTTCGACGGTCACCGGTCGGCAACGATTCGCCGAGCGGTCGCCCATGTGAGGACAAAGCGCGCAGAGCGGCCGCCGAGCGGGATGACCCGCTCGACGACCGCTCTCCGCGACCGTTACCGGACCGTTGTGTCAGCTGACCGGCTGCGCCGCCACGAAGGACTCCGTGTTGTCCTTGATGACGAGGACGGAGATGTCGATCGCGGTCGTGTCGCCCGTCGCCGGGTCGACCTTGATCTCCTTGCCGATCGCCGACGTCGCCGCCGGGATCGTGATGCCCTCGCCGCTGAACACCTGGTCGGTGACCGACTTGCGGGTGCCGTCCGACTTCTCCAGGGCCGCGAGGATGACCTGGACCGCCGCGACGCCGTAGAGCGCGAAGCTGGTGCCGGGGTCGGCGCCGTACTTGGCCTTGTAGTCGTCGAGGAGCTTGGCGGCAGCGCCACCGGCGGCACGCAGCTGGTCGTTCGACAGGCCGGCGAAGGTCAGGTACATACCCTGGCCCTGCGGGAGCTTGTCGAGCTCCGGGTAGCCGGTGAAGCCGTCCGGCGCCATCATCGGCACGGTCGCGTTGTCACCGAGGACGGCGACCTTGTCCTTGACGAGCTGGCCGCCGTTGTTGTCGTAGATGCCGCCGATGTAGATGAGGTCGGGCTTCGACGCCTTGATCTTGTTGAACAGAGCCGTGTACGTCGGCTGCTTGGCGTCCCACGGCTCGTTGCCGGCGACGGTGATGCCGAGCGCCTTCGCCTTCTCCTCGAAGGCCTTCGCGACGCCCTGGCCGTAGGTCTGGTTGTCGTTGAGGATGTAGACCGTCTTGGCCCCGAGCTTCTCCTTGGCGTAGATCGCCGCGGCGGCGCCCTGGTAGTCGTCGGTCGTGATGACGCGGGCGTAGCTGCGCGTGCCCGTCGGGAAGTACTTCTGCGGCTCGCCCGGGTCCCAGGTCTTCGTCAGGCCCGGGTTGGTGTTCGCGTGCGACACCATGAGCATCGGGCCGTTCGGGTCCTGGTTGAGGACCGGCGCGATGATCTTCGCGCAGCCCGAGTTGATCGTCCCCATGACGGCGATCTCGTCGGCGTTGGCGACGTGGTCCTGGGCGTTCTTCGCGCAGGTGGCGTCGTCCCACTGGCCCTTGGCGGCGGTCGAGTCGTCGTAGATCTTCAGCTTGACGTTGTAGTTGCCCGCCTTGGAGCCGATCTGGTCCAGGTAGAGCTGGATGGCCTGGTTCACCGCCTTGGACGAGTCCCCGGAGGCGCCCTGGAGCGGCTGGTCGGTCGCGATGATGAAGGTCTTGCCCGCATCGCCGGTGCCACCGCCGGAAGAGCCGCTGCCGCACGCGGCGAGAGCCATGGCCCCGGCCAGGGTGATCGCCCCGGCCGTCAGCAGTCGTCGTCGCATTCGCATCTCCTCGGATCGTCCGCGGACCCGCTGCCCGCCGAGTGGCCGCAGGCTAGCGACGATCTTGTGACGGCGGCGTCGCGCGACCGCGTCGGTTGGGTAACGAAGGAACGGCCCGCCCCGGACAGGACGGACCGTTCGTCACGAACCGGACGGCAGAGGCGCTGCTCAGGCCTCCGCGCCGCCGCGGACGGTGGCGGAGCCCTCGGCGGGGTTCGTCGAGCTGACGATGGCGCTGGCCACCTCGCGCATGGTGAGGCGCTTGTCCATCGACGTCTTCTGGATCCAGCGGAAGGCTTCGGGCTCGGTCATGCTGAACTTCGACTGGAGCAGGCCCTTGGCCCGGTCGACGAGCTTGCGGGTCTCGAACCGGTCGGACAGGTCCGCGACCTCGGCCTCGAGGGCGGCGATCTCCTGGTGCCGGCTCACGGCGATCTCGAGCGCCGGGAGCAGGTCGGCCGACGTGAAGGGCTTGACGACGTACGCCATCGCACCGGCGTCCCGGGCCCGCTCGACGAGCTCGCGCTGCGAGAACGCGGTGAGGAGCACGACAGGGGCGATCCGGCCGCCGGCGATCCGCTCGGCCGCCGAGATGCCGTCGAGGACGGGCATCTTGATGTCCATGACGACGAGGTCCGGCCGGTGCTCCTCCGCGAGGCGCACCGCCTCCTCGCCGTCGCCGGCCTCCCCGACCACGTCGTAGCCGGCCTCCCTGAGCATCTCGACGATGTCGAGCCGGATCAGGGCCTCGTCCTCGGCCACGACCACTCGGCGCGCGGCTACGGTCCCGTTCTCACCTGTGGTCACGGCGCAAGCCTAGGCCCTCCGGGTTGCGGGGACGTGTCGTGGCGCCCGGGGGTGGCGCAGGTGACACCCGACCGGGTGATCCGGTGCTCGGCTAGAGTCGGTGCAGCGCCGGGTTGGTGGAACGGCAGACACAGCGCACTCAAACTGCGCCGCCGAGAGGCATGCGGGTTCGAGTCCCGCACCCGGCACGGACGGCAGCGGCCGGCGCCCCGAGGGGAGCCGGCCGCTGCTCTTCGTGCAGGTCGTGGTCAGGCGTCCGGGTTCGTCGTCGCGTTCCCGATGCCGTGCACGCGCAGCGTGTTCAGCGAGCCCGGCACCCCGGGCGGGGAGCCGGCGACGATGACGACCTGGTCGCCGAGCCGGCCGCGCCCGCTCGTGAGCAGGGCCTCGTCGACCTGCCCGACCATGTCGTCGGTGTGCGCCACCTCGTCGACGAGGAACGTCTCCACGCCCCACGTCAGGGCGAGCTGGGAGCGCACCTCGGGTCGGGGGGTGAACGCGAGCAGCGGGATCCGCGAGCGCAGCCGGGCCATCCGCTTGGCGGAGTCGCCGCTCGTCGTGAACGCGCAGAGGAACGCGACGTCGAGCAGCTCGCCGACGGTCGCCGCCGCGTAGGTCACGGCGCCGCCCTTCGTCGAGGGCCGGGTGCCGAGCGGGGAGATCCGGTCGAGCCCCTGCTCCTCGGTGACCGTGATGATGCGGGCCATCGTCTGGACCGCCTCGAGCGCGTACTTCCCGACGCTCGTCTCGCCCGAGAGCATGATCGCGTCGGCGCCGTCGAGGACGGCGTTCGCGCAGTCGGACGCCTCGGCCCGGGTCGGGCGCGGCAGCGAGATCATCGAGTCGAGCACCTGGGTGGCGACGATGACCGGCTTGGCGGCCCGGCGGGCGAGCTCGACGGCCCGCTTCTGCACCATGGGGACCTGCTCGAGCGGCAGCTCGACGCCGAGGTCGCCGCGGGCGACCATGATGCCGTCGAAGGCGCGGACGATCTCCTCGAGGTTGTCCACCGCCTGCGGCTTCTCGACCTTGGCGATGACCGGCAGCCGGTGGCCGACCTCGTCCATGATCTTGTGGACGACCTCGATGTCCGCGGCGCTGCGGACGAACGAGAGCGCGATCATGTCGGCGCCGAGGGACAGCGCCCAGCGCAGGTCGGCCTCGTCCTTGTCGGACATCGCCGGCACGCTCACGGCGACGCCGGGCAGGTTGAGGCCCTTGTTGTTGGAGACCGTGCCGCCGATCTCGACCGTCGTGACGACCCGGGGGCCCTCGACGGACGTCACCCGCAGCGCCACCTTGCCGTCGTCGACGAGGATGATGTCGCCGGCGGAGACGTCACCGGGCAGGCCCTTGTACGTCGTCCCGACGAGGTCCCGGTCCCCCGGGACGTCCTCGGTCGTGATCGTGAGGACGTGCCCCTCGGGCAGGTCGTGCGGGCCGTCGGCGAACCGGCCGAGCCGGATCTTCGGGCCCTGCAGGTCGACGAGCACCCCGACGGCGCGATGGGTCTCGTCGCTCGCCGCCCGCACCTCGTCGTAGCGCTTCTGGTGCTCCTCGTACGAGCCGTGGCTCAGGTTGAGCCGGGCGACGTCCATCCCGGCACGGACGAACTCGGCGACCCGGCCGTCGACGGACGGGCCGAGCGTGCAGACGATCTTGGCGCGACGCATGCGTGGCGTTCCTCGGAGGTCGTTGTGGACGCCGTGCGGCCGATCCGGGCCGCACGGTGCTGCCTGGCGCCGCCTTCGCCGCCGGCGTGGATCTGGTCGGACCTGCGGTCAGACGGTCAGCGGCCTCGCCGTCGGCGGGATGGGCGCAGGAAGAACGCTACTCCCCGTGAGCCAACGGTCGACCGAAGCCGCGCACGACCGCCCCTCGGCGATCGCCCAGACGATGAGCGACTGGCCGCGCCCGGCATCGCCGGCGACGAACACGCCGGGCACCGACGACATGTACGCGTCGTCCCGGGAGATGTTGCCGCGCGGGTCGAGCGCGACGTCGAGCTGCTCGACGAGCGCGCCCTTCTCCGGCCCGACGAAGCCCATCGCGAGCAGGACGAGCTGCGCCGGGATCGTCCGGACCGAGCCCTCGACGGGCTGGAACCGGCCGTCGACGAGCTCGACCTCGACGAGCTCGAGCCCGCCGACGGCGCCGTCCTCGTCGCCCACGAAGCGCTGGGTGCTCACGGCGTAGACCCGCTCGCCGCCCTCCTCGTGCGCGGAGGTCACCTTGTACGTCATCGGGTACGTCGGCCACGGCTGGCCGGTGGGCCGCTCCTCGGTGGGGCGGGGCATGATCTCGAGCTGCGTCACCGAACGGGCGCCGTGCCGCAGCGAGGTGCCGAGGCAGTCAGCACCCGTGTCGCCGCCGCCGATGATGACGACGTCCTTGTCGTGCGCCGTGACCTGGCCCTCGACCGTCTCGCCGACGGCGACCCGGTTGGCCGGCGGGAGGAACTCCATCGCCTGCATGATCCCGGTGAGCTCGCGGCCGGGGACCGGCAGGTCCCGCCAGGCGGTGGCGCCGACGGCGAGGACGACGGCGTCGTACCGCTCGCGGAGCGCCTGGCCGGTGAGCTGGCCGCCGACGTCGACGCCCGGGCGGAACCGGGTGCCCTCGGCCTCCATCTGGGCGAGCCGCCGGTCGAGGACGTTCTTCTCCATCTTGAACTCGGGGATGCCGTACCGCAGCAGGCCCCCGACCCGGTCGGCCCGCTCGTAGACCGCGACGGTGTGACCGGCCCGGGTGAGCTGCTGCGCGGCCGCCAGGCCCGCGGGGCCGGAGCCGACGACGGCGACGGTCTTGCCGGACAGCCGCTCCGGCGGCTTGGGCTCGACCCAGCCGCGCTCGAACGCCTCCTCGATGACCGTGACCTCGACCTGCTTGATGGTCACCGGCGGCTGGTTGATCCCCAGCACGCAGGCGGTCTCGCAGGGCGCCGGGCACAGCCGCCCGGTGAACTCGGGGAAGTTGTTCGTCGCGTGCAGGCGCTCGATCGCCTCCCGCCAGTCACCGCGCCAGGCGAGGTCGTTCCACTCGGGGACGAGGTTCCCGAGCGGGCAGCCGCTGTGGCAGAACGGGATCCCGCAGTCCATGCAGCGGCCGGCCTGCCGGCGCAGCACGGTGCGGTCGGTGTCCTCGTAGACCTCGCGCCAGTCCTGGATGCGGACGGGGACGGGGCGCCGCGGCGGCAGCTCGCGGTCGCGGACGGTGAGGAAGCCCTTGGGGTCAGCCATCAGTTCGTCTCCATGATCCGGCTCCAGACGACGTCGGACTCGAGGTCGAGCCCTTCGGCGACCGCCTGCTTGCGCACGCCGACGACCCGCGCGTAGTCGCGCGGCATGACCTTCGTGAAGCGGGGCACCGCGGCCGGCCAGTCCTGCAGGAGCCGCCACGCCACCGCGGACTCGGTCTCCTCCCGGTGCCGGCGCACGATTCCCTGGAGCACCTCGGCGTCCTCCTCGTCGAGCGGCAGGAGGTCGACGAGCTCGGTGTTCACGCGCATCGTCCGCAGGTCGAGCACGTACGCCTCGCCGCCGGACATGCCGGCCGCGAAGTTGCGGCCGGTCCGGCCGAGGACGACGACCGTGCCGCCCGTCATGTACTCGCAGCCGTGGTCGCCGACGCCCTCGACGACGGCGGTCGCCCCGGAGTTGCGGACGCAGAACCGCTCGCCGACCTGCCCGCGCAGGTAGATCTCGCCGCTCGTGGCGCCGTAGCCGATGACGTTGCCGGCGATGATGTTGTGCTCCGCGGCGAACGCGGCCGACCGGTCGGGGCGGACGACGATCCGCCCGCCGGACAGCCCCTTGCCGACGTAGTCGTTCGCGTCGCCGAACAGCCGCAGGGTCACGCCGTGCGGGACGAACGCGCCGAACGACTGCCCGGCGGAGCCGGTGAGCGTCACGTCGATCGTGTCGTCCGGGAGGCCGTCGCCGCCCCAGCGCTTCGTCACCTCGTGGCCGAGCATCGCGCCGACCGTCCGGTTGACGTTGCGCACGGGCAGGGTGACCCGGACCGGCTCGCGCCGCTCGAGGGCGTCGGCCGACAGCTCGACGAGCGTGTGGTCGAGCGCCTTCTCCAGGCCGTGGTCCTGCACGGTGACGCAGCGGCGCGGGGTGTCCGCCGGGACGTCCGGCGTCGCGAGGATCTTCGTGAGGTCGAGCCCGGACGCCTTCCAGTGCTCGACGGCCGCGGCCGTGTCGAGCGCCTCGGCATGCCCGATCGCCTCGTCGAGGCTGCGGAAGCCGAGCTCGGCGAGGTACTCGCGGACCTCGGTCGCGATGTACTCGAAGAACGTCACGACGAACTCGGGCTTCCCCGAGAACCGGGCGCGCAGCTCGGGGTTCTGGGTCGCGACGCCGACCGGGCAGGTGTCGAGGTGGCAGACCCGCATCATGATGCAGCCGGACACGACGAGCGGCGCGGTCGCGAAGCCGAACTCCTCGGCGCCGAGGAGCGCGGCGACGACGACGTCGCGGCCGGTCTTCAGCTGGCCGTCGGTCTGGACGACGATCCGGTCCCGCAGACCGTTGAGCACGAGCGTCTGCTGGGTCTCGGCGAGGCCGAGCTCCCACGGGGCGCCGGCGTGCTTGAGCGAGGTCAGCGGGCTGGCGCCGGTCCCGCCGTCGTGGCCGGAGATGAGGACGACGTCCGCGTGCGCCTTGCTGACGCCCGCCGCGACCGTCCCGACGCCGACCTCGGAGACGAGCTTGACGTGGATCCGCGCCCCCGGGTTGGAGTTCTTCAGGTCGTGGATGAGCTGGGCGAGGTCCTCGATCGAGTAGATGTCGTGGTGCGGCGGCGGCGAGATGAGGCCGACGCCCGGCGTCGAGTGCCTGGTCCGCGCGACCCACGGGTAGACCTTGTGGCCGGGCAGCTGGCCGCCCTCGCCGGGCTTGGCACCCTGCGCCATCTTGATCTGGATGTCGTCCGAGTGCGTGAGGTACAGGCTCGTCACGCCGAACCGCCCCGACGCGACCTGCTTGATCGAGCTGCGCCGCGCCGGGTCGAGGAGCCGCTCGGGGTCCTCGCCGCCCTCCCCCGTGTTGGACTTGGCGCCGATCGAGTTCATCGCGATCGCGAGGGTCTCGTGCGCCTCCATCGAGATGGAGCCGTACGACATCGCCCCGGTCGAGAACCGCTTCATGATCGACTCGATCGGCTCGACCTCGTCGAGCGGGACCGCCGGGCGCTGCCCCTCCTTGAACCGGAAGAGCCCGCGCAGCGTCATGAGCCGGGCCGACTGCTCGTCGACCTTCGACGTGTACTCCTTGAACACGTCGAACCGGCGGGAGCGGGTCGAGTGCTGGAGCCGGAAGACCGTGTCCGGGTCGAACAGGTGCGGCTCGCCCTCGCGGCGCCACTGGTACTCGCCGCCGACCTCGAGCCGGCGGTGCGGGTCCCGGATGCCGTCGGCGGGGTACGCCTTCGCGTGCCGCCTCGCGACCTCGTCGGCGATGACGTCCAGACCGATGCCGCCGAGCTGGGACGTCGTCCCGGTGAAGTACCGGTCGACGAGCTCGGTGCCGAGGCCGATGGCCTCGAAGACCTGGGCACCGCGGTAGGACGCGACCGTCGAGATCCCCATCTTGCTCATGACCTTGAGCACGCCCTTGCCGAGCGCCTTGATGAGGTTGGCGACGGCCTTCTCCGGCGAGACCCCGGTGATGTCGCCGCGCCGGACGAGGTTCTCGACGCTCTCCATCGCGAGGTACGGGTTGACCGCGGCCGCGCCGTAGCCGATGAGCAGCGCGACGTGGTGCACCTCGCGGACGTCACCGGCCTCGACGATGAGCCCGACCTGGGTGCGGGTCTTCTCCCGGATCAGGTGGTGGTGGACCGCGCTCGTCAGGAGCAGCGACGGGATCGGCGCGAGGTCGGCCGTCGAGTCACGGTCGGACAGGACGACGAACTTCGCGCCCTGCTCGATCGCGGCGGAGACCTCGGTGAAGATCTCCTCCATCCGCTCGCGGAGGGCCGATCCCCCGCCGTCGACCTTGTACAGGCCCTTGACGGTGACCGTCGCGTAGCCCGGCAGGTCGCCGTCCTTGTTGATGTGCACGAGCCGGGCGAGCTCGTCGTTGTCGATGACCGGGAACGGCAGCACGACCTGGCGGCAGTGCGCCGGGCTCGCCGAGAGCAGGTTGCCCTCCGGGCCGATCGCCGTCCCGAGCGCCGTGACGAGCTCCTCGCGGATGGCGTCCAGCGGCGGGTTCGTCACCTGCGCGAAGAGCTGGGTGAAGTAGTCGAAGAGCAGCCGCGGCCGGTTCGACAGCACCGCGATCGGGGTGTCCGTGCCCATCGAGCCGATCGGCTCGGCGCCGGCGCGGGCCATCGGCGCGACGAGGAGCCGCAGCTCCTCCTCGGTGTAGCCGAAGGTCTGCTGGCGCCGGGTCACCGAGGCGTGGGTGTGGACGACGTGCTCGCGCTCGGGGAGGTCCTTGAGGAAGATCCGCCCCGCGTGCAGCCACTCGTCGTACGGGTGCTGCCCGGCGAGGTCGGCCTTGATCTCCTCGTCGTCGACGATCCGGCCGTGCTCGGTGTCGACGAGGAACATCCGGCCCGGCTGGAGCCGGCCCTTCTTGACGACCGTCGACGGGTCGATGTCGAGGACGCCGACCTCGCTCGCCATGACGACGAGGCCGTCCTCGGTGACCCAGTACCGGGAGGGGCGCAGGCCGTTGCGGTCGAGCACGGCACCGATGAGCGTGCCGTCGGTGAACGCGACGCAGGCCGGGCCGTCCCACGGCTCCATGAACATCGAGTGGAACTCGTAGAACGCGCGCCGGGCCGGGTCCATCTCGGCGTGGTTCTCCCACGCCTCGGGGATCATCATGAGGACGGCGTGCGGCAGCGACCGGCCCGCGAGGTGGAGCAGCTCGAGGACCTCGTCGAAGCTCGCCGAGTCGCTCGCGTCGGCGGCGCAGATCGGGAAGAGCCGCTCGAGGTCGCCGGGGACGACGTCGGAGACGAGCTGGCTCTCCCGGGCACGCATCCAGTTCCGGTTGCCCTTGACCGTGTTGATCTCGCCGTTGTGGGCGATGAGCCGGAACGGGTGCGCCAGCGGCCACGACGGGAAGGTGTTCGTCGAGAACCGGGAGTGGACGACGGCGAGCTCGGTCGCGAACCGGCGGTCCGACAGGTCGGGGAAGAACGGCTCGAGCTGGCCGGTCGTGAGCATGCCCTTGTAGACGAGCGTGCGCGACGACATCGAGGGGAAGTACACGCCCGCCTCGTGCTCGGCACGCTTGCGCAGGCAGAACGCCATCCGCTCCAGGGCCATCCCGACGACGCGACCGCGGGCGGACTCGACGAACAGCTGCCGGAAGCGCGGCTGGACCGAGCGGGCGGTGGCGCCGACCAGGCCCGCCGTCGTCGGCACCTCGCGCCAGCCGAGGACCCGCAGCCCCTCGCCCGCGGCGATCGCCTCGATCGACGCGACGGCCTGCGCCTCGGCGTCGTCCTCGTCGGGGAGGAACGCGATCCCGACGGCGTAGGAGCCGCGCGGCGGGAGCTCGAAGTCCACGACACCGCGCAGGAACGCGTCCGGCACCTGGGTGAGGATGCCGGCGCCGTCGCCGGTGTCGACCTCGGCGCCGACAGCGCCCCGGTGCTCGAGGTTGCGCAGCGCGGTGAGCGCCTTCTCGACGATGTCGTGGCCGGGCTCGCCGCGCATCGTCGCGACGAACGCGACGCCGCAGGCGTCGTGCTCGTGCGCGCCGTCGTAGAGGCCGGAGGCCTCGGGCTGGGCGGAGAACCGGCGGAAGGGCGTCAGCATGCGTCCACCTCGTCGTCGATCGTCCCGAGCGGCGGCGAGGGCCTCGCCCGTCTCGGATGCGGCTGTGCTGCGGCGGTCGGCCGGGCGGCGGGCAGGGGGTGTGTCGTCACCGTGCACGGCGGTCCCGGAACGGTCCGGTCGTGACGTCTGCCGGCGGGAGGAGGGCTCGTGACCCGTCCCGCAGATCGGCGTCACCGACCCGCGTGGGACGTCCATGGCCCTCGTGGAGTGGTCACACTGTAACGGGTGACGGAACCTCTTCGTAACATGCGGAGGCGTCGTCGCCCGACGGATCCACCACGCTGCGGAAAGTGCTCAGTTGATCGCTGAACGTGAGGATGTGTCGCCCGCGGACTCCTCGGCCGCGGACTTCTCGTCCGCCTTGCCGTCCGCCTTGCCGTCCGCCTCGCCGTCCGCCTCGCCGTCCGCCTCGCCGTCCGACGCGTCGTCGGCCTGGTCCTCGACGTCCGGTCGCTTCTCCGCGCCCGGCTCCTTCCCGGCGGGCTCGTCCCCGGCGAGGGCGTCCGTGACCTTCGCGTCGGCCGCGTCCTTCGCGTCGTCCTTCGCGTCGTCCTTCGCGTCGTCCTTGAGGTCGTTCATCAGGTCGGGCTTCTCGTCCGCGGGATCGACGACCGGCCGGACGAGCACACCGTCCCGGCCGGGACGCCGCCGGGTGACGACGACGAACGCGACGATCGCGCCCACGAGCACGACGATCGACGTCCAGATGTTGATCCGCAGCCCGAGCACCTTGGTGGCCTCGTCGATCCGCAGCGCCTCGATCCAGAGCCGCCCGCTCGTGTAGACCGCGATGTACAGGGCGAACAGCCGCCCGTGCCCGAGCCGGAAACGCCGGTCGGCCCACAGCAACAGCGCGACGCCCGCGGCGTTCCACAGCGACTCGTAGAGGAACGTCGGGTGGAACGGCCCGTCCGGGTCGACGATCGGCGCGCCGGTCGTGCTGTCGCGCAGCGCCTGGCCGGCTGACTGGTCCCACTCGTAGATCTTCAGGCCCCAGGGCAGGTCCGTGGGCCGCCCGAAGAGCTCGTTGTTGAAGTAGTTGCCCCACCGGCCGAGCGCCTGGGCGGCGAGGATGCCGGGCGCCAGGGCGTCGGCGAGCGGCGGGAGGTAGACCCCGCGCCGGCGGGCGCCGATGTAGGCGCCGAGCGCACCGAGCGCGACCGCGCCCCAGATGCCGAGCCCGCCCTGCCAGATGTAGAACGCCTTGACCGGGCTGCCGCCCTCGCCGAAGTACGGGCCCGGCGAGGTGATGACGTGGTAGATCCGCCCGCCGATGATCCCGAACGGCACCGCCCAGGCGGCGATGTCGAGGACGACGCCCTCCTCGCCGCCACGGGCCGCGTAGCGCTTCTCGCCCATCCGGACCGCAAGGATGATCCCCGCGATGATGCACAGGGCGTACGCCCGCAGCGGGAACGGCCCGAGGTGCCAGACCCCCTGGGTCGGGCTCGGGATGACCGCGTGCAGCGCCGCCCCCGCGGCCGCGACGGTCACGCCGTGCGGCCTTCGCGGACCCCGGCCGCGAGGTCGGCGGCGAGCGCACGGAGCGCGTCGAGGCCGGACTCACGGTCCGGTGCGTCGGCAAGCACCTTGACGAACGCCGAGCCGACGATGACGCCGTCCGCGAACGCGGCCACCTCGGCGGCCTGCGCGCGGTTCGAGACGCCGAGGCCGACGCAGACGGGCAGGTCGGTGACGGCCTTGGTGCGGGCGACGAGCGCCTCCGCGGCGTTCCCGACGGTGCCCCGGGTGCCGGTGACCCCCATGGTCGACGCCGCGTAGACGAACCCGCGGCAGGCCCGCACGGTCGAGAGGAGCCGCTCGTCGGTCGACGACGGGGCGACGAGGAAGACCTTGTCGAGGTCGTGCTTGTCGGCGGCGGCGAACCACTCGTCGGCCTCGTCGGGGATGAGGTCCGGCGTGATGAGACCGGCACCGCCGGCGTCGGCGAGGTCGGCGGCGAACCGCTCGACGCCGTACCGGTCGACGAGGTTCCAGTACGTCATGACGAGCGGGACGGCACCGGCGTCCGCGACGGCACGCACCGCGAGGAAGGCGTCCCGGGGCCGGGCACCGCGCTCGAGCGCCACCTCGACGGCGTGCTGGATGACCGGGCCGTCCATGAGCGGGTCGGAGTACGGGACGCCGACCTCGACGATGTCGGCGCCGCCCTCGACGAGCGCGCGGCACGCGGCCACGGAGTCCTCGACGGTCGGGAAGCCGACGGGCAGGTAGGCGACGAGGGCGGCCCGGCCCTGCGCACGGGCGTCGGCGAGGACGTCGCCGACCCGGGTGTGCGCGCTCACCGGTCGCCCGCCTCGGTCGCCTCGGGGGCCTGCTCGGCGTCCGGGACGAGCCCGAACCAGCGGGCGGCGGTGTCGACGTCCTTGTCGCCGCGCCCCGACAGGTTCACCAGGACGACGCCGTCGGGGCCGAGGCGCTGCCCTGCGCGCAGCGCGCCCGCGAGGGCGTGCGCGCTCTCGATGGCGGGGATGATCCCCTCGGTCCGGCACAGCAGCCTGAAGGCCTCCATCGCCTCGGCGTCCGTGACCGGCTCGTACGTGGCCCGGCCGATCTCGTGGAGCCACGAGTGCTCCGGCCCGACGCCCGGGTAGTCCAGGCCGGCCGAGATCGAGTGGCTCTCGACGGTCTGGCCGTCCTCGTCCTGGAGGACGAAGGTGCGGTTGCCGTGGAGCACGCCCGGCAGGCCGCCGGTGATGGACGACGCGTGCCGGCCGGTGTCGACACCGTCGCCGCCGGCCTCGAGCCCGAGGAGCGCGACGCCCGCGTCGTCGAGGAACGCGTGGAAGATCCCGATCGCGTTGCTGCCCCCGCCGACGCACGCGACGACGACGTCGGGCAGCCGGCCGACGAGGTCGAGCACCTGCTGCCGGGCCTCGACACCGATGATCCGGTGGAAGTCGCGGACCATCGTCGGGAACGGGTGCGGGCCGGCGACGGTGCCCAGCAGGTAGTGCGTGTCGGCCACGTTCGTGACCCAGTCGCGCATGGCCTCGTTGATGGCGTCCTTGAGGGTCCGCGACCCGGCGGTCACCGGGATCACCTCGGCGCCGAGGAGCTTCATCCGGGCGACGTTGAGCGCCTGCCGCCGGGTGTCCTCCTCGCCCATGTAGACGACGCAGTCGAGGTCGAGCAGCGCGGCCGCCGTGGCCGTGGCGACGCCGTGCTGGCCGGCCCCGGTCTCGGCGATGACCCGCTTCTTGCCCATCCGCTTCGTGAGGAGCGCCTGGCCGAGCACGTTGTTGATCTTGTGCGAACCGGTGTGGTTGAGGTCCTCGCGCTTGAGCAGCACCCGGGCGCCGCCGGCGTGCGCGGCGAACCGCTTCGCCTCGGTGAGGATGCTCGGGCGCCCCGAGTAGGTCCGGTGCAGGTGGTCGAGCTCGGCCGTGAACGCCGGGTCGGCCATCGCGGCGGTGAACTCGCGGTCGAGCTCGTCGAGCGCCGCGACGAGCGCCTCCGGGACGAACCGGCCGCCGAAGCGGCCGAAGTACGGGCCGCGGTGGGCCGTCAGGGCCTGCACGGGCAGGTCGGTCGGGGCGCTCACAGGACGTTCCCTTCGGTCGGGCGGCGGGTCAGCGCGCTGACGCCGCCTGCCTCACTTGCGGACCGCGCGCAGCGCGGGATGGGCGCCGGCGGCGACGAGGTCGGCCACCGCCGAGCGCGGGTCCTTGCCGGTCACGAGACTCTCACCGACGAGGACGGCGTGCGCGCCGGCCCTCGCGAAGTCGAGGACGTCGTGCGGCCCGCGGACGCCGGACTCGGCGATCCGGTAGATCCCGCTGGGGATCGACGGGCAGACCCGGGCGAAGACCTGCCGGTCCACCTCGAGGGTCTTGAGGTTGCGGCAGTTCACCCCGATGACCCGGGCGCCCGCGTCGACCGCCCGCTGCACCTCGGTCTCGTCGTGGACCTCGACGAGGGCGGTCATCCCGAGCGAGTGGACCCGCTCGACGAGCGAGACGAGCGCCTCCTGCTCGAGCGCCGCGACGATGAGGAGGACGACGTCCGCGCCGTGCGCGCGCGCCTCCCACACCTGGTAGGCGGAGACGATGAAGTCCTTGCGCAGCACCGGGATGTCGACCGCCGCGCGGACGGCGGCGAGGTCGGCGAGGCTCCCGCCGAAGCGGCGCTCCTCGGTGAGCACGGAGATGACGCTCGCTCCCCCGGACTCGTAGTCGGCTGCGAGGCCGGCCGGGTCCGCGATCGCCGCGAGGGCCCCCTTGCTCGGGCTCGAGCGCTTGACCTCGGCGATGACCTTGACGGTCTCGCCCTCGCGCAGCACCGACTCGGCGGCGAGCGCCGAGGGTCGGGCCGCGGCCATGGCCTGGAGCGACTCGAGGCTCGTGGCGGCCTGACGGCCGACGAGGTCCTCACGGACACCCGCGAGGATGTCGTCGAGCACGGTCACGCGTGGCCCCCTGTCTGAGTGGCGGACGCCTCAGATCGTACCGACCCCGGACGCCTCCCCCGTCCGGGGGCACGGAACGGGACGGACCGGGCGTCAGGGGGCGAGCCACTCCAGGCCGGGCACGTTGCGCAGCACCCAGAACCCGAGGATGACCCCGAGGAGCGACCAGACCGCCCAGGGCGGCGCCGCCCAGGTCCGGGCCCGCCCCCGCGCGGCCCGGCGGGTCCAGCGCAGCCAGGTCCAGAGCAGGAGCGGGACGGCGGCGACCGTCAGCGGGTTGCGGTCCACGGCCGTGAGCAGGTCCAGGTGCGCCATCGCGTGGATCGCCCGCAGCGAGCCGCACCCCGGGCAGTAGAACCCGGTGAGGAACAGGAACGGGCACGTCGGGTAGTGGCCGGCCTGGTTCGGGTCGACGGCGCCGACGTACCCGACGACGGCCGCGGCCAGGGCGGCCGCCCCGGCCGGGCCGGCGAGCCGCCGCGCCGCCGACGTCACGGGGCCGTGGACGCGCCGGTGCCGAGGGCGACGGCGAAGATCCCGATGTAGAAGATCACGACGAGGACGAGCAGCACGCCGTAGGTGATGGCGCTCCACGTGGCGAACTGCTTGGCCTTGCGCGCCGACTCGGTCGCCCCGGCGACGTCGCCCCGCAGCCACTTGTCGTTGACCTGGGCCGCGTACACGATCGAGACGATCCCGAGCGGCAGGCAGCAGAGCACCGTCGAGAGGATCGCCCACACGAGGTAGTTGTCCGGCGGCGGCCCCGCGGGCGGGCCGTAGACCGGCTGCGCGGGGTACCCGGCCGGGTAGCCACCGGGCTGCTGGTAGGCCGGCGGCTGTGCCGGGCCGGGCTGGCCGTAGGGCGCGGGGGCGCCGTACGGCGGCTGCTGCTGGCCTCCGGCCGGCCAGGACGGGGTGCCCGGCTCCGGCTCAGGGGCGGACGGCGGGTACGGGCCGTCAGTGCTCATCGGGGAACTGGCCTTTCGGGACGCGGAGCGCGGAGGCTGCCCACGCGGTCGGGTGGGATGCGTGAGCCCCGGCCGCAGGGCGGCCGGGGCTCACGGCACGGTGCTGTCAGCTCCCGGACGTGCTGCCCGCGATACCGAGCACGACGACGAGGATGAAGTAGAGGATGCTGCCGACGACACCGATGATCGTGCCCCACATGGCGAACTGCTTCGCCTTGCGCGAGGAGTCCTGCGCACCCGCGACGTCGCCCTGCGCCCACTTGCCGTTGACCTGGGCCGCGAACACGATCGCCGGGATGGCCAGCGGCCAGCAGCAGAAGATCGTGAGGATCGACCAGATGAGGTAGTTCGGGGGCGGCGGGCCGCCGGCGGGCTGCCCCGGGGGCACGGCCCCGTAGGGCGGCGGGGGCGGCGGTGCACCGTATTCGGACATGACTCTCCATCCCGAGTTGGGGCCCTCGTCAGGGCCGATGGCGGATCACGCTAGTGGTCCGCGAACGGCGATCATGGCACCGGGGCGTCGTCCGGGACCGGCGTTTCGCACCACTCGTCGTCGTCCGCAGCGTCGGGACGGCGTCGCGACGGCCTCTCGACGCACGTGCGGCCGGGGCCCGAGGGACCCGGCCGCACGCCGCACACGCTCGTTCGAGGTGCTCAGTTGCCGGTGAAGACGTTCCCGAGCCCGAGGAAGAGGCCGCCGACGAGCGACAGCGCACCGAGGCCGATCGCGACGAAACCGACGATCTTCGCGGTCTGGGCGTTGCCCGGCAGGCCCTGCTTCTCGGCCTGGGTCGCCATGACGACCGAGGCGATGCCGAGACCGAGGCCGACGATCGAGCAGCACAGCGCCATGACGATGCCGGCGATGCCGAGGTAGAGGGCCGTCTTGACCTTCGAGTCGGTGGCGGCGGCGGCCGGGTAGCCGCCGGGGGCGCCGGCGTAGGGCGGCGGGGCGCCGTACGGCTGCTGCGGCGCACCGTACTGCGGCTGCTGCGGGGCGCCGTACTGGGGCTGCTGCGGGGCGCCGTACT
>NZ_MWLN01000032.1 GCF_002198655.1 Kineosporia sp. A_224
TCGATCTCCAACTCTCGCCCTCAGGACTCAGTAATCACTACTGCCGAGGTGTCTCACGAGAGGCTGACAGAGAGGGGGGCGTAGAACCAGCTGCCCGCGTAGTCCCGGTCGACGGTCTCCTGAGATTGTGTGCAGACCAAAAGTCCGCGCAGCTCCGCGTCGACGAAACCGATGTCACGAAGGACCCGGGCAACTCGGTCGTGGAGATCATCGACCTGCTGGAGGGCAGCAAGGTCCGCGTCGGACTCCGTCGCGATCCAGATGGCGAAGTCGTCTTCGGGGAAGGCCGACACGTACTCGGCCCGGACCACGCCCAGGTCGGTCAACCGGCGCACGATCTCGGGGCGTGCTTGCACCAGGAGGTGCCATCGGCGATCACTCACGATCTGAGTGTGGCCCGAGTGTTAGATCGGGTGGCGCGATCCTCCTTGGCTCTCAGCTTGGCTCTCAGACGGTCCAGGAAGCAGCAGAGCCCGGTTCCTCCGAGGAGGAACCGGGCTCTGACCTGTACTTCTGGTGGGCGATACAAGGATTGAACTTGTGACCTCTTCCGTGTCAATCGCTTCATGGTCACCGCGAAAAGGCCGCTGACCTGCATGAACAGTCCGTCGGCGTCCGCTGGCGTGCGGGCGATTCGAGGGCCGTTGTCACTCAGTTAGTCACTCAGTCCGCGGGATCATTGGAAGGCGAGGGCGTAACCCGCCACGATCACAGCCACCGAGGCCTCCCAGGACACGATGGCCAGCAGCCAAGAGCCCCAGCGTGAGGACGTCAAGAACAGGACGGCCGAAGGGTCTGCGTGCGCCTTCGCGAACTGGCGGCGCTCTACTTGAGCTGCCTGCGAGCGTGGGCGGTCGTCGACGTACGCGTAACCGATCCAGGCGAGGACCGCCGCCACAGCGAGCGCACCCACCATGATAAGCAGGCGGAACAGCCAATGCACATCACCATGCTAGGTACGGCGTCGCTGGGTCTGGGCAGACGTCACCCACATGGAGGACGCCAGACGATCGCCGGGCGGCTGATCTAGGTACGTCGTTTTGAGGGCATGACCTCGTAGCTGCCGGTCGTCGGGACGGCGGTGCCGGGTCAAGGGTGGAGCGTGCTCCATCGCGTAGCGACGCCGCAGGCGCCCTTGATGCGGTGCCGATGGCCTGAGAACGGTGGGCGTAGAGGGCGTGTCCGGTGGTGACCGTCGAGCTGGTCCTGGTCGCCGTCGTCGTTTTGACATTCGTCTGTCAAGTACGCGCATCGGGTCGGGGCTGCGCCGCGGGCGGCGAAGCCGCAGAGCGGCGCGGCCCGCGCCGGCGGAGCCGGCGCCTTGAACTCGTAGAGAAAGTTGTCACTAGGCCTCTCCGCGGAAGTGCCACAACTAGGATTTGCCAGGTGCCTCATCCCGACTACACCCACAGGTTCGCCGTTCTCGTCGCTTGCTCGGGTCCGGTCGAGTCTTCGCCGATTCAAGTAGGGCCCAAGGGCGCGTACGTCTCGAAGGCATCTGCGGAACTGCGCTACGCGATCGCCGACGTCAATGAGTTCGGGAAGGATTTCTACGGATTGGAGCCAGACGCTGATGACTGCTTGCGCGAGTTGACGTTGCTCCGCGAGGCAACGCGGGACGACGTGCTGGCAGCCGTGAGAGTCGCTACTGAAGCGTTGAATTCCCACTGCGATCATTCCAATGGTGGGACGTTGGACTTCTATTTCTCGGGGCACGGCTTCCCCGACGGCGACATGTGCCTCATTGATGGACCGCTTTCGCCCAATGATCTGGCCGACGCGTGGAGCTACGGTGCTGCGGAGGACCCGCGAAGGCACATTCGGCTGGCCCTGGACTCCTGCTTCGCCGGCATGACTTTGGCCCGCATGTTGCTTCATCCGGAACACTGGCGGACCTTCGTTCTTCGCGATGCTTGGGCGGCTGCGCTCCCAAGTGAAGAGGCGTTCGAGCTGCCGGCTCTAGGACATGGTGTGCTTACGCACTACATGATGAATAGGCCGCCGCTGGATGTCTTCCAGGAAGAGCTGGAGGGCGGTCGTGAGCCTACTGAGCAGAAGCTTCGCCAAGTCAAGAAGGCTATCCGGGAGACGCCTCACTTCTTGACTAGTGGCAAGCAGCACGCCCTTGACCTGATAAACGGTCACGCAATTTCGGTGATGGGCGGGCATCAAGATGCCACTTTGGAGCTCGTTGGCCGTGATTGGACGTTAGATGAGCTTGTCGCTGCGCTTGATGAGCTTCCGAAGCGTCGACAGTCAAGGATGAAGGACGCTTACGGTGGGGACGGTCAAGACATCAGTCTGCGCTAGGTCTTGAGTCCGAGTGCGCACGCATATTGATTGAGTTGTTGGGGTGTCCCGGAGTACGGTGGTGGGCTGTGAACGGATGGAAGATCCCTCCGCCCCGCCCCGAGGCGTTAAGCACTGCTCGCATCGCTGAGCTTGCGGCCGCCGTAGAGCCTCACGTGCGAAGTCAGCACGTCGTGTCTCGGGCGGTCTTACGCGGCTTTGCTGCCCCTGGCCATGGTGGCAAGGGTTGGGAACTTGTTCCGTTCGATGTTCGTCACGATCGCCACTTACGTGCGCGTGGTCTGAGGGGTTGCGGCAAGGTCGACAACTTCGTCGGTGCTGCATCCACATCTGCCGAAGCCCTTTGGAAAGCTGTAGAAGACCGCATCCCTGAAATGGTGGCCGCGGCAAGATCGGGCAGGCTGTTTGAGAGTCGCTCGAACATGAGTGCCGCCCAGTCCTGCCTGGCGCTGCACTTCGTGAGAAGCCATCGCTTCATGCAGATACACGATGAAGCTGTTACCGAGGCTGCGCGCCAAGTGCGGCGCAATACAGTGCATGAAAGACGGGAGTTGCTGGAAGCGGAATTCAGCAGGCGCTTCGGAGGCCTGTTGCCCGGCGGGGACGAGGGTCTTCGGACGGTAATGGACCCTTACATTGAGAAGTGGCTTTCCTTGGCTGATCGAGGTGTCATTGCCAGGGAAAGCCTTGAGTCGATGTTCGAGCGCATTCAAGATGCAGTGAGTCAATGGGCGATCCAGGTTTGGCATGCCGCGCCGTCTGAGGAGTTCCTGATCGGGGACGTTCCTTGTGTAACCGTTCGATATGTGGATGGCGACACTAAGGTGGTTCCGAATATTGCGCTCGGCGATGCCTCTACGCTCCTGATGCCGATCGCTCGTGACTGCGTCATTAGCGTCGCGATGGAACAGTCAGAAGATGTAATGGATCCCCAAGCGGTGCGAACCATGAACGAACTGCAACTGCTATCAGCTCGGGAGTTCGTGTATTACCGGCCCGGCTCACAGCTTGGACCGTGGCTATCGCGCACTCGTCCGAGCGCTGGGTGAGTGGCCGGCCGGCAGGGTTGTTTGCAGCACGCGCCCGTGAGACCGTAGTCCGGTGCAGGGGACTTGGGGATTGGCCGGCGCATCGCGACATACCGTCGTCGTCGCGGTTTGAGTCAGGCTGCGCTCGCTGGGCTGGTGGGTCGCTCTGAGTCTTGGCTGTCTCAGGTTGAGCGTGGCGTTCGTTCGGTAGACCGCATGTCGGTCCTCCTGGACCTTGCCCGCATCCTGCATGTCGATGTGGAGTCGTTGTCAGGTAGGCCGTGGCAGCTCGCGCCGAATGGCAACAACGTCGCGCTGGGCCTGGCCGAAGTCCGGGCCGCCCTCACCAGCTACAACGGGGCTCCTAGGGCGACCAGCCGCCGACGTGACCGACCTTGCCGGCCTTCGCGTCTCTGTGGCCGATCTACATCGGATCTACCAGGCCGCCCGATACGACGACGTGATGCGGGCACTCCCAGGCGTTCTGGCGTCAGTTGAGGGGTTTCCCGGCCGGCGTAACGGCGAGCGTCGGGAGGCACTCCTGGCTTATGTCTCTGCGTACGCCGTGGCGGCCAAGCTTGTAACGAAGCTGGGCTCGGCTGACCTCGCGATGCTGTGTGCCGACCGCGCTGCCACTGCGGCCGTAGAGGCAGACAGCGACACCGCTCGAGGTATGGCCGGCTACCAGGTCGCATGCGCCTTACTGCGTGACGACCAGGTCGAGGACGCCGAGCGGCTGGCTATCGCCTTGGCCGAGGAGCTTACGAAGCCGACGCGGTCTGATCATCCGTCGATCGTGTCCGTTGCTGGCGCGCTGTGGCTCATCGCCGCCGTCATCGCCGGCCGGCGCACTGACCGTGTCCAGGCGTGGGCGCGGTTGGACCGGGCGGAGGCCCTCGCCGGCCTGCTTGGTGAGGACGCCAACCATGCCTGGACGGCGTTCGGGCCAACTAACGTCGCCATCCACCGGGTCAGCGTGACCCGGCGGGCAAGCGCCTCGTTAAGAAGGCCAGCGGCCGGACGAAGACTGAGGCCCGGGACAAGCTCAAGGCACTGCTGCGCGACCTAGACGACGGGCTGGCGATCGGCCCGGACCGCTACACCGTCGCCGAAGCCGTGAACGATCTGCTGGATCACGGGCTGGGGAAGGCGGGGGAGCGCACTCGCACGACCTACCGGTACCTGGTGGTCGGCCACATCATCCCGATGCTCGGCTCCCGGCGGCTGCGGGACCTGTCGGCCCGGGACGTCGAGTCCTGGTTGGCCGGCCGTGCGGTCGCGCTGAGCACGAGCAGCCTGCAGAAGGCGCACTCGGTGCTCAACCGATCGGTGAAGAGGGCGATGGCACGCGACCTGGTTAAGCGGAACGTCGTCGAGCTGTGCGTCGTGCCGCAGGGCCGTCCCGGGCGCCCGTCGAAGGCGCTCACCCTCGACCAGGCCGGCGCCGTGCTCGATGCGGTGATCGGCCGGCGGTTGGAGGCGTACGTGGTGGTGTCGCTGCTCACCGGTGCGCGCACCGAGGAGCTTCGAGCTCTGACCTGGGATCACGTCGACCTTGTTGGCCAGCCCGATGCCATGCCGCCGGTGCCGCCGCACATCGCGGTGTGGCGGTCGGTCCGGGCGACGGGGGACACCAAGACCAGGCTCTCCCGCCGGTCCCTGGCGCTGCCGGCTCGCTGCGTGTCGGTCCTGACCTCGCACCGGGGGCGGCAGCAGGTCGAGCGTTCCGAGGCTGGGTCCCGCTGGATCGAGCTCGGGCTCGTGTTCACCACCCGGTACGGCACACCGCTGGACTCGGCCGATGTGAGGCGTGACTTCCGGACGGCTATCGCGGCCGTGCCGGGCATCGACGGCCAGGCCTGGACGCCGCGCGAGTTTCGGCACTCGTTCGTGTCACTGCTGTCGGACAGCGGCGTGCCGATCGAGGAGATTTCCCGGCTCGCCGGGCACAAGTCGACGCTCGTGACCGAGCTGGTCTATCGCAAGCAGCTGCGCCCCGTCGTCCAAGCCGGCGCCGTCGTCATGGATCGGCTGTTCGCGGAGCCGGCTGACGGCGGTAGTCACTCAGTTAGTCACCCGAAAGCGGTAGAGCCCGGCTCCTCCGAGGAGGTTCCGGGCTCTGACCTGGGTACTTCTGGTGGGCGATACAAGGATTGAACTTGTGACCTCTTCCGTGTCAAGGAAGCGCTCTCCCACTGAGCTAATCGCCCTCGTGCTCGCACCGGTGTGGGGACCGGAGCGTGAGAGGTGGAGACGGGATTTGAACCCGTGTACACGGCTTTGCAGGCCGTTGCCTCGCCTCTCGGCCACTCCACCGGGTGCTGCCACCGTGAGGCTGGTGGGCCTCCGAGCGGACGACGGGATTCGAACCCGCGACCCTCACCTTGGCAAGGTGATGCTCTACCAACTGAGCCACGTCCGCACGATCTCCTGGCGACTTCCGCCACCCTGAGCGCGTTCTGAACATTAGCCGACGTCTTGCAGGTGAGTCCAACTGACTTCCTTCACGCGTGGCGCGGGCGTGTCGGGCCCACCAGCGCAGCCGCACGACGCCACGTGGAACTCCGCCCCGGACGCCGGGGGAGCGGGCCGCCCGGCGGGTAGCGTTCCGGTCCGTGACCGGACGTCCCGAGGGTGCCGCGTGGTTCGCCGGCCGCCGCGCGACCGGGGTCGTCGAGGCGACGTCCGACCCGGCCCGGCTGGACGCGGGCGGCTGGTGGGCGGTCGTCGCGACGTTCGAGGAGGAGTACCGGTTCTGGCGCTTCGGCGACGTCCGTGACGCACCCCTGCCCGCGCCGTCCGGCCCCTGGCACGGGCCCGCACCCAGCGCCTGGCGCAGCGCCCTCGACCAGGACCCCTACATCGCCGGGGTACGCGAGATCCGGCACCGGGTCCTCGAGGGCGAGGTGTACCAGGTGAACCTCTGCCGGGTGCTCTCCGCACCCGTCGACCCGGACGCCGACCCGTGGGCCCTCGCGGCCGCGCTCGCCGCCGGCAACCCGGCGCCGTACGCCGGGGTCGTCGACGTCCCGGCGTTCGGCGGGCTGCCGGCGACGCGGGTCGTCAGCGCGTCCCCCGAGCTGTTCCTCGCGCGCGACGGGGACGTCGTCGCGTCGTCCCCGATCAAGGGCACCGGGCGCACCGCGGCCGACCTGCTGCCCAAGGACGAGGCCGAGAACGTCATGATCGTCGACCTCGTCCGCAACGACCTCCAGCACGTCTGCGTGCCCGGGACCGTCGAGGTGACCGCCCTGCTCGCCGTCGAGCAGCACCCGGGCCTGGTCCACCTCGTCTCCACGGTCGAGGGCCGGCTGCGGCCAGGAGCCGGCTGGGCGGACCTGTTCGCCGCGACGATGCCGCCCGGGTCGGTCTCCGGGGCACCGAAGAGCAGCGCGCTGCGCGCCATCGCCGACCTCGAGCCGGTGCCACGCGGCCCGTACTGCGGCGCCGTCGGGTTCGTCGACGCCGACCGGGGCGTGGCCCGGCTCGCGGTGGGCATCAGGTCCTTCTGGTGGGACGACGGCGAGCTCCGGTTCGGGACCGGCGCCGGGATCACCTGGGGCTCGGACCCGCAGGCCGAGTGGGCCGAGACCGAGCTCAAGGCCCGCCGGCTCGTCGGGCTGGCGAGCGGTGTAGAACCACGGGACGGGCGGGTGGCCACGGCGGCCGCCGCGGCAGGTCAGGAGGACCGATGACGACGACGGTGTGGGTCGGCGGGCACGTCGTGGCGGACGGCGGCCGGGTCGCCGCGCTCGACCACGGGGTGACCGTCGGGGACGGCGCCTTCGAGACGTGCAAGATCGTCGACGGTCAGCCGTACGCCTTGACCCGGCACCTGCGGCGCCTGCGCCGCTCGCTGGACATCCTCGCGATCACGCCGCCGGACGACGAGCAGGTCCGGGAGGCTGTCGCGCAGACCCTCGCCGCGGCGTCCGCCGCCGCCGGGGCACCGCTGCCGTTGGGCCGGCTCCGGATCACCGTCACCGCCGGCGCCGGCCCGCTCGGCTCGGAGCGCTCGGACGTGCCCCCGACCCTCGTCGTCGCGGCCGCGCCGGCCGCACCGTGGCCCGGGCACATCGAGGTCGCGTCGGTGCCGTGGACCCGGAACGAGCGGTCCGCCGTCGCGGGGGCCAAGACGACGTCGTACGCCGAGAACGTCGTCGCGCTGCGCGCCGCGAAGCAGAAGGGGGCGCACGAGGCGCTCCTGGCGAACACCGCGGGGATGCTCTGCGAGGGCACCGGGTCGAACGTCGTCGTGCTCGAGGGGGACCGGCTCGTCACCCCGCCGCTGTCGTCCGGGTGCCTCGCGGGGATCAGCCGCGAGCTGTTCCTCGAGTGGGCGCACGAGGAAGGGCTGCCCGTCGTCGAGGAGGACGTGCCGTTCGAGCGGCTCGCGTTCGTCGAGGACCTGCTGCTCACGAGCTCGACCCGTGACGTCCAGCAGGTCAACGTCGTCGACGGCCGGGTGCTTCCCGGCAGCCCGCTCGGCAAGGCGGCCGTGGACCTGTTCGCCCGCCGGGGCGCGGAGCGGCTCGACCCGTAGGCGGGCGCGCCGTCCGGCCCTGTCGTCGTCCGGGCCCGGACGATGTGCCGCAGGACGCCGCGGAGGCCGGTCCCGCGGGACCGGCCTCCGGAGTGTGCGTGCCGCGCGGGTGGGGACGCGGGCTTCAGGTCGTCGTCGTACGGTCGATCAGGAGAGCAGGCGGGTCAGCGCGGCGTCGAGGTCGAGGTAGGCGCTCTCGTCGCCGTCCGGGACGACGGCGGCGGTGCGGTCGAGGAACGACCGCACGTCATCGGCCGTTGCCTCGAGGACGGCCTGGCCGTCAGGAGACGTAAGGGAGATCATGAGCAGCTCGCGACCGGTGCCCCAGGACGGCCAGACGTGGACGTCCCCGTCACCGACGGGCGAGGCGAGCCCGGTGCGCAGCAGTTCGCGGGCGAACACCCACTCGACCTCCATGCCGTCGCCGGAGAACACGGCGCGGACGGCGTACGGGTCCGAGGCCGAGTACCTCAGGCTCACGGGGAGCGGAACGGCGTCCGCGTCGGCCACGACCAGCCGTAGCTGGACCGACGACTCGACGTCTACGTGCGGCTGCATGATGCTCCCTCAATCAGTGGACCCCCACCCGGATGGTCCGTGCCCGCATCATTCCCCGCGAGCGTCGAAGCGAAACACTGCGCAGCGATCTGCCTACAGTGGTGCCGTGGGAGACCCCGCGAACACGCACAGTAGCGAATCCACTGCCATTCGGCGAGAGTCACATCCGATCCTGCGACGGGCACTCGCCTGGCGTGAGCGTATCCGCAGTAACCCTGCGACACGCCTCGCCTGGAAGGTCGTCACCGGTTTGGTCGGCACGACAGTTCTCGTTGCCGGTCTGTTCATGGTGCCTTTCCCCGGTCCGGGGTGGTTGGTCGTCATCCTGGGGCTTGCGATCCTCTCGACCGAGTTCGAGTGGGCGCAGCGGCTCCTGCACGTCGTCCGGGCGAAGGTCCGCGCGTGGACGCACTGGGTCGGCCAACGGTCGATCCCGGTCCGGATCCTCATCGGCCTCGCGACGGCGGCGTTCGTCGCGGCCGTCCTGTGGGGCGTCTTCGTCGTCCTCGGCGTGCCCGAGTGGGTGCCCGATCAGGTGATCCCGCCGCTGCCCGGGTTGTAGGCCGACGGCGTCCGGATCGCGCCGGGCGGCGCGGCGTGAACGGATTGGTCGAGACCGTGCCTCGTTCGCTACGATCGTGCGGTCCCGAGCAGTACGGCGGGGCCGTCCCGGGCGATTAGCTCAGCGGGAGAGCACCTCGTTCACACCGAGGGGGTCACTGGTTCGATCCCAGTATCGCCCACCGTCGAGAAGGACCGATCCGTTCAGGATCGGTCCTTCTTCGTTGTCCTGAGCTGTGCGGCCCGGTGCCCGTGGTCGGTTCTAGCATCGGCGGCGTGATCGATCCGGAGGGTTCGCGGCTGCCCGCGTGCAGGCGCTGCGCCCGACCGGTCGTGGCCGGCGCCGCGGACTACGACCTGTTCGAGCAGATGCACTACATGTGCTTCCACTACGAGTTCGAGCATCGAGGTGACCCCGACGTCGAGTGCGACGCCGGCGGCTGCCCGGCCGCCGGCCTGGGATTGGCCCCGCTCCGGGTCCGGACCGAAGGTGTCGACGTCGCCCAGGCGGGGAACACCGTGGTCCCCGCCATCCTGGCGCTGGAGCAGATCGGCCTCACCGTGACGCGGAGCGGTGACGACCTCGTCGCGGTGCTGGGCAACGCGCGGTTCGTCGCCGAAGACCCCGTAGCCCTGCTCGGCCTCGTGAAGCTGGTCGAGCTCCGGCGTCCATGGGCGGCGAGCGACGCCGAGATCGATGAGGTCCTGGCTCGGTTCTCTCCGTAGCGTTCGTCCGGCTGCAGAGCCCCGACACCTGCCGATGGCGTTCGAACATCGCAGGCTGCGCGGGTGGGGAAGCGATGGTTCCGGCGGCAGTGGAACACATCGCGCGAGGATCGGTCGGCGTGGGCCGGTTCGCGCGAAGCGTTGGACCGGCTCTGGGCGTTCGACGGGCAGGCGGGGCCGGGCAGGGGCCGTGGAGGGAACGCCGAATGATCCGCCACGAGGTCGTCGACCTCCTCGAGGGGGCGAAGAGCGGCGATCCGGCGCTGCGCGCCTCGGCTGTCACCGGTCTGCGGCGGCTGGCCCGCCGGCAGCTGGAGCCGCTCACCCGCGAGGCGGTGCAACGAGCACTGCTCGCTGCCCTCGCGGACGACGACCCCCGGGTCCGGATGGGTGCGGTCGCCGCCCTGGCATGCCTGCCGGTGCCCGACGCGTTGCCGGGTGCGTTGGCTGCTCTCGGCGATGAGCACGCCATCGCCGAGGCCGCCGGCCGGGCTGTCGTGGCCCTTGACCCGTACGGCGCGTGCGACGCCCTCTGCGCCCGGGCGCGGGAGGGCCCCGAGTCGGTGCGGGCGGCGGCGCTGACCGCCCTTCGGCACGCCCCGGTGATCACGGCGACCGGCTGGGCGACGTTCGAGGACTGCCTGGCTGACTCGAGCACCGTCGTGCGCAGTGCAGCCCTGGGCAGTGCTCGCGAACTCGGACGGCGGGGCAGCCCGACGCGCGACGACGTCGTGAGGATCGCTCAGGACGGGCTTCGCAGCGCGAGTCCGTACCGCCGCGAGATCTCCCTCGCCCTCGTGCGACTGATCGATGTCCCCGGCTGGGCAGAACGCTGCAGGGAGGCCGCGAAGGACCGTGACCCGATGGTCCGGGCGCGGGCCGCACGGGAACAGCAGTACGTGCGCCGGCGGATCCCGCAATGAGTGGCCAGGATTCGGCGACGGACTCGCTCGATCGGAGCCCGGGCAGGTTGACACAGGATCTCAGGTGCACCGCAGGGTCGTGTCTGCCTTACTCGACAGGTCAAGGAACAGCTCCAGGAGCTCCTGCGTCGCGCGGATGAACCGTGCTGGGAGATCCGTGCTGTCGCTGCGGAGCAACTATGTGCCCACGTCGGCGCCGCCGACGCGGACGCCGCCCTACGCCGACTGCTGCTTGACGCCGAGGACACCACTGTCACGGTGGCCGCGGCGGACGCGCTTCTCGCCGCGAAGGACGCTTCGGCCTTTCGTCACATCCTCTGGGCGGTCGGCACGGTGACGGTCCCCGACCATCAGGATCCGGCGGACGACCTCCTCAGCGCGTACCACGACTGGGTGTTCCAGCGTGCGGTCGCGGCCCAGGTCGCCGAGCGCGCCTTCGCCATGGCGCTCGATGCGGCGGCGGACGACGATGACCCGGCAGTGGTGCAGGGCGTCCGAGCCCTTCGCGAGGCACACTCACCGATGTGAATGTCAGCCGCCGAGGTCACCGCCTGCGTTGGACGCTCGGCGCCGTGGGTGCGCTGCTGGTTCTTGTCGGCGGGGTGGTGGGCCTCGAGGGCGCTCAGGGATTTCGGCATGGCGGCTTGTCGGGAACTCCGGACCTCTTGCATGCCTGTGGCCGCGAGTACGTAGGGCCGGGGGACAGGTACTCACGAGTGCAGGTTGAGGCGACTGGTGCGCGAGTCGTGGACAGAGCGCCGGTGCGCTTCGGGCACCGAGGGATCTGGGGTGTCCTCGTCAACCACTCGGCGGCTGCCGGCTGCGGGACGGGCGTGTGGCTCCGCACGGGGACGGAGACCTTCCGTGCATACGCGCTGAGCGGTGGGCCGTAGCGTCATTCGGCCGGTGTCCGCCCGTCGGGAATCAGTGCGGCGCTCGTGCGATGCGCCGGGCTCGTGCAACGGGTGCAACCGGTGCAGCGGGTCCGGGCGCGGGCCGCCCCGGGACGGCGCTGGCCCAGCGACAGCACGTGGCCGTCGGGCTCCCCTTCAGCCAGGCCCACGTGCCATGATCCCCGCGTGTTCGCGTGGCGCCGGCAGCAACGGGACGTCGAGCCCGCGCCGGCTGCAGCGCTCCCGCGACCCGCTCTTCCAGCCCTCCCCTCCGATGACGAGCTGCCGGTGCTATGGGCCGAGGCGGCGGCGGGCTCGCCCGACGCGATGCTCCGGCTCGCGGCGGCGTCCGTGGCGGACGACGACGAGCACGGAGCGAGTGCGCTCGTGCTTCGGGCGTGCGCCAGCGCGCACTGGTCGGCGTCGGTCCTGGACCAGGGCGTGGCTCTGCTCGCGCGAGCCGGCTGGTGGCGCGCCGTCGTGGACGTGGCCGGTGACCGGTGGGACCGGGCCGAGCACGGGCCGCACGCGGGAACGGGCCTGATGGCGGCGCTTCTGCAGCTGCGGGAGATCGACCGTGCCGAGCAGGTCCTCCACGAGCTCGCGATGCTCGCCGCCTCGGACCTCGAGCTCGGCGCCGCGTGGCAGTCGGAGCTGCGGCGCCAGGAGTTCGAGCTGGACGGGCTGCGGGTCACCAGGGACGTAGCGCTGTCGTTCACGGTCAAGCTCGACCGCTTCGTCGACAGCGTCCTGCCCACGCCGCTGTGGCGGCCGCAGCATCTGGAACTGCCGCTGGCCGACGGGCCGCGGATCGGCGTCGTGCCCTGGGCCTTCGAGGAGGACCGCCCCGAGAACCGGGACATCGCGCGCGGCCTCGCGCTCTGGGTGTCGGCGAACCTGCGCGTCGGGACCGACGCCGACGCGACGTGCCATGTCCTGAGCAACCTGCGCGGGCCGGTGGCCGACCTGCACGTGCGGCACACCCACGACCTCATGCTCGACCTCACGGGTCTCGCCGGGCAGCCGGCGTTCCTCGTCGGCGGCGCAGTCCTGGGGCGAGGCAGCTCGCTGACGCTGGACGTCGACGTCTGGCGTCCGGAGGGGAGGCACGTCCGGTTCCAGCAGCACCTCGGGGACCGCCCCGGCGCGGGCTTCGCCGCGGTGCTCCGCCGGTTGGCCTCGGTCTGCGGCGCCGATCCTCGTCCGGACGCCCCGCCGCCGTCGTCGGCGCGCGTCGTCGCACGACTCGTGCCGGCGTACAGCGATGCCCTGCCTGTGGTCCTTGCCGGCATCGGAAGCCTGCGGCCCGAGCTCGTCGACCGGCGCCGGGACCGCCTGGACCGGATGCTCGACCTCGTCGGGGACTTCCCGGACGAGCCCGAGCCTCGGATGCTCCTCCTCGGCCTCCTGCAACGGATGGAGGCCGCCGGCTCCCCGATCCCGCGGGAGTACCTCCTCCGGGTCGCCGCTCTTCCCGCGTTGCCCTACCGCGTCCCGCTCCTCGAACAGCTCGTCCGGCCGCAGGAGGATCAGTAGCGTCCGGGTCAGCGTCCCGACCTCCGCCGTCCACGTCGACGCAGCCACCGCGCCTTTCACGCTCCTGGTTCGAGGACCTGCCCGCTCGTCAGACGGCCGTTCTGCGACAGCTCACAGCCGGCCGGCGAACCCGAGAAGCTGAGCGACCGCATCGTCGTCCAGACCGATCCGGTGGTCGGCGTGGACGACCAGGTGCGCGATCGGGCAGTTGTCGCGCAGGATCTCGGCCTCGCTGTGCGCCTCGTCGTCGATCCAGGCGAAAGGTCGGTCCGCGGCGAAGTCGCAGGCCGCGGCTCCCTTGTACTGGTCGAAGTCGAGCACCGGCCAGGCGGCGCCGACGCCCAGGCACGGGGCCAGGAACTGCGGGGCGTCCTCGCCCCAGGCCGTGGCCCAGACCATCTCGAAGCGGCCGGCGAGTCGGTGGAGCCGGCCCGCGGTGCCGACCGGCACCAGCAGCGGGACGCCGGTGGCGCCCGCCAGTCGGATGCGCTCGACCTCGACGACCGGGTCCCAGAGCGCCAGGACTCCGTCGACATCGAGGAACAGCAGGGGACGTCCGCTCATGCGTCCCACTGTGCCCCGTAACGAGCGTGCCCATGATCGCCGCGGCGTCTAGGCTCGGCCTCATGCCTGGCCCGCAGCCGGACGTCGACACCCCGGGAGACCTCGTCACCGCGTCGGAGCGGCAGTCCGACCTGCGCCGGGACGTCGTGCCGCTGCTCTCCGCGGTCATCGTCGTCGCCCTGGTCGTCGGGCTCTTCGCGTGGCGGTCGGCGTCTCAGGCCCGCGACGACGCCGTCCTGCTCCGTGCGCGCGGCGGGGTGGTCTCGGACGTTGCCGGGCGCTTCGACGCCTACGAGCGATCGGTGGCGCTGTTCCTGCTCAGCGGGCGGCCGGAGGTCGATCCGGGGGCGGTCCCCGCAGGGCCGCTGGCGACGCAGGTGAGCGACGTGGCCCGGATGGTCGACGGCGACGAGGCCGCCCTCGAGCGGGGCGGGGCCGGCGGCTCCTACCGCGGCGCCGACCTCTCGGCCGGGTTCTCGGGCTGGTCCACCGAGGCCGGGCGGGCCGCGGCGCGGGTGCGGGCGGGGGAGACGCTCACGGCCGAGGAGGCCCGGCTGCCCGGCACCGACCCGCTCCTGGGCGTCGACACGGCGCTGGGCTCGTTCGAGGACCGGTACGAGCGCGCCGCGCGCGGGCGTGACGACGCCGCGACATCCGCGGTCCGGGTCCTGGCAGCGATGTTCGTCGTCGTCGCGGCGGCCGGGCTGCACCTCGTGGTCCTCGCCGTGCGCCGCGGTCGCCGCACCCCCTGACCGGACGCCGTTCGAGCGACCCCGCACAGGGCCGGACGGGTGCACGGGGCGGCCCCGCTACGCCGTCGGGGTGCGATCCGGTCACCGAGAGACGACCCGTCACCCCTGCGGAGCAGTGCGGAGGCGACCCGTGCGGTCGTCGCGGTGCCTCTGCGGGGCCGAACACCATGGAGGCCAAGCGTCGCGGGTCTTCCGCGCCGCTCCCAGGGAAGGGACCGATCGCGTGCAGAGCACAGGTCGAGGTTGGCTGCGGTCGCTGGCCGTCGGTGTGGTTGCCGTCGGGCTCGCGACGCAGGGTGCCGGAGTCGCGCAGGCCCGGCCGTCGGAGCCGGCAGGTCCGGCCGCTGCGCCGGGCGCGCCCGGGGGTGGCGCCGTTGTCGTCCGCGGCCTGCCCGGGCACCACGCCGCCGTCCGCGCGGACGTCGTGCGGCTCGGCGGTCACGTCACCCGTGACCTCCCCATCGTCGACGGCGTCGCCGCGACCGTGTCGGCCGCGGCAGCGGCCGCGCTCGCGGCCGACCCGGACGTCGTGTCCGTGACCGAGGACGTGTCCGGTCACGTCATGGCCTACAACGGCGACCTCGGCTACGACCCGACGGCCGACACCGGGTCGATCCTCGACGTCGCGACGATCATCGGTGCGACCAAGGCGTACCAGGCCGGGTGGACCGGCAAGGGCATCGACGTCGCGCTCATCGACACCGGCGTCGCGCCGGTCAAGGGCCTCACGTCGGGCAACGTCGTCAACGGCCCCGACCTGTCGTTCGACAGCCAGCACGCCGACGTCCGCTACAAGGACGCCTACGGGCACGGCACCCACATGGCGAGCATCATCGCCGGCCGCGACCAGGTGGAGAGCCCGGCCGACTACGCCAAGCCCGACCGGTTCCACGGGATCGCGCCCGACGCGCGGATCATCAGCCTCAAGGTCGGCGCGAGCGACGGCGCCGCCGACGTCTCGCAGGTCATCGCGGCGATCGACTGGGTCACCCAGCACGCCCACGACCCGGGCATGAACATCCGCGTCCTCAACCTCAGCTACGGCACGGACGGCAAGCAGGACTCCCACCTCGACCCGCTCGCCTACGCCGCGGAAGCCGCGTGGCGCAAGGGGATCGTCGTCGTCGTGGCCGGCGGCAACGACGGCACGGCGGACGTCGACCTGGCGAACCCGGCGCTCGACGGCAACCTTCTCGCCGTCGGCGCGAGCGACCCGATGGGCACCCTCGCGCTGAGCGACGACACGGTCCCCGCGTTCGCGAACCGCGGCACGAGCAAGCGGCACGTCGACATGGTCGCCCCGGGCGTCCACATCCTCGGCCTGCGGGTCCCGAACGGCGCCGTCGACCAGGCCTACCCGTCGGCCCGCGTCGGCACCCGGTTCTTCCGCGGCAGCGGCACCTCGCAGTCGACCGCCGTCGTCTCCGGCGCGGCCGCACTGCTCCTGCAGCGCTACCCGGGTCTGTCGCCGCAGCAGGTCAAGATGATCCTCGGCTACTCCGCCCAGTTCATGGCGAAGGGGACGACGACCAACGCCGGTGCGGGCATCGTCAACGTGAGCGCCGCGATGTCGGCGGCCGGCAACAGCTTCATCCGCACGCTCATGTCGACGACGACGGCGACCTTCGGCACCGGGCTCGGGTCGCTCGAGCTCGCCCGCGGCTCCTCGCACGTCGGGCTGGACGGCGTCGCACTGTCCGGTGAGCGCGACATCTTCGGTGCACCGTTCGTCCCGCTCGTCTGGGCGCCGAAGACGCTCCTGGGGACGGCCTGGACCGCGGACGGCTCGTGGAACGGCAACGCCTGGACCGGGGCGGGCTTCGACGCCGCCGGCGACTGGTCGGGCCGCAGTTGGGTCGCGGCGTCCTGGACCGGCACGGCGTGGTCCGGCCGCTCCTGGGTCGGCCGCTCCTGGGTGAACAACAGCTGGGACGGCCGCAGCTGGGTGGCCGACTCCTGGCAGGGCCGCTCCTGGGTCGACGCCGGCTGGTCCAGCGCTACCTGGAGCTGACCCTCCAGCGCACACCTCTGCCCGACCCGTCACTCGTACACCCACCACGCCCACCACGGAGGACCTGCCATGAACCCCCGCCCGCTCGCCACCACCGCCCGCACCGTCCGGCTGCGCCGGACCGTCTCGGCCGCCGTCCTCACCGCTGCCCTCGCCGTCGGCGCCCTCGCCACCTCCGCCCCCGCCGCGGGTCCCTCGGACCAGCAGCAGGCCGCGACGACCGGCACCGTCCGGGTGGGGACGAGCGCCGTCGTCCGCGGCTCCTCGTGGGCGCTGCCGGCCGCGGGCGTCACCGGCCGGGTCGGTGGCGCGAGCCTGAACGCCCGCGGGTCCAGCTGGGCCTGAGCCCAGGCCGCGTCCGGCAGCGTCCGGCCGCCCCGGCGGACCCCTCAACAACGCCGGGCCGGCGACGACAGGTGAGGTGAGATCACGAGCCCTGCCGTCGTCGCCGGACCTCCCCGCCGGCGGGACGGCCCGGCGGCCGGCGAGGAGGTGGGCGTGGACCAGGCAGCGGGTACCGCCCGACGTCGCCGGCCGTGGTGGCGCACGCCCCGGGCGGGCGTGGCCACGATGGTCGTCGGCCTCCTCGCGGTGTCCGGCCTGGTCTGGGCCCTGGGCCTCACAGGTGCGGGCGGTGCACCGCTCACCCCGGTGCTGCCCTGGTGGGCGCTCGCCCCGCTCTTCGCGCTCGCCGAGGTCGTCGTCCTTCACGTCCAGGTCCGGCGCGAGGCCCAGGCGGTCTCGCTGAGCGAGGTCCCGCTCGTCCTCGCCGTGTACCTCGCCGCCCCGGCGGACATGCTGCTCGCCACGGTCGTCGGCACCGGCCTCGTGTACGCGGTGTACCGGCGCCAGTCGCCGGTCAAGGCGGTCTTCAACACGACGCTGCGGGTGTTCGGCGTCTCCGCCGCCCTCGTCGTCTTCCACACCGTCGTCGGGCCGGACGCCGCGGCGGCCCACCACCCGGCCGGCTGGGTGGCCGCGCTCGCCGGGGTCTCGCTGGCCGGTGCCGCGGACGGGCTGCTCGTGCTGGCCGTCGTCGGCCTGCACGAAGGGCGGGTGGAGCGCGGCGAGGTCGTCACTGCGCTCGTCCGCTACCCGGTCATCTCGGCGGTCGTCGCCTGCGCCGGCGTCCTCATCGTCACGGCCCTGCACGCGGACCCCCGGACGACGCCGCTCCTGCTCGTCGTCGGTGCGGCGATCATGATCGCCTACCGGGCCCACGCGTCCCTCAACGACCGGCACGTCAGCCTCGCCCAGCTCTACGACTTCGGCCGGGCCGTGACCGGGTCGCACGCCGCCGACGAGATCCTCGCGAGCGCGCTGCTCGGGGCCCGCACGCTGCTCAAGGCGGAGGCCGCCGAGGTCGTGCTCCTCGGCGACGAGCCCGGCCAGCTCCCGCGCCGCTGGACGCTCGCACCGGGGTCGGCGATCGTGCGCAGCGACGAGGTGGGCGACGGCACCCACCCCGCGCTCTGGCACTCGGTGCTGCGCAGCGGCCGGCCGGTGCTCACGACCCAGGGCGGCCCGGCGCACGAGCAGGCCGCGCACGCCGAGCAGCTCGCGGCCCTCGGCTACCGCGAGGCGGTCGTCGTCGCGCTGCGGGACGAGTCGCGGGTGCTCGGCTCGCTCATGGTCGCCGAGCGGATGGGGGAGGTCCGGGCGTTCCAGGTCGACGACATCGCCACCCTCGAGACCGTCGCCAACCAGGCCGGGCTCGCGCTCGCCAAGGGCCGGCTCCTGGACCGCATGCAGCACGAGGCCCTGCACGACGTCCTCACCGGGCTCGCCAACCGGACGAAGTTCCGGGACGCCGTCCAGCAGAGCCTGCACCAGGTCGCCGCCGGTGCCGTCACCGGCTTCACTGTGCTGCTCATCGACCTCGACGGGTTCAAGGAGGTCAACGACTCGCTCGGGCACCACCACGGGGACGTGCTCCTCGTCCATGTCGCGGAGGCGCTCGTCGCGGCCGCCCCGCCGGCGGCGACCGTGTCCCGGCTCGGCGGGGACGAGTTCGCCGTCCTGCTCCCGCAGACGGACTCCGTCGAGGACGCCGTCCTCGTCGCGTCCCGGGTGCACGAGCGGCTCGGCGCCCCGGTGCTCATCGAGGACATCGAGGTCCGCGTCCGGGCCTCGGTCGGGGTCGCGCTGGCGCCGGTGCACGGCGACGACGTCTCCTCGCTCCTGCGCGCCGCCGACAGCGCGATGTACCGGGCCAAGGTCCAGCAGGGCGGCACCCAGGTGCACGACGACGGCAGCCGGCGGCCGCCGAGCGCCGACCCGGCCGCGCACACCCGCCTCGCGCTGCTCGCCGACCTGCGCAAGGCGGTCGCGGACGGCCACATCGACATCCACGTCCAGCCCCAGGCGGACGCCACGAGCGGCGACGTCATCGGCGTCGAGGCGCTCGTGCGCTGGCAGCACGCGCGCCTCGGCGTCCTGCCCCCGGCCGACTTCCTCGCGCTCGCCGAGCGGCACGGGCTCATGCCGGACGTCACAGCGCTCGTGCTGGACCGGGCGGTCGCCGCGGCGCAGGCCTGGCGGGCCGGCGGGCTCGACCTGTCGGTGTCCGTGAACCTGCCCGCCCGGGCCCTGGGCGACGACCGCACGTTGGCCATGGTGGACGCCGCCCTCGCCCGCAGCGGTCTGCCGGCCGGACGGCTGACCCTGGAGATCACCGAGGACAGCGTCATCGGCGACCCAGAGACGGCCATCGCGTTGCTCAACCGGCTCCGCGAGCGGGGCGTCCGGTTGTCGGTGGACGACTTCGGCACGGGCTACTCGTCGCTGTCGTACCTGCGGCGGCTCCCGGTCGACGAGGTGAAGATCGACCGCAGCTTCGTCGCCCACCTGACCCACGACACCCACGACCTGCTCATCGCCCGCAGCATCATCGACCTCGGCACGAACCTCGCGCTCGACGTCGTCGTCGAGGGGGTCGAGGACCAGCAGACCTGGGACCACCTCGCAGCCCTCGGGGCGCACACCATCCAGGGCTACCACCTGGCCCGGCCGATGCCGGTCGAGGAGCTCGTCCCGTGGCTGCACGGGTACAACACGTTCCGGCGGACGCCGCGGTCGGCGACCGTCCCGGCGCAGGGCGGGCGCCGGGCGCCGTCCGTGGCACCCCGGCACTGACGGGTCGCGCGACCGCGCCGGCGGGACGCGGCGTCAGCCCGGGTGCCGCCGGACGACGAGCAGCGCCGTGTCGTCGACGACCTTGTCCGGTGCGTCCATCGTCCGGATCAGGGCCCGGGCGGCGGCGGTGAGGTCCGGCGCGGACGACAGCGTCCCGGCCCGGTCGGCGAGGGTGCCGAGCGAGCGCCCGAGGCTCTCGTGCCGGCGTTCGACGAGACCGTCGCTGTAGAGCAGCAGCGCCTGCCCCGGGGCGACGCGGGTCGTCGTCTGCGGGCGGTCGCCGCCCCGGTTGGCGCCGAGCGGAGGGCTGGTCGCCGCGTCCAGCCACTCGACGGACGTCCCGGAGACGAGCAGCGGCGGGAGGTGCCCGGCGCAGGCGTACGTCACCTCGCCGGTGCGGGGGTCGAGGAGCGCGACGGCGACCGTCACCATCTCGTCGTCCTTGAACGCGCCGAAGTACGTGTCGAGCCGGCGCAGGACGGTGGCCGGGTCGGCGTCGAGGGTCGCGTAGGCCCGCAGCGCCGACCGGACGGCGCCCATCACCGCCGCCGCCCGGACCCCCTTGCCCGCGACGTCGCCGAGGACGAGGACGAGCCGGCCGTCGTCGGTGGCGAAGGCGTCGTACCAGTCGCCGCCGACCTGGGTGTCCTGGACGGCGGGCACGTAGCAGGTGGCCAGGTCCCAGCCCTCGACGTCGGAGACGGCCTCCGGCAGCAGGGCGCGCTGCAGGGTCTCGGCGATCTGCCGGGTCCGTTCGAGGAGCCTGGACCGGTCGATGGCGGTGGCGGCGTGCGCGGCGATCGCGGTGAGGTAGCCCTGGTCGTGGGCGTCGAAGGTGCGCGGATGCCGCCACGCGTAGGCGACGACGCCGACGAGCGCGCCCGCGGTGACGAGCGGCAGCGTCGCGGTCGCCTCGAAGAGGTCGTCCTCCGGGCGGGGGTCCCGGTCGGCGAACCGCGCGTCACGGTCGGCCCGCGAGGCGATCATCACCGGGCGCAGGCTCTCGCGCAGGTCGGCGACCTGGCCGGAGACGCCGACGTCGTGCCGGGACCAGCGGGGGAGCAGGTCCGCCGGCAGGCCGGCGCTCGCGAGCGTCGTGACGGAGCGGCCGTCGTCGTCGAGGAGGCCGATCGCGGCGGCGTCCGCGGCGAGCGCCTGGAGGCCGGCCCCGACGACGAGGTCGCCCACGGCTGCGAGGTCGGTCGCCTCGGACAGCTGCCCCGTGAGGTCCTGCAGGACCTGCAGCCGGGTCGCCAGGTCCTCGGCGGCCGTCCGGGCCTGCTCCTCGCGGTCGAACATCTGCGCCCGGGCCAGCGCGGCGGCGGTGACGTCGGCGATCCCCTCGCACAGCTGGAGCTGGGCGGCGTCGAAGGGCTGCGGCGTCGTCCAGCCCAGGGAGAGGGTGCCCAGCGGGCGGTCGTCGACGACGAGCGGGAGCACCACCCAAGCGACCTGGGACACCGGGACCGCGGCGAGCGCCGGGTAGCGCCGGTCGCGGTCGGCGAGCCCTTGGACGACGACCGGCCGGCGGCTGCGCAGGGCGTCCCGGGTCGGGTAGGGGGCATCGGCGGGGAACGCCGCGAACTGCATCCGGACCTGCGGCGAGGTGCGACGCGACATGACGGTCGAGAGCGTCCGGCCGCCGTCGTCGAGCAGCGAGATGTTCAGCGAGCACTCGCCGACCAACGACCCGACGGCGTCCGCGACGACGTCGAGCACGTCGCCGGGCCGCACGGTCGCGGACAGCGCCCGGGCCATCCAGGCCAGGGGGTCCGCGCCCGGGCGCACACCGCCGGCCTCGCCCGCGTTGCTCGTCATCAGGCCCTCACCCAGCCGGAACCCGCCCCTGACACCACGTCGGGGTGAAGATCGCCAGCAGAGTGTGACAGTACGCCTACGGCGCTGCAACGGAACGCCCTCGCCGACGCGCCGCCGGTCAGGACCGCGGCTGGCTCCGCCGCGCCGGGGCCGCGCCGTCCCAGCGCACGTACGCGGTCGTCGCGTCGTCCCGCAGCGGGACGACGTTGTGCTCGGTGACGGAGCGGATGAGGTGCCGCAGCGTCTCGGCCGGGTCGAGCAGGGAGGCCGTGCTCCGCTCGAGGAAGTCGCGCAGGCGCTCCTCGCCGAACTCCTCGCCCGTCGCGTCCCGGGCCTCGGTGACACCGTCGGTGTAGAGGAGCACACCGTCACCGGGCTCGAGGTCGACCCGGGTGAGGCCCAGGTCCTGGTCACCACCGGCCCAGGCGAGCAGGCCCAAGGGCGGCGCGGGCTCGGCGTCCGTCGGGGCGAGCGTGTGCCCGGACCGGACGTGGAGGGGCTCATGGTGACCGGCGCTCGTCCACACCAGGGCGCCCGTGACGATGTCGAGCCGCGCGGCGATGCCGGTGACGAAGGCGTCGCCGTGCGCGTAGTCCGCGACCACCTCGTCGACGGCCCGCAGGAGCGACCGCGGGTCGTCGTGCCCGCCCTTGCGGCGCCGGTGCCGGTAGGCGGACATCGCCAGGGACGCCAGCACCGACGACGCCAGCCCGTGCCCCATCGCGTCGAACACCACGATGTCGAGGTCGTTGCCGTTGAGGCTGTAGTCGAAGCAGTCCCCGGCGACGTCGTAGGCGGGCTCCAGCAGGCCGGCCACCGTCGTCCCGCCGACGGCGAAGGTGAGCGGCGGCAGGATCGACCACTGGATCTCGGCGGGCAGGGACATCTCACGGCCGCGTCGCACCGTCGCCCAGTGGTCGGTGTAGGCGCCGGCCGAGACGACGAGGTGCCCGGCGGCGAGGCCGAGCTCGACGATGAAGGCCTCCCGGACGTCGTCCCGCTCCGCCATCCGGACCCGCAGCACCCCCGCCCGCTGGGCGCCCTCGGTGACGGGGACCCAGACGTCCCACCCGTCGCCGGCGGCCACGCAGAGCGGCTGCCCTGACGCGAAGACGCGGCCGGCCACGGTGCCGTCGAGCCGCAGCGGCCCGTCGTCCCGGCCGCGGGCCGTCGAGGCCGGCCGCAGCGTGGTGTGCTGGTAGTCGACGAGGTACAGCGCGACGTCCGAGCAGTCGAGCTCGGCGGCCGTCAGCGACAGCGTGTCGACGACGCTCTGCGGGTCGGCGTGCTGCGCGAGGCGCAGCAGGCGGCCGATCCGCTCGTGCAGCCGGTCCTCGACCGGGTCCGTGCCCATCCCTGCCCTCCCTCCGGCCGGTGGCCGTGCTCCGCCACCGGCTCGGAGCGGGCGGACGTCCAGGGCACAGTACGCGGCCGACCGGACATCCCGGGCATCCCGGCGCGGTCCGGCACCGCCCCGCGCGACCGGTGACCCGGCGGTGACCGTGCGGTGACCGCCGCCCGCTGCACTGGGGCACGCCACCGCCACCGGAGCGGCGGCCTCGACATCGCAGGAGGACCAGGTGCACCCCAGCCTCGACGACGACCGCTCGCCCGCGGGCACGCAGGACCACGCGGCCGGCGCGGCCCGCCGGCGCCGCAGGGGCGGGGCCGCTGCCGCGGCGCTCCTCGGCGCAGGGACCCTCGCCGCGGCCCTCGCGGGTCAGCAGCAGGCCAGTGCCGCTCCCGCCGGTGCACCCGCCGTCCTCGCCGCCCGGACGCCGGACGGCAGCACGATGGCGATGACCGTGCTCGTCGGCGGGCAGCCGGCCCGCGGGGACGCCGGGACGACGTTCGACGTCACGTCCTACAGCTGGAAGGTCCTGCCGTCGACGGGCAGCCCCGCCGCCCGCCGCCTCGGGATCACGGTGACGCACACGGTGGGCACGGGCAGCCCCGCCCTCATGACCGCCTACAACGGCCGGACCGAGGTGCAGGTCCGGGTGACCCTGACCCGGGCCGTGGCCCGTCCCGTCACCTACGCGACGTACACGCTCGGCGGCTGCCTCGTGACCGGCCTCAAGCACACGGCAGCCGCGACCGCCGACCCGCAGGACCAGGCGACGTTCACCTGCCGCACGTCGCAGCTGGACACCCGGGTGGTCAACCCGGACGGCTCGCTCGGCCCGGTCGTCACGGCCACCCTCGACTCGAGGACGATGCCCGGGTCATGACCTGCTCATGACCGGCTCATGACCGCCGGAGCACGAGCAGCCGGTACTCGACGAGCCCGTCGGCCAGGCAGCGCTGCAGCGCGCTGCCGCCGGCGAGCGACCACCAGTACTCCCCGCGGGGCCGCAGCGGGCGGGTCGCGGCGACCATCGCGCGGATCCAGCGGTCCCGCGGACGACGCAGCTCGAGGTACGGGGTGAGGTCGTCGTCCGTCACGAGGGACAGGCCCGCGGCGGCGGCGTCGCGCACCGCCGCCGCGGCGGTGACGAGCGAGCCGACCCGCCAGCCGGTGCGGAACTCGTCGAGCCGGCGGGCCCCGGCGGGCGTCGGGCGGACGCCGGCGGGCCCGAGGAGGTCGTCGCACACGACGAGCAGGCCGCCGGGCCGGAGCAGCCCGGCCGCGGCCCGGAAGTACGCCGCCGGGTCGGGCCCGTGGACGAACGCCTCGACCGACAGCACGAGGTCGGCGCCGGCGAGGTCGGCGGGCGGGGCGAGGAAGTCGCCCTCCCGGACGCGGACCCGGTCGCCGAGCCCTGCCGCGGCGACCAGGTCCGCGGCGACCGCGACCTGGGCCGGGCTGATCGTGATCCCGTCGGCGACCAGGTCGGGCCGGCGTCCGGCGAGGTGCAGGAGGCTGCCGCCGACCCCGCAGCCGAGGTCGACGACCCGCGGCGGGCCGCCGTCCGGACGGCGCTCGGGCAGCAGCGCGAGGATGCGCTCCTCGACGTGGTGGAACGCCTGCTCGCGGCTCGTCACGCCGGGGCCGTGCACCGCCCGGTGGATCGAGGCGCCGCCCTGGCCGAGACGCCGGAAGCGCGCGGTGTTGCTGTCGTAGTAGCGGCGCACCCGGCCGACCTGGTCGGTCACGTCCTCGTTCGGAAGCACGCGGGCACGCTAGCGGCGCCGGCACGGACACGCGCGGGCGGCGGCGGGATCGAACCCCGCCCCGGCCGGGCCCGTTCACCTCGTCGTGACGACCGACACCGGGGTGCTCCCGGAGCAGGAGGGCGCGGGCGGCGAGCCCGGCGACGACGGCGACGGCCCCGGCGGCCGGCCGGACGACGCCCCCGCCGTCGCGCCCTCCTGCTCCGGGANCTCGAGCGGGAGCCGGGCCGCCGGGGCGCTGGCGACGGTCCTCGCTGTCGGCCTCGTGCTCGTCGTCCTCGTCGCACCGCACGACGCCAAGGTGCTCGCGTCGCCGTGGTGGGCCCGGCTCCCGCTCGAGGCCCTCGCCGCCGCGCTCGTGCTCCTCGTGCTCCGCGGCCGCGCCCGCCGGTGGGCCGTCGCCGGGTTCGGCGTCGTCCTCGGGCTGCTCGCGGTGCTCGCGGTGCTCGACGTCGGCTTCCTGCTCGCGATGAACCGGCCGTTCGACCTCGTCCTCGACTGGAGCCTGCTCGGCAACGCCGCCGACTACCTGCGCGCGGTCGGCGGCACCCTCGCCGTCGTCGCCGGCTGGGCCGGCGCCGGGCTGCTCGCCGGCGGCCTCGTCGCGGCCCTCGTCGGCGCCACGCGGCGTACGGCGGGCGCGCTCGACCGGCACCGCGTCGCCGCCGAGCGCGTCGTCGCGGCGCTCGCCGTCGTCTGGCTCGCCACGGCGCTGCTCGGCGTCCGGACGTCTCCCGACGTGCCGTTCGCGGCCGGCAGCTCGGCCGGGCTCGTCGTCTCCCGGACCCAGCAGGTCGACCGCACGCTGCACGACCTCGACGACTACGCCGTCGAGCTGCGCACCGACCGGTTCCGCGACGTCCCGGCCGACCGGCTGCTCGCCGGGCTGCGCGGCAAGGACGTCCTCGTGACCGTCGTCGAGAGCTACGGCCGGGTGGCGCTCGAGGACCCGACGATCGCGCCCGGCGTCGACCGGGTCCTCGACGACGGCACCGCGAGCCTGGCGGCCGCCGGCTTCCAGGCGCGCAGCGCCTGGCTCACGTCGTCCACGTTCGGCGGGGCGAGCTGGCTCGCGCACTCGACGCTGCTCTCCGGCACCGAGGTCGACAACCCGCAGCGCTACCGGCGGCTGCTCGCGAGCGACCGCTTCACCCTGCCGCGGGCGTTCGCGAAGGCCGGCTGGCAGACGGCTGCGGTGCTGCCGTCGGTGCAGGGCGCGTGGCCGGAGAAGGACCTCTACGGCTACGGCACCGTCCTCGACAAGCCGACGTTCGGCTACCGGGGCCCGAACTTCGGCTGGTCGCCGATGCCCGACCAGTACGTCCTGGAGACGCTGCAGAAGACCACGCTCGGCGCGCCGGGCCGCAAGCCCCTCATGGCCGAGATCGCCCTCACCTCGAGCCACGCCCCGTGGGCGCCGCTGCCGCAGGTCGTCGACTGGACGACGCTCGGCGACGGCACGGTCTTCGAGCCGATCCGGCAGCAGGGTCACTTGCAGAGCGAGGTCTGGCCGGACCAGGGCCGGGTCCGCACCGAGTACGGCCGGTCGGTCGAGTACACGCTCTCGACACTCGTCTCGTTCCTGCAGCGGTACGGCACCGACGACACCGTCATGGTGTTCCTCGGCGACCACCAGCCGCTCCCGCTCGTGTCGGGGGTCGGGGCGAGCCGCGACGTCCCGGTGACGATCGTCGCCAAGGACCCGGCCGTGCTCGACGCGGTGTCCGGCTGGGGCTGGGACGCCGGCCTGCGCCCGGGACCGCGGGCCCCCGTCGAGGGCATGCAGGAGTTCCGCGACCAGTTCCTCACCGCGTTCACCCCGGGCGGCGGGGCATGAGCAGCGTGCGGCCGGTGCCGGCCGGTCAGGACGACCGGGCCCGGTACGCGGACGCGCTCGAGGACGCCCGCGTCGCGGCGTTCCCGGCGGGGGAGTTCGCCGGGCAGGAGAGCTTCATGCGGGCGAGCGAGATCGTCGACCTCGCCGGCCGCGCCGGGATCGGCCCGGGGACGCGGGTGCTCGACCTGTGCTGCGGCGTCGCCGGGCCGGGCCGGCTCGTGACCCGCACGCTCGGCTGCGACTACCTCGGGGTGGACCGCAGCCCGGACGCCCTCGCCGTGGCGCGGGAGCAGGCGCGGGCGGCCGGCCTGCCGTGCCGGTTCGAGGCCGGCAGCGTGCCGACGCTGCCGGCCGGGGAGTTCGACGTCGTCCTGCTCCTCGAGACCGTCCTCGCCTTCCCCGACAAGGACCCGCTGCTGCGCGCCGTCGCCGCGGCGCTGCCGCCCGGCGGCCGGTTCGCGCTCACCGTCGAGGAGGGCGAGCCGCTCACCACGGCCGAGCAGCAGGTCATGCCGGACGCCGACACCGTCCACCTCGTGCCGCTGCCCGACCTGCTCGCGGGCCTCGCGCGCGCCGGTTTCGAGGTCACCTGGCAGGCGGAGCACAGCGCGCTCCACCTCGAGGTCGTGGACGCCCTCACCGCGGCCTTCGTCGCCGACCGCGACCGGATCGCGGCCCAGGTCGGGGACCGCGTCGTCGACGACCTCGTCCTCTCGCACCGGCTGTGGGGCGACTGGCTGCGCAGCGGCCGGGTCAGGAAGCTCGCGCTCGTCGCGCGGCGGACCGGCCCGTAGCCCGCCGGGTGGCGACGCCCGCGCGTTCGGCCGCGGGACGCCCGCAGGTCACCTCGCGCGGCGGCTGTTCGCGGGGGAGCGGGGCCCCGTTCACGCAGCCCGCCGGCGCACCGGACCATCACCGACCGGGTGTGCGTCGTTCACCCGGCGTCACCGCGATGCACCCTCGGCCGCTGCTGTGCTGCCGACATGTCCGACATCGCACAGCCCCGGATCGCCGCACCCACGCCGCCCGACCGCCGGACCGTCCTGCGCACCGGCGGGGTCGCCGCGGCGGCGGTCGCCGGCGCCGCCGCCCTGACCGTCGTCGACGTCCGCCCGGCGCACGCGGTCGCCGTCCGGGAGGACCCGTTCGCGCTCGGGGTCGCGTCGGGCGACCCGCTGCCGACCGCGGTCGTCCTGTGGACCCGGCTCGTCCGCGACCCGTTCTCCGCCGCGTCGATGGGGGACGCCGACGTCGAGGTGCGCTGGGAGGTGGCAATGGACCGGACGTTCCGCACGGTCGTCCGGCGCGGGACCGCCCTGGCCCGGCGCCGCTACGCGCACTCGGTGCACGTCGACGTCACCGGCCTGAGCCCCGCCACCGACTACTGGTACCGGTTCCGGGCCGCCTCGTACGTCTCGCCCGCGGGCCGCACGCGGACCACGCCCGCCGCCGGCAGCCGGCCGGCCCGGGTCCGCTTCGCCGTCGCGAGCTGCCAGAACCTGCAGCAGGGGTACTGGCCCGCGTACACCGCGCTCGCCGCCGAGGACCTCGACCTCGTGCTGCACCTGGGCGACTACATCTACGAGACTGACCCCAAGAGCTCGCTGCCGGGCCGCCGGCACACGACCCCGCGGATGCCGGGCCTCAACCAGCTGCGGACGCTCGGCGACTACCGCGCGCGGCACGCCCAGTACAAGCTCGACCCGGCGCTGCAGGCCGCCCACGCCGCGGCGCCCTGGATCGCCGTCTGGGACGACCACGACGTCGAGAACAACTACGCGGACCTCGTCGACGAGGTCGGCGACACCGGTGCCCGGCACCAGAGCAGGTCCGTCTTCGCGACGCAGCGGGCCGCCGGCTACCAGGCGTACTGGGAGCACCTGCCGCTGCGACCCAGGCCGTCGTTCGGCACCCCTGCCTACCGGGTCTACCGCGGCGCCGACTTCGGCACCCTGCTGCGCCTCACCGTGCTGGACACCCGGCAGTACCGGACCGACCAGCCGGGCGGCTACACCCACGACCTGGGCCCGGAGAGCGCCGGCCGGCGCAGCACGACCGGCACCCTGACCGGCGCCGCCCAGGAGCGCTGGCTCACCGGGCGCTTGGCGACGAGCGCGGCGACGTGGAACGTCGTCGCGCAGCAGACCATGATGGCCCGGACCCGGTGGCCGGCCTCGCTCGGGACGCTCGACCTGCCGTTCCTGTCGAGCCTCGACCAGTGGGACGGCTACGCGGCGCAGCGCGCCCGGCTGCTGCGCCGGATCGTGTCGGACGGCGTCGCGAACCCGGTCGTGCTCTCCGCGGACGTGCACTCGACGTGGTTCAACGACCTCGTCGTGGACCCGGACGACCCGCACGCCCGGGTGGTGGCCTCCGAGCTCGTCGCGCCGGCGATCTCGAGCCGCTTCGTCGGGGAACCCGAGGTGCGGCGGACACTGCGGTCGCTCAACCCGTGGACGCGCTACTTCGACGGTGCGCGCCACGGCTACCTGCTCATGGACGTCGACCGGGACCGATGGCTGGTCCGGGCCCGGACGGTGGACTCGGTGACGAGCCGGACCTCCCCGGTCCGCACGACCGCCGCCTTCGCCGTCGCTCTCGGTAGTCCAGGTATTGTCAGAGCGTGACATCAGTCACGATCCCCCGCTGCCCGGCGAGGCCAGGTGCGTCACATCTGTGCGCCTGACAGGCTCAGGACAGTGCAAGTGGATCATGATCAGACGTCCCCGGACCGCGCGCCCGGCCGGCGCACGGTCCTCCGCTCGGCGGCGGCCGTCTCGGCCGCCGCGACCCTCACCGCCGTCGACGTCCGCCCGGCGCACGCCCGGACGGTGCGCCGGTACCCGTTCGCCCTCGGGGTCGCCTCGGGGGACCCGCTGCCGTCCGCCGTCGTCCTGTGGACCCGGCTCGTGCAGGACCCCTTCTCGGCCGCGTCGATGGGGGACGCCGACGTCGAGGTCGGGTGGGAGGTGGCCCGGGACCGGTTGTTCCGCACGGTCGTGCGGCGCGGGACCGCCCTGGCCCGGCGGCGCTACGCGCACTCGGTGCACGTCGACGTCAGCGGCCTGAGCCCGGCCACCGACTACTGGTACCGGTTCCGGGCGGCCCCGTACCTCTCGCCGGCGGGCCGCACGAGGACGACCCCGGCGGCCGGCACGAGCCCCTCGCGCGTCCGGTTCGCCGTGGCGAGCTGCCAGAACTTCCAGCAGGGGTACTGGCCGGCCTACACGGCGATGGCCGCCGAGGACCTCGACCTCGTCGTCCATCTCGGGGACTACCTCTACGAGAGCGACCCGAGCAGTGCGCTGCCCGGGCGCAGGCACCGTGCCCCGCAGACCCTCGGCCTCAACCAGCTGCGCACCCTCACCGACTACCGGGCCCGGCACGCCCAGTACAAGCTCGACCCGGCCCTGCAGGCGGCCCACGCGGCGGCGCCCTGGATGGCGGTCTGGGACGACCATGAGGTCGAGAACAACTACGCCGCCCTCGTCGACGACGTCGCCGACACCGGCGCCCGGCTGCAGCCTCCTGTGGTGTTCGCGACCCAGCGGGCCGCCGCCTACCAGGCCTACTGGGAGCACCTGCCGCTGCGGCCCCGGCCGGTGCTCGGCACGCCGGCCTACCGGGTCTACCGTGGAGCGGACTTCGGCACCCTCCTGCGGCTCAGCCTGCTCGACACCCGGCAGTACCGCACCGAGCAGCCCGGAGGGTTCCCGGGGGACTACGCCGCCGAGGCGGTCGGCCGGGCGAACACGGCGGGGACGCTCACCGGTGCGGCCCAGGAGGCGTGGCTGCGGGACCGGCTCCTCACGAGCGGGGCACGCTGGAACGTCGTCGCGCAGCAGACGATGATGATGCGCACCCGGTGGCCCGCGTCGTTCGCCGGGCTGGCGCTGCCGTACGTGTCGAGCGTCGACCAGTGGGACGGCTACGCCCCGCAGCGCACCCGCATCCTGCGCCGGTTCGTCACCGACCGGATCGCCAACCCGGTCGTGCTCTCGGCGGACGTGCACTCGACGTGGTTCAACGACCTCGTCGTGAACCCGGACGACCCCGACGCCCCGGTCGTCGCGTCCGAGCTCGTGGCGCCCGCGATCTCGAGCCACTTCGTCGGGGAGGCCGAGGTGAGGGCGGGCCTCGCGACGCTCAACCCGTGGACCCGGTACTTCGACGGCTCGCGTCGCGGGTACCTGCTCATGGACGTGGACCGGGACCGCTGGCGGGTCAGCGCGCGCACGGTCGACTCGGTGACGACCCGGTCGTCACCGGTGCGGACGACGGCGACGTTCGTCGTCGCCGCGGGGCGGCCGGGCGTCGTCCCCGGCTGACCCGCCCGGACGTGAGGCGCCGCCCCGCGCCGTGGGGGCGCACGGCGCGAGGCGGCGTCTCCTGCCCGGCGGTACAGGCCTCGTCGCACCGCCGGGTGCCTGTCAGGCCCGGGGCTTGACGATCCCGAGCGGCGTGGGTGTGTGGTCGGGGAAGACCTTCGCGAACGACGAGACGCCGCCGCGCGCGGCGAGGACGTCGCCGAGGACGTCGCGGTAGTCCGTCGTCGCGGCGAGGCTGCCGTTCGTGAACATGGCCGCGTCGGTGAGGCCCGGCCACGTGCCGTAGATCCGCCCGCCGTTCACCGCACCACCGAGCACCCAGACGACCTGGCCGTGGCCGTGGTCGGTGCCGACCGTGCCGTTCTCGCGCACCGTGCGCCCGAACTCCGAGAGCACGACGACGGTGACGTCGCCGAAGCCGTCCCCGAGGTCGGCCGCGAACGCGTCGAGCGCGTTGTCGAGGTCCACGAGGTGGTTGCGCAGGTCGCCGCCGTCGACGCGGCCCTCGTTCGTGTGCATGTCCCAGCCGCCGATGTCGATCGTCGCGAGCGACAGGCCGACCTTGGCCTTGATGATCCGGGCGAGGTCCTCGAGGGTGTTGCCGAGCCCGCCGTCGGGGTAGACGGCGCCGTTCGCCGGTGTGTACGACGTGGCCCGCATCGTGTCGACGGTGCCGACAGCCTTGAGCGTACGGCTCGCCTGCGTCGCCATCGGGTGGTCGACGCCCTTGTAGAGCGCCGCGAATGCGGTCGCGGCCTTGGCGCGGACGTCGTCGTACCCGGCGAGGCCGAACGACTGGATGCCGTCCATCGCGAGGGCGGGTGCCGGGCCGGTCAGCGACAGCGGGAGCTGGTTGCCGAACTGGACGGCCGAGAACACCCCGGTCTGGCTGCGTGCGGTGAGCACCCGGTTCATCCAGCCGGACGTGTTGTTGCCGGCCGCCGTCCCGCGCTCGAGGGTGTCCATCGCCTCGAAGTGCGAGAGCGTCCGGTCCGGGGTGCCGACGGCGACGACCGGGGCGAACTGCCCGGCCTGGAACCGCTTGTGCAGCTTGGGCATGGCGGGGTGCAGGCCGAACCCGGAGGCCAGCGGCAGCGCTGCTCCCTCGGGGACGGCGATGTTGCGCCGCAGCGCGTAGTAGCGCTGCTCGGTGACGGGGACGACGACGTTGAGGCCGTCCATCCCGCCGCGCGCGTTGATGACGACGATCGTGTCGGTGTCGGTCGCTGCGGCGTAGGCGTAGCGGGTCGACACGGTCTGCAGGCCGAGAGCGGCGACCATCGCCGTCGAGCCCTGGAAGAGCCGGCGCCGGGTGAACCCCTTGCGCCACGGGTCGTCGGCGGGGGCCTGCGTGCCGCAGTCGCAGCCGTCGTGGAACCCGTCGGGGCGCTCGTCGTGGCCGGGGGTGTCGCTCGGGAGCCGGTCGAGGAAGCCGGTGTCCATCAGGGGGTGTCCGTCCTTCGCGTGATGTCGCGGTCGGTGCGGGGGGCCGGGGAGGCCGGCGCGGCCCGCGGGCCGCGCCGGCGGGGGTCAGCGCNTGCGGGGGGCCGCGCCGGCGGGGGTCAGCGCAGCTGGTGCTGCGGGGCGCCGAGCAGGAGGGCGACCGCGCGGACGCGCAGGTTGTAGTCGCCGTTGCCGGTCTTCGCCCAGGCGGGGATCTTCGTCGCGGCCGTGTGCCCGAGGAACGCGAGGATCGCGGCCTTCTGGGCGGCGGTCGGCTTCTGGAAGAGCACCCGCTTGGCGATCCGGTCGACGGCGACGCCGTACGTCGTCGCGTCCCCGATCCACCCGGCGGCGTTCGCCTTGGTGAAGCCCTTGTTCCAGCCGCCGGCGAGCGCCATCTGCATGTTCCAGCGCGACAGCGTCCCGACGGTCGACAGCCAGGGCTGCGCGAAGTCGGCGTAGCCGTCCGGTGCCGTGTGCCCGAGCGGGGACTGGCCCATCTGGTCCAGGCCCCAGCGCAGGTTCCGCAGCGACGTCATGAGCTCGGTCGTGTTCGTCGAGGGCTGCAGGCTCAGCGCCCGCATCGTCGCGACGGTGCTCTCGAGCGGACGGCGGTACTTCTGGCCGACGCTCGCCTGGAACTCGGGCGAGGCGAAGAGCTGGCGCAGAACGGGTTTGATCGACGTGGCGTTCGCGAGGTAGGTCTTCGCGAGCCGGGCGACGAGCGCCCGCGGCGGCGCGTCGGAGACGAACCGGCGCGCGAGGTCCGCCGCGAGGTACTCGGCCGTCTTCGGGTGGTTGGCGAGCTTCTTGACGAGGCTGCGCAGCGTCGTGAGCCCGCCGCCGGCGGTGGCGTTCGCGTAGGTCGTGCCGAACACCTTGACCTTGCCGACGAAGTGCTGGTCCGGGCGGAAGACCATCTTCAGCGTCGCCTGGTCCACCGAGAGGCCGGTGAGCAGCTTCGCCGCGTTCTGGACGTCGGTCTGCGTGTAGCCCGCGTCGACGCCGAGCGTGTGCAGCTCGAGGAGCTCGCGGCCGAGGTTCTGGTTGCCGCCGAACTTCGTGTTCTGCTGGTTGTCCAGGTAGAGGATCATCGCCGGGTGGGTGACCATCGCCCAGAGCATCGCCTCGAACGTCCCGAGGGCGTGGCCGCGGACGACGACGCGGTCGTAGTCGTTGAGCGTGTCCCGCGACTTGTCGAAGTGGGCCGGCACGTGGAGCCGGCTGTGCCAGAAGTCGACCATCACCTCGAAGAGCTGCCGGTTGCTCCAGGCCGCACGGATCACCGATGCGGTCTCGAGCTGGGTGTGCGCGTAGAAGTAGTCCTCCTTCTCGCGCGCCGGGTTCATCGCCTTGAGCTGGGCGGGCGTCTTCTTCAGGGTGTCGAGCTTCGCGAGGAGGCCGTCGACCCGGGTGTCCGCGATCTTCGACGGTGCGAGCTGCGCCTCGACCCAGGCCTTCGGGCCGGCCTTCTTGATCGCCGCGACGAGCGTGGGCGTCGGGCCCCAGGTGGCGCGCCGGGCGACGTGCAGCGCCGGGTCGAGCACGAGCATCGTCGGCTTCTGCGTCACCGCCGACACGGTCGTCATGGTCGGCGCCTTGCCGCCCGTCGACCCCTGGTACTCGACGGCCGGCTTCGTGCTCGACGGGGCCGTGCCGACGGCGAGCGGTGCGGTGGAGCCGGTGTCGGCGATCCGCGCGGCCGCGGTCGGGGCGGCGTCGTCGAGGCCGAGCCCGAGGCTGCCGGCGACGCCGCGGACGACGTCACCCGCCCCCGACGGGCCGACGGCCAGCGCGCCGGCGCCCAGGGCGGCGACCGAGCCGAGCGCCGCGACGACGCCGCGCCGGCCGGGGCCTGAGCCGGTCGTGCTGTGCCGGACCGGGGTGTCCGCCCCGGGAGGCCAGGGGGAGACGTCGTCGGCGGCACGGGGATGCGTCTGGCCCGGACCGGTCTCCGGGTCCGGCCTGCGGACGGACGGGGTGTGCTGGGCGGGGAGGGTCCGGTCGTCCGGGACGGGCCCGGCTCCTGGGGTGAGCACCTGCTGCGCGCCCGGCCCCCGCCGGAGTGCGTGTCGACCCACGAAGTGCGTCCTCACTCGTTCGCTCATCGGTCACGTACCCGGTGGCCACCTGACGGAGGGGACGGTGCGACGCGTGGGACTGCCGGACGGTGCGCGGCCGGGCCGCTCGTCGTGCCGGTCGTTCGCCCGATGCCGCACGTCCTCCGTTCGGATGACCCCCGAGATCCAATGGGCGGTGACCATTCCGTGATTCATCACGCACTGTCAAGGCCATGCGGGTGTGTCGCGTCCGAATTGAGCGGGCAGTAACGATCCGGGCACTCTGGGCAGGTGACACTGGGTGATGTCACTGTGGTGCGGCGCCGGCGCCCGTCACCGGCCCCGGCGCGCGCCCGCGCCGTCCGCGTCCGCGCAGGCAGTCGGGCATACAGTGACGACATGGTCACGCTGGAGTCGCCCGCCGACGGTGCCGGGAGCCCGACCGTCGCCCTCGTCCGCGCCGTCCGGGTCTTCCCGGTCAAGGGGATGGACGCCGCCGCAGCGCGCACGGTCCGCCTCGACGGCGCCGGGGTCGTCGGCGACCGCCGGCACGCCGTCGTCGACGAGGCAGGTGCGCTGCTGACCGCCGACGCCGAGCCGCGGCTGCGCTCGGTGAGCGCCTGGCTGGACACCGACGGCGCGGTCCGCCTGGACGTGCCCGGGGCACCCCCCGGGCTCGGCGTGGAGGCGGCGGGGGCCGCGCTCACCGAGTACCTCGGCCGCTGGGTGCACGTGACGCCGGTCGACCCGTCGCGCACGCTCGACGCCCCGGTCCACATCGTCTCGGTGCAGGCGCTCGAGGCCGCCGAGCGCGGTGAGCACGAGGTCGCCGACTGCGCGTGCAGCCTCGACGAGCCGCGCTCGAACTTCGTCGTCGACGTCCGGGACGACACCGGTGCCGCGGGGCGCGAGGAGGACTGGATCGGCCGCCGGATGCGGATCGGCGACGCCGTCGTCGAGGTCGAGCGCAAGCCCGGGCACTGCCTCGGCGTCTACGCGCAGGTCGTCGTCCCGGGAGAGGTGCAGGCCGGCGACGCCGCCGTCCTCGTGCCCTGAGCGAGTGGGACGTCGCCGCGCCGGTAATGCGCGCGAAGGTCCTGCCACGGCGTCGGTAGGCTCGTGCCGGGGCCCGTCCGGGTCCGTCCGCGGCGGCGCACAGGCGCGCGCCCGACGAAGGAGAGATCCGTGTCCGAGCTGTCGATCGTCGTCCGGTCCGCCGAGGAGGAACAGGCGCGACAGGTGACGACGGGCACGACGGCCGCCGACCTCTTCGCGGACGACCGGAGCATCGTCGTCGCCAGGGTCAACGGCGTCCTGCGCGACCTCGCCCACGAGCTCGCGGACGGGGACGTCGTCGAGCCGGTGCCGGTGACGTCCGACGAGGGCCTCGCCGTCCTGCGGCACTCGTGCGCGCACGTGCTCGCGCAGGCCGTGCAGGAGATCGACCCGCAGGCCCGCCTCGGCATCGGCCCGCCGATCCGGGACGGCTTCTACTACGACTTCGACGTCGAGAAGCCGTTCACCCCCGAGGACCTCAAGACCCTCGAGAAGGCGATGCAGCGCATCGTCAAGGAGGGGCAGGGCTTCCGGCGCCGCGTCGTCACCGACGAGGAGGCGCGCGCGGAGCTCGCCAAGGAGCCCTACAAGCTCGAGCTCATCGGCCTCAAGGGCGGCGCGGGGAGCGACGACGGCAACGAGGGCAGCACGTCCGAGGCCGAGGTGGAGGCGGCCGCCGACGGCGCGTCCGTCGAGGTCGGCGCCGGCGAGCTGACGATCTACGACAACCTGCGTCGTGACGGCTCCGTCGCATGGAAGGACCTGTGCCGCGGCCCGCACGTGCCGACGACCCGGCTGCTCGCCAACGGCTGGCAGCTCATGCGCAGCGCGGCGGCGTACTGGCGCGGGAGCGAGAAGAACCCGCAGCTGCAGCGGGTCTACGGCACCGCGTGGGCGACCAAGGACGAGCTCAAGGCGTACCTCGACCGGCTCGCCGAGGCCGAGCGTCGCGACCACCGCAAGCTCGGTGCCGAGCTCGACCTCTTCTCGTTCCCCGACGAGATCGGCTCCGGCCTGCCGGTGTTCCACCCCAAGGGCGGCGTCGTCAAGCGGGAGATGGAGGACTACGTCCGCCGCCGGCACATCGAGGAGGGCTTCGACTACGTCGGCACCCCGCACATCTCGAAGGCGCACCTGTTCGAGACGTCCGGGCACCTGCCGTACTACGCGGACACGATGTTCCCGCCGATGGAGCTGGAGAACAGCCAGTACTACCTCAAGGCGATGAACTGCCCGATGCACAACCTGATCTTCAGGTCGCGCGGGCGGTCCTACCGCGAGCTGCCGCTGCGCTTCTTCGAGTTCGGCACGGTCTACCGGTACGAGAAGTCGGGCGTCATCCAGGGCCTGACCCGGGTGCGCGGCCTGACCCAGGACGACTCGCACAGCTACGTCACGGACGAGCAGGCGCCGCAGGAGATCCGGCACCTGCTGAACTTCGTGCTGTCGCTGCTGCGCGACTTCGGCCTCGACGACTACTACCTCGAGCTGTCCACCCGCGGTGACTCGGACAAGTTCATCGGCTCCGACGAGCAGTGGGAGAGCGCGACCGAGGTGCTGCGCCAGGTCGCCGTCGAGAGCGGGCTCGAGCTCGTCGCCGACCCCGGCGGCGCGGCGTTCTACGGCCCGAAGATCTCCGTCCAGGCCCGGGACGCGATCGGCCGCACCTGGCAGATGTCGACGATCCAGCTCGACTTCAACCAGCCGGCCCGGTTCGGTCTCGAGTACACGGCCGCGGACGGCACCCGCAAGCAGCCGGTGATGATCCACTCGGCGAAGTTCGGCTCGATCGAGCGGTTCTTCGGCGTCCTCACCGAGCACTACGCGGGCGCCTTCCCCCCGTGGCTCGCGCCGGTCCAGGTCGTCCTCATCCCCGTGAGCGAGGACAACGTCGCCTACCTCGAGGGCGTGCGGGCCACGCTCCGGGCGGCCGGGGTGCGCGTCGAGCTGGACGCCTCCGACGACCGCTTCCCGAAGAAGATCCGCACCCAGACGAAGGCCAAGGTGCCGTTCCTGCTCATCGCCGGGGCCGAGGACGCCGCGAACGACGCGGTCTCCTTCCGCTTCCGGGACGGCACGCAGGACAACGGCATCAAGGTCGACGACGCGGTCGCCCGGGTCGTCGAGGCGATCCGGACGCGCGCGCAGGTCTGACGCCGCCGGCCTGCGGCGGGCACCGCCCGGACGTGTGTCCGAGCAGACAGCCCGCCGCAGGTGCCCGGTGCGCGGCAGCGGGGGACCATGGTCCTGTGACCATCTCCGTGAACCGCCCGGCGCCCCCCGTCCTCGTCTACGACGGCGACTGCGGCTTCTGCACGCGGTCGGCCCTCGTCGCGCGCCGGTTCGTCATGCCGGCCGGCGGCACGGTCGCCGCGTCGTACGACCTCGACCTCGACGCGTTCGGGCTGACCATGGACGAGTGCATGGAGGCGCTGCAGTTCGTCGACTCCCGGGGGCGGGTGCACGCGGCCCAGGACGCCGTCGCGCACCTGCTGCTCGCGGGCGCCCCGTGGTGGAAGCCGCTCGGCGCCGTCCTGCTCGTGCCCGGCCTCAACGCCGTCGCCGGGGTGCTCTACCGGGCCGTGGCCCGCAACCGGTACCGGCTGCCCGGGGGCACCGCCGCGTGCGCGATGCCCGCGCCGCCGCAGCAGGAGCCGCAGCAGCCGGAGCGCGCCGCCTGACCTGCCGGATCCGGGCCGGGGCTTCGGCCTAGGATCGTGCCCGTGACCGTCGAGCCGTCGTGGGAGCTGGCCGGGGCCGCCGACGGGTTCGAGCGGCTCTGGACGCCGCACCGCATGGCGTACCTGCAGGGTGAGGACAAGCCGGAGAACGGCGACGCAGGGCCGCAGTGCCCGTTCTGCCGGGCCCCCGGGCGGGACGACGCCACCGGGCTGATCGTGGCCCGAGGCCGGCACGCGTTCGTCGTCATGAACCTCTACCCGTACAACACCGGGCACGTCATGGTCTGCCCGTACCGGCACGTCGCGATGTACCCCGACCTCGACACCGACGAGACTGCCGAGGTCGCCGCGCTGACGAAGACCGCGATGCGGGTGCTCACCGAGATCTCCGGCTGCCACGGCTTCAACATCGGGATGAACCAGGGCCCGGTCGCCGGCGCCGGGATCGCCGCCCACCTCCACCAGCACGTCGTCCCGCGCTGGGGCGGCGACTCGAACTTCCTGCCGATCATCGGGCAGACGAAGGCGCTCCCCGAGCTGCTCGGAGACACCCGCGAGCGGCTCGCCGCGGCCTGGCCCGCGGACTGAGCCGGACAGGACGACCCAGGCACCCGTCCCGCACGTCCGACGGCCCCGTCGGGGCCCTTCCGATGTGCAGGGCGGGTGCCTGAGCACCTCGTCCCCGGCGACGGTCAGCCGGCGGCCGCGGCGAGCACCTTCTCGACCTGGTGCTGCGGCATGAGGGCGTGCTTCACGTACTCGCGCGTGAAGGCGCCGGTGCCGTGCGCGAGGCTGCGCAGGTCGATGGCGTACCGGGTGAGCTCGATGGCCGGGACCTCGCCCGCCACCTCGCTGCGGCCGTTGCCGACGGACGTCGTGCCGGTGACCCGGCCGCGGCGGGTCGACATGTCGCTCATGACGGTGCCGACGTACTCGTCGTCGACGACGACGCGGACGTCGTCGATCGGCTCGAGCAGGGCGACGCCGGCGGCGGCCGCGGCCTCCTTGAGAGCGAGCGAGCCGGCCATCTGGAACGCGGCGTCCGAGGAGTCGACGCTGTGCGCCTTGCCGCCGACGAGGGTGACCCGCAGGTCGACCATCGGGTAGCCGGCGCCGACGCCGCGCTCCATCTGCGCGCGCACGCCCTTCTCGACGCTCGCGATGAACTGCCGCGGGACGGCGCCGCCGACGACCCTGTCGACGAACTCGAAGCCCGAGCCCTCGGGGAGCGGCTCGACCTCGACGTCCGCGACGGCGAACTGGCCGTGCCCGCCGGACTGCTTGACGTGCCGGCCGTGGCCGGACGCCGGCTTGGCGAACGTCTCGCGCAGGGCCACCCTGACCGACTGGGTGTCGACCTCGGTGTTGTACTTGCTCCGCAGCCGGTCCAGGAGCACCTCGAGGTGGGCCTCGCCCATCGACCACACGACCATCTGGCGGGTGTCCGGGTCGACCACGACGCGCACGGTCGGGTCCTCGGCGACGAGCCGGCCCAGGCCCTGCGAGAGCTTGTCCTCGTCGGCGCTCGTGCGGGCGGTGACGGCGGTCGGCAGCAGCGGCTCGGGCATCGCCCACGGCTCCATGAGCGCGGGCGCGGACGGCGCCGACAGGGTGTCGCCGGTCTCGGCGCGGCCGAGCCGGGCGACGGCGACGATGTCGCCCGCGACGCCGCGGGTGACCGGCGCCAGGGTGCCCCCGAGGATCGTCGAGACGGCCCCCACGCGCTCGTCGACGTCGTGGTCGGGGTGCCCGCGGTCGGAGCCCGCGAACTGCGCGAAGTGACCGGAGACGTGAACGGTCATGTCCTGCGCGAGCGTGCCGGAGAAGATCCGGACGACGCTCACCCGGCCGACGAACGAGTCCGTCGTCGTCTTGACGACCTCGGCGACGAGCGGGGCGGCCGGGTCGCACTCGACGGCCTCGCGCGGCGAGCCGCCGGGCGTGGTCACGGTCGGCAGCGGGCGCTCGAGCGGCGACGGGAACCCGCGCAGGATCACCTCGACGAGCTCGGGGATGCCCAGCCCGGTCAGCGCGTCGACCGGCAGCACGGGGTGGAACGACCCGCGGGCGACGGCCTTCTCCAGGTCCTCGACGAGGGTGTCGAAGCCGACCTCCTCGCCGCCGAGCCAGCGGTCGAGCAGGGTGTCGTCCTCGGACTCCTGGATGATCCCCTCGATGAGGGCCTGCCGCAGGGTCTCGATGAGCTCGATGTGCTGCGGGTCCGCCTCGCGCTCGACGCGGGTGCCGGACGAGGAGTCGAAGATCTTCTGCGACAGCAGGCCGATGAGCCCGGCCGGCATCTCGTCGTCCCCGAGGAGCGGCAGGTAGAGCGGCTGGACACCCTCGCCGAAGACCCGCTGGCAGATCGCGAGCGACTCGTCGAAGTCGCCGCGCTGCTGGTCGAGGTGGGTCACGACGACGGCCCGGGGCATCCCGACCGAGGCGCACTCCTCCCAGAGCATGCGGGTGATGCCGTCGACGCCGTCCACGGCCGAGACGACGAAGAGGGCGGCATCAGCCGCCCTCAGACCTGCCCGGACCTCACCGACGAAGTCGGCGTGCCCGGGGGTGTCGACGAAGTTGACCTTGACGGTCCCCGTCACCCCCTCGACGGCCACCGAGGCGACCGCCAGGGAGACCGACCTGCCGAGCTTGTGCTCGATGTCCTCGTGGTCGCAGACCGTGCTGCCGTCGTCCACCCGGCCGGCGCGGGACACGGCGCCGGTGCCCGCGAGCAGGGCCTCCACGAGCGTCGTCTTGCCCGCCGCGGCGTGGCCGATGAGCACGACGTTCCGTATCCGGTCCGGCGTGACCTGCTCGAACGCTTCCGTACCGCGTGGCCTGACGTTGCCCGCCATGAGACCTCCTCGTCCGACGTCCCCCCGCAACGAAGCGGTGCGCTTCGTGTGCTGACAAACCTGTACCCGTCCCGTCGCGCAGAGCAAGGGGGACCTTCGTCGGCGCGCCCCGGATAGAGTGCTTCCTGCCATGCTCAACCGCTTCGCACGAGCGCTCTTCACCCGCCTGCTGACTCCCGTCGCGCGGGTGCTCCTCGGCGTCGGGATCAGCCCGGACGTCGTGACGCTCGTCGGGACGCTCGGCGTCTGCTTCGGGGCGCTGGCCTTCTACCCGCGGGGCGAGTTCCTCTGGGGCACCCTCGTCATCACCGCGTTCGTGTTCTCGGACACGGTCGACGGCATCATGGCCCGCTCGATGAACCGGTCGAGCGCCTGGGGCGCCTTCCTCGACTCCACCCTCGACCGCGTCGGGGACGCCGCCGTCTTCGGCGGGCTGGTGCTCTACTACGCCGGCGGCTCCCGCGGCCGGGACACCGTCATGGCCGCGCTGGCCCTGGCCTGCCTCGTGCTCGGCAGCGTCGTCTCCTACGCCCGGGCCCGCGCCGAGGGGCTCGGGATGACCGCGAGCGTCGGGATCGCCGAGCGCGCCGACCGGCTCGTCACCGTGCTCCTGACGACCGGCCTCGTGGGTCTGTACTGGAAGACCGGGTACGGCCTGCCCGAGGTCGTCCTCCTCGTCGTCCTCGCGGCGCTCGCCGTCGCGAGCCTCGTGACCGTCGTCCAGCGGATGCTCACCGTCCGGACCCAGGCCCTCGCCCGGCTGCGTGAGCAGGCCGCCGCGGGCGGGACGCCGGGGCCCGCCGATGCGTGAGCGCCTGGTCCTCTGGGCCTACTCCGCGGGCTGGCGCCTCGTCCGCTCGCTGCCCGAGCGCAGCGCCTACCTCGTCTTCTCCGTGCTCGCCGAGTTCACCTGGATGCGCCAGGGCGCGGGCGTCCGGCAGCTCGAGAAGAACCTCGAACGGGTCCTCCCGGGCGCCAGCCCGATGAAGATCAAGACGGTGTCCCGCAAGGGGATGCACTCGTACATGCGGTACTGGTGCGACGCCTTCCGGCTGCCGGACTGGTCGAGCGACCGGATCCTCGCGACGTGCCGCGCCGAGGGCGACGCCCCGGTCCGGGAGGCGCTCGCGGCCGGCCGGGGCGTCGTCATGGCGCTGTCGCACAGCGGCAACTGGGACCACGCCGGTGCCTGGTCGACGCTCGCGATGGCGCGGGTGACGACGGTCGCCGAGCGCCTGCGGCCCGAGGAGCTCTACGAGCGCTTCCTCGACTTCCGCAAGGAGCTCGGGATGGAGGTCCTCCCGCACGACGGCGGCGGCGAGGTCTTCGGCACGCTCGTCCGCCGGCTGCGCACCGGCGGGTTCGTCCCGCTCCTCGCGGACCGCGACCTCACGGCGTCCGGCGTCCCCGTGCAGATCTTCGGCGACACGGCCCGGATGGCCGCCGGGCCGGCCTCCCTGGCCCTCGTCGCCGACGCGGCGCTGTTCCCGGTGTCGATCCGGTACGAGCGGCTCAAGCGGGCGGGCGCCCCGGCCCGGTGGGGGACGGTCATCCACTTCCACCCCGAGGTCGTCGCCCCGTCGACCGGTCAGCGGGCGACGAAGGTGCAGGCGATGACGCAGGCCTGCGCCGACGCGCTCGCCGCCGGGATCGCCGCGCACCCGGAGGACTGGCACATGCTGCAGCGGGTCTTCGTCGCGGACTACGTGTCCGACATCGTCCCGGAGACGCCCGGCGGCGCGGGCGCGACGGGCGGCCCCGAGCGGCCGCGCCGCGCCGGCTGACCCGCCGGACGACGGGACCCGGGATGCGGATCGGGATCGTCTGCCCGTACTCGTTCGACGTGCCGGGCGGGGTGCAGTTCCACGTCCGGGACCTCGCGGAGCACCTCCTCGCGGGCGGTCACACGGTGAGCGTCCTTGCCCCGGCGGACGACGACACCCCGGTCCCGGCGTACGTCGAGGCCGCAGGGCGCGCCGTCCCCGTGAAGTACAACGGCTCGGTGGCGCGGCTGCAGTTCGGGCCGGTGAGTGCCGGGCGGGTGCGCCGATGGCTCGACGAGGGCGACTTCGACGTCCTCCACATCCACGAGCCGGTCGCGCCGTCGCTGTCGCTGCTCGCGCTGTGGATCGCCACGGGCCCGATCGTCGCGACCTTCCACACCGCGAACCTGCGCTCGCGCGCGATGCAGGTCGCCCAGCCCCTCGTCCGGCCGAGCCTGGAGAAGATCTCCGCGCGGATCGCCGTGAGCGAGGACGCCCGCCGCACCGTCGTCGAGCACCTCGGCGGGGACGCCGTCGTCATCCCGAACGGGGTCTTCGTCGACCGGTTCGCCGCGGCGCCGACCGACCCGCTGTGGATCGGCACCCCGGACCGCCCGACCGTGGCGTTCCTCGGCCGCACCGACGAGCCGCGCAAGGGCCTGCCCGTGCTGCTCGAGGCCGTCCCGGCGCTGCGGGCCGTGCACCCCGGGCTGCGGGTGCTCGTGCTCGGCCGCGGGGACGCCGACGACCTCATCGCCGGCCTCGGGCCGCACGCGGTGGCGGTCGAGATGCTCGGCGCGCTCGACGACGACGCGAAGGCCCGCCTGCTGCGCTCGGTCGACGCGTACGTCGCCCCGCACACCGGCGGCGAGAGCTTCGGGATCGTCCTCGTCGAGGCGATGAGCGCCGGTGCGCCGGTCGTCGCGAGCGACCTCGGGGCGTTCCGCCGGGTGCTCGACGACGGCGACCTCGGCGTCCTGTTCCGGGCGGGTGACGCGTCCGCGCTCGCGACGGCGCTGCTCGCGACGCTCGCCGACGAGCCCGGACGGCGCGCGGTCGCCGACCGGGCGTCGATCGCCGTCCGCCGCTACGACTGGTCGCGGGTCGCCGAGCAGGTGCTGTCGGTCTACGAGACGGTGCGGATCGGCACCGACCGGGTCGGGGAGGACCCGGTCTCGCGCGGGCTGCTGACCCGGTGGCGGGAGGGCCGGCGTGACGCGTGACTGGCTCGTGGGCGCGGCCGGCTGGCTGCCGCTCGTGCTCGCCCTGCTGCTCGTGCTCGGCTGGTACCTGTCGTACTCGGCGGCCCGGCTCGACCGGCTCCACCACAAGGTCGAGTCCTCGCGCGCGGCCCTCGACGCCCAGCTCGTGCGGCGGTGCGTCGCGGCCCTCGAGCTCGCCCCCTTCCTCGACCCGGCGACCGGGCTGCTCCTCGCGGACGCCGCGGCGACCGCCCTCGAGGCCGGCGAGCAGGGGGTCTCCGGCCCGGACCTCGAGGAGGCCGAGAGCGACCTCACGCGGGCGCTCGAGGCGGCCCTCGACGACTCCCGGCACGTGGCGGCGCTCGCCCGGGACGCGACCGCGCGGGAGGCCCTGGCGGTGCTCCGGCAGGCCTGCGAGCGGGTCGAGCTGGCCCGGCGGTTCCACAACGAGGCGGTGGCCCAGGCGCAACGGGTGCGGCGCAAGCGGGTCGTCCGGTGGGCGCGGCTCGCGGGCCACGCCGCCTGGCCGGTGACGGTCGAGATCGACGACGGTGCGCCGTCCGGGCTCGGCGCCGGCCTCGACGCGGCGGCGGCCCGCGCGCGCTGAGGAGGCGGCGTGCAGGTCCTGCGGAGGAACCGTGGGGGAGCCCGCGCCCGCTGACCGGCGCGGCGGGTCCGCGCGTAGCGTCCCGGTCGTGCACATCTGGCGCTACGTCGACGCCCCGCTCGCGCTCGCCGTCCTCGGGACGGCGCTCGTCGTGCTCGGTGCCGCGGGCGTCGTCGCCTGGCGGTGCGGCGCGGACGCCGGGGTCGTGGTCGCCCGGGTGCTCCTGGCCGCCGGCGTCGGGGCGATGCTCGTGCTCGGGCTGACCGGCGGCTCGGACGACCGGGCCGGGGTCAACCTCGTGCCGCTGCGCGGGATCGTCGGGCAGGCGCACAACCCGGATCCCGGCCTGCTCGTCGTCAACCTCGTCGGCAACGTCCTCGCGTTCGCGCCGGCCGGTGCGCTCGCCGTGCCGGCCCTGCGCCGCGGCCTGCTCGCCGGCACGTGCGCCGGGACGGCCGTGTCCGTCGTCATCGAGGTCGTCCAGCTCGGGCTCGGCCGCGTCTTCGACGTCGACGACCTGCTGCTCAACGCGCTTGGGTCCGCGCTCGGCGCGTGGTGCGCCGTGATGATCCGCGCGGCGCGGGCACGGCGCCGGGCGCGGGCGGACGCCCCGGACGCCGGACCGGGCCGGGAGCGAGTGCTCCCGGCCCGGCCCTGACGTGCTGGTCCTGCGGCGTGCTGTGCTGCGGTGACGCGGTGACGCGGTGGTGCTGTCGTCAGCCCTTCGACGTCGAGACCTGGATGGTCATCGTCGTCTTGTTCTGCTTGAGCACCGTGATCCGGACGCCGGCGTTCGGCACCTTGACCCCGGCGGTGGGGGCCGAGGCGTACCAGTAGGTGCGGGCGTCGTCGAAGACCGGCTGCGCCTTCTGGCTCGGGATCTTGTTCGTGACGCTGTTGAGGTGGAGCGAGAGCCCGTCGGTCCGGTGCGTCGAGAACGGCGCGTCGTAGACCTGGACGCGACCGCGCCACGGCGTGCCGTCGTTGCGCAGCAGCGGCTTCGGGTGCGAGTCCACGGGGAGGATGAGGCCCTCACCGGGGTGCTCGCTCTTGTTGTTGTCCCCGAACGAGGTGTCCCAGTACGACACGAGCAGGCCGTTGCCGTACGGGAAGTGCTCCACCTTGTCGGGGTACTTGTTGGCGAACCCGAAGTTGTACGGGCCCGTCTTCAGGTACGTGTCGTACGAGGTGTAGGCCCGGTACGACGCGATGTAGAAGTGCGCGAAGTCCTGCGTCGTCGTGGCACCGACGGCGCTGAAGCCGTCCGCCGTCCAGCCGTTCGCACCGGACTCGGCGCCGTCCGTGAAGACGGTCGTCGTGCCCGACGTGATGGTGATGTCGTCGGCGAAGAAGCCGATCCCGCCCACGGCGCCGTCGGTCGAGTAGCGCAGGCGCAGACCCACGGTCTTGCCGGCGTACGCCGACAGGTCGAACGTCGCGTCGACCCAGCCGTTGCTCGTGCCGTCGATGCCGTTGTTCTCGGTCGGCTGCGTGATGCTGCCCGCGACGGCCTTGAAGCCGGTGCCGTCGTCGACCTCGACGTACGCGTAGTCGCACGGGTCGGGGCCGCAGTCCTCGATGTCCCAGTTGGCCGCGAAGCGCAGCGTGGCCGGGCCCGTCGGCAGCGCGACGCTGCGGGTGAGGGTGTTGTTGAGGTCGTCACCGGCACCGGACCACCAGGAGGCGGCACCGGTCTTCGGCGGGACGAGGTCCCGGGTCACGGACTTGTCGGGCAGCGTGACGACGACGCCCTGCGGGTCCTTGGTGTTGTACTCGTGCGGGCCGAGGTTCAGCGTCTTCTTCGTGCCGGCCGCGACGACCCTGTAGTCGAACCAGCCGAGCTGGAGCTTGTCCCACGCGGACAGGTCCGCGGCACGGGTGCCGATGCCCTGGTCGCCCGGCGCCCAGGCGCGGCTCTGCGCCATGAGCGTCCACCAGTCGACGCCGTTGTCCGGGCCGCCGGCCGTGTCGTAGTGGTCCGGCAGGCCGAGGTCGTGGCCGTACTCGTGCACGAAGACCGACAGGCCGCCGTTCTCGGGCTGGATCGTGTAGTCGCCGATCCAGACGCCGGTGTCGCCGACCTGGGTGCCGCCGAGCGGCGCGCCGGCCGGTCCTTCGGAGCCGATGCCGCCCTGGAACGCGTACCAGCGGTGGCTCCAGATGGCGTCCTCGCCCTGGAACGGGTCGCCGTCGGCCTGGTCGCCGCCGGCGTGGACGATCTGGAAGTGGTCGATGTAGCCGTCCGGCTCGTCGAAGTTGCCGTCGCCGTCGACGTCGTAGCGGTCCCACTGGTCGTACGCGGCGAGGTCGGTCTTGATCTGCGCGTCCGTGCGGCCCGCGGCCAACTGGTCGGCCACCCACTGGTTCGCCGCGTCGCGGACGAGGTCCCAGGTGTTCGAGCAGACGTTGCTCGCGCACGGGAAGCCGTCGCTGCGGCCGTAGCGGGCCTCGTTGTAGCGGACCTTGACCCAGTCGCTCACGGTGCCGTCGACCGAGTAGCGACCCGACGACTGGCGCTCGTAGTACGTCTTGACCGACTCGACGCCCTTGCCGGTGCCGAAGTACAGGTTCTGGTAGTAGGCCTGGTTGTAGTCCGGCTGCCAGACCGTCGAGTTGTCGTTCGGACCCGGCTTCGGGATCGCGTTGTTCAGCGGCCCGTCGAACACCGTCGGGCCCGGGGTGTCCGGGTCGGTGTCCTGGTCGGGGTACGCGGCGTCCCGCTCGTTGCCGAACTCGGCGAGGATGACGAAGATCTTGTCCGTCTTCTCGCGCCCGAGCTCGACGTAGTTGTGGGTCCGGTTGCGGTTGTTCGACGCCGACCGGCTGCGCGAGCCGGCGTCGGCGGCCGTCGCCGTGGCGCCGGGGCCGAGGTCGACGACGGTGCTGCCGTTCTTGGTGACGGCTGTCGCGTCGCCCGAGATGACGCCTGTGAGCGCCTGCTGCCGCAGCGCGCGGCGCTTGTCCTCGAGCGGGTTGGGCAGGTCGTGGACCGTGCCGTTGGAGACCGATCCGGGGCCGCCCGTGACGGCCTGCACCGGGCTCGCCGCGGCGGGGCTACCGCCGTAGAGCGAACCGGTGCACGCCAGGGCGAGCCCGACAAGTCCGACGAGTGGTCGGCGCACATATCCTCCAGAGATCCGCCGGCACCCCCGAGGCGCGCGGCACACGAACACCGAGGAGGTCGTCCTCGGCTTGGGGGGACTCTAGGGACAAAACCAGGTGCGTGTCCGCCGCATCGCGGACGTATTTGCTGTCGTGTCGGGCGTAGGCCGCGAAGACGTGCGGGCGATACCCAATCGTTATCAAAGCGGCAAACATCGCAATTGGCTCATCACGCTCCGAGTGTGGCGCGGACGGCGGCCCCCAGGGCCGCCGCGACGTCCGGTGCCCGGTGCGGGGGCACGTTGCCGTAGCCGACGACGAGCCCGCCCGGCCCCGGCGCGACCCGGCACTGCGACAGGCCCAGGACCCCCAGGCCCCGTGCGCGGGCCGCCGCGAGGACCGCGGCCTCGTCGGCGCCGTCCGGCAGCAGCCACAGCACGTGCAGGCCGGCGTCCATGCTCGGCGACGCCGCGCCCGGCACGGACGCCGTCAGGCCGGCGAGCATCGCCGTCCGGCGGCGCTGGTACGACCGCCGCATCCGCCGGAGGTGGCGGTCGTAGGCGCCGGAGCCGATGAGCCGGGCGAGGGCGTGCTGGTCGGGCGTGGGCGCGAGCGAGCCGAGCCGGCGCCGGGCCGCGTCCAGGTCGTCCGCGAGCCCGGCCGGGGCCACGAGCCAGCCGAGGTGCAGTCCGGGGGAGAGGGTCTTGCTCGTCGAGCCGAGGTACACGACGTGCTCGGGGGCGAGGGCCGCCAGGGCCCCGACGGGGCGGCGGTCGTAGCGGAACTCGGCGTCGTAGTCGTCCTCGACGACCGTCCGGCGGCCGCTCGCGGCCCAGGCCGCGAGGGCCAGCCGGCGGGGCGCCGACAGCGGCACCCCGGTCGGGAACTGGTGCGTGGGGGTCACGAAGACCGCGTCGACGTCGAGCGCGTCGAGCGCGTCGACGCGCATCCCGTCGGCGTCGACCGGGACCGGGACGACCTCGAGCCCGCTGTCCCGCGCCGCCTCCCGCAGTCGCGGCCAGCACGGGTCCTCGACGGCGACCCGCTGCGCCCCGCGCCGGCGCAGGGCGTCGCAGACGAGCCACACGCCGTTGCGGACCCCGGCCGTGACGTGCACCCGGGAGGGGTCGGCCTGCACGCCGCGGACCCGGCGCAGGTAGTCGGCGACCGTCGCGCGCAGCGCCGGGGCACCGGCCGGGTCGGAGCGGGCGAGGTCGGCGTCGGGCAGGTCGGTGAGCGCCCGTCCGACCGCCGCCCGCCAGGTGGTCCGGGGGAAGGAGGTGAGGTCCGGCAGGGCGGGCGACAGGTCGAGCACGGCGCGCGGGGCGGGGCTCGTGCTGCCGGACCTCACCTCCTTNCGTCGGCAGCACCGCCGGCGGCCGGTGCGGGTGCGGGCGGGGTGGCGTCCGGCCCGGCGGGTGTGACTCCCGGCGCGACGACGGTGCCCGCGCCGACCCGGCCGGTGAGGTAGCCCTCCGCCTTGAGCTGGTCGTACGCCTCGGTGACGACCCACCTCGAGAGGCCGAGGTCCTCGGCGAGCGCCCGGCTCGGCGGCAGCCGGTCCCCGGGCCGCAGCCGGCCCTCGGTGACCTGCGCGCGCAGCAGCGCCGCGAGCCGCTGGTGCGCGGGGCCGTGCGTGCCGTCGTCCGGCTGCCAGGGCACGAGCAGACCCGTCACGCGATTGGACTGGTCGGACGGCATGGAGGTGGACTGTACCTGCGGGCCATTGTGGACGTAGCGTGAACACTGGCCCCAGGACCACCGACCCCGCGAAGGACCCAGCGATGACCACCCCCGACCAGCAGGACCTGTCCGCCGGCACGACCGACGCCGGGCGCGTCGTCGGCACCTCCCGCGTCAAGCGCGGCATGGCCGACATGCTCAAGGGCGGCGTGATCATGGACGTCGTCACGGCCGAGCAGGCGAAGATCGCCGAGGACGCCGGCGCCGTGGCCGTCATGGCGCTCGAGCGGGTCCCGGCCGACATCCGCGCGCAGGGCGGCGTCTCCCGGATGAGCGACCCGGACATGATCGACGGCATCATCGCCGCCGTCTCGATCCCCGTCATGGCGAAGGCCCGCATCGGCCACTTCGTCGAGGCGCAGGTGCTCCAGTCGCTCGGCGTCGACTACATCGACGAGTCCGAGGTGCTCACGCCGGCCGACTACACGAACCACATCGACAAGTGGAAGTTCACCGTCCCCTTCGTGTGCGGTGCGACGAACCTCGGCGAGGCGCTGCGCCGGCTGTCCGAGGGGGCGGCGATGATCCGCTCCAAGGGCGAGGCCGGCACGGGTGACGTCTCCAACGCGACGACCCACATGCGCAAGATCAACGGCGAGATCCGCCGGCTGACGAGCATGTCCGAGGACGAGCTCTACGTCGCGGCCAAGGAGATCCAGGCCCCGTACGAGCTCGTCGTCGAGGTCGCGAAGCTCGGTCGCCTGCCCGTCGTCCTCTTCACCGCCGGCGGTATCGCGACCCCGGCCGACGCCGCGATGATGATGCAGCTCGGCGCGGACGGCGTCTTCGTCGGCTCGGGCATCTTCAAGTCGGGCAACCCGGCCGCCCGCGCCGAGGCGATCGTCAAGGCGACGACCTACCACGACGACCCCGACGTCATCGCCAAGGTCTCCCGCGGCCTCGGCGAGGCGATGGTCGGCATCAACGTCGACGAGATCCCGCAGCCGCACCGGCTGGCCGAGCGCGGCTGGTGAACCCGGCGGCGGCTACGCCGTCCGGGTGACGCGTTCGGCGGCTCTGCCTGACCGCTGTCGGCCCGTGGTCCTACAGTGCGACCGACGCCCGGAGGCGTCGGTGCCGGCTGCGGGGAGGCAGTGGTGGAGAGCCCGGACGACCTGCCCCGTTCGCCGTCGGGCCGGGTCCCCAAGTGGGTCGTCGACGAGCGGCTCCGCGGGCGGGTCGAGGAGACCCAGTTCCGGCCGCCGACGCGGCTCGCCCCGGTGCGCACCCGTCGCCGGTTCGCGTCCCTGCCCGCCGTCGTGGCGCTCCTCGTCGTCGCGGTCGTCGTCTGGGTCGCCGTCCAGGGTCTGGCCCTCGGCGGCGGGGGCGGCACGACCGCACCGCTGGCCGGCGCCTCGCCCGCGGCGCGGCAGAGCATGCCCGCCGCGGGCAAGGACTACCCGACGCCCGGCTACGAGGCGGAGGCGACCCGGTTGCTGCCGCCCGCGACCGCGCCGAAGGCCTCGAAGGCCTGGCGCCCGCTCGACGTGCAGGTGGACGCGGCCGGCAAGCCGACGACGACGCCGGTCATGTGGGACCCGTGCCGGCCGATCCGCTACGTCGTCCGGCCGGACGGCGCCCCACCCGGCGGCGCCGAGCTCGTCGCCGAGGGCTTCCGGGCGATGGAGAAGGCCACCGGGCTGAAGTTCGTGCCCGACGGCACGATCGACGAGGCGCCCTCGCGCCGCCGCGGCAGCTTCCAGCCCGAGCGCTACGGCGACCGCTGGGCCCCGGTGCTCGTCGCGTGGCAGAGCGCGGACGAGAACCCCGACTTCGCCGCGGACGTCGCCGGCCAGGCCGGCCCCACCGGGGTGTCCTTCGAGGGCCGCCCCGACGTGTACGTGACCGGCGCGGTCGTGCTCGACGCGAAGAAGTTCACCACGCTCCTCGCGGACCCGAAGGCGCGCCCGTTCGCCCGGCTCATCCTCATGCACGAGCTGGGGCACCTCGTGGGGCTGGACCACGTGAACGACAAGGCGCAGATCATGTTCCCGTCGGCGACCGGCGAGATCACCGCGCTGGGGGACGGCGACCGCACCGGCCTGGCCGCCCTCGGTCGTGGCCCGTGCGCGCCGTGGCTGTGAGCGACCGTCAGATTCGCTTAGTTGAATGCCCGCGCGCCATTGACGTTGGCCAGTTTCGGGGTTCGCATGATCAAGGGACCTAGGAGAATGCGTATCTCGGCGATTCCGTCGGGACTGAAATGCTGTCCTGGCCGTGTCGCTGATAGCAAGTGGCTGGCGAACCGCGATTTCGTCGAGTCCGTGGGCGGATCCTCAGACAACGCCCCCGGCGGTACACGACGGGTCCCGGGCGCCGGACTTGTCGAAGGTGAATGAGGCGTCGAAACCGCCGGACCCTCGGCGGTAGGGCGAGTTCGCGTTCATCGCATGCCAGACATTGTCCTGACGCGCGGCATTGTTGACCAGTTCGGTGCGAGGTGCGGTCCCATTGTCGAACGTGAGAACGTTCGCCAGGTTGCCTCCGGAGTTGGTTCCCTTGTTGATCTTGTAAGAGACGACAACATTGGTCCTGGTATCCGAGAGTCGAATGTATCCGGTGAATCCATCCTTGACGCAACTGAAATCCTTGACAACTGCGTTGGCTTGTGGAATCGCAACGCCGCTCAGGATGATCGCCAGCAATGTAGATACGCCAACGACGGGTCCGCGTCGGGAGATTGTCCTTGCTAGTTTCGACATTGCCACAGGCTAGGAGGGGCGAGATGGCCCGTCAAGAGATCATCACGGGGCAGTCAGATATAAGGTGACCCCGTCTTGTCGAATCCGATGCGTGAGCGTGACGACCGCGAAGTGTCCCCAGGAACCCGGCCGGGCGACATGCGTCTGTTCGATAGTCAGGCGCGGGCACTGGTCACGTGACCCTTGCCCGCTCAAGGAACTCCTGGCGCAAGTGTTCGCCTCCGGCCAGCACGTCGCGCAGGGCGAGCGCCGCGGTGAGCACGTCGGCGTGCGAGAGGTAGAGCGGCGCGAAGCCGAGGCGGACGACGTCCGGGGTGCGGAAGTCCCCGACGACCCCGCGCGCGACGAGCGCCCGGACCACGGCGTAGGCGTCGGGGTGCGTGAGCGCGACCTGGGAGCCGCGACGGTCGGGCTCGCGCGGGGTGACGAGCCGCAGGCCCGTGCCGGCGCCGTCGTCCGGCCCGTCGTCGAGCAGACCGAGCCTGTCGAGGCACTCGACGAAGAACCCGGTGAGCGACAGCGACTTCGCTCGCACCTGCTCCGGCGAGAGCCCGTCGAACGCCTCGAGGGCCGACTCCAGGGCCAGCAGCGAGATGAGCGGCGGGGTGCCGACCCGCATCCGGGTCACCCCCGGCGCGGGCGCGTACTCCGGGCCGAAGTCGAACGGTGCCGCGTGGCCGTGCCAGCCGGACAGCGGGTTGCGGACGTCGGCCTGCAGGTCGCGCCTGACGTAGACGAAGGCCGGCGCACCCGGCCCGCCGTTGAGGTACTTGTAGCCGCAGCCGACCGCGAGGTCGACGCCGAGCGCGTCGAGGTCGACGGGCATCACGCCCGCCGAGTGGCACAGGTCCCACAGTGCGAGCGCCCCGGCGGCGTGCGTCGCCGCGGTGAGGCCGGCCACGTCCCAGCGCTCGCCGGTGCGGTAGTCCACCTGCGACAGCGACACGAACGCGACCTCGTGGCCGCGCTCCTCGAGCAGCGCGGGGACGTCCGGCGGTGACGCGTGGACGACCTCGAACCCGTCGTCCCTCGACGCCGACTCCAGCACGTAGAGGTCGGTGGGGAAGGACGCCGGGTCGGTGACGACGACGCGGCGCCCGGGCCGCAGCCGGGCCGCCGCCCGGTAGCACTTGTAGAGGTTGACGGACGTCGAGTCCCCGACGACGACCTGGCCCGGCGCCGCCCCGACGAGGCGGCCGACGGCGTCCCCGGCGCGGGTCTGGGCGCCCCACCAGTCGTGGGTGTTCCAGGAGGCGATGAGGTCGTGGCCCCACTGCCGCCGCACGACGTCCGCGACGGCGTCCGGCACGTGCGAGGGCAGCGCCCCGAGCGAGTTGCCGTCGAGGTAGACGAGGCCCTCGGGCAGGGTGAACCGGCTGCGGGCGGCGGCGATCGGGTCGGCGGCGTCGAGGGACGCCGCGCGCGGGGTGAGGTCGTCCGGCGCGCTCACGGCAGGCTCCTTCTGGCAGGGTCGGGGTGTGCCGCGCATCGTCTCACTGCTGCCCTCGACGACCGAGTGGGTCCACGCCCTCGGCCTGGAGTCCGACCTCGTCGGCGTGACCTTCGAGTGCGACACCCCGCCGGACCCGCGGGTCGGGCGGGCCGTCGTCGTCGGCGGCCTCGACACCGCGGGGCTGGCGCCGGGCGAGATCGACGCGCTCGTCCGGGCGAAGGTCGCCGCGGGGGAGGACCTCTACACCCTCGACGCCGACGCGATGGCGCGGCTGGCGCCCGAGGTCGTGCTCACGCAGGACCTCTGCCGGGTCTGCGCGCTCCCCGCGGACGCCGCCCGCGAGGCCGTCGAGGCGATCGGCTGCCCGGGCACGGTCCTCACGTTCGACCCGCACACGCTCGCGCAGGTGCTCGACGGGGCCACCGAGGTCGCCGCCGCGTGCGGTGCCGCCGACGCCGGGACGGCGCTGCGCGGCGCCCTGCAGGCCCGGCTCGACGCCGTTGCGGCCGCCGTCGACCGGAAGCCCCGGCCGCGCGTGCTCGTCCTGGAGTGGACCGACCCGCCGTTCGTCGCCGGGCACTGGGTGCCCGACCTCGTCACAGCCGCCGGCGGCGTCCCGGTCCTCGCCCGCGCCGGGGAACGCTCGGTCGCGATGTCCTGGGACGACGTCCGCCCTGCCGTCCGCGCGGTCGACGCCGTGCTCGTCGCCCCGTGCGGGTACGGCCTCGCCGACGCGGTCACCCAGGCGCACACGGTCGTCGACGTGCTCGGCGCCGACCTGCCCGCCGGCTGCGCCGTCCACGCGGTCGACGCCGGCGGGTTCGTCACCCGGCCCGGGCCGCGGGTCGTCGACGCCGTCGAGGCGCTCGCCGCGGCCTGGCATCCGGCGGCCGCGTCCGCCGCAGGGGTGACGCCGCGCCCCGGCGTCGTGGCCGCCGTCCGCCCCGCCTAGGCTTGTCCTTCGTGCCCACCGACCCCGTGATCGGCGTCCTCGCCGTCCAGGGCGACGTCCGCGAGCACCTCGCGGCGCTCGCCGAGTGCGACGTCGTCGCCCGCCCCGTCCGGCGCGCGACGGAGATCGCCGAGATCGACGCGCTCGTCCTGCCCGGGGGCGAGTCGACGACCATCGACAAGCTCACCCGGGCCTTCGACCTGCGCGAGCCGATCCTCGACCGGCTCAAGGCCGGGATGCCGGCCTACGGGTCGTGCGCCGGGATGATCCTGCTCGCCGACCGGGTCGTCGACGCGATCGAGGGCCAGCAGACGTTCGGCGGGATCGACATGACGGTCCGCCGGAACGCCTTCGGCCGCCAGGTCGAGAGCTTCGAGGAGGACCTGCGCGTCACCGGTGTCGACGGGGAGCCGGTCCGGGCCGTGTTCATCCGTGCCCCCTGGGTCGAGGAGGTCGGGGACGCCGTCGAGGTGCTCGCGACCGTGGCCGAGGGGCCCGCCGCAGGTAGGATCGTCGCGGTGCGGCAGGGCAACCTGCTCGCGACGTCGTTCCACCCCGAGATCACCGGGGACATCCGTGTGCACCGGCTCTTCGTCGAGATGGTCCGCAGCGCCGGTTGACGCACCGCCCCGCGAGGCGGTCGCCCGCCGACGCGCACCACGGCCCGAGCCACCCGCACGCCTGACCAGGAGGCACTGATGTCCGGCCACTCCAAGTGGGCCACCACGAAGCACAAGAAGGCGGTCGTCGACGCCAAGCGCAGCAAGATGTTCGCCAAGCTCATCAAGAACATCGAGGTGGCGGCGCGCACCGGTGGCGGTGACCCGGCGGGCAACCCGACGCTCTACGACGCCATCACCAAGGCGAAGAAGTCGTCCGTGCCGAACAACAACATCGAGAACGCGGTCAAGCGCGGCTCGGGTGCCGAGGCCGGCGGCGCGGACTACCAGACGATCATGTACGAGGGGTACGGCCCGAACGGCGTCGCGCTGCTCGTCGAGTGCCTCACCGACAACCGCAACCGCGCGGCGGCCGAGGTCCGGACGGCGCTCACCCGCAACGGCGGCAGCCTCGCCGACCCGGGCAGCGTGTCCTACATGTTCACGCGCAAGGGAGTCGTCGTCGTCCCGAAGAACGGCCAGAGCGAGGACGACGTCCTCATGGCCGTCCTCGACGCCGGGGCGGAGGAGGTCAACGACCTCGGGGAGTCGTTCGAGGTCGTCAGCGAGGCCACCGACCTCGTCGCGGTCCGGACGGCGCTCCAGGAGGCCGGGATCGACTACGACTCCGCCGACGCCCAGTTCGTGCCGAGCACCCAGATCCCGCTCGACGAGGACGGTGCCCGCAAGATCTTCCGCCTCATCGACGTCCTCGAGGACAGCGACGACGTCCAGAACGTCTACGCGAACTTCGACGTGCCGGACGACGTCCTGGAGGCTCTGGACGCCGACTGACCCGTTGCTCCAGCGCGTGTCCCGGCTCCGTCGGGTCGCCAGCCCCGTCGGGCCGGTCCTGTTCGGGGTCGGCTACGCGGTCCTGCTCCTCGTCGTCGATCTGCTGGTGCGCTCCGTGCCGGACGACGGGGGAGCGGCGGTGCGGGGGTGGGCGTCGACGAGCCTCGACACCCTGACGGGCGGGGTGCTGCACGCCGTCGGGGCGCTCGTGCTGTCGGCGTTCGTGCCCGAGGAGTCGGCCGGGTGGTGGGCCGTCTTCGCGCTCGTCGGGTGCTGGGTGACCGGCCGGGCCGTCGGGGTGCGCCGGGCCGTGCTCGTGGGGGTGTCGGGGCAGGTGGTCGGGACGCTGCTCTCCGAGGGGTTGCTCGCGGTGCGGATCGGTCGCGGTGACGCGGACGAGGCGCTGCGCGGTGCACTCGACATCGGGCCCTCGTACGTCGTCGTCGCGCTGCTCGTCGCCGGGGTGGTCGGCGGCCGTCGGTTCGAGCGGGCGCCGGCCCTGGTCTGCTTCGGGCTCCTGGCGCCGTACCTGTTCGACGGGCTGACCGGACTCGACGTCACGGCGGTCGGGCACACGACGGCCGTCGCCGTCGGTGCGGGGGCCGGCTTCCTCGCGACCCGCCGCGCCGCGCGGCCGCAGCAGGCGTCCGGCGTGCGACGCTGAGCACGTGCGCGTGCTGGCGGTCGACCCGGGGCTGACCCGCTGCGGCGTCGGCGTCGTCGAGGGCCGCCGCGGCCGGGACGTCGTCCTCGTCGCCGTCGACGTCATCACGACCCCCGCCACGGACGACCTGGGGGCCCGCCTGCTCGGGGTCGGGGAGGCGCTCGCCGGCTGGCTCGACCAGGTGCGCCCGGACGTCGTCGCCGTCGAGCGGGTCTTCGCGCAGTCGAACGTCTCGACGGTCATGGGGACGGCGCAGGCCGCCGGGCTCGCGGTGTTCGCGGCCGCCCAGCGCGGCATCCCGGTCGCCGTCCACACGCCGTCCGAGGTCAAGGCCGCCGTCACCGGCGACGGCCGCGCCGGCAAGAAGCAGGTCGCCGCGATGGTCACCCGGATCCTCGACCTCGCCGAGACCCCGAAGCCGGCCGACGCCGCGGACGCCCTCGCCCTGGCGATCTGCCACCTGTGGCGCGGCGCCCCCGCCTCGGCGATGACGTCCGGCCTGCCCGGCAGCCAGACCGCCGCTCAGCAGGCGTGGCGCGAGGCCGCCGAGGTCGCCGGCCGGGCCGGTCGCGGGCGCCGGGTGCCCGCCGGGGCCTCCGGCCAG
>NZ_MWLN01000033.1 GCF_002198655.1 Kineosporia sp. A_224
GAGCACGGCGGCGCCACCGACCTGCACAATCTGGTCAGCGTGTGTCCGAACCATCATCAGCAGGTGCACGCCGGTCTGTGGGTGGTGCAGGTTCTCGACGGGATCCCGTGGGTGCGGCCGCCGTCGTGGGTCGACCCTGAACGCCGCTTGACGAGGAACCTGCACCACCAGACACACGCCGCCGCGCAGCGGATCGGGCAGCAGCTCCGCCTCGCCCTCGACGACGACGCCGACGCTCGTGGTGTCGGTCCGAGCCGGACCGGGCTGACCCCGATCGACCTCACGCCCCCGATCTGGAGCCAGGCACCGCCTGACGACACCTGGAGACGCACCGCCTGAGGTTGTCGGTGGTCGGGTGCAGGCTGCGTCCGAGCAGCAGGAGATCGCCCGACGACCACCCGGAGGACGCCATGACCGCACCCGTCACCGCGATCACCACCCGCCGCCCGAACGGTGCCGCGTCGGGGGTCGGCGCGCCGGGGCGGTGCGAGCACTGCGGGCGCGGGCTCGACGCGGGTCCGGTCGTCGTCGAGGGCACGGTGCGCAGCGTCGTCTACGTGTACTGCGGCGTCGGCTGCCGGGACGAGCACTCGGCCTCGGTCGCCACGTCGCCGCGGGGCTGCTACTTCTGCCCCGCGGACGCCGTGGGCGACACCGACCTCTGCGACGTCCACGTCGACGTCGCGAACGCGCCGGCCACCCTGCCGCTCGCCGGGCGACCGCCGGCCGCCGACGGGTCGCGGGTCAGCCGCGGCGACCTGTCAGCGCACCAGGTGCACGTCGTGCTGCTCGATGTCGGCGATGTCGTCGGAGGCCGCGCCGAGCAGCCGGTCGGCGAGGTCGCGCAGCGCGCGGGCCGTCGCGATCTCGGCGCCGATCTCGGGGACCGCGGGGTCGCTCGCCTTGCGGTGCGCGCGCCCGGTGCCGACGAGGGTGCGGCGCCGGTTCGCACCGGTCCCGGAGATGAGGGTCGCCCGCGCGGCGGTGTTGTCGTCACCCTCGAAGAGCATGATCTCGACGTTCCAGGTCTCGGTGCTCGTCATGACTGTCTCCTCCAGCCCGAGGAGCCGCGCCGGCCCGGTGGCCGTCTCGGCCGTAGCTGTCGGTGCCGCTCGACGGCGGCGCCGTACGTCCAGACAACCCCGCCGCCCGCCGGCCGGACCGGGCCGTCGGTCCCTGCGCGCCCACCGGTCGCACGGGCCGGTCACACGCACGGGTCGGTCGGCTACAGCCCCGTGCGTGTGCGGCCCACCGGCGCCGGGTCCGGGCGCTTCGGCGGCAGCCCGTCCCCGCTCGACCGGCCGCGGATCCGCCGGCCGACCCAGGGGACGACGTGCTCGCGCACCCAGAGCGCGTCCTCCCGCCACGCCTCCTGGCGGCCCCGCGGGGGAGCGGCGGGCAGGGGCACGTGCCAGCCCTCCTCGCCGCCGATCCCGAGGACGTCGAGCGCCTGCGCCGCGACCCGCCGGTGCCCGTCCGCGGTGAGGTGGATCCGGTCCGGCGCCCACATCCGCCGGTCCCGCAGGGCCTGCATGCCCCACAGGTCGATGACGTGCGCGTCGTGCCGGCGGGCGATCGTCCACACGTGGGCGGTGAAGACCCCGGCGAGCCCGCGGGCCCGCTTGATGAGCGGAGCCTCGCGCGGGTCGTACGCCGTCCCCATGAGCACCGTCGCGCCCGTGGCGCGCAGTCGCGCGACGGCGTCCTCGAGGGCCGCGGCGAGCGCGTCGAGGTCGACCCCCGCGCGCAGCACGTCGTTGCCGCCGCCGACGAGGCTCACGAGGTCCGGGCCCAGGTCGAGGGCCACCGGGACCTGCTCGGTGATGATCTCGGTGAGCAGCCGGCCGCGGATCGCGAGGTTCGCGTAGTCGAAGTCCTCGCCGGCCGCCGCCGCACGGGCGCCGAGGGCGTCGGCGAGCCGGTCGGCCCAGCCGCGCCACGCGTGCTCCGAGCCCTCCTGGGCCGGGTCGCACATGCCCTCGGTGAGCGAGTCGCCCAGGGCGACATAGCGCCGGAACCGTGTCATGGCGACCGACCGTACGCCATGGCCCGACCGGGGCGGCTGCCTGCTGGGCGCGCCCGCTCGGCCCGCCTGCTCAGCCCGCCTGCGCGGCCTTCCAGTCGCTGCGCAGCAGCCCGTAGAGCACCTCGTCGACCCGCTCGCCCATCGAGTACCCGCTCTCCCGGAGCACGCCCTCCTGGGTGAACCCGGCCGCGAGCGCCGTCCGGCGCATCGGCTCGTTCGTCGCGAAGGTCTCCAGACCGACCCGGTGCAGGTCACGCACCTCGAACGCGTACCGGCAGAGCAGCCGGACGGCGTCCAGCCCGAGACCGCGGCCCCGCCCGGCCGGGATGAGCCCGACGCCGAGGTGGGCGATCCGCTGGTGCAGGTCGATCCCCCAGAGGGTGCCCCAGCCCAGGCAGCGGCCGGCGTTGTCCGTCGTCGACTGGACGGTGAACTGCACCGGCGCCCTCGGGTCGGGCTCCTTGGCGAGGCCCGCGTCGTACCGGGCCTGGGCCACGGCGACGGTCGTCGGGACCCAGGGCTCGAGCATGACCTTCGCGTGGAAGGCCGGGTCGGTGCCGAGGACACCGTGGAAGACCGACAGGTCCTCCCGGCGCACCTCGCGCAGCGCGGCGACGGAGCCGACGAGCACGGTGACCACCTCCACGACCCGCGAGCGGGCGACCGACGGACGGACCCGGTGCGGCATCGGGCCCGGTGCGACGAACCTAGCGCCCCGGCGCAGTCCGGGCACCGGGCCCTGCGCCACCGGACCGGCCGTCGCGGTGGCGCGCTGCGCGTGATGGAATCGCGCCATGCAGCCCACCGAGTCCGCCATGCGCCGCGCCCTGCGCCGGGCCGAGGACGGCGTGACGATCGACGCCGCCGAGGCCGAGGTGCTCCTCGCGGCACGCGGCGCCGACCTCGACCGGCTGCTCGGGGCCGCGTCCGCCGTCCGGGACGCCGGCCTCGCGAGCGCGGGTCGCGCCGGGATCGTCACGTACTCCCGGAAGGTGTTCGTCGACGTCACCCGGCTGTGCCGGGACCGCTGCCACTACTGCACCTTCGTGAAGACCCCGACCCAGCTCGCCCGGGAGGGCAAGGCGCCGTACCTCACGCCCGAGGAGGTGCTCCGGATCGCGCGCCAGGGAGCCTCGCTGGGGTGCCGCGAGGTGCTCTTCACGCTCGGCGACCGCCCCGAGGACCGCTGGCCCGAGGCCGCCGCGTGGCTCGAGGAGGCCGGTTACCACTCGACGCTCGGCTACGTCCGCTCGCTCGCCGTCCAGGTGCTCGAGGCGACCGGCCTGCTGCCGCACGTCAACCCCGGCGTCATGTCGTGGGAGGAGATCGGCCGCCTCAAGCCGGTCTCGCCGTCGATGGGGATGATGCTCGAGACGTCGTCCCGGCGGCTCTTCGAGACCCCGGGCGAGGCGCACTTCGGCTCCCCGGACAAGGACCCGGCCGTCCGGCTGCGGACGATCGAGGACGCCGGCCGGCTGTCCGTGCCGTTCACGACGGGGATCCTCGTCGGGATCGGCGAGACCCTCGCCGAGCGCGCGGAGTCACTCCTGGACCTGCGCCGGCTCGCCCGGCAGTACGGGCACGTCCAGGAGGTCATCGTCCAGAACTTCCGGGCCAAGCCGGCGACGGCGATGCGGGCGGCCCCGGACGCCGACGCCGACGAGTACCTCGCGGCGGTCGCCGTCGCCCGGGTCGTCCTCGGCCCCCGGATGCGGATCCAGGTGCCGCCGAACCTCTCCGAGCCGGCCGCGCTGGCCCGCCTGCTCGCCGCGGGCGCCGACGACTGGGGCGGTGTCTCCCCGGTCACCCCCGACCACGTCAACCCCGAGCGCCCGTGGCCGCACCTCGACGACCTCGAGCGCTGGTCCGCGGACGCCGGGTTCACGCTCACCGAGCGGCTCACGGTGCACCCCGAGTACGTGGTCGCCGGCGAGCCCTGGCTCGACCCGCGGGTCGCCGGGCACGTCGCGGCGCTCGCGGACGGCGGCACCGGCCTGGCCGACGTCCGCGCGCTGCCCGTCGGGCGGCCGTGGCAGGAGCCCGACCCGACGTGGGGCAGCAGCGGCCGGGTCGACCTGCACACCGAGATCGACACGTCCGGACGGCGCAGCGACAAGCGCGCCGACTTCGACGACGTCTACGGCGACTGGGCGCTGCTGCGCGAGCAGGCGGTGCATGGTGCGTCGTCCGGCGAGGGCTCCGCCGCGGCGGGCTACCAGCCGGGGCGGTCCGCCGGCCCGGCCGGAGCAGCTGCCCCGCAACGGATCGACGCCGACGTCGCGGCCGCGCTCGCCGTCGCCGCCGACGACCCGCGCCGGCTCACCGACGCGAACGCCCTGGCCCTCGTGCACTGCGACGGGCCGGCGCTCGCCGCGCTCGCGGGCATCGCGGACGACGTGCGCCGCGACGTCGTCGGCAACGACGTCACGTACGTCGTGAACCGGAACATCAACTTCACCAACGTCTGCTACACCGGCTGCCGGTTCTGCGCGTTCGCCCAGCGCCGCAAGGACCTCGACGCGTTCACGCTCTCCCTCGTCGAGGTCGCCGACCGCGCCGAGGAGGCCTGGAAGCTCGGAGCCTCCGAGGTCTGCATGCAGGGCGGGATCGACCCCGAGCTGCCCGCGACGGCCTACTTCGACCTGGCCCGCGCCGTCAAGGAGCGCGTGCCCGGCATGCACGTCCACGCGTTCAGCCCGATGGAGGTCGTCAACGGCGCGAGCCGGACCGGGATGTCCGTGCGCGAGTGGCTCACCGAGGCGAAGGCCGCCGGCGTCGGATCGCTCCCGGGCACGGCCGCCGAGATCCTCGACGACGACGTGCGCTGGCTCCTCACCAAGGGCAAGCTGCCGACGACCACCTGGGTCGAGGTCGTGTCCACGGCGCACGCCGTCGGGCTGCCGACCTCCTCGACGATGATGTACGGCCACGTCGACACCCCCGCGCACTGGGTCGCGCACCTGCGGACCCTCGCCGGGATCCAGGAGCGCAGTCTCGCCGGTGGCGGCGCCGCGTTCACCGAGTTCGTCGCCCTGCCGTTCGTCCACCACAGCGCGCCGATCTACCTCGCGGGGGTGGCGCGGCCCGGCCCGACGATGCGCGACAACGTCGCCGTCCACGCCCTCGCCCGGCTCCTGCTGCACGGCCTCGTCGACAACATCCAGACGTCATGGGTCAAGCTCGGCCCGGACGGCACCCGGGCGATGCTGCGCTCCGGCTCCAACGACGTGGGCGGCACGCTCATGGAGGAGACGATCTCCCGGATGGCCGGGTCGCAGCACGGGTCGGCGATGACCGTGCGCGAGCTCGAGGAGCTCGCGTCGTCCATCGGCAGAACTCCTCGTTGCCGAACGACCACGTACGGTGACGTTATCGACCGATCGGACGACGTCACAACCGTTGCGTCATAGAAACGATCTTGTCGCTCTGCGTATAAGATCCGTTGCGAAACGCAGCAATACCAGCCTCATTGACGGTAGTTGTGTCGTGCGTTCGATGGATCTCACACGGTCTCTCGCCAACGACCGTTGCTCACGGAGCGTTTTCGGGTGAGGATATCCACAGGCCGGCCCGGGGGATGGGACGGTGTGTGCGAGCAGGAGCGGAGCACTATGTCGACGGTCGGTGAGACGCGGTGAGCCCCTGGGTTCCCGCCACCGCGGGCGACGCGCCGCCCCGGTCCGACGTCCTCGACGACCTCGGCAGCTGGCTCGTCAGCGACGCCTGGGTGCTCGCCGCGGTCCGGGTCACCGGCACCCAGGAGCTGCCCGCCCGCCTCGTCGACGTCATCATCGCCGCCGACGCGATGAACCACCTGGTCCTCTCGCAGCGCGAGCTCGAGCACGCCGTGGCCCGGCTCGTGCCGGCCGGGCTCGTCGAGGTCGACACCCGCGGCTTCGCCGTCACCTGGTACGGCCGGCGGCTCGTCGCCCTCGCCCGCGGCGAGGCCCCGCAGCGGATGGCCGCGCTCCACGAGCTGCTCCACGGGGTCGACGTCGTCGCCGAGCCGTGGATGCTCGACGAGGGCGAGTACCAGCGCGCCTGCCTGGAGTACCGGCACACGGTCTTCGAGGGCTACCGGCGCGAGACGCGCTCGCTGCGTCGCTTCGGCTGACTGGGCTCGTCCTGCCGGCGATGCTCGTCCTGCCGGTCAGGGCAGTGACCAGTCCACCGGGCTGCCACCCTGCTGCACGAGCAGCTCGTTCGCGCGGCTGAACGGCCGCGATCCGAAGAACCCGCGGTCGGCCGACATCGGCGACGGGTGGGCGCTCTTGATCCGGGGGACGTCCCCGAGCAGCGGCTCGAGGTTCTGCGCGTCCCGGCCCCAGAGGATCGCGACGAGCGGCCCGCCGCGGGCCACGAGGGCCCGGATCGCGGCGTCCGTGACCTCCTCCCAGCCCTTGCCGCGGTGCGCCGCGGACCCGCCGGGTCGCACCGTGAGCACCCTGTTGAGCAGCAGGACACCCTGCTCGGTCCACGGTGTGAGGTCGCCGTTCGAGGGCTGCGGGCAGCCGACGTCCGCGCAGAGCTCGCGGTAGATGTTCTGCAGGCTGCGCGGCACCGGCCGCACGTCCGGGGCCACCGCGAACGACAGGCCGATCGGGTGGCCGGGCGTCGGGTACGGGTCCTGCCCGACGACGAGGACACGGACCCGGTCGAGCGGCTGCGTGAAGGCACGGAGCACGTGCTCCCCGGCGGGCAGGTAGCCGCGACCGGCGGCGACCTCCGCGCGGAGGAAGTCGCCGAGGGCGGCGATCCGCTCCTCGACGGGGGCGAGGGCCTGCGCCCAGCCCGGGTCCAGCAGGTCGGCGAGCGGACGACGCGGCACGCGGGAAATCTAGGGCACGGGGCGGCCGGCTGTCCGGCGCCCGGGTGTCCCCGCGGCGGTCGCCGACCTACCGTGGGCGTCATGACAGGTCGGGCGGGGAGGCCAGCGGTGGCAGGGACGACGTGGACCTCAGGGACGACGCGGACGGTGCGGACGACGGGCGACGGAGGCGCGGACCTCGTGGCCGCCGTCCTCGACGAGGAACGGGCCCTGCTGCGGGGCCTGGCGCTGTGGGCCGGGGCGAGCGTCGCGGCCGGCCTCGCGGTGACCGCGCTGCGGCGGGGGTCCCGGCCCGGCCCCGCCGGGGACGGCGCCCCGGCGCAGATCGCGTCCGGCATCGGTCCGCGGGACCGCACCGGGAGCGGGCAGCGCCCGCCCGCGCGGGACGGCCTGCGTGCCGCCGCGGCCCACGGGTTCGACGTCGGCGCCTCGATGCGGGCGACGAGCACCTCGACGGTCGGCGACGTCGCCCGGCAGGCCCTCGGGTGGGGGCTCGTCGACCTGGCGATCGTCGGCTGGGGCCTGCGCGGCCTGCGCCGGGCCCGGCGCAGCGGGCTCACCCCGGACGCCGCCCGGGCACGGGGCCGCCGGATGGCCCGGGTCACGGGCGTCAACGCGGTGCTCGACGTCGGCTACGTCGCGTCCGGGGTGGCGCTGGCGGCCCGCGCCCCGCGCCGACGCGGCGACGGCCTCGGGATCGTCGTCCAGGGGCTGGCGCTGCTGTGGCTGGACGTCCGGCACGCGTCAGCCTTCCGGCGGCTGACGTCCGCCGTTCCGGACTCCCGCCCCGGGGGGCCCACGTAGACTCGGCGTCGTGTCAGTCGATCTTGTGGGATCCGGGTCCCCCGCCCGTCGTCCCCCCGGCGCCGGGCCCCGGCGGCGGAGTGGTGGAATGACACCGTTGTGGTTCTCCCCGTACAGTGACGTCGTCGCAGGGCTGGAGGGGATTCATGGAAGCCGCTCGGATCATCGAGTCGAGCACGCCGTCGGCGGGGTTGACGGCTCGCGAGCAGGAGATCCTCGCGTTCGAACGGCAGTGGTGGAAGTACGCCGGTGCCAAGGAGCAGGCCGTCCGCGAGCTGTTCGACATGTCCTCGACGCGGTACTACCAGGTGCTCAACGCCCTCATCGACCGCAGCGACGCGCTCGCCTTCGACCCGATGCTCGTCAAGCGGCTGCGGCGCATGCGGCAGTCCCGCCAGCGCGCCCGCTCGGCACGCCGGCTCGGCATCAACGGCTGAGCCGAACCACCACAGCCCCGCTGGTCGGGGAGTCCGTCTGGCAGGCGTCCGCCTGCCGTCACGGCGGGGACCCCCGCCGTGCCGTCCCCGGGGGTCGAAGCGCGGTGGCGCCGGTCAGTGGACCGGTCGCTGCCCTGAGGGGTGCTCGATGAACACGACGCGACAGCGGAACGAAGACCAGTACGTCATGCCGGTCGAGGCGAGCCGCCGCGGGGCCCACCGGGCCCGGGTGAGCCCGTTGCTCGGCGCCCTGCCCGTCGTCGCCGTCGCGGTCGTCGTCGTCGGCGTCGTGCTCCTGGCCTGGACCCTCTTCGGCGGCTCCGGCGGCGGGACGACGACCGCGGAGCCGGCGGGCGGCGTGTCCAGTGCAGCCGTCCAGCCGTCCGCCTCGAAGCCCGCGACGAAGCCGGCCCCGGCGAAGACGCCGTCCCCCGCCGCGAGCGAGCCCTCCCAGGAGCCGACGCAGGAGCCGTCGTCCGCGCCGGCCTCGACCGTCGACAAGACCCTCAAGATCGTCGTCCGGAACTCGACGTCGACGGGCGGCCTCGCCCGTGGCGCGGCCTCGAAGCTCACGGCCAAGGGCTGGACGATCAACGGGATCCCGGACAACTACCGGCCGACCATCCCCTCGACGGTCTTCTACGCGGACGACAGCCAGAAGGCGTCCGCGCTCGCCGTCGCCAAGGTGCTCTCCATCGACCTCGTGAAGCAGGACGCCGACATGGCCTCCAAGGGCATCACGGCCGTCCTCGGCAGCGACTACCAGCGCTGAGAGCGGTTCACCCGGGCGGCCGCACGTAGCCGCCCTCGACGAGGCCGGCGCGCATCTCGAACGGGTTGCGCAGGGCGAAGTCGCGCACCCGCCACCAGGACCACGCGGCGCACAGCAGGTACGCCGGGAGGAACCCGAGCGGACCGATCCACAGCGCGAACTGCGCGCTGTGCCGGGCCTCGTGGTCGAGCAGGTGCGGGTGGCGGCGCATCGCGTCGTCGCTCGCGCGCAGCAGGACGACGTCCCCGATCGTCACCGCCATCGCCCGCGGTGCGAGGAACCTCAGCGGCCGCCCGCGGGCGACGAGGACGCCGTGCGGCCCCTTCTCGACCGTCGCGCCGCTGAGCCGGGCGAGCCCGAGCCCGATGGGCGTCGACAGGTTGAGCCAGTTGACCGCCCGGCGCAGCCCGACGTGCCGGGCCGTGTAGAGCCTCGGGGCGGGGGACGACGACGCAGGCTGTGCTGGCACGTCACCCATTGTCGCGCGCTGCCCGCCGTGCGGTCCTGTGATCTCCGGCGGAGCGGACGAATCGGCCGCCGATCATGCGCCCACCTGCGAAGACGCCCCATTTTCGGTACCCGCGGGCTCTCGGCCGCAGGGGGGTCCAGCGGCTACAGTGTGCCCCGGTCGAACGGTTCGATGAGCACGCCCTCTCCTGCACCCTGCAAGAAGGCCCGCACGTTGGATCATCGCGGACACGAGTCCTTCGGGGCTCCGGTACGGCGAGCGTGAGACCCGGCCCGGGTGCCGTGCCACGGGCCGCACGTCGCAAGTCAGGCAACAGGAGAAGGTATGGCTCAGGGCAGCGTGAAGTGGTTCAACGCCGAGAAGGGCTACGGCTTCATCACCGTCGACGGCGGCGGTGCTGACGTGTTCGTGCACTGGTCGGCGATCCAGGCCGACGGCTACAAGTCCCTCGACGAGGGCCAGCGCGTGGAGTTCGAGATCGGCCAGGGCCAGAAGGGCCCGCAGGCCGAGCAGGTCCGGCTCGTCTGACGAGGACCTGCCCACGGTTCGTCGTGCAGGGGTCGCTCCCGTTCGGGGGCGGCCCCTGCCGCGTCCCGCCGTGCCGTCCGTGCCGTGCGTGCCGTGCCGTGCGCGCTGTCCGGGTCAGACCCGGAAGCCCGCGACCACCTGCTCGAGCTGGGCGCTCATCCGCGCGACGTCGTCCGCGAGCACCCGGGTCGCGGCCACCGACTCGTTGCTCCCCCGCGCCGCGGCGCTGACCTGCTCGGCCGCGCCCGCGATCGCCTCGGTCCGGGACTGGGCGTGCGAGATGCTGCCGCCGATCGACTCCGTCGTCACGGACTGCTCCTCGACCGCGGCCGCGATGCTGCTCTGGTAGCCGTTGATCCGGCGGATGATCTCGCCGATCTCCGCGATCGCCGCGACGGCTCCCTCGGTGTCGGTCTGGATCGCCTGGACCCGCTGGATGACGCTGTCGGTCGCCTCCGCGGTCTCCCGGGCGAGCTCCTTGACCTCGCCGGCGACGACCGCGAAGCCGCGCCCCGCCTCCCCGGCCCGGGCCGCCTCGATCGTCGCGTTGAGCGCGAGCAGGCTGGTCTGGGCGGCGATGTTCTGGATGACGGCGATGACGTTGCCGATCTCCTGCGAGGAGTTGCCGAGCTGGGAGACCGTCGCGTTCGTCGCCTCGACGACGCCGACCGCCTGCCCGGCGATCCGGGCCGCCTCCTGGGCGTTCGAGGAGATCTCCCGGATCGACGACCCGAGCTCGCCGGTGTTCGCGGCGGCGTCCCGGACGACGGCCGTCACGCGGTCGGCGTCCGTGGCCATCTCGTCGACGGTCCGTGCCGAGCGCTCGGTGGACTCCGCGGTCTCCGACGCCCGGCTGCTCAGGCCCACCGCGGACGCCGCGAGCTCGGTGGCCGAGCCCGACACCTCGCGCAGCGCCGTCCGGACGGCGGCCAGGCCCTCGTCGAGCGCGCGCCCCATCCGGCCCAGCTCGTCCGGCCCGAGGTCGGGCAGCTGCCCGGTGAGGTCGCCGCGAGCCATCCCGGCGAGCGCGTCGAGGACGACGTTGGTGCGGCGCCGCACGGAGCGGGCGAGCACGACGCCGAGCCCGGCGCCGAGCAGGATGCCGGCCACGACGAGCAGGGCGGTGGTGAGCACCGACTGCCGGTACCGCGCCGCCACCGCGGCGGCCTGGGCGGCCGCGTCCCGGGTGAGCAGGCCGGCGAGCTTCTCGAACTGCTGCTCCGTCGCCTGGTAGAGGTCGGACGCCTTCCCGCCGCGCGCCGCGGCGCCCGGCCCGTTGGGGTCGGCCCGGTAGGCCTCGTCCGCGGCGACGAACGCCGCGTACGTCGTCCGCAGGGTCTGCGCCTGCGGCCGCAGGTCGGCCGGGGTCGTCGTGACGAGGGCGTCGAGCTCGGCCGCCACCTGCTTCTGGTAGGTCGCCGCCGACTCCTGCATGGACCTGCGCACGGTCGGGTCCTGGGTGGCGGCACCGGCGAAGCCGACGATGACGACGCCGTGGCCGGCGTTCTGCGCCTGCCGCAGGTGCCCCAGGGGCACGATGGCCCGGCTCGAGACCGCTTCGACGCGGCGGTTCAGGGCCGACACGGTGAGCAGGCTGCCGACGCCGACGACGACCAGGACGAGGCCGAGGGCGAGGAACGACAGCAGGATCTTCCGGCCGAGCGTGCGCGTGAGGGCGGCCATGGTCGGACTCCGTCGGGGGCGGCGGTGGCAGGGGCGGACCCTGGTCCCATCGGCCGGTGCCTCGCGGGCCTTGACCCGTCGGGCCGTCCTCGGGGTCGGTCAGCCCTTCTCGGCGTACGAGCGCACGACCGCCGCCTCGAGCGGGACGCGCACGCCGGTGCCGGGCAGGACGAGCCGGGTCGCCTCGTTGCCCGCGTCGGTCACCGCGGCGACCGACGCCGCCGCGAGGTCCTCCCGGACCTCGAGGACGACCTCGTCGTGCTGGAAGAACACCAGGCGCGCGTCGCCGGGCCGGTCGCCGAGCACTGCGAGCCGGGTGCGCAGCCCGGCGACGAGGACGCCCGCCCAGTCCGCCGCCGAGGCCTGGACGACGAAGTTGCGGGTGAACCGGCCGCGGGCCCGGGACCGGCCGCCCGCGGCCTCCGGCCCGAGCCCGTCGAGCCAGCCGGGGGCGGCCGCCGGTGACGTCCGGCCGAGGACGGACCGCACCGAGCCGCCGTCCTCACCGGTGCGGGCCGCCTCCTCGAGGAGCTCGAGCGCCGCCGGGAACCGGCGCCGCAGCGCGGCGAGGGCGGGCGCCGCGGACCCGGCACCGCCGCCGTACATCGCCGAGAGCAGCGCGATCTTCGCCTCCGCCCGGGCGTCGGTGCGGCCGAGCGCGCGGGTCGCGATCTCGGCGTACAGGTCGCCCGCCTGCGTCGCGGCGACCATGCCGGGGTCTGCGGACAGCGCGGCGAGCACCCGCGGCTCGAGCTGCCCGGCGTCGGCGACGACGAGCACGCGGCCGGCGTCGGCGACGACCGCGCCGCGGACCGCCCTGGGGATCTGCAGCGCGCCGCCGCCGCGGGAGGCCCACCGGCCGGAGACGACCCCGCCGGGGACGTACTCCGGGCGGAACCGGCCGTCGCGGACCCACTGCTCGCGCCACGCCCAGCCGTTCGCGGTGTGCAGCCGGGAGAGCTCCTTGTACTGCAGGAGCGGCCCGACCGCCGGGTGGTCGACGCCGCGCAGCTCGTGGCGGCGGGTCGAGGAGACGAGGACCCCGGCGCGGCGCAGCGCCCGGAGCACGTCGGGCGGGCTGTCCGGGTTGAGCCGCGGGTCGCCGAGCAGCCGGGCGACCTCCTCGGCGAGCGCCTGGAGGCGCGGCGGGCGGCCGCCGTGCGCGGCCCGCGGCCCGAGCGCCTCGACGAGGACCGCGTCGTGCAGGTCCGCGCGCCACGGCAGACCGGCCGCGCTCATCTCGGCGGCGGCCAGCGCGCTCGCGGACTCGGCCGCGACGAGCAGCGTGAACCCGGGGGAGACCGCCCGTGCGGCGGCCACCCGGCGCTGCTGGTCGGCGTGGACGGCGACGAGCACGTCGAGCGGGTCGGTGCCCTGCGGCAGCGCGGCCGGTGCCGACGGCACGTCGACGGCGTCGAAGAGCGCGTCCTGCACGCCGCCGTCGGGGTCGCCGCCGGGGCCGAGGGCGGCGGGCAGCGGCGGCTCCGGGTCCGGCGGGACGGGACCGCCCGTGAGCCGCGCCCAGGCGGCCGCGAGCGAGCGTGGCTCGCCCCAGCGGCCCTCGGCCCCCAGCAGCAGGGCCTCGGTGAGCGCGACGTCGTGGCAGCGCTCGACCCGGGCGCCCGCGGCGAGCACCGCCGGGTAGGTCTGCGGGGCGTCCGCCCAGACCCAGCGGACGTCGGGCGGCGCCTCGCGCACGACCGCGGCGAGCCCGTCGGGCCCGGGGACGTCGCGGCGGGGCCCGGCCGGCGCGCCCGCGTCGTCCACGGGCGCGAGCCGGGCCGATCCCGGAGCCGGACCGGTGACGACGCAGATGCGCACGCCGCGATCCTGCCGCACGGCCCGGACACCCCCCGCCGGTCGGCGCGCCGACTGACGGGGCAAGCGGCTCGACGCGCGCGGACCGTCGCGGCTCGGCGATGATGGATCGATGACCACCGTGGCCGACCACACGACCCCCGACCCGACGGGCGCCGCCGCCCCGGTCCGCGCGGGCCTGTCCGCGGACCGGGACACGGATCTGCCGGCCGGCCTGCCCGCAGGCCTGGCGGCCGAGGTCGACGCCGCCGCGGCACGGTTCTACCTGGCGCTCGGCCGGCTCGCGCGGATCGTCCGCCGCTCCGGCGACGGCGACCTCGGGCCGGGCACGTTCTCGGCGCTCGCGACGCTCGCCCAGGCCGGTCCGATGCGTCTGGGGGACCTCGCGACGCGGGAGGGGGTCGCTCCGCCGACCCTGACCCGCATCGTCGCCGCCCTCGAGGAGTCCGGGCTCGTCGTCCGCGAGACCGACCCGGCCGACCGGCGCGCCGTCCGGGTGGCGGCCACGCAGGACGGCGCCGCGCTCACCGCCGGCGTCCGGACGGCCCGCTCGGCCGCGTTGCGGGACCGGATGCTCGCCCTCCCGCGCACGGACCTCGACGTCCTGCTCGCCGCCGTCCCGGTGCTCGAGGCGCTCGTCGGCGACGAGGGCTGAGGCCCGACCCGGAGCACGGGCGGGTGCCCGCCGGGCGGATGGCGCGCCCGCCGAGGGTTTGCACTCTCGGGGGTCGAGTGCTAATCATGGGACTGGCACTCTCGGGTCGAGAGTGACAGCGCGAGCTGAACCGATCGACCTGAACGATCGACACGGGAGCCACTGGCTTCCTGGCAGGTCCGGTGAGGGCCGTGCCGCCGCCGTGACAGGAACGGCGTCGGTGCGTCCCGTCCGTCGCGGGCACCGTTCCGGCCGCACAACCCACCCGTACCGCGGAGGGATCTACCACACGATGGCCAAGATCATCGCGTTCGACGAGGAGGCCCGGCGCGGTCTCGAGCGGGGCATGAACATCCTCGCCGACGCCGTCAGGGTCACCCTCGGGCCGAAGGGCCGCAACGTCGTCCTCGAGAAGAAGTGGGGCGCCCCCACGATCACGAACGACGGCGTCTCCATCGCCAAGGAGATCGAGCTCGAGGACCCGTACGAGAAGATCGGCGCCGAGCTCGTCAAGGAGGTCGCCAAGAAGACCGACGACGTCGCCGGCGACGGCACGACGACGGCGACCGTCCTCGCTCAGGCGCTCGTCAAGGAGGGCCTGCGCAACGTGGCCGCCGGCGCCAACCCGATGGCCCTCAAGCGGGGCATCGAGGCGGCCGTCGCGGCCGTCAGCGCCGAGCTCCTCGCGCAGGCGAAGGAGGTCGAGACCAAGGAGCAGATCGCTGCCACCGCCTCGATCTCCGCGGCCGACACCGCCATCGGCGACCTCATCGCCGAGGCGATGGACAAGGTCGGCAAGGAAGGCGTCATCACCGTCGAGGAGAGCAACACCTTCGGGCTCGAGCTCGAGCTCACCGAGGGCATGCGCTTCGACAAGGGCTACATCTCGGCGTACTTCGTCACCGACGCCGAGCGCATGGAGGCCGTGCTCGAGGACCCCTACATCCTCATCGCGAACTCCAAGGTCTCGTCGGTCAAGGACCTCCTCCCGCTCCTGGAGAAGGTCATGCAGTCCGGCAAGCCGCTGCTCATCATCGCCGAGGACGTCGACGGCGAGGCGCTGTCCACGCTCGTCGTCAACAAGATCCGTGGCACGTTCCGCTCGGTGGCCGTCAAGGCCCCCGGGTTCGGCGACCGCCGCAAGGCCATGCTGCAGGACATCGCGATCCTCACCGGCGGCCAGGTCATCTCCGAGGAGGTCGGCCTCAAGCTCGAGACGACCACCCTCGAGCTGCTCGGCCGTGCGCGCAAGGTCGTCATCACCAAGGACGAGACGACGATCGTCGAGGGCTCGGGCGACGCCGACCAGATCGCCGGTCGGGTCAACCAGATCCGCGCCGAGATCGACAAGTCGGACTCGGACTACGACCGCGAGAAGCTCCAGGAGCGCCTCGCCAAGCTCGCCGGCGGCGTCGCCGTCATCCGCGCGGGTGCGGCCACCGAGGTCGAGCTCAAGGAGCGCAAGCACCGCATCGAGGACGCCGTCCGCAACGCCAAGGCGGCCGTCGAGGAGGGCATCGTCGCCGGTGGCGGCGTCGCGCTCATCCAGGCCTCGGTCAAGGCGTTCGCCGGGCTCACGCTCGAGGGCGACGAGGCGACCGGCGCGAACATCGTCAAGGTGTCGCTCGAGGCTCCGCTCAAGCAGATCGCCATCAACGCCGGCCTCGAGGGCGGCGTCGTGGCGGAGAAGGTCCGCAACCTCGAGCCGGGCTGGGGCCTCAACGCCGCGACCGGCGAGTACGTGGACCTCATCGCCGCGGGCATCATCGACCCGGCGAAGGTCACGCGTTCGGCGCTGCAGAACGCCGCGAGCATCGCGGCGCTCTTCCTCACCACCGAGGCCGTCGTGGCCGACAAGCCGGAGAAGGCCGCTGCGCCGGCCGGCGGCGGCGACATGGGCGGTGGCATGGACTTCTGATCCCTCGCGGACCAGGAGCCTGCAGCACCACGCACCACGCACCACGCACCACCTGCACCACGCACCGCATCGGCGGGGCGGTCTCCCTCCGGGGAGGTCGCCCCGTCGGTCGTCCGGTGCCCGTCCGGTGGTCAGTCGTCCGGTGGTCAGTCGTCCGGTGTGATCCACTGTCGCCATGGCCGGACCGGCGAGCGACCTGGGACCGCGGTCGTTCCTCGACGCCCTCCCCGAGGTCGGCCGGGACCGGGTGCTGTCCGTCGCGGCGCCGCGGTCGTACCCGGCCCGCGCGGTCGTCGTCCGGCAGGGCGACGTCGCGGACGCGCTCTACCTCGTCGAGTCCGGCAGCCTCGCCGTCCGGCACTCCACCCCGGCGGGCGCGTCGGTCATGCTCGCCGTGCTCGGCGCCGGGGACTTCTTCGGTGAGGTCGGGGTCCTGCTCGACGCCCAGCAGCGGACGGCGACCATCGAGGCCCTGGACGACGTCGTCGTCCGGGTGCTGGCCCGCGCCGACTTCGACGCGCTGCGCCGGCGGCACCCCGAGGTCAACGACTTCCTCCTCATCGCGCTGGCCCGCAACACCGAGCGGCTGAGCCGGCTCGTCGCGCAGGCCCACCACCTGCCCGTCGACCGCCGGGTCGCCCGCCGGCTCCTCGACGTGGGCCGGCACTTCTCGAGCGGGGTGCTCCCGGTCGTCGTGCCGCTCTCCCAGGAGGACGTCGCCCAGCTCGTCGGGGCCACCCGGCCGACGACGAACCAGGTGCTCAAACGGCTCGAGGCCGACGGGGTCCTGCGGCTCGGGCGCGGACGGCTGGAGATCCACGACGTCCGGGGCCTGCGCGAGCGCTGCTGAGGGCGGGCCGCGCCACCGGCGGGTGCGGGAGCCACACGTACGTGGCGGCCCCCGCGGCCTCGTCGGTCCTGCCCCCTGCGTGCGGGACCGGCGACCGCCGGTGGTGCGTCGCCCCGGGAGCAGATCCTGCCCCGGCGACCGGGCCGCGTCTGTCATGGCGCTGACACTGGGACCTGCCGTCGTCACACGCCCGGACGCGTGTTCCGGACGCGTGATCCGACGCGCGGCGGGACGCGCCGTTCGGCGATCCGTCGGGGCCGCCCCTTCCGTGCGCCGCGGGTTCCTTGCGAGCATGGTCGTTCCGCGGCCGGGCGGAGGGAGCCCCCGATGACCACGAGCCACCGGACCACGCCCGACGACCCCGGCGCCGCGCGCGTCGCGACCGCCGTCGAGGAACCGCCGCTCGACGCGCTGCTGCGGCAGCGCCGGGCGTCGATGCGCGCCGCGATGGGCCGCTTCGAGGACGCCGTCGCGGCCCCGGTGCGGGAGGACCCGGCCGCCTGGGTGGCCCGGGTCGCCGCGCAGACCGCGGTCCTGCGCGACGTCGTCGACGAGCACCTCGACGGGACCGAGGGCCGGCACGGGTACTACGCCGGCCTCATCGCCGAGGCGCCGAGGCTCTCCCGGGCCGTCGAGCGGCTCGTCGCCGAGCACCGCCGGATCGAGGCCGTGCTCGAGGACGTCGCGGTCCTCGTCGGGCGTACGCTCGTCGACCGTAGTGCCGCGGACCCGTTGCGGGAGAAGGCGACCGAGCTGCTCGTGCTGCTCGCCCGGCACCGCCAGCACGGGTCGGACCTGCTGTGGGAGGCGTACGGCTTCGACGTCGGCGGGGAGTCCTGAGGAGCCGTCGCCGACGGGGCGTGGATGCGGGGACCGTCACCCCGGCCTGACGTGACGGCCCCCGCTGGCTGGAAACCTACGGCCGGTCCGCCGGGTGCGCGCCCGCAGATGACCGCACTCCGCGCCCGCGCGGCACACTGGGCCTGTGAGCGACGTCGTGGGGCTCCTCCTCGCCGCCGGGGCCGGCCGCCGGATGGGCACGCCCAAGGGGCTGCTGCGCGACCCGGACGGCACCCCGTGGGTCGCGCGGTCGGCCCGCGCGCTGCTCGACGGCGGGTGCGCCCGGGTCGTCGTCGTGACCGGGGCGGCGGCTGCGGACGTCGCGGCGCTCGCCGCGGCACCGGGCGTTCGCACCGTCGAGGCGCCCGACTGGGCGGAGGGGATGGGGGCGAGCCTGCGGGCCGGGCTCGCCGCGCTGTCCGCCGACGACGCCCCGGCGGACGCGGCCGTCGTCGGCCTCGTCGACACCCCCGGCGTCACCGCCGAGGTCGTCGCGCGCCTCGTCGCCGTCGCCGTCGGGCACGGCCCGGCGACGCTCGCGCGGGCGGCGTTCGACGGTGCGGCGGGGCACCCGGTGGTCCTCGGCCGGGAGCACTGGGACGGTGTCCGCGCCGGTGCCGCAGGGGACGCCGGGGCCCGCGGCTACCTGCGCGGGCGCACCGACGTGCTGCTCGTCGAGTGCGGGGACGTCGGCCACGGGGACGATGTCGACACGCCCCGCGACGCCGCGGGGACGACCGCCTAGGCTGGCGGCGTGACCCAGCAGACCCGCCCGGACGCCACCACCGGGCACCCCGCGCTCGCGCCCGGGCACGACCACGCCGAGCGCGTCCGGGACACCTCGCGGCTGCGTCCGCCCGCGCGCCGCGTCGTCCTGGCCGCCGTGACGACCGAGCCGCTCGACGTCGCGGCCCACGAGGCCGCGGTCGGCGACGCGAGCGCGGGCGCCGTCGTCTCCTTCTCCGGCGTCGTCCGGGACCACGACGGCGGCCGCTCCGTGACGGGCATCGAGTACGTCGGCCACCCGACGGCCGGGGACGTGCTCGCGACGGTCGTCGCGGACGTCGCCGCGCGCACCGACGTCGAGGCGATCGCGGTGTCGCACCGGATCGGCCCGCTCGCCGTGGGGGAGTCAGCGCTCGTCGTCGCCGTCGCCGGGGCGCACCGGCAGGAGGCCTTCGCCGCAGCGGCACTGCTCGTCGACGAGGTGAAGCACCACCTGCCGGTCTGGAAGCGGCAGGTGTTCACCGACGGCACGGACGAGTGGGTCGCCTGTCCGTGAGAAGGGTCAGCCCTTCTTCGGCGCGGTCTTCTCCCAGAGCGTGACCTGGAACTTGTGGACGATGTCCACGCGCTTGATCCGGTAGCCGTCGAGCAGCAGCTGGACCTTCTCGCTGTCGACCGCGTCGGCCTGCTGACCGAGCGCGCCGTCGACGCTGATGAGCCAGACCCGCTTGCGCTTCTTGAGCGCCGACGCGATCTGCTCGGGCTCCTTCTCGGTGCCCGTGATCGTCGCGGTCGCGGCGCCGGTGCGGTCGAGGGCGACGTCGATGAGCCCCGCGTACCGCTCGGGGTAGAGCTGCTGGAGGGTGCGCATGTGGCCCGGGCCGCCGGGCACCCAGAGCACCGCGTCGCCCTTCTTGGCGTGCACCGAGACGTACTCGCCGACGCTCGCCATGTCCTCCGCGTGGCCGAGGTGCGGGTCGCGGTAGACGTCCTGCATGTGGGCGCCGGAGAGAGCGAGAACGACCAGCGGGACGACGAGGCCGGCCGGTCGCAGCGTCGTCGCGAGGCTGCCGACGACGAGCGCCGTCCCGGGCAGGGTGAAGACGACGTACCGCCACGTGTAGAGCGGCTCCGCCTGCGAGATCGTCCAGAGCGCGACGACCGGGAGCACGGCCCAGGCCAGGCCCAGGACGAGCGCCCCGGTGTTCGTCGTGCCGAGCCGGTCGGCGACGCCTGCGGGGAGCAGGCGGCGCGGGTCGGGGCGGGCGAACCGGTCGGGGACCGCGACGAGCAGCAGGGCGACGGCGAGCACGCCCGCGACGGCGCCGAGGCTGTCGTACTGCGCGCCCCAGAAGCGGGGCAGGTCCGCCGCGGCGGGGGCGTAGAGCCAGTCGACCTGGCCGCGCTGGAGGAACGTCGCGACGACGAAGGGGCTGACGACGCCGAGCCCCACGGTGGTCGCGGCCAGCCAGCGCCGGCGCACCGCGCGCGGTGTGAGGACCGCGACGTAGACCGCGTGCGCGAGGACGACGAGCAGCGCGATGACGTTGAGCAGCGCCACGAGGCCGAGCGAGGCGGCGTACCAGGCCCAGGCGCGGCGGTTGCGCGGCCCGGGCGTCTGCACCGCCCGCAGCAGGAGCAGCGCCGCGATCGTCGTCGCGAGCATGACGAGCGCGTAGGAACGGGCCTCCTGGGCGTACCGGCTCGCGAGCGGTGCCGCGACGAGCGCGAGCGCCGCCGACAGGCCGACGGCCGTCGAGCCGAACCGGCGCCCGAGCCGGACCAGGAGCAGCGCGGTGACGCTCGCCGCGACGACGGAGATCGTCCGCACCGCAGGGACCGCCTCGCCGAGGCTCGGTGCCGGGTCGAGGACGAGCAGCGCGTGGACGATGAAGTAGTAGGCGGCGTGCACGAGGTCCAGGTGCTTGACGAGCTCGAGGATCTCGCCGGCCGGACGGGCCGCGATGACCATCGTCGCGCCCTCGTCGCGCCAGGGGCTGGGGATGCCGGCCTGCCAGGAGAAGACCCCGGCGGCGGCGGCGAGCGCGAGCGTCTCGGGGCCGGCGGCGCGCAGGAGCCGGCGGGACCGGTCACGCAGCCCCCGGGTGCGGGGCGCCGGCCCGTCACCGCTGACCGCGGCGCCGAGGACCGGGCGCTCGAGCAGGTCGACGGTGCTGCCGTCCGGGGAGACCGTGCGAGGTGCCGCACCGCCGGGCGCGAGGGTGTTCGCGCCGCTGGCCAGCTGGTGCACGCACTCCTCCTCGTTCTCCGGCCGCGGCTCGACCCGGGGCACGGGGTCGACGTCGACAGGTCGTACCGTAACCGACGGTGATCACCGTCGTGTCACGGCCAGGAAACAGAACGGGGAAACATCCGGACCGATCGGACGTCCCGTCCTGATCTCCAGGGTAGAGGCGGTCACGGGGTGTGCCCGCCGAACCGGACGACTTCCCAGCGGATTCCCAGGAGAGGTCGGTCACGCACGCGCCGCGACGCAGGGTCACCGGGTCGTCGGCGGTCGTCGGGGTCACGCTGCCCGCCGGCCGGGCGGAGGAGCGGCCTCAGCCGCCGGCGAAGGGCGGGAGCACGTCGACGCACGCCCCGTCGTGCAGCGGGCGCTGCGCGTCGCCGCCCACCTCGTCGAGGAGGAACGACGCGGCCGCGAGCACCCGGGCCAGCCGGGTGCCGTGCCGGGCCACGAGGTCCTCGACGAGGACGGCGAGGGTCGCGCCGGCGGGCAGGGGCACCTTCTCCTCGGTGAGCCCGGCAGCGGCCGCGGCACCGGCGAAGTAGCGCACGACGACGGTCATCCCGGCGGCCGGGTCGTCGACGTGCGCGGCAGCCTGGTCCGGCACCGTCAGCCCCCGATCGCGCTCATCGGCCGGTCGGGCTGCAGGAAGCTCGGGTCGTCGATGCCGTGCCCCGCCTCCTTCGCCCACATGTCACCGCGCCAGACGGCGGCGATCTCGTCGTCGCCGGCGCCGCCGCGCAGCAGCGCGCGCAGGTCGGTCTCGCCGCGGGCGAAGAGGCAGTTGCGGACCTGGCCGTCGGCGGTGAGCCGGGTCCGGTCGCAGTCCCCGCAGAACGGCCGGGTCACCGAGGCGACGACGCCGACGCGGGGGGCGCGGGCACCGGCCGGGGCGCCCGCGGGCGGGTTCTCGACGACCCAGGTCTCGGCCGGGGCGGCACCGCGGGCGGCGGAGCCGGTCGGCGTGAGCCGGTAGGCGGTCTGCAGCGCCGTGAGGATCTCCTCGGCGGTGACCATGCCCTCGCGGTCCCAGGCCCCCTGCGGGTCCAGCGGCATCTGCTCGATGAACCGCAGCTCGTAACCGTGCTCGAGCGCCCACGTGAGCAGGGGCACGGCCTCGTCGTCGTTGACCCCGCGCAGGAGGACCGTGTTCACCTTGACCGGGGACAGCCCGGCCGCGGCGGCGGCCTGCAGGCCGGTGAGGACGTCGGGCAGCCGGTCGCGCTTGGTGATCCGGGCGAAGCGGGCCCGGTCGAGGCTGTCGAGGGAGACGTTGAGCCGGTGCAGCCCGGCGTCGGCGAGCGCCTTGGCCCGCCGCTCGAGCCCGAGGCCGTTCGTCGTGAGCGCGGTCTGCGGGACCTCGCCGGCGTGCGTGCGCAGCGCGGTCGTCGCGGCGACGATCGTCTCCAGGCCCTTGCGCAGGAGCGGCTCGCCACCGGTGAACCGGACCTCCTCGACGCCGAGCCGGGTCACGGCGAGCGTGATGAGCCGGACGATCTCGTCGTCCGAGAGCAGCCGGTCGTCGGTCATCCAGTCGAGGCCCTCTTCGGGCATGCAGTACGAGCAGCGCAGGTTGCAGCGGTCGGTGAGGCTGACCCGCAGGTCGGTGGCGACCCGGCCGAACCGGTCCACGAGACGGGTGTCGTCGGGCCGGCCCGCGGGAACGGCGCCGTCCGCCCCACGACGGCGGCCGGGCATCCCGAGAACGACGCTGCTCACGCGGGCCACGCTACCCGCGTCCCGGCGCGGCGTCCCCTCCGCGGTCCGACGACCTGCTCCGCGGGGCCGGGATCGACCCGGTCGGGTCAGCCCGGGCGGCCGCTGCGGGCATGATGGGCGGGTGTCCACCGCCGACCCCGCAGCGCCCGCGGTCGACGCGTCGCTGCCGGTGCGCGACCGCGTCCTGCGCGCCGCGGCGGCGATGGCGGCCGAGCTCGGCTGGCGCCGGGTCCGGATGGCGGCGGTCGCCGAGCGGGCCGGGGTGTCCCGGCAGACCGTCTACGACCAGTTCTCGACGAAGGACAACCTCGCCCGCGGGATCCTCGCCGCCGAGGTCGAGCGCGTCGTCGGGATCGCCGTCGACACCCTCGAGGCGCACCCGGACGGCGCCGTCCGCCCGGCCATCGAGGCCGCCGTCCAGGCGATCATCGACGAGGGCCGCGGGAACGCGCTGCTCAAGGTGGTGCTCGACAGCGGGCCGGACGGCGACCCGGAGCTGCTGCGGCTGCTCACCTCGGACGCCGCCCCGGTGTTCGCGACGGTGTGGCAGGGCGTCGGGCCGTGGGGGATGCGCAACTTCCGCGCGATCGACCTCGCCGACGTCGCCGCCGTCATCGACGTCATCGGCCGGGTCGTCGTGAGCCACCTCGTCCAGCCCGGGCCGCGCGACCTGCCCGTCGCCCGGACGGTCGCCGGGATGACCGTGGCGTACGTCGAGCAGCTCGCCGCGGCACGGGACGCGGCCGGGGCCCGGGGCCCCGGCCGCGCGTGACCCCGGGTCAGGCCGCGACGAAGTCGAGCTTGTCGCGCACCCCGCAGTCGGGGCACTCCCAGGCATCCGGGACGTCCTTCCACGCGGTCCCCGCGGGCAGGCCCTCCCGCGGAGCCCCGAGGGCCGGGTCGTAGACGTAGTCGCAGACGGGGCAGCGCATCGAGCCCGGCCCGGCGGGCGGCCGCTCCGCGAGCGCGACGCCACCGGGCAGGACGCCGGCCGCCACCGCCTCCTGGGTCCGGGCGGCGTCGACCCGGACCGCCTCGGCCCGGGCGGCGGCCACGGCCGCGGCCCGCTCGGCGGCCGGGGTGCCCGGCCCGTACCGGCGCAGCACCTTCTTCCGGCGGCGCGGCTGGATGTTCGCCCGGGTCACGTCGCCGGCGTAGTGCTCGAGCACGCGGTGGTCCATGATCCGGCGCCACAACGGCGGCACGACCGCGATGACGATCATCGTCGCGTAGCCCCACGGCAGCTGGGGCGCGCCCTTCTCCGAGCGCAGCGACTGGTAGCGCCGGGTCGGGTTCGCGTGGTGGTCGCTGTGCCGCTGCAGGTGGTAGAGGAACAGGTTCGTCACGAGGTTGTCGCTGTTCCAGCTGTGCTCGGGCCGGACCCGCTCGTACCGGGTCGCGGTGACGCGGTCGCGGCGCAGGCCGTAGTGCTCGAGGTAGTTGACGATCTCGAGCAGCGTGAACCCGAAGACGGCCTGGGCGAGCAGCCACGGCGTGACGCCGGCACCGAAGACCGCGACGAGCCCGCCGAGGAGCGCGAGCGACATGAGCCAGGCGTTGACGACGTCGTTGCGCGGGTCGACGACGGACAGCCTGCGCCGCTCCATGCGCCGCTTCTCCAGGTGCCACGACGAGCGCAGGCTGCCGAGCACGGTGCGGGGGAGGAAGGCCCAGAAGGACTCGCCGAGCCGCGAGCTGGCCGGGTCCTCGGGGGTGGCCACCCGGACGTGGTGGCCGCGGTTGTGCTCGATGTAGAAGTGCCCGTAGACGGTCTGGGCGAGCGCGACCCGGCTCAGCCAGCGCTCGACGTCCTCGGTCTTGTGCCCGAGCTCGTGCGCGGTGTTGATCCCGATGCCCGAGACGCAGCCGACCGTGACGGCGAGGCCGAGCTTGCCGACCCAGGACATCTCGATCGGCTCGGCCGTCCAGAGCCAGCACGCGAGGACGAGCCCGCCGTACTGCAGCGGCAGGTAGAGGTAGGTGACCCAGCGGTAGTAGCGGTCCTGCTCGAGCCAGGCGATCGCGGCGTCCGGCGGGTTCTCCTTGTCGAGCCCGAGCGAGACGTCGATGAGCGGGATGACGACGAAGACGAAGAACGGGCCGAACCACCAGTACACCGACCAGCCGGTCCAGGCGACGAGGCCGAAGGCGGCCGGGACGAGCATCGGCACGAGGAGCCCGATGAGCCAGAGCCAGCGTTTGCGGTCGCTCCAGCCGATCGCGTCGAGCTCGACGGGACGCTCGGTGCCCGCACGGCGCAGCGCGCCCGCGGTCGGGCCGGAGGCGGTGCGGCTGCGCCAGCCGGACGACGGTGCCGCGGGGCGGCTCCCGGGCGGGGGGACGGGCGTGGG
>NZ_MWLN01000034.1 GCF_002198655.1 Kineosporia sp. A_224
CCCGACCCGACGGAGGCCGACGCGTGACCACGCAGCCCGACCCGCAGACCCTCGGCTACGAGCAGGCCCGCGACGAGCTCGTCGACGTCGTCCGCCGGCTCGAGGCCGGTGCCGCGTCGCTCGAGGAGTCGCTCGGCCTCTGGGAGCGCGGCGAGGCGCTCGCCACCCGCTGCGAGACCTGGCTGGCCGGTGCGCGGGCGCGGATCGACGGCCGCGCAGGCGCCGGCCAGGGCACGGACGCCGGCACGGACGCCGGCACGGACGACACCGAGGACGACACCGAGGACGACCCCGACGTCGAACCGGGTGACTGACCGCGGCCCCGGGGCACGACTACGCTCCCGCCGGTGACCACCACCGCACGGGTCCGCCGGCTCGCCTGGGTCGTCGCGGCGGTCGCCGCGGTCGGCGGCTGCAGCGCCGGGGCGTCGACCGGCCCCGACGCGACGGCGCCGTCCGCCGCCACGACCCCGCCGACGACGACCGCCCCCGGGACGACGGCACCCGCGACGACGGCCCCGGCCGTGCCTGCCGCGGCGACCTCGGCCGCGCCGACGACGACGGGCGCGCGCTCGACGCCGGCCGTCCCCTCACGCGCCGGCAACCCGGCCGGCCGCGCCGTCGTCCCCGCCGCTGCCCGGGCCGTGACGAAGCCCAAGACCCGGTGGGTCGGCACCGGCACGAAGGCGAGCTGCACCTCGGCGGCCGTCGTCCGCGCCGTCGCCGCGGGCGGCGTCATCGGCTTCCGCTGCGGCCCGGCCCCGGTGACGATCGTGCTCACCGCGACCGCCAAGGTCCGCAACACGAGCCCGCTCGTCGTCCTCGACGGTGGCGGCCTCGTGACCCTCTCCGGCGGTGGCAGGCGCCGGATCCTCTACATGAACACGTGCGACGAGAAGCAGGTCTGGACGACCTCGCACTGCCAGGACCAGGCCACGCCGCAGCTCGTCGTCCAGAACCTCACGTTCGCCGACGGCAACGCGACCGGGCAGCACGAGGAGGGCGGCGGGGGCGGCGCGGTCCTCGTGCGCGGCGGCAGGTTCCGGGTCGTCTCGTCGCGGTTCGTCCGCAACCGGTGCGACGGCGGGGGCCAGGACCTCGGCGGGGCGGCGCTGCGGGTGCTCGACCAGTACCACGGCGAGCCGGTCTACGTCGTGAGCAGCACCTTCGGCGGCCGGGCCGGCCAGGGCGGCAGCTGCTCCAACGGCGGTGCCCTGAGCAGCATCGGGGTGTCGTGGACCGTCCTCAACAGCGTGCTGTCGTACAACTCGGCCGTCGGTCGGGGTGCGAACCCGGCCCGCTCCGGCACGGTCGGAGGCGGCAGCGGCGGTGCGATCTACAACGACGGCAACGCGATGACGCTCCGGCTGGAGGGCACCGTTGTCGAGCACAACTCGGCCCGCGAGGGCGGCGGGGCGGTCTTCTTCGTGAGCAACGACCGCACCGGCACGCTGCGGATCACCCGGTCCACGCTGCGGTCCAACCCGAGCCGCGGCTTCGCGACCGCCGGCTACCCGGGGATCTTCTTCCTCGGCAAGGGGTCGCCGCAGGTCAGCGGCTCGACGCTGCGGTAGCCGACGGGCCCCGCGGTCACCGCAGCGGCGTCGCCCGGACGAGCGCCTCGATCTCCGCGCGGCTCGCCTTCCCGACGAACATCGTCGTGACCTCACCGTCGCGCAGGACGTACCCGGTGAGCTGACGGTCCGGCCGGGCCCGGACGACGAAGGTGCGGCCGTCGACGGTCGCCGTGCCCTGCTCGCCGCCGTCGATGACCTGGACGCCCTCCCACTTCTTCGTCGCCTCGCGGCCCTGGACCAGGCTGACCCACGAGCCCTTCGGCGTCGAGTAGTTGACGCGCCACGTCTGGACGCCGTCGACGCCGGCCTCGGCGGAGGTGCTCGTCGCCGTCCAGCCCGGCCCCGGGGTCGGGACGGCCGGGGCGAAGCCGAGCTGGTCCTGCAGGCCGCTCGCCGCCTGGGCCACGTCGACCGCGGGCTGCGGGATGCCGGACTGCCGGGGGACGAGCGCCCACAGCCCCAGCGCGAAGCCGCCGACGACGAGCATCGTCAGGACGATGCCGCTGACCGACTGCCGCCGCGGCGGCCGCCGGACACCGGCGGACGGCGCGGCGCTCTGCTCGGGCTCGGTGGAGGTCACCGCCCCATCGTCGCGCGTCGGGCCGGGCCGCCGCCAACCGGGCACGGCCGCCCCGCCGCGGATGCCCCCGGACCGGCCCAGCCCCTAGGCTCGGCTCGGCGGTGGTGAGGACGATCTGGAGGAACCGGGCGTGGCGGATGTGCTGGTCGTGGGCGAGGCGCTCGTCGACATCGTGCAGCGGGCGGACGGCAGCGGCGCGGACCACCCGGGCGGCAGCCCGGCGAACGTCGCGCTGGGGCTGGCCCGGCTCGGCCGGGACGCCTCGCTGCTGACCCGGATCGGCACCGACGCCCACGGCCGCGCGATCCGCGAGCACCTCGAGGCGTCCGGGGTCCACCTCGTCGACGGCACCGTCGTCGACGCCCCCACCTCGACGGCGACCGCCCTCGTCGACGCCCAGGGCGTCGCGACCTACCACTTCGAGATCGACTGGCGGCTCGACACCGTCCCGGACGTCACCCGGTACGACGCGCTCCACACCGGCTCGATCGCCGCCATCCTCCAGCCCGGCGGGGACGCCGTCCTGCGCCTGGTCGAGCAGGCCAGCGGCCGGGTCGTCGTCACGTACGACCCGAACGCGCGGCCGACCCTCATGGGCGACCCGGTCGCGACCCGCGCGCGGATGGAGCGGATCGTCGCCCTCGCCGACGTCGTCAAGGTCAGCGACGAGGACCTCGCCTGGCTCGCGCCCGGCGAGGACCCGGTGGACGTCGCCGCCGCCTGGCAGGCGACCGGCCCGGGCATCGTCGTCGTCACCCGCGGCGGCGAGGGTGCCGTCGCCGTCCAGGCCTCCGGCCGGGTCGAGGTGCTCGCCCCGAGGATCGACGTCGTCGACACCGTCGGTGCCGGCGACTCGTTCATGTCGGCGCTCATCGACCACCTCGACGGCGCCGGCCTGCTCGGCACCGGCACCCGCGCGGCGATCGCCGCGATGCCCGCCGACCAGGTCGCGGCGATGCTCGGGCACGCCGTCCGGGTCGCCGCCATCACGTGCAGCCGCGCGGGCGCCAACCCGCCGACCCGCGCCGAGCTCGACGTCTGACGACGCGGGTCAGGCTTCCTGGCCCGTTGCCGGCAGGGGGATCCACCGCAGATCAGGGAACTTGGCGAAGTCGCGGTCGGTCGTCACCCAGGTCGCCGAGTTCTCCAGTGCCAGAGCCGCGTGGTAGGCATCCGGGACCGCGTTGCCGCGCGCTCCGACGGCGGCGCACAGGCCCGTGAAGATCGGCCAGTGCCGAGCACCGGGCCGTAGTGGGACGACAGTCCCACGCTGCATCAGCGCAGTGCAGAAGGTCAGCGCGACCTCGGGCGGAGAGGGATCCGCGAACACGCGGTGGTTCGTGACGACGCGGAGGAAGCCGCTCAGGACCAGCTCGCTCACACCGACCGGCTCGCCGCTCGAGAGGGAGCGCGCGAGCCAGGCCCGTGCATCCTCGTGCCTCGGGGAGTCCGGCCGATGTGCGTAGACGAGGACGTTGACGTCAGGAACGAGCATCAGCCGACGGCTTCGTCGAGCAGGTCGTTGAGAGCGTCCTTGTTCTCCAGGTCGACACCGGGCCGCAACCCCGCACTGCCGTAGGTCGGCAGCGCGACGTCACGTGACGTGGAGGCTGCATGATGCTCGGCCAGCAGCAGCCGGAGCGCGTCCTCGAGCACGCTCCCCAACGGCACACCGGACGTCAGCGCGCGCTGCCGGGCCCGCTTGAGCAGCTCGTCGTCGATGGTGACCGTCGTCCTCATGATCCGATGGTACAGCACGCGCATCATGATGCACCGGCATGATGCGTCGATGCACAACTGAGCCGATTGCGGCGATCGGCGCCCTCACACCGCGGCGGCCTTCTCCCTCGCCCGCTCGTCGGACAGCCGGGCCCGCTCGAGGGCCTGCTTGCGCAGCTCCTCGTTCTCGGTGTCGATGCGGCGCGCCTCGTCCTCGTCGCGGGTGATCGTCGTGCCGGTCTCGGGGTCGAACAGGTGCAGCCGGGCCGGGTCGAACCACAGCTGCGCGCGGTCGCCGTCCCGGATCCGGCTCTTCGCGTCGAGCGCGACGACGATCTGGGTGCGCATGCCCTCGCCGTCGAGGTCCCGGTCGAGCTCCTCGAGCTGTTTGGCGACGGCGGCGTCCGGCTCGTAGGGCACGTAGGCGTACAGCTCGTTGCCGAGCCACTCGGTGACGTCGACGTCGACCTCGATGACGACGCCGGCGTCCCGCCGGTGCGGCTCGAGCACCGAGGCGTCCTCGAAGTGCTCGGGACGGAAGCCCGCGATGACGAGCTCCTTGCCCGCGACGAGCTTCGCGAGGTCCGGCGTCATCGGGATGCTGCCGAACGGCAGCGACAGCCGGTCGCCGTCCACGCGGGCCGGCAGGAAGTTCATCGGCGGCGAGCCGATGAAGCCGGCGACGAAGAGGTTCACCGGCTGCTCGTACAGCTCGCGCGGGCTCGCGCACTGCTGCAGCACACCCTTCTTGAGGACGGCGACCCGGTCGCCGAGCGTCATCGCCTCGGTCTGGTCGTGGGTCACGTAGATCGTCGTCGTGCCGAGGCGCCGCTGGATCCGGGCGATCTCGGTGCGCATCTGGCCGCGGAGCTTGGCGTCGAGGTTGCTCAGCGGCTCGTCGAAGAGGAAGGCGTCGGCGTCCCGGACCAGCGCCCGGCCCATCGCGACCCGCTGCCGCTGGCCGCCGGAGAGGTTCGCGGGCTTGCGCTGCAGGTGCTCGCGCAGCTCGAGGAGGTCGGCGGCGCGGTTGACCCGCTCGTCGATCTCGGCGTCCGAGAACTTCCCCTTCGTGAGCCGCAGCGGGAACGCGATGTTCTCGAAGACCGACAGGTGCGGGTAGAGCGCGTAGTTCTGGAAGACCATCGCGAGGTTGCGGTCCCGGGGCGCCTTGTCGTTGACCCGCTGGCCGTTGATGAGCAGCTCCCCGGACGTGATGTCCTCGAGGCCGACGACCATCCGCAGCAGCGTCGACTTCCCGCAGCCGGACGGCCCGACGAGGATGATGAACTCCCCGTCGCGGATGTCGATGCTCACGTCGTTGACGGCCGGGAAGCCGTCGCCGTACTTCTTGACGATGTTCTGGAGCTTGATCTCGGACATGTGCAGGACTCCAAAGGTCGGCGGGGCGCAGCGGCAGTCAGGGCGTCAGCCCTTGACCGCCCCGTTCGTCAGGCCGGCGACGATGCGCCGCTGGAAGAGCAGGACGAGGACGACGACGGGGATCGTCACGATGACCGCGGCCGCCGCGATCGGCCCGTTCGGCGCCTCGAACTGCGAGGCCCCGGAGAACAGGCCGAGCGCGGCGGGCACCGGCCTCGACGCCTCCGTCGAGGTGAGCGAGATGCCGTAGACGAAGTCGTTCCAGGCGATGAAGAACGCGATGATCGCCGTCGTGAACACCCCGGGCGCGGCGAGCGGGACGATGACCTTGCGGAACGCCTGCCAGCTCGTCGCACCGTCGACCTGGGCCGCCTGCTCCATCTCCCACGGGATCTCCCGGAAGAACGCCGAGAGGGTCCAGATGGAGATCGGCAGGGTGAGCGACAGGTACGGGATGATGAGGCCCGGCCACGTGTCGTAGAGCCCGATCTGGCGCCACAGGTTGAACAGCGGCGTGACGATCGAGATGACCGGGAAGATCGCGACCCCGAGCGCCGTCGAGAGGATGACCTTCTTGCCCGGGAAGTCGAGCCGCGCGATCGCGTACGCCGCGAACATCGCCAGGACGCACGAGATCGCGGTGGCGATGAGGCAGATCCCGAACGAGTTGCGCAGGGCCGGGAGGAACAGGTCGCTCGCGCTGCCGGTGAGGATCAGCTCGTAGTTCGTCCACGACAGCGTCGTCGGGAGGAACTGCTGGTTCGCGATGTCCGCCGGGGCCTTGAGCGACAGCGAGACGATCCACGCGACGGGGAACAGCGCGTAGACGACGATCCCGATGCCGCCGAGGATCCAGAGGTTCCTCTCCTTGCGGGACATCACCCCTCCCCCCGGGCCGACGCGAGGTCGACCTTGAAGCCCTTGATGAACAAGGCGCAGATGAGCACGACGCAGACGAACAGCAGCACGGACACGGCCGACCCGAGGCCGATCTCGAGCCGCGCGATCGTCTGCCGGTAGGCGAGGAACGACACCGTCTCGGTGTTGTTCGCCCCGCCGGTCATGATGAAGATCGAGTCGAAGACCCGGAACGCGTCGAGGCTGCGGAAGAGCAGGGCGACCATGATGGCCGCCTTCATGTTCGGGATCGTCACCCGGCGCATCCGCTGCCACCACGTCGCGCCGTCCACCTTCGCCGCCTCCTGGAGCACCTCGGGGACCTGCGCGAGGCCCGCGAGCAGCAGGAGCGAGATGAACGGCGTCGTCTTCCAGATCTCGGCGATGCAGACGACGAAGAGCGACTTCCAGGTGCCGCCGAACCAGTCGGTGTCGGCGCTGATCCCCGGCAGCCAGCCGAGCCAGGAGTTGACGAACCCGGAGTCGAGCGAGAACGCGTACTGCCAGGCGAACGCCGACACCACGGTGATGACGGCGTACGGGATGAGGATCGCGGCCCGGATCACCGGCCGGATCGCGGACAGCGCCTTCATCATGACGAGCGCGAGCGCGAACCCGAGGACGAGCTCGACCGCGACCGTGACGACGGTGATGAGCAGCGTCACGCCGAGCGAGGTCCACCAGATCCGGTCGGTGAGGATGACCCCGTAGTTCGACAGCCCGGTGAAGGACTTGTTGTCCGGGTCGGTGAGACGGAAGTCGAAGAGCGAGTCGTAGACCGCCTGCAGGATCGGGTAGGCCGTCACGAGGAGCATGACCGCGAACGCCGGCCCCGCGAGCATCCAGCCCAGCTTGCGCTCGGCACGCGAGCGGTCGCTGATCCCGGCCCGGCGGCCGGGGGCGGAGGCCGGCCGGGTCTTCTCGCCCGGCGGGAGCGTCGTCGTGCTCACAGCAGCTCCTTCTTCTGCAGGACGGCGGTGATGAGGTCGGTGGCCTCACGCCCTGTCCGCTGCGGGTCGACGGACGACGGCGGGTGGTACTCGCGCTGCAGGCCCTCGGAGACCTCGCTGTAGTAGGGGGTCTGCGGGCGCGGGACGGCCAGCCGCAGGGACTCGAGGATCACCGGCGCCATCGGGAACTCCTTGACGACCTCGGGGTCGGTGTAGACCGACTCCTTGGCGGCAGGGTTGCCGTTCGACACGAAGTAGTACGCCTGGTTCTCCGGGCTGACGATGCACTCGGTCGCCGCGAGCGCGAGGTCCTTGTGCGCACTGAAGGCGCCGACGCCCAGGTTGATGCCGCCGTACGGCGGGTGGCTCTCCTGGTCGGCCGTGACGCGCGGGTAGGGCGCCCAGCCGTAGTCCTGCGGGACGGCGGCGTCCAGGGTGCCGCCCTCGACGCCGGACTGCGCGCGCGGCCAGACGAACGGCCAGTTGACCATGAACCCGGCGTCCGGGCCCTCGAAGGCGTTGACGTTCGCGTCCTCGCCCGCGGTGGACAGCGCCGGCCCGCCGACCCCCGCGTCCGCGACCTCGCGGATGACCTTCGCGGCCTCCGCCCCGGCCGGGGTCTCGAGGCCGAGCCGGACGTCCTGCGGCCTGGTCGCGTCGCTGTTCTCGATGATCGACCCACCGGCGGACGCGACGAGCGCGTTGACCCACACGGTGAGCGCCTCGGCCCGGATGCCCTGCACGCCGAGCTGCTTGTTCTGGCTCTTCGCCGCCTGGATGATCTGGTCCCACGTCACCGGCTTGGTCATGTCGAGCCCCGCCGCCTCGGCGACGGACTTGCGGTACCAGAGCAGCTGGGTGTTCGCCCAGAAGGGAACCGTGACGAGCTCGTCGCGCCACGTCGCGCCCTTGAGGGCGCTGTCGACGACGCCGTCGGAGACCCGGCCGGCCATGTCCTGCGGGATCGGGGCGAGGAAGCCGGCCTCGGCGAACTCGGGGATGTACGGCGGGTCGAGGCTCATGATGTCGATCGAGGAGTCGTTCGCCGCGAGCCGGCGGACCAGCTGCTGGCGCTGCTCGGACGACTCGCGCGGGAGCAGCGCCGTCCGGATCGTGTACCTGCCCTGGGCGGCGTCGGTGCACCGCTTCGCGATCTCCGCCTGGCCGCCCGAGTCGGGGTTGATGTACCAGGTCAGCGACGGCGGACCGGCGGAGCCGCTGCTGCACGCGGTGAGCGCCCCGGCAGCGACCGCGGCGCCGAGCACGGCGCGCAGCACGCGCCGGCGTGGTCGGGTCGTGGACATCCCGCCTCCTCCCGAGGCCCGACGGCGGTGTCGGGGCCTTCCACGGGCGCGCGCGAGACCATGGTCCGGTTCGCGGCTTACGCCGTGAAGGTGATGATTGGCGGCATTCGACGGACGCGCACGCCGAGGCGTCCGCCGGAGGCGGGAGGGGTCGTCCTGGGGTCGAGTGTCAGTGCTCGAGCGGGGCGGGGCCCGTCGAGCCGCGCAGCACGAGACGGACCGGGTGCAGGCAGACCTCGTCGTCCGGGGCGTCCGGGTCCGCCGTCCGCTCGAGCCGCGAGACCACCCAGCGCGCCGCCGCGGCACCCTGCGCGACGACCGGCTGCGCGATGGTCGTGACGTCGAAGACGTCCGACAGCTCGTGGTCGTCGACACCGACGAGGGAGACGTCCTCGGGGACGCGCAACCCGCTGCGCCGCAACGCCTTCAGCGCCCCGAAGGCCATCTCGTCGGACTGGCAGAAGACCCCGGTCGGGCGGCCGCCCTTCTGCGAGAGCAGGGCCGTCATCGCGAGCTCGCCGCCGGCGGCGGTGAACCGGCCGTCGACCTCCCACTCCGGGCGCACGGTGAGCCCGGCCTCGGCCATCGCCGCCCGGAAGCCGCCGGTGCGCAGGCCCGGGACGCTGAACCGCTCCGGTCCGTGCAGGTCGCCACCGATCGAGGCGATCCTCGTGTGCCCGAGGTTGACGAGGTGCTGGACGGCCAGCCGGGCGGTCGCGTCGTTGTCGACGAACTCGCCGTGCAGGCCGTGGATCGGCTCGGCGACGGCCGCCAGCGGCAGCCCGAGGCCGCGCAGGATGTCCCGCTCGTGGTCCTCCAGCGGCAGCGCGACGACGAGGATCGCGTCGACCCGGCGGCGCACCGGCAGCGACTCGAAGAAGTCCGCGCGGCGCTGGGCGTCGGAGACGACGTGCAGGACCAGGTCGTAGCCGTGGTCGCGCAGCGCCTCCTCGATGCCGCGGATCACCTCGGCGAAGAACCAGCGGCCGGCGTACGGCAGGACGACCCCGACGGAACGGACCCGGCCCGTGACCAGGCCCGACGCGAGCGGCGACGCCGCGTACTGGAGCTCCTGGGCGGCGCGGAGCACCCGGTCCCGGGTGGCCTTGGAGACGTTCGGCATGTCGCGCAGGGCCCGCGAGACGGTCGCCACGGAGACACCGGCACGCTGCGCGACGTCGACGATGCTGGCCCGGGAGGCCGCAGCGCCGGTCGGGGCCTCGGTCACCATCGCCTCCGCAAGCTCGCCGCCACGGAGGGACCCCGCGGCGGCGTTCACCGTGCCATGCCCAGGCGGTACGTGACAAGCGCTTGCACCCGAGGACCGGGACGGGCCGTTCCGGCGGAAGCGCTCCCAGCATCGGTGCACGTCACGCGCGTGGTCCTTCGGCGGCAAGCGGTTCCACCCCTACGATGGCCGCCGACCCGGATCCGAAGGAGGGCGCGGTGGCCAGCACGCTCGAGGAGGTCCTCCGCCAGGCCCGGGAGGCCCTCGCCGACCTGCCGGCCGACCGGGCGGACGACGTCGCGCTGCGGCTCGAGCGCTGGGGACCCGACCTGCTCCAGGGGCTTGCCGTCTACGGGGACGACGCCCCCCTCGCCGAGGTCGTCGGCCTCGTCACGGCGGCCGCCCGCACCCGCCGTCCGGCCCTCGTCGCCCTCGACAAGCGGCGGCTGCTGCGCCCGGACTGGTTCGGCTCCCCCGACCAGGTCGGCTACGTCTGCTACGCCGACCGGTTCGCCGGCACGCTGCGCGGCGTCGGCGAGAAGCTCGGCTACCTGCGCGAGCTCGGCGTGACCTACCTGCACCTCATGCCGCTGCTCGAGCCCCGCGAGGGTCCGGACGACGGCGGCTACGCCGTCCGCGACTACCGCACCCTGCGCCCGGACCTCGGCACCCTCGCCGACCTCGGGCGCCTCGCCGACTCCCTCCACGCGCACGGCATGACGCTCACCCTCGACCTCGTGCTCAACCACGTCGCGCGCGAGCACGACTGGGCGCAGGCGGCGTTGAGGGGCGAGGAGCCGTACCGCTCGTACTTCCTCATGTACCCCGACCGGACGGCGCCCGACGCCTACGAGCGGACGCTGCCGGAGGTCTTCCCGGACTTCGCCCCGGGCAGCTTCACCTGGGTGCCGGAAGCGGTCCGGCCGGCCGGCTGGGGCCCCGGCCCGGACGCCGGCGCCACCGGGGACGCCGGTCGTGGTGCCTGGGTGTGGACGACGTTCAACGACTTCCAGTGGGACCTGGACTGGTCGAACCCCGCGGTCTTCTGCGAGCTGCTCTCGGTGATCCTCGACCTCGCGAACGTCGGGGTCGACGTCTTCCGCCTCGATGCGATCGCCTTCCTCTGGAAGCGGCTCGGCACGACGTGCCAGGGCGAGCCGGAGGTGCACCAGGTGGTCCAGGCGCTGCGCGCGGCGACCCGGGTCGCGGCCCCGGCGGTGATCTTCAAGGCGGAGGCGATCGTCGCCCCGGAGCACCTGCCCGCCTACCTCGGCACCGGCCGGCACGCCGGCAAGGTCTGCGACCTCGCCTACCACAACAGCCTCATGGTCCAGCTCTGGTCGGCGGTCGCGACCGGCCGGGCCGACCTCGCCCGGCGCGCGCTCGCCGTCCCGCCGCCCAAGCCCGTGACGACGTCCTGGGGCACGTACGTGCGCTGCCACGACGACATCGGGTGGGCGATCAGCGACACCGACGCCGGGGCGCTGGGCCTGTCCGGGTTCGCGCACCGGCGCTTCCTCGCGGAGTTCTTCACCGGCGCCTTCCCCGGGTCGTTCGCCCGCGGCGAGCACTTCCAGGCCAACCCGGCGACGGGTGACGCCCGGATCAGCGGCACCCTCGCGAGCCTGGCCGGCCTCGAGGCCGCCCTCGAGACGGCGGCGGCCACCGGCCGCACCGCGGACGTCGACCTGGCGCTCGGGCGGATCTTCCTCCTGCACGCCGTCGCGTACGGGTACGGGGGGATCCCGCTGCTCTACATGGGCGACGAGCTGGGGCTGCGCAACGACCGGTCCTACCTGGACGACCCGCGGCTGGCCGCCGACAACCGCTGGCTGCACCGGCCGTGGATGGACTGGACGGCCGCCGAGCGGCGGCACGACCCGGCGACCGTCGAGGGCCGGGTGTTCGCCGGGCTGCGGCACCTCGCGCGGGTCCGGTCCGGGCTGCCGGCACTGCACGCCGCCGTCGAGAGCGAGCCGGTCGACCTCGGCAACGGAGCCGTCCTCGCGCTGCGCCGCCGGCACCCCGCGGGCATCTTCCTCGGCCTCTACAACGTCTCGCCCGCCTGGCAGCGGGTCTCGGGCGTCGACGTCGCCCGGCTCGGCGTCCCACAGCCGTGGGAGAACCTGTCCGCCTTCGCGCCGCGTCCGGAGGACGGTGAGCTCGCGCTGCCGCCGTACGCGGCCTGGTGGCTGACCCGCTCCCCCGGCTGATCTGTTCACCGGCTGAGCGGCGGACCTCACAGCGGGGCGGCGTCCCGGGGCCGACGGGCACGGTTAGGCTCGATGCCGCCCGACGACGCGCCCCGAGGAGCCCGACTGCCATGGCGGAGTTCGACTACAGCGAGATGCTGCCGACCGGCCCCGACGAGACGCCGTACCGGCTCCTCACGACCGAGGGCGTCCGGACCGTCGAGGCCGCGGGGCGCACGTTCCTCGAGGTCGACCCCGAGGCGCTGCGGCTGCTCACCGACACCGCCATGCACGACATCGCGCACTACCTGCGGCCCGCGCACCTGGCCCAGCTGCGGCGGATCCTCGACGACCCGGAGGCGTCGCCGAACGACCGGTTCGTCGCGCTCGACCTGCTGAAGAACGCGAACGTCGCCGCGGGCGGCGTCCTGCCGATGTGCCAGGACACCGGGACCGCGATCGTCATGGGCAAGCGCGGCACCCAGGTGCTGTCGGCCCCGGGCGCGGTCACGGACGAGGAGGCGGTGAGCCGCGGCGTCTACGACGCGTACACCCGGCTCAACCTGCGGTACTCGCAGATGGCCCCGATCACCATGTGGGAGGAGCGCAACACCGGCTCCAACCTGCCCGCCCAGGTCGAGCTGTACGCCGACACCGCGGCCGGGCACGAGACGACGTACAAGCTCCTGTTCATGGCCAAGGGCGGCGGTTCGGCGAACAAGTCGTACCTCTACCAGGAGACCAAGGCCGTCCTGAACCCCGAGTCGATGATGCGCTTCCTCGACGAGAAGCTGCGCTCGCTCGGCACCGCCGCCTGCCCGCCGTACCACCTGGCGATCGTCGTCGGCGGCACGAGCGCCGAGCTCGCCCTGAAGACCGCGAAGTACGCCAGCGCCAAGTACCTCGACGGGCTGCCGACGTCCGGCTCGCCGTCCGGGCACGCGTTCCGCGACCTCGACCTCGAGCTCCAGGTGCTCGACCTGACCCGCCGGTTCGGGATCGGCGCCCAGTTCGGCGGCAAGTACTTCTGCCACGACGTGCGCGTCGTCCGGCTCCCGCGGCACGGCGCCTCGCTGCCCGTCGCGATCGCCGTCTCCTGCTCGGCCGACCGCCAGGCGCTCGGCAAGATCACCGCCGAGGGCGTCTTCCTCGAGCAGCTCGAGACCGACCCGGCGCAGTTCCTGCCCGAGACGACGGACGAGCACCTCGACGACGACGCGTCCGACGGGGCGGTGGCGATCGACCTCAACCGGCCGATGAGCGAGATCCGCGCCGAGCTCACGAAGTACCCGGTGAAGACCCGCCTGTCGCTCACCGGCCCGCTCGTCGTCGCCCGCGACATCGCGCACGCGAAGATCAAGGAGCGCCTCGACGCCGGCGAGCCGATGCCGCAGTACCTGCGCGACCACGCCGTCTACTACGCCGGCCCGGCGAAGACCCCCGAGGGCTACGCGTCGGGCTCGTTCGGCCCGACGACCGCGGGCCGGATGGACTCGTACGTCGAGCAGTTCCAGGCCGCGGGCGGCTCGTTCGTCATGCTCGCCAAGGGCAACCGGAGCAAGGCCGTCACCGACGCGTGCGCGAGCCACGGCGGCTTCTACCTCGGCTCCATCGGCGGTCCCGCCGCCCGGCTCGCCCAGGACTGCATCAAGCACGTCGAGGTCCTCGAGTACGCCGAGCTCGGCATGGAGGCGGTCTGGAAGATCGACGTCGAGGACTTCCCCGCGTTCGTCGTCGTCGACGACAAGGGCAACGACTTCTTCGCCGACGTCACCAAGCCGACGGCCATGACGATCCAGCGGCGGCCGGGGCTGTAGGGCGCCGTAGCGGGCTCACCCGGGGCGTCGCAGGGTACGACGAGCGTGTGCGGGAGCGTGAGCCCGAGTGTGTGGTGCACCGGTCGCTGCAACGACCGGTCAGGCTCACGCTCGACCTCACGCCCGCGCACACACGGCATCCGCGCCTCACGCCGCGACGACCGGGATTGCCCCGACCCGCCGTCCCGGCACGCTGCAGGTCAGCGCACTGCCTGCCGATGACCAGATCGTGCTGCCCTCGATCAACACGCTCGTCAGGGTCGCCGTCGGGCACAGCGAGGACCCGGCGGACGGCCTGCGGGCCTGTGACGTCCCCTCGCGCGTCGAGGACGTCCAGGTCGTACCCGGCGCACCGGCCGACGGCCCGCGACGGGTGCTCGTGGCGACCCCGCGCTTCCCCGGCGACAGCGAGGCGCCCGGCGCCGGGACAGCCTGCACCCTGACCTGGACCCTGCCCGACGGCGTCGTCGAGCTGCCGGTGGCCTACGACTCGTCGGCCGTGTGGAACTCGGAACCGGCCGTGCTGCGCCTGTGGTGGCTCGCGGTCACCGGCGAGCCGGTCCGGATCCAGCGCCGCGAGTACTTCCGCTGCCCGATCGCCCTGCCCGTGACGCTCGCACCGGGGCTCGGCGGCCGGACGACGGACCTCGGCGAAGGCGGTCTGCGCTGCCTGGTCCTCGGCGACCCGCTCACCACCGGCGCGCCCGTCGAGAGCCGGCTGGAGCTGCCCGACGGCACCACGATGAACGTCTCCGGCACCGTGCTGCGCTCCGACCAGGCGCTCCGGGCGCCCGACCACGCCGACACCGTCGTCCGCTTCGACGACCCCGAGGCGGCCGGCGACGAGGTGCGCCGCGTCATCTTCGCCGAGCAGCTGCGGCTGCGGCGGCTCGGACTGGACTGAGGCCCGGGCCGCCGGCCCCGGTCAGCGGACGAACGGCCAGACCGCGGCGACGACCCCGACGACCGCGAGCAGCGCGAGGTACCCGATGACGAGCCGGGTGTCGCGCAGGAAGCACTTGCTCCGGGTGAGCCCGGCCCGTCGGGCGCGGACGTACCCGGCCAGGCCGAGGCCGGCGAAGGCCACGAGCGCGACCGGGCCGGCGAGCCACGTGACGAGCGAGACCGTGGCGAAGACGCACAGCCGCAACGGGTCGAACGGGGGCACCTGCTCGGGCGGCACGTAGCGGTACTCCTGGTCCGCCCCGCCGGCCGCCCCGGGCATGCTCGTCACGACAGCACCTCCACGTCCTCGACCCGCAGGTCGGTCTCCGGCCGCGGCACCGAGGGCACCGGCGGCACAGCAGGCACCGGCAGCACGACCGGCCGCCGGGCACCTGCCCCCGCGGCCGTCGAGAGCCGCTGCCGGGCCAGCGCCGGCCACGCCTGGACCGCGCAGAACGGCGCGCACCGGTCGACGTCCGGTCCGGTGCCGGTCGTCCCGCCCGTCGTCCCGCCCGTCTGCCCGCCGTCCGCCGGGCCGCGGGTGCCGACGTGCACGCAGCACTGGACGAGCCGCTCCTCGATCATCGTGTCCATGTCCATGAACGGCTTGACCGTCATCCGGACGACGCGCTCGCCGAGCATCGACCGCAGCGCCTTCCCGCGCCCCGGCAGGGACGACGCGACGAGCCGGGTGAGCGTGCCGATGCCGAGGTCGCAGGTCTGGCAGATGTCCCGCCACAGGTCGCCGACCGCCGGGTGCGACAGGCTCGACTGCTCCGACAGGAGCCCCAGCAGGGACTCCCGGACGGCCTCCCGCAGCGCGCGCGGCACCTCGTCGTCCGCGACCCGGTTCGCGACGATCCCGAGGTTCTCCAGCAGTCGCTCCTCGCCGACGACCCCGACGAGCGAGCGCCAGGCCCCGGCGTCGTCCCGCAGCAGGTAGCCGACGCTCGCGCAGTGCGGGTGCGAGCAGGGCAGCGCCGTGAGGTCGCGCCAGGTCACCTCGCCACCGGTCTGCGGGCCGAGCCGGGCCAGGACGCCGGTGTGCGTCAGCCGCTCCAGCGGGTCGATCGGGCGCGTCCGGCCGGAGCCGAAGACCGGCTGGATCGCGACGCCGCCGACGTACGGTGTCGCGAGCGCGAGCCGCAGGACGTCGCCGATCTGGTCGTCGTTGACCCCCAGCGCCGCGGTCATCGTCAGGGTGGTGAACACCCCGGCCGCCGAGAGCCGTTGCACGGCAGCCGCTTTCACCGCCGTGAGGTCGCCGCCCCGGTGGTGCCGGGACGCCTCCGCCCGCGGGCCGTCGTACTGCAGGTAGACCTCGACCCGCTCCCGGTGCCGGCGCAGCAGCGCGACGAGGGCGTCGTCCCGGGCGATCCGGACACCGTTGGTGTTGAGCAGGATCCGCACCACCGGCCGGGCGACGAGCCCCTCGAGGATCGCGGCGAGGCCCGGGTGCAGGGTCGGTTCGCCGCCGCTGAGCATGACGACGTCGATCCGGCCGTTCTCCCGCGACAGCCGGGTGTCGACGTTCGCGAGCACGTCCGCGACCGGGACCGCCCCGGCGAGGTCGGGAGAGGAGTCGGTGAAGCACGTCGGGCAGCGCAGGTTGCACTCCTCGATGACGTCCTCGAGGAGGATGCAGGTGTGCTGGGTCTGCATCTCGCCCAGGCCGCGCAGGTACGCCTGCGGCACCGGGTCGAAGTTGCCCGGCACGTCCGGCACGTGGCGCTTCGTCGGCGCCTGCCACTTCTCCAGGTAGGTGAGGATCTCGGCGCTCTCGTCGTAGAGCGTGCGCTGCAGGCCGTGCTCCGGGCAGCCGCGTTCGAGCCAGACCCGCCCGTCCCGCTCGACGAGCCGGCCCGACAGCCGCCGGACGTCGGCGAGGGGCCGCTCCGGGTCCGCCCGGTGGCACGTGGCGCAGAAGGCGTTGACGTAGCGCAGGATGCGGTCCCCCCGCAGGCCCATGCCCGGGCCCATGACCACCACGTCAGCCGCCCGTGCTGCTCAGCGCGGCGATGAGCGCGAAGCAGGCCCCGGCACCGATGACGATCGCCAGGCCCCAGCCGATGAACATCCCGAGGCCCACGCCGCGGCGCATCGGCGACCCGCGCCCGACGAGGACGGCACCGACGACGAGCGGGGCGATCCCCGAGACCAGGATCACGAGCACCGCGGCGCTCCCGCCGCCGACGTCCGAGAGGGCGTTCGAGAACCCGAGCGCGACGAGGGTCGGGAGCACGAGGATCGCCCAGGACCCGAGGATCCCCAGGATGATCCCGCCGCCGCTGAACCGCTTCGGCTTCCCGGACGCGCCCGGCGGCCCACCGGGGGCGGCCGGCGGCACGTACCCGGCGGGCGGCCCGTAGCCGGACGGCGGGACCGGCGGCGGCGACCCCGGGGACGGCTGCGCCCAGTCGGCGCCGCCCTGCCCCGGCGGGGTCGGCTCGTCGGACGGCGGCTGGCTCATGCGGGAGTCCCTTCGGAGACAGGGGTTTCGGAGGCAGGGGCTTCGGAGACAGTGGCTTCGGAGACAGTGGCTTCGGAGACGGAGGTTTCGGCGAGAGGTCTCTCGGAGGATGGGGCACGGTGCCGGCGCTCGTCGCGGACGAGGACGGCGACCCGCCACACGACGAGCGGCGCCAGGGCGACGAGGTAGAGCTGGCCGCGGGTCAGGCCGGCGGCGACGACCTCGTTGTCCCGCAGGAACTCCACCGCGAACCGGAACGCCGCGTACCCGGCGAGGTAGACGGTGAGCAGCGCGCCGGGCCGGTGCAGCCGGTCGCGCAGCCGGAGCAGGGCGGCGAACGCGAGGAGGTGGAAGACGATCTCGTAGCCGAACGACGGGTGCAGCGGGACACCGGCCGCGCACGAGGGGCACTGCGGGATCGAGGCCGCCTGGTCGGGCGTGAGGACGACGCCCCACGGCAGCGAGGTCGGCCGGCCAGGCGCCTCGGTGAGCAGGCAGCCGATCCGCCCGACGGCCATCCCGATCGCGACCGCGGGCGCGAAGACGTCCCCGGTGCGCTCCCGGTAGCCGATGAGCCGCTTGGCGACGACGACGCCGAGGTAGGCGCCGGTCAGCCCGCCGAGGACGCTCTTCGCGCCGTACTGCCAGACCTGGGCGACCCCGGCGTCGAGGACGGCCGCCGGGTCCCGGAGGAAGCCGCTCGCGCGCATCCCGAGCGCCCCGCCGACGAGCCCGCCGGCGACGGCGACGAGCATCTCGTCGCCCCACGTCCCGCGCCGACGGGACTCCAGGACGACGACGACCGCGGCGACGAGGACGCCGAGGGCGACGAACAGCTGGTGGGTCCCCACGGTGAGGCCGAGCGCCTCGAACCGGGTCACGGGGTACATGTCCCGAACCCTACGGGCGGCCCCGGCGGCGCCCATGGGTATCGGTGCTCAGTGCGCGCGTCGTCCGCGGCTCAGCGTGAACCGGGCAGCGTCAGCGCCTCGACCTCGTCCCCCGCGCCGGCTCCGCCCGGCGGGACGACCGCGACGACGTCCGCCGTGGCCAGCCCGCGGAGCATGCCCGGCCCGGCGAACAGCGCCGGCCGCCCGGCGTGCAGCGGCACGAGCCGGGTCGCCTCGGCGCCGGCCTCGACCCGCTCCGCGAGCCGGACCACCGACCGCGGCGGGGCCGGGCGGGCGTGCAGCGCCGCGACGACCGGGTCGAGCAGGGTGAGCAGCCCCGACACCGCCGCGAGCGGGTTGCCCGGCAGCCCGACGAGGGGACGCCCGTCGGGCAGGACGGCGAGCAGCATCGGGTGCCCCGGCCGGACGGCGACCCCGTCGACGACGAGGCGAGCGCCGGCCGCGGCGAGGACGGCGTGCAGGTGGTCGACCGGGCCGCGGGCCGTCGAGCCGGTCGTCACGACGACGTCCCCGGTGCAGGAGCGCAGCGCGAGGTCGAGCGCGGCCGCGGTGTCGGGGACGTGCCGGCGGGAGGTCACGGCGAGCCCGAGCGCCGGCAGCCAGGCGGTGAGGAGGGGACCGAGGGCGTCGCGGAGCCGGCCGCCCCGGGCCGGCCCCGAGCCGAGCAGCTCGTCGCCGAGCACGAGGACGTCGACGCCCGCCCGCCGGACCTCGACGTGGTCGTGGCCGGCGGCGGCGAGCAGCCCGACGGCCGCCGGGGTGAGCAGCGAGCCGGACGGCAGGACGACGTCACCGGCGCGGCACTCCCCGCCGGCCCGCCGGACGTCGCGGGCGAAGGCGGCGCCGTCCCCGACGCCGGGCGCGGGCACGACCCGGGAGCCGCCGTCCGGCAGCGGCTCCACCTCTCCCCGTTCCCGGCGCAGCACCCCGGCCGCGCCCGGCGGCATCACCGCCCCGGTCGCGATTCCCACGGCGGTGCCGTCGGCGAGCGCTGCCGGCACCTCACCGGCGAGGACCGACCCGACGAGTCCCCACGGAGCGGGCCCGGCGACGGCCCAGCCGTCCATGGCGCTCGTGTCGGTCGCCGGCAGGTCGGTGAGCGCGAGGGCGTCCGCGGCGAGCACCGCCCCTGCGGCGTGGTCGAGTCCGACGCGGCGCGGCGTCACCGGTGCGCACGCCGTCCCGGCGGTCGCGCGGGCCCCCGCCCAGTCCTGCGGGGACGGTGTCACGGAGCGAGCCAGCGCAGCCGCGGCCGTTGGATGAACGCCTCCGCCTCGGCACCGGCGATGACCACGCGCGGCAGCTCGGCGGCCTTGCGGAAGCACACGAACCGCGGCACCCACTCGGGGTTGTACTTGACGTTCGCGCGGTAGAGGGACTCGATCTGCCACCACTTGGAGGCGAGCATGAGGAGCTTGTGCCACACCCGCAGGACCGGTCCGGCGCCGACCCGGGAGCCGCGCTCGAAGACCGACCGGAAGACCGCGAAGTTCAGCGAGATCCGGGTGACGCCCATCGCCCGGACCGCGTCGACGACCCCGGTGACGACGAACTCGACGGTGCCGTTCTCGCTGCCCTGGGCCCGGCGCATGAGGTCGAGCGACAGCCCGTCGGTGCCCCAGGGCACGAACGCGAGGACGGCGACGAGCCGGCCGTCGCCGTCCCGGGTCCGGGCGATGAGCAGGTCGGGGTCGCGGGAGTCGCCGAGACGGCCGAGGGCCATCGAGAACCCGCGCTCGACGTCCTCCTCGCGCAGCGCGTCCGCGGTCGTGATGACCTCGACGACCTCCTCGGTGCCGAGGTCGCGCTGGCGACGCACGTCGAGGGTGTACCCCGCCCGCTTCACCCGGTTCACGGCCTGCCGGACGCCGCGCATCGAGCGCCCCTCGAGCGAGAACTCCTCGAGGTCGAGGACCGCCTCGTCGCCCATCTCGAGGCTGTCGAGCCCCGCCCGGCGGTAGGCGATCGCGGCAGCCTCCGACGCCCCGATGACCCCTGGGGTCCAGGCGTACTCGTAGGCCTCGTCGAGCCACGCCTCGATCGCCTGCGGCCACGCCTCCGGGTCCCCGAGCGGGTCGCCGGAGGCGAGCGTCACGGACCCGATGACGCGGTAGACGACCGCGGCCTTGCCGCTCGGGGAGAAGATCGCCGTCTTGTCGCCGCGCAGCGCGAAGTAGCCGAGGGAGTCCCGCCCGCCGAACCTCGCGAGCAGGTCGCGGAGCTGCTCCTCGTCCTGCGCGGAGAGCGCCGGTGCCTTGCGGGCCGGGCGCAGCAGCGCGACGAGCGTGAGCAGGGCGGTCAGCGCGCCCAGGCTGTTGAGCGCGAACTCGGTGACGTCCGAGGCGTACGTGCGGGGGAACTGCAGGTCCGGGGTGAAGCCGACGAGCCCGAAGAAGGTCTCGACGAGCCGGGTCGACATCGGCGACCCGGGCGCCGTCCGCGCGGTGAGGAACAGGCCGGCGATGAACGAGACGGTGCCGAGGACGACGAACACGCGCAACGCCGCCCGCCGGGTCGCCCGCTCCGAGCGCGCGGTGAAGTCCTTCCGGGCCCAGACGAGCAGGCCGAGGACGGCGAGGTTGATCGCCACGACGAGCCAGCGCTCGGCCTTGAGGTGCGCCAGCGCCCCGGCCAGGACGACGACGACCATGAGGTTCCAGGCCCGGCGCTTGCGGCGCTGCAGTGCGCCGGCGAGGACGAGCATCGCGCCCGCGGAGCACATCGCCGTCGCGAAGGAGGTGCCGTCGACGAGGGCGTCCATCGCCGGGCCGAGCAGCGGCTTGGGCCGGTCGGCCGGGTCGAGGACGTCGAGGACGGCGATGACCGCCGCCACCCGGACGACCCAGGCCACGATCCGCGGCACCCGGGGTCGCCACTGCGGCCGGGTCGGGCCCTCCGACTCCGGAACCGCCTCCCGCGGAACAGCCTGCGTCGCCACGGACGGAAGTCTAGGCGGCACCGCGGCGTCGGCCCGCCCCCGGGACACCCACGGGCCTCCGCCCGCCGGGCGTCATAGGTATCGTCCAGTACATGAATTCAGCTTCCGTCGGCGGGCTCGTTCTCGGGACGACGCCGGAAGATCGCGACGAGGTCGTCGACGAGGCGGCCGGACTCCGCGGGATGCCGGAACGGCTGCTGCTCGGCGAGCCGGTAGCTGTTGCGACGGCCGACCCGGGTGCGGGTGACGTACCCGGACGACACCAGGTCGCCGATGATGAGCTGGGCGGCGCGCTCGGTGATGCCGACCCGCTCCGCGATGTCCCGGATCCGGGCCTCGGGATCGTCGGCCACCGCCAGCAGGACATGCCCGTGGTTGCTCAGGAACGTCCAGGTGTGAGCTCGCTCGTCCGCCACGGTCGCTCACTGTATCCCCGCGCACCCGGACGTGACGCAGCCCTCGGCGGCTCCCGCGGGCGCGAACGCCCCGGACTGGCAGGATTGCGCCCCGTGGAGCAACCCCGCACGCCCCGCGACGCGTTCGCCGCTCTGCTCGCGGGCAACCGCCGGTTCGTCGACGGCAGCCCGGAGCACCCGAACCAGGACCTCGGCCGGCGGCAGCAGACCGCCGCGCAGGGGCAGCATCCCTTCGCCGTCGTCTTCGGCTGCATGGACTCGCGGGTGGCCGCCGAGATCGTCTTCGACCGCGGGCTCGGCGACCTCGCCGTCGTCCGGACCGCCGGGCACGTCGTCGACGGCGGCGTCCTCGGCTCGCTCGAGTTCGGCGTCACCGTCATGGGCATCCCGCTCGTCGTCGTCCTGGGCCACGACTCGTGCGGGGCGATCCGCGCGACGCTCGAGACCCACCGGACCGGGATCTACCCCGGCGGCTACGTGCGCGACATCGTCGAGCGGGTCACGCCCAGCCTGGTGACCGGCCGGCAGCACGACGACGCGTCCGAGACCACCGTCGCGGACGCCCTCACCGAGGACCACACGCGGCACACCGTCCAGCTCATCGTCGAGCGCTCGGCCGCGATCGCGGAGCGGGTCGCCGGCGGCCAGGTCGGCGTCGTCGGCGTGGTGTACCGGCTCGACGAGGGCCGGGTCCGGCTCGTCGAGGCCCTGGGGGACGTCGGTGTCGACGCCCCGCTGCCCGGGGCGGCCGCGAGCGACCTCGACTGAGGTCCGGGCCGCCCGACCGGGCGCTCTGCCAGTCTGGGCACCGTGGAGGACGTCGACACCGCCCCGACGACGCTCGCCCGCGCCCGGGACGCGCACGGCGAGGTCGTGCTGCGGCGGCGGCCACCGGCGACCTACGAGCTCGTCGTCAACGGCGTCTTCGCGATGGACACCGTGGACGTCGCCACCGAGGAGCTGCTCGCGACGCTCGCCCTCGAGCGGGCCGCGGCCGCCGGGGGCGACGGCCGGACGGTCCTCGTCGGCGGGCTCGGGCTCGGCTTCACCACGCGCCGGGTCCTCGCAGACCCGGAGGTCACGTCGGTCGTCGTCGCCGAGCTCCACGGACCGCTCGTCGACTGGACCCGCGCGGGGCTGGTCCCGCCGGCGGCGGGGCTGCTCGACGACCCGCGGGTCCAGGTCGTCGTCGCGGACGTCCGGGACGTCGTCATCGGGAGCCCGCCGGCGTCCCTGGACGCCGTGCTCCTCGACGTCGACAACGGCCCCGACTTCCTCGTGCACGACGGCAACGGCGCCCTCTACGACGCCCCGTTCCTGCGGCTCGCCGCCACCCGCCTGCGCCCCGGCGGCGTCCTCGCGGTGTGGTCGGCGAGCCCGTCGCCCAGGGTGCGGGCCGCCCTCGAGGAGGTCCTCGGAAGCTGCGACGAGGTGCTCCACCTCGTCGAGCGGGAGGGCCGCACCTTCACGTACGCGCTGTACCTGGCTCCTGCGGCGCCTGCTCCGCCCACACCGGCCGTGTGATCGCCTCCCGCTCCCCGAGGGAGAACCAGTTCATCCGGTCCGCCCGGGTCGCGTTGCCCATGAGCGTGAGGTCCGGCAGCCCGTCCTCGGCGAGGTAGGCCGGGTCGACGCTCACGTGGACGACCTCGGCGAAGACGACGTGGCCGGAGCGCGGCAGCTCGCCGAAGCTGCGGACCTCGGCGAGCCGGCACTCCATGCTCGCCGGGGACTGACCGACCCGCGGCGGCCGGACGGCGACCGACGGCACGGGCGTCAGCCCGGCGACCTCGAACTCGTCGGTGCCGGCGGGGGCGTCGATCGACGTGAGGTTCGCGGCCTCGCGCAGCCGCCAGGGCACGACGCTGATCGTCAGCTCGCCCGTCGCCTCGATGTTGCGCAGCGAGTCCTTGCGGCCGATCGACGTGAACGAGACGACGGCGGGCTCGGCCGAGGCGATCGTGAAGTACGAGTGCGGCGCGAGGTTGCGCCGGCCCTGGGCGTCGACCGTGCTCACCCAGGCGATGGGCCGCGGGGCGACGAGACAGTTGAGGAAGGAGTAGGCCCGGCGACCGAGATCGGCGACGGGCATCTCGGTGCGGTCCGGGGAGCGGGGCGGGGTGTCGGTCACGGGATCCTCACGAGCAGGTCGGCGCGGACGGCGGTCCGGGCGACGAGGCGGGCGTTCGCCTCGTCGCTGCGGTGCACCCACTCGGTGGCGGCCTCGGGCGTGCGGCCGTGCGCGACGTGGCGGGCGACGAGCCGTTCGACCCGGACGGCGTCGTCGAGGTCGGCGTACCAGCACTCGTCGAGCAGCGGCCGGACGCCGGCCCAGGCCCCGTCGTCGAGGAGCAGGTAGTTGCCCTCGACGACGACGAGAGGCGTGGCCGGGTCCACCGGGACGGCGTTCGCGATCGGCTCCTCGATCTCGCGGCGGAACAGCGGCGCCCAGACCACACCGTCCGTCGGGTCCGCGCGGGGCGCGTCCGGCGCGGTCCGGGGCTGCGCCGCGATCCGGGCCAGGAGGGCGACGAACCCGGCCGCGTCGAAGGTGTCGGGGGCTCCCTTGCGCAGCGCGCGGCCGAGCCGCTCGAGCTCGGCCTGGGCGAGGTGGTACCCGTCCATCGGGACCACGACCGCGCTGCCGGCGGGGAGCGCGGCCACGAGGGCCGCGGAGACGGTCGACTTGCCCGCGCCCGGCGGGCCGACGATCCCCAGGACCGTCCGGCGGCCCGAGGCGAGCAGCGTGCGGGCCCGGTCCACCGCCGCGTCGAGCGTCACCGCGCGCGGCGCCTGCCGCGACCCGTCGTCCACGGGCGCCATCCTCGCAGCCCGTCGACGGGCCTGCGGGGCCGCCCCGTCACGTGACAGATGTCAGGTCTTCGGGTGACTCCGACGGACACGCCCCTCCTGTCCGCAGATGTGCGCGATCATCAGTCCTACCTTATGTAGTCGCTCAAGCACTTTTAGTAGTCACTTGTCGTCCCGGTGTATCCCTGCGCCCAGGCCGCGGCTCCTGTCCGACGAAGCCCTCCCCGAGGAGTCCCCGATGTTGCTGCGCGCTCCGGCCGGCTGGTCACCGTTCGTGGTGGCCGCCGTCGCCATGGTCGTCCTGGCGGCGCTGGACCTTGCGGGCGCATACGCCGCGAAGGAGGCCGTGCTCCGCAGGTCGCCGGCGTTCGCGGCCTTCGGGATCACCCTGTTCGTCCTGCTCTTCTGGGTCTTCGCGTCGAGCCTGCAGTACGCCGAGCTCGCGCCCGTGACGTTCGGCTGGATCGTCGTCCTCCAGGTCGGCGTCGTGCTCCTCGACCGGTTCCACTACGGGCAGCCGGTGCCGCGCGGGCACTGGGCGGCGATCGTGCTCATCATCGCGGCGCAGGCGTACCTGTTGCTGGCCCCGACGGGCTCGCCGCCGACGACGGCCGCCCCGCCGGCGGACCGCGTGCTCGTCAGCGACGCCCGGCACCGGGCCTGAGCACCCGGCGCGCGCTCAGGTCAGCCGATCTCCTCGGCCACGGACACCCGGAAGTGGAACACCGACGTGAGTCCGTCCACGGTCACGAGGTACTCGTCAGGGGTGATCCGGAAGACCCGCCGCCGCTGCTCGGAGAACGGGTGCCCGGGCGCGAGGCTGCGGCAGACCCCCACCGCGTGGTCGCGGGCGGACTCCCGGGTCGGGAAGACCTCTGCGGGGGCCGGCTGGACCGCCCAGCGGTAGTTGCTGCTGCTGCCCACGGTCTGTTCGACGAGTACGCAGAAGACGCCCGTGCCGCGGGGCTCCGGCTGCGGCGCGGGACCGGCGTCCGCAGGGGGCGCGGGCCCGGGAGCGNGCCTGGGGCACCCCGGACGGCGGGCGCGGGTCCCGGCCCGCCGTCCGGGGTGCCCCAGGCCGGGGTCGCCGGTGGCTGCTCGCCGGCGCTCCCGGGCCCGCGCCCCCTGCGGACGCCGGACGACGGTACGGGCGGCGGGGCGGGTCGGCCGGCCGGGGACCGGTAGGCGTCCTCCCAGCGGACGGCACCGTCCGCCGGCTCGTCCTCCGGCCCGCCGCCGGCCGGCCCGCCCACGGTCACCGGTCGTGGTCCTCGCGGCCGATGGACGCGACGGCAGGCCGCGCGGCGACCGGGCGCGGCAGCCCGACGAGCCGGGGCGTCCGGGCGGCGTAGACGTCGTACTCGTCGCCGAACCGGTCCCGCAGCCGCTGCTCCTCCACGCCGGACTTCACGTGCAGCACCGCGGCGAGCGCCGCGAACGCGACGAGCGGCTCGGGCCGGCGACGCAGCACGGCGAACGCCGCACCGGCGACGAGCAGCCCGGCGTACACCGGGTTGCGGCTGATCTCGTACGGCCCGGCGGTCTGCAGGTGCGCGCCGTCCTTGGGGTCGACGAACGGCGTGAGGTCACGACCGAGGAAGCGGACCCCCTCCTCGGCGAGCGCGGTGCCGGCGACACCGGCGGCCATGCACGCGACGGTGACCGGTCGGGGCAGCCGCCAGCGCGCGCGGCCCGGCCACAGCAGGCCGGCCGCGGCGAGGCCCTGCGCGAGGACGAGGAGGTCGGCCGGGGGACGGCGGGGACGTGCACTGCCGGGCATGTCCCCAGCCTGGCACGGCGGACCCGGCTCCGGGCAGGGCCCGGATGGCACCGGCCGCCGACGGGGCGAGGATGTCGGCATGGACGCACCCGAGGATCGACCCGCCGCCGGACCCACCCGGGTCGAGCACGACACGATGGGCGAGGTGCTCGTCCCCGCCGACGCGCTCTACGGCGCGCAGACCCAGCGGGCCGTCGAGAACTTCCCGGTGAGCGGCGTCCGGGTCGACCCGGCCGTCGTCCGCGCCCTCGCCCGGGTCAAGGCCGCCGCGGCCCGGGTGAACGCCCGGCTCGGCGTCCTCCCGCAGGACGTCGCCGACGCCGTCGCCGAGGCCGCCGACGAGGTCGCCGACGGCGCGCACGGCGACGCGTTCCCGGTCGACGTCTTCCAGACCGGGTCCGGGACCTCGACGAACATGAACATGAACGAGGTGCTCGCGACCCTCGCCGGCCGCCGCCTCGGGCGAGCCGTCCACCCCAACGACGAGGTCAACGCGAGCCAGTCGAGCAACGACACGTTCCCGACCGCCGTCCACCTCGCAGCCACCGACGCCGTGCTGCGTCGGCTCGTCCCCGCCCTGGAGGAGCTCGAGGAGGCCCTGCGGCACAAGGCGTCCGAGTGCGCCGACGTCGTCAAGCCCGGGCGGACGCACCTCATGGACGCCACCCCGGTCATGCTGGGCCAGGAGCTCGGCGGCTACGCGACCCAGGTCCGGCGCGGCATCGACCGGCTGCACGCAGCGCTCCCCCGGTACGCCGAGGTGCCGCTCGGCGGCACCGCCGTCGGCACCGGCGTCAACACCCCGCCCGGCTTCGCGGCCGGGGTGCTCGACGAGCTGCGCCGGGCCACCGGTCTGCCGGTCACCGAGGCCGCCGACCACTTCGAGGCGCAGGGTGCCCGGGACGGGCTGGTCGAGCTGTCCGGCATGCTCCGCACGGTCGCCGTGAGCCTGACGAAGATCTGCAACGACCTGCGCTGGATGGGGTCCGGCCCGATGACCGGGCTCGCCGAGATCCATCTGCCCGACCTGCAGCCCGGGTCCTCGATCATGCCGGGCAAGGTGAACCCGGTCGTCCCCGAGGCGGTGCTGCAGGTCTGTGCGCAGGTCGTCGGCCACGACGCGTGCGTGGCGTGGGCCGGGGCGAGCGGCGCCTTCGAGCTCAACGTCATGGTGCCGGTGATGTCGCGGGCCGTCCTGGAGTCGGTCGGGCTGCTCGCGTCGGCGTCCCGGCTGCTCGCGGGGCGCTGCGTCGCCGGCCTCGTGCCCGACGTCGCCCGGGCCCGGGCGCTCGCCGAGTCGTCGCCGTCCGTCGTCACGCCGCTGAACCGGGTCATCGGCTACGAGAACGCCGCCAAGGTCGCCAAGCACGCGGTCGCGCACCGGACGACGGTCCGGGAGGCGGTCGTGGCGCTGGGGTTCGTCGAGCGCGGCGAGGTCGACGAGGCGACCCTCGACCGGCTGCTCGACGTCACCGCGATGACCCGCCCGCCGGCAGCCGGGTCGTAGCGCCCACCGCGAGCACCTCGGCGCGCACCGGCGCCCCGCGCGCAGCCACGGCCGCGGCGAACCGGTCCCCCGGCGTCCGGAGCTGGTGGCGCATCGTGAACGACAGGCCCGCCGGGTGGTAGGTCCCCCAGTGCACCGGGACCGCGACCCGGGCGCCGACCGCCTCGACCGCCTCGGCGGCCCGGTCCGGGTCGAGGTGGCCGGGCCCGAGGTTCGGCCCCCACCCCCAGACCGGCACCGCGGCGAGGTCGACGACGCCGCGGCGGCCGAGGCCGGCGAGCCCGGCCATCCCGGCGAACAGGCCGGTGTCCCCCGCGAGCCACACCGAGGCCGCCGCGGACTCGACGAGGTGGCCGACCGACGAGGCGGTCGGCCCCCAGGGCTCCCGGCGGCCGAGGTGCTCGGCCGGCACCGCCGTCACGTGGACGCCGTCCGCCACCTCCAGCTCGCACCCGGGTGCGAGCTCGACGGCGTCGAACCCGTTGCGGCCCAACCAGGACCGGGCGCCGGGCGGCACGACGAGCAGGCGCGGGCGCAGCCGCCGCAGGGTCGGCAGGTCGCAGTGGTCGTGGTGCAGGTGGGAGAGCAGGACGACGTCCACCGGGTCGTCGACGAGCGTCCGGACGGCGCCCGCTGTCGCCGTCGCGGGCACGGCGCGGCGCAGCGCCCCGACCCGCTGCCGCAGGACCGGGTCGGCGAGCACCCGGGCACCCCCGACCTCGACGAGCACGCTCGAGTGCCCCAGCCACGTGAGCGCGGGGCCGCCTGCCGGCGGCGCCGCGCACCCACCGGTCCCACCCACGTGTCCAGCCTAGGCGGGCAGCATCCACCGCTCGGCCCAGGGGCTGCGCCGCGCGGGTGGTCCCGGTTCAGGAAGCCGGCGCTGCGGACGACGAGGGGGGCATGACGAGCCTGCGCCGCGTGCCCCGTGCCCTCACCGGGCTCGTGCCGCTCGCCCTCGGCGTCGGGCTCGCGCTCGTCGTCACCCCGGCCGCCGGGGCCCTCGCGGCGACCAGGGTGCTGCCGACGACCCTCACCGTCTCGGGCACGGCCCGGCTCGTCGTGGCCGACCCGCGCGACCGCGGCCCGGCGTCGCTCGCGCTCGGCCACGTCGAGGAGGTCGTCGCGGTCGTCGACGGTCTCGGCGTCCGGCTCGGGGAGGTGCCCGACGTCGCACCGAACCGGCCCGTGACGCTCACCGTCTCCGCGCCGTACGGGACCTCGCCGGATGAGGCGGTCGAGAGGCTCGCCGCGGCCGCGGACGACGTCACGGTCGTCGACGCCACCCAGCCGGCCGCGCCCCGCCGGGCCGCCGCGCCCGCGGTGACCCGGACCGCCGTCCCCACGACGGGCACCCACAGCATCACGGTCCTGCCGGTCTGGTGGGGCGCGGCCCCGGACGCGACCGTCGGGCAGCTGTCCACGCTCGCCGCCCGCTCGGCGACGTTCTGGGAGGACCAGTCCGGCGGCGCGCTCGACGTCACGACGTCCGTGCGGCCCTGGCGGAAGGTCACCCTCGCCGCGGACGTCGTCGCCGGCTGCGACTTCGTGGCGATCGCCGCGGCCGCGTTCGCGGCGAACCCTGCCGTCGTGACGTCGTCGGTCACCGACCACCTCGTCGTCTACTTCCCCGGCGCGGCCACGTGCGGCTGGGCCGGGCTCGGCTACGTCGGCTGGAACACGCTGTGGGTCAACGGCTACCTCGACGAGGGCGTCACCGAGCACGAGCTCGGCCACAACCTCGGGCTCGGCCACGCGAACGGCTACCAGTGCGTCACCGACTCCTGGCAGGTGACGCTGTCGTCGACATGCACCTCGCACGAGTACGCCGACCGCAGCGACGTCATGGGCTTCGGCTCGTGGGACACCCCGACCGGTGACGTGAACCCCGCCGAGGCGGACTACCTCGGTTGGCTGGCCGCGGTCGACGTCGACCCGGCGGAGGTCACGTCGGCGCTCACCGTCGACGTCCACGCCCCGGGCGGGGCCGACGCCGTCCGGGCGCTGCGGATCCCGCTCCCGGCGGGCCCCGGCGTCCCGGCGAACACCCTTGTGTACATCGGGTACCGGTCGACGGCCGGGCCGTACGCCGACGACTGGCTCGGCGTCCAGGCCCACCTCATGATCGGCGCGAGGCGACCCTGGACACAGCTGGTCTCGTTGCGTCCCAGCAGGTCCGCGCCGACGACGTCCGCCGCCTGGTACTCGCCGGGGTGGGTCTCCCCGGCACTGCCGGTGGGGACGGCGTGGCGGGTCCCCGGGACGTCGCTGCTGCTGCGCGTGCAGTCCCAGGACGCCGCGGCAGCCCGGATCCAGGTCTGGGACGACGCGACGACCGACCTCGTCGCCCCCACCTCCCCCGGCGGACCGACGGTGCGCCAACAGGTCTCGGCCGGCAGCCGGGTCACCGGGCTCGCGGTGTCGTGGGCCGGCTCGACGGACGCGCGGTCCGGCGTGCAGCGCTACACGGTGCGCGTCGACGGCCGGGTCGTCGCGACGGCGGGGGCGACGGCCCGCTCGGTGGTCGTCCCGGCGTCCGCGGTGGCTGCCGTCCGGCCGCTCGCGGGCCGGCACACCGTGAGCGTCGTCGCATCGGACGGCGCGGGCCTCACCTCGGCCGCGGCGTGGCGCTGGACCACCGTCGACACGACCCGGCCCGCGGCCCCGGCGCTGTCCGCCCGCGTCCTCGACGCCCGGCACGTCGCCGTCCGGTTCACCGCGTCGTCCGACGCGCAGAGCGGGGTCGCGGCGTACCACCTGCTGCGCAACGGGTCCGTCGTCGCCCGGGTCACCCCGGTCCCCGGCAGAGCGGCCTGGACGACGACGGTGGCCGTGCCCGTGGGCACGACCACCGTCGCGGTCAGGGTGACGAACGGAGCGGGCCTGCAGCGCGTCGTGGCGGCCCGCGTCACGACCCGCTGAGCGCCGTCCGTCCGGGCCTGCGACGACTGCGGCTCAGTACCAGTTGTGCGCCTGGCTGTGGCCCCAGGCCGCGCACGGGGTGCCGTACGTGCTCTCGATGTAGCCCAGCCCCCAACGGATCTGGGTCGCGGGGTTGGTCCGCCAGTCGGAGCCGGCGCTCGCCATCTTGCGACCCGGCAGCGCCTGCGGGATGCCGTACGCGCTCGACGTCGGGTTGTCGGCACGGACGTTCCAGCCGCTCTCCTTGGTCCACAACGCCTCGAGGCAGGAGAACTGGCCCGAGCCCCAGCCGTAGGAGGCGAGCATCGCCCGGGCGACCCCCTTAGGGTCGCGCGCGGCGGACCGGGCGACCCGGCGCCGCTCGGCGGCCCGGCGCTCGGCGGCGGCCTCGGCCTTGGCCTTCCGCTTCGCCTCGGCCCTGCGCTCCTTCTCCTTCTCGGCCTTGCGCTCCGCCTCGGCCTTCGCCTTCCGCTCGGCCGCCTCGGCGGCCTTCATGGCGGCGACCGCGGCGAGCCGCCGGTCGTCGTCCGCGGCGAGCACCGACGTCGCCCGCAGCAGGTCGGCCGGGTGCGCGGCCGACACGTTCTGGCCGGTCAGCGCGTAGGCGGCCGGGCGCGGGTCGACGGCCACGGCCTCGTCCTGGCTCGTGACGACGACGACCGTGACCACGGTCGCCAGCGCGGCGACGCTCGCGGTGGCCCGGACGGCGGTGCGCAGCGTGCGGCCCGTCGACGGACCACCGGT
>NZ_MWLN01000035.1 GCF_002198655.1 Kineosporia sp. A_224
CCACGGCCCCGCCGACCCGGACGACGTCGCCGCCCGCTTCGACCTCGGCCCGGACGACGACCCGCCGCCCGCGGCCGACCGCCGGGACGACCCGCCCCGTGGCCGCACCCCGTGGGCGCGGCCCGGTCTGCGGCCGGGCCCGCGCGGCCCCGTCGCCGGGCGCTGGTGGACCGTCCCGCTCGCCGCGCTGCTCCTGCTCTGCTGGGCGGCGTCCGTCTTCGCCGACGTCGGCGGCCTGCTCGGCGTGCTCCCGGTGACGCTCGCGACGACCGCCCCGTTCGTCACCGTCCTCGCCGTGCCGGTCGCGACGCTCGCGGTCCGGCGGCGGCGCTGGGAGAGCCTCGTCGCGGCCCTCGTCGCCGGTGCCCTGCCGTGGGCGTTCGTCCTCGGCTACGCGTCGGCGGACCCGCCGCCGGCCGACGCGGGCGCGGCGGTCACGGTGCTCGTCGTCAACGCGCACGACGGCCGGGCGGACGCCGCCGAGATCGTCGCCGCGGTGCGCAGCCACGACGTCGACGTCCTCGTCGTCACCGAGCTGTCCCGCACGCTGACGCACGAGCTCACGGCGGAGCGGCTCGCGACGTTCCTCGCGCCGCAGTGGTTCGACGTCCAGGACGCCCCCGACGAGGGCCTCGGCGTCTGGAGCCGGCTCGACCTCACGGGCACCGCGCTCGTGCCGGGGACGACGTGGCCCGCGGTCTCGCTCCAGGTGCAGACCCGGGCCGGTGAGCTCACGGTCGTCGCCGGGCACGTCGTGCCCCCCGTGCCGTCGGACGTCGACGCCTGGCGCTCGGACCTCGCGGCGCTCGGTGCCGCCGTCCGGGGCAAGGAGCGGACGCTGCTCGCCGGCAGCTTCAACGCCTCGCCGTGGCACGCGCAGTACCGCCGGCTGCTCGGCACGACGCTCGTCGACGCGGCGGACGTGCAGGGTGCCGGGCTGCGCCCGACGTGGCCCGCCTGGACGCCGCTGCCCCTCGTCCCGCTCGACAGCGCACTGGTCACCAAGGACCTGCGCGTCGTCAGCGCGGACACGGTGCCGGTCGGGGGCACCGACCACCGGGCGCTGCTCGTCTCGCTCGAGGTCCCGGGCGACCTGCGCTCCGGCGACTGAGGCCGCCGCCGGTACCGACGGGCGAGCGGCCGGGCCGTCAGACCTTGTCGCGCGCCGCGACCTGCTCGGCGTACTGGGCGCGGACGTGCTCCATGTCGAGCGCCCGCACCTGGCCGATCAGGTCCTCGAGCACCGGCTGCGGGAGCGCACCGGCCTGCGAGTGCACCGGGATCCCGTCGCGGTAGGCGACGAGCGTCGGGATCGACCGGACGCCGTACATCGCGGCGAGCTCCGGCTCGGCCTCGGTGTCGACCTTCGCGAAGACGACGTCCGGGTTGCTCTCCGAGACCTTCTCGTAGACGGGGGCGAACCGCTTGCACGGGCCGCACCACTCCGCCCAGAAGTCGATGAGGACGATGCCCTCGGAGATCGTGCTGTCGTGCTGGTCGAGGGTCAGTTCCTTGGTGGGCACGCCCGCTCCTCAGGTGTCGTCTCGGGTGTCGTCCGCGGACCGGGTGCGGACGCGGGTGGCGCGTTGTTCAACCGACCGGGTCGGCGGCGTGTTCCCCGCCGTCCTGGCCGTCGTCCTCCCGGTGCACGAGACCGGGGCCGAACGCCGGCACGCACACGGCGACGTAGTCCGCGCCGTCCGGCCCGACGCCGTACCGCACCCGCTCGCCGGCCCGGGTGAGCACCGCCTGCCCGGCCCGGACCTCGACGACGCCGTCGTCGTGCTCGACGACGACGGACCCGCGCAGCACGAGGGTGACCTCGTCGAACTCGGGGACCTGGGCCGGTTCCTGCCAGCCGGGCGGCGCCGCCATCCGCGCCACGCTGACGCCCGGCGTGGACGTCGCGACCCGGCCGACGAACTCCTCGATGACCTTGCCGCCGGGCACCGGGATCCGGCTCGGCTCGTTGATGACCTCGGGCACGGCGTCAGCGTACGGCCCGCCGGGCGTGCCTCCTCGTCGACGTGGCCTGCGCCACTGCGAAGGTCCTCTTGGGCCCCGGCCGCACGCGGATAGGCTCCACACGCCGGAAGGAGCGACATGACGACGACGTCACCGGGCGAGGACGTGCTGTCCACCGCCAAGCCGATCACCAAGGTCCTCATCGCGAACAGGGGCGAGATCGCCGTCCGGATCGCGCGAGCGTGCCGGGACGCAGGGCTGGGCTCGGTCGCCGTGTACGCCGACCCGGACCGGGACGCCGTCCACGTGCACGCGTCCGACGAGGCCTACGCGCTCGACGGCTCCACCCCCGGCGACAGCTACCTCGTCGTCGACAAGCTGCTCGACGTCGCACGCCGCTCCGGCGCGGACGCCGTGCACCCCGGCTACGGGTTCCTCGCCGAGAACGCGAACTTCGCCCAGGCGGTCATCGACGCCGGGCTGACCTGGATCGGCCCGCCGCCGCACGCGATCGACGGGCTCGGCGACAAGGTCAAGGCGCGCCACATCGCGCAGAAGGCCGGAGCTCCGCTGGTGCCCGGCACCAAGGAGCCGGTCGGCGGCTCCGACGAGGTCGTCACCTTCGCCCGCGAGCACGGGCTGCCGGTCGCCATCAAGGCGGCGTACGGCGGCGGCGGCCGCGGCCTCAAGGTCGCCCGCACGATCGAGGAGATCCCCGAGCTGTTCGACTCCGCCGTCCGCGAGGCGGTCGCGGCGTTCGGTCGCGGCGAGTGCTTCGTCGAGCGCTTCCTCGACCACCCGCGGCACGTCGAGACCCAGTGCCTGGCCGACATGCACGGCAACGTCGTCGTCGTGTCGACCCGCGACTGCTCGCTCCAGCGCCGCAACCAGAAGCTCGTCGAGGAGGCCCCGGCACCGTTCCTCAGCGAGGCCCAGGTCACCGAGCTCTACCGGGCGTCGAAGGCGATCCTCCTGGAGGCGGGCTACGTCGGCGCCGGCACGTGCGAGTTCCTCGTCGGCCCGGACGGCACGATCTCCTTCCTCGAGGTGAACACCCGGCTCCAGGTCGAGCACTGCGTCTCCGAGGAGGTCAGCGGCATCGACCTCGTCCGCGAGCAGTTCCGGATCGCCGCCGGCGAGCCGCTCGGCTACGGCGACCCCGAGCTGCGCGGCCACTCCATCGAGTTCCGCGTCAACGGCGAGGACGCCGGCCGCAACTTCCTGCCGCAGCCCGGCACGGTGGCCGTCTGGCAGCCGCCGACGGGTCCCGGCGTCCGGCTCGACTCCGGCGTCGTCGAGGGCTCGGTCATCGGCGGCGCGTTCGACTCGATGCTCGCCAAGCTCGTCGTCACCGGGCACACCCGGCAGCAGGCCATCGAGCGCTCCCGGCGGGCGCTCGCGGAGTTCGTCGTCGAGGGCATGCCGACGGTGCTCCCGTTCCACCGCGCGGTCGTCTCCGACCCGGCGTTCGCCCCCGCCGACCCGGAGCAGCCGTTCTCGATCCACACCCGTTGGATCGAGACCGAGTTCGTCAACACGATCGAGCCGTGGAGCGGCCCCGCCGCCGACGCCGCCGAGGAGTCCCCGCGCGAGAAGGTCGTCGTCGAGGTCTCGGGCAAGCGGCTCGAGGTGTCCCTGCCCGCCGGGTTCGGCGGCGGGGGCGGGTTCGGCGGCGGTGCCCCCGCGGCGCGCAGGGCACCGAAGCGCTCCGGCGGCGGCAAGGCCGGCGCCGCGGCCTCGGGCGACGCGCTCACGTCGCCGATGCAGGGCACGATCGTCAAGATCGCGGTCGAGGAGGGGCAGACCGTCGCGGCCGGCGACATGGTCGTCGTCCTGGAGGCGATGAAGATGGAGCAGCCGCTCACGGCCCACAAGGCCGGCACCGTGACGGGGCTGTCCGCCGCCGTCGGCCAGACGGTCTCCAGCGGCGCGGTCATCTGCGAGCTCAAGGACTGACGGCCACCGCCGGCGGACTCACCCCCACAGGGCGTCGATCCGCGCCGCGACGAGGTCCGCGGCGCTCTGGGCAGGGGTCCGCCGGCCGTCGCCGGTGACGTCCACGACGACCCGGTCCTCCTCGTGGCCGTACGGCCGCTCGGCGAGCAGCGCCCGCACCCCCGGCCCGAGGAAGCGCGACGGCTGGGACCACGTGTGCTTGTCGTCGCGGGCCCTCGGGTGGTGGTGGTACCGCTGCGGCAGGTAGAGGTCGAGGCTGCGCCGGGCCCGGGTCACGGCGACGTAGAAGACCCGCCGCTCCTCCTCGAGGCCGGTGGACGTCGTGAGGTTGAGGTCCGAGGGCCACCCGCCGTCGCTCGCGTGGAGCACGTGGACGGCCTCCCACTCCAGGCCCTTCGCCGAGTGCGCCGTCGAGACGACGAGCCAGTCCTCGTCGATCGTCGGCGGGCCGGCGAGGTCGGACGTCGAGGCGGGCGGTTCGAGGACGTGGTCGGCGGCGACGTCGGACAGGCGCGCGTGCTGCGCGGCCGCGGCGACGATCGCGTCGAGGTCGGCGAGCCGGGCCGGGCCGTCCGGGTAGGCGCCCTGGACGAGCGGCGCCACCGCGGCCCGGAGCCGCTCCGCGTGGGCGGCGACGCTCTCGCCGTCCGTCGGCACGAGCGCGGAGACGACGGCGAACGCCGCGCTGCGGGCGGAGACGGGCAGCGCGGCCTCGGCGAGCGGCCAGCGCAGCAGCACCTGGCCGGAGCCGGCGGCCGAGCCACCGGTAGCGCCGGCCCCGCCGTCGGTGGTCGCCCCGAGCGCCTCGACCGCGCGGCGCGCCGACGCCGGGCCGACACCGGGCAGCAGCTGGAGCAGCCGGAACCACGCGAGCTCGTCGAACGCGTTGTCCGCCAACCGGAACGCGGCGAGCAGGTCCTTGACGTGCGCGGCCTCGAGGAACCGTAGACCGCCGTACTTCACGTACGGGATCCGCCGCGCGGAGAGCTCGAGCTCGAGGGTGTTGCTGTGCGAGGCCGTCCGCACGAGCACCGCCTGCTCCCGCAGCGGCACCCCCTCCTCCCGCAGCGCGAGCACCCGCTCGCAGACCGCGCGGACCTCCGCCTCGTCGTCCGCGCACCGCCACAGCGTCGGCCGCCCGACCGGGGCCGGGACGCCCGCCCCGGCCGCCGCACCGGGTGCGCCCGCCGGCAGGTCGCGGGCGCTGCGCAGGACGGCGGTGAAGCCCTCGGGCGCGTCGGCGGCGACGGCGTTCGCGACGTCGAGCAGCGGCTGCCCGGCCCGGTAGCTCGTCTCGAGGACGACGGTCGTCAGCCCCGGGAAGACCGCCTCCATGTCGAGGATGTGCCGCGGGTCGGCCGCCCGGAAACCGTAGATCGCCTGCGCGTCGTCCCCGACGACCGTGAGCCGCTCGTCCCGCGCCCGCAGCGCCCGGACGATGTCGACCTGGAGCGCGTTGACGTCCTGGTACTCGTCGACGAGCAGGTGGTCGACACCGTCCGCCAGCGTCGGGCCGACGACCGGGTCGAGGGCCGCGGCGTGCCAGTGCAGGAGCAGGTCGTCGAAGTCGAGGACGCCGAGGGCGCGCTTGCGCGCGACGTACCCGCGGCAGGCCGCGGCGATCTCCTCGACCCGCTCGGCCGCCCACGGCACCGTCTGCGTGACGACCTCGGCGAGCGGCTGCTGGGTGTTGACGACGCGGGAGTAGACGTCGAGCAGGGCCGCCTTGCGCGGGAACCGCCGCCCGTCGGTCGCCGACAGCCCGAGGTCGTGCCGCACGAGGTCCATGACGTCGGCGGCGTCCGCGGTGTCCACGACGCCGAAGCCCTCCGGCAGCCCGAGCCGGGCCGCGTGCCGGCGCAGCGTGCGGTGCGCGACGGAGTGGAACGTGCCGCCGCGGGCCCGGCCGGGAGCGGTGCCGTGCCGGTGGGCCGCGGTCGTCAGGAGCGCCTCGCTGCGGGTGAGCATCTGGCGCGCGGCCCGGCGGGTGAAGGTGAGCAGGAGGATCCGCTCGGCCGGCACCCCGGTCGCCGCGAGCCAGGCGACCCGGTGGGTGAGCGTCGTCGTCTTGCCGGTGCCGGGCCCGGCGAGCACCCGCAACGGGCCGCCGTCGTGGGTCACCGCCGTCCGCTGCGCCTGCGTGAGACCGTCGATAAGGGCGTCGGCAGCAGCCACGGATCCGAACATGCGTTCGACTGTAGCCGGTCCGGGCGACGGCGGAGCCCTGTCGGCGGCGCGCCGCGCGGTCACCCGTCCGGCGCCTTCCCGGGCAAGATCCTCAAGCCCGCCCGGCCTTGAGCCGAGCGCGCGCGATGCCGATCACCGAAGGGTGGAGGCAGGCCTCGAGAGCGCCGGGCACCTCCCGCGGCAGCACGGACGACGTGCCGCCCGCGGGAGCGTGCCGTCGCGCCGCGAGGCGCTGCGGGCCGGCTCCCTGCGGCGGCGGTTCGGCGACGGCGGCCTGGCCGCCGTCCTCATGCTCGGGCTGGCCGCCGCCGTGCTCGTCCTCGGGCTCGTCGGGGCGGTGTTCTCCGGGACGACGGCCGGACCGGCGACGACGCTGACCGCCGGGACGCTGAACGGGTATGTCCCCACGGCGGTGTCCGCGTCGAGGACGGCGGCCACGACGTGCCTCGTCTCCTGGACGCCGGTCGCGAGCCCGCCGGCCGGGCTCACGTACGACGTCACGGACGGCACGGGCAGCACCGTCGCGACGGCCGTCGCCGGGACGAGCGCGTCGGTCACGGTCCCGGCATCCTCGGTGTCGCCCACCGTGAAGGCCAGGATCGGGAACTGGGTCTCCTCGGCGGCGACCACGGCGGCCGCGCCGTGCAAGGGCTTCCCGGACGCCCCGTCGGGCCTGACGCTGACCCCGTCGGACGGCGCCGTGACCGCGACGTGGACGGCACCCGCCGGCCACGGCGGCACCGTCGCCTCGTACACCGCGACGATCAGCCCGGCCCCCGCGTCGGGGTCGGCCACGTGCACGGCGACCGTGCCGACGACGACCTGCTCGTGGTCGGCACTGACGAACGGGCAGGCGTACGTCGTGTCGGTCACCGCGACGTCGGACGTCGGGACCGGCCCCGCGGCGTCCGCGACGACGTGGCCGTACCCGTCGGGCGTGATGTCGCCGGCGAACCTGAGGCTGTGGCTCGACGGCGCGGACACCGCGACGCTGTTCGCGTCGTCGGGCTGCACCGGGGCCGCCGCGACGACGACCGTCGGCTGCTGGAAGGACAAGTCGGCCCAGGCGAACCACGCCGTCCAGACGACGAGCAGCTACCGGCCGGCCCTGGCGACTGCCGCGGGGCACTCGGTCCCGTCGCTCGACGGCGTCGACGACCGGCTCTCCCTGAACCCCTCGTTGCTGCCGAACGGCTCGTCGCCGAGCACGCAGTTCCTCGTCGCGGCGCTCGACGACCCCGCCCCCGTCTCGAGCGGCTTCCGGGTCGCGGTCACCTGGGGCTCGACCAGCGTCAGCGGCGCCCGGACCCACGGCAAGATGGCCGGCAGCGCGACGATGTTCGCCGACGCCCGGTTCGACGGCGGCGCGGTCGGCGGGACCTGGCTGGCCTCACCGTCGCTGCTCACCTCGGAGTTCACCGCGTCGCAGCTACGGACGGCGCCGTTCGGCAGCGGGACGTGGACGTCCCAGGCGAGCACGACGAGCACGGGGACGGCGGTCGCGGTCGTCGGCACGGACGTCGACCTCACCAACTTCTGGCAGGGCCGGGTCCCCGAAGTCGTCGTCGTCGGCACGACGGTCACGGACGCGGAGCGCCGCAGGGTCGAGGAGTACCTCGCCCGCAAGTGGGGCAGCACGATCACCCCGCAGGCACCGACCGCCGTCAACGGCGCCGCGACGACCGCGACCTCGACGAGCGCGAACGTCTCCTGGACCGCCCCCGTCTGGGACGGCGGCTCCGCCGTCACCTCGTACACGGCGACGGCCGTCCCTACCGCGGGCGGGTCGACCGTGACGTGCACCGCCACGGCGCCGACGACGACGTGCACCCTCACCGGCCTGGCCGGCGGCGGCGCGCAGTACGCGGTCACGGTCACCGCGACGAACACGGCGGGGACCGGCCCGGCGTCCTCGTCCGCGACGGTCTTCAGCGGCGTCCCGTCGGCGGCGAGTGCGAAGCTGTGGCTCGCCGCCGACGACCTCGACGCGGACGGCGCGCAGGAGTCGTCGGCCGAGGCCGGCCTCGTCTCGGGCGCCGTCCAGACGTGGAAGGACAAGTCCGGTGGCGCCCTCGACGTCACGGCCCCCTCGGCCGCGAAGCGCCCCGCCTACGCAGCCCGGACCCTGAACACGTACGCGGTCCCCACGTTCGACGGGTCGACCGTGCTCACCGGGTCGGGGTCGAACCCGTACGGGATCACGGGAGACCGGAGCCTGTTCGTCGTGGCCCGGGAGCGGACCGTGGATCCGACGAACACGTTCGTCGTCGACCGCAGCCCGGAGGACAACCCGTTGTTCTCGCTCCTGGTCTGCTCGGGGAGCTGGGCCCTGCAGCACCGGGACGACACCGGGGCGGGGCTGTCGTGCGTGTCGGCCGGCAGCTCGCCGAGCGCCAACCGGGTGGACGTCGTCGGTGCGCAGCGCAGCGGGACCAGCGACTCCGCGCGGGTGTCCGGGTCCCCGGGCTCGACCGCCACGCTCGCAGGCACCGTCACCCAGCGCGCGGTCACGATCGGCCGGCACGTGAGCTTCACCGGCACCTTCGACCTCGACGTCGCCGAGGTGCTGCTCTACGACACGTACCTGTCCGGCAGCCAGCGCCGCGCCGTGGAGAAGTACCTCGCCGACAAGTGGGGCGGCTCGCTCGCGCCCGACGTCCCGACGGCCGTCACCGCCACGGCGACCGGCACCTCCGGGCAGGCGACGGTCTCCTGGACGGCGCCGACCGACATCGGCGGCTCGGCCCTGAACCTCTACACCGCGCGGACGACGACGGGCGGGTTCTCCTGCACCGCGACGCCGCCCGCGACGTCCTGCACCCTGACCGGCCTCACCGACGGCACGACGTACACGGTGTACGTCGAGGCGAGGAACAGCACCGGCACCGGGGACCGGTCGGCGACCACGACGGTCACCACGGCCACGGTGCCCGGCGCCCCGACCGGGGTCGCGGCGACGTCCGGTGACACGACGTCGTCCGTCAGCTGGACGGCGCCGGCGGCCACCGGCGGATCGGCGATCACCGGGTACACGGTGACCGCGGTCCCCGGGAACGGTGGCCTGCCGAACGTCACGTGCTCGGCCGCCGCCGGCCCCTGCACGCTGACCGGACTCGTCAACGGTGTGACCTACACCGTCACGGTCACTGCGACGAACGCGGTCGGCACCGGACCGGCCTCCTCGCCGGCGACGGTGATCCCGTATCCCTCGTCCGTCATGACCTCGGGCGCGACCGCGCTGTGGCTGGACGGCGCGGACCCCGCGAAGCTGCTCGCCTCGTCGGCCTGCACCGGTGCGGCGGCGACGACGACCGTCGGCTGCTGGCTCGACAAGTCCTCGTCCGGCAACAGCTTCAGCCAGGGCACGGCGGCCTCCCAGCCGGTGCTCGCGACCGTCAACGGGTTCGGCGTCCCGTCGTTCGACGGCACCAACGACCGGCTCGTCGGCTCGGCGCTCCTGCTGCCGACCGGGACGGCGACGTCCACCGTCTTCGCGGTCGGCCGGCTCACCGATCCGACCCCGACGACCTCCAACTACCGCACGCTCTTCGACTACGGCACGGAGTCAGGCGGCAGGGCCCGCACGCTGGAGAAGCCCACCACCTCGAGCGCGGTCGCCGCCGAGACCTACGGCGGGATGATCACCGACGGGACCTGGGGACCCTCCTCCGCGCAGGTGGTCGCGGCCCAGTTCGCGACGGGCGTCGTGTCTCTGTGGAACTCCGGGCGGCCCGCGGTGACGACGAGCACCGCCTTCAACACCGGGACGACCTTCGCGACGCTGGGGTCGGAGAACACGAGCCTGTTCTGGATGGGGCAGACCCCCGAGGTCGTCGTGCTCAGCACCGCACCGAGCGCGACCGCCCGCCGCGCCGTCGAGGAGTACCTCGCCCGCAAGTGGGCGGCGACGATCACGCCTCAGGCGCCGACGGCCGTCACGGCCACCGGCGGCCAGAACACGCAGTCGACGGTCTCCTGGACCGCACCGTCCTGGAACGGCGGGTCGGCGGTGACCTCGTACACCGCGACGTCCTCCCCCGGCGGGCTCACGTGCACGACCGCCTCGACGTCGTGCACCGTGACCGGCCTGACGAACGGCACGGCGTACACCTTCACGGTGACCGCGACCAACGCGGTGGGCACCGGCCCGGCGTCGTCGGCCTCGGCCGCCGTCACGCCGTACACCGTGCCCGGTGCCCCGACCGGCGTCACCGCGGCCACCGGGGACACGACATCGGCCGTCTCCTGGACCGCCCCGGCCTCCACGGGCGGCTCGGCGATCACGTCGTACACCGCGAGCGCCGTCCCGTCCGACGGCACGCTGCCGACCCGGACCTGCTCGGCCGCGACGAGCCCGTGCACCGTGACCGGCCTGACGAACGGCGTCACGTACACCGTCTCCGTCACCGCGACGAACGCCGCGGGCGCCGGTGCGGCGTCGTCGACCACGACGGTCCTGCCCTACCCGTCCGGGGTGCTCACGAGCGCCCGGCTAGAGCTGTGGCTCGACGGCGCCGACCCGTCGCGGATGTTCGCCGGCAGCACGTGCTCGGGCGCGGTCGCGACGACGACCGTCGGGTGCTGGCTCGACCGGTCCCCGAACGCGACCCCGGTCGACCAGGGGACGACGTCGCAGCGGCCCGCGCTGACGACGGTCGGCGGGCGCCAGGTCCCCGGGTTCGACGGCACGGACGACGACATGCAGGCCGACATCGGCGTCCTCCCGCAGGGCACCGCCGTCAGCACGATGTTCACCGTGGCGACGATGACCGACCCGGGCCCGGCGGCGTCCGGGATGCGCGACGTGTTCGCCTGGGGCTGGGTCAGCACCGGCGAGGCCCGCGGCATCTTCAAGCAGGCCAACAGCTCCGCCGTCATGGCGAGCTCGTGGAACGCGAACGTCGTGACGAGCGGGGTGTGGTCGTCGTCGCCGCAGCTCGCGGCCGCCGAGCACGCCTCGCCATACGTGACGCTGTGGACCGCGGGCCGGCCGGCGGTCGTCTCCGCGAGCAGCGCGTTCAACACGTCGTGGGTCGGGGCGAGCCTGGCCCACGCGAACAACTCCTACCACTGGTACGGCGCGATCCCCGAGGTGATGATCCTCAACGCGACGCTCACCGCGGCCGAGCGGCGCCAGGTCGAGGAGTACCTGGCGCGCAAGTGGGCGGTGACCGTCACCCCCTCGGCCCCGCAGTCGCTGTCCGCGACCCCGGGCACCGGAACGGCGTCGTTGTCGTGGTCGGCGCCGGCGTGGAACGGTGGAGCGGCGGTGACCTCCTACACGGCCACCGTCTCCGGCGGCGGCTCGTGCGTCGTCACAGGGACGACGGCCGCGTGCACCGGCGTCCCGGCGGGCAGCCGGACGTTCACCGTGACCGCGACGAACTCCGTCGGGGCCGGCCCCGCGGTGACGACGACCGCGACCGTCGGCTGACCACCGGCTCAGCGCCGGGTGCGCGCCTCCCGCCGCGTGCGCGGCGGCGCGGTGAGCTCGAACGCCGGCGCGGCGGCGAGCAGCGGCTCGGGCAACGGCTGGGCGTGGTCCGCGGGCCCGGCGGCGACCCGGACGAGCGGCGGCGCGGGCAGGCCGGCCCGGGCCGGGGGCCGCCGGGTCAGCAGCCGCCGGGCCCATTCCTCGCGGCGGCGCCGCGAGGTCGCCCCGACGACGAGCGCCGAGCAGCAGAAGCCGCCGGTCCAGGCGAGCAGGAGCAGCACGACAGACTGCTCGACGAAGGCATCCATGCCTGCGGACCGCCCCGCTTCCGTGCCGGGCCGTTGCATCGTCCATGATCGCTTGCGCCGCAACGGGTCCGGCACCCCACCGGACGACGACACGCTTTCATGCCGGCACCGGGCCGCGCGGGCGGACGGCGCTACGTGCCGGTGTGCACCTTTCGCCCCGGCGGCCCCGCACCGCGATGGCGTAGCCTGCGCGCCGTGGAGCCGCCTGCCGCCGCCGACCTGCGGCACCCCCGGGCCGCCCTCGCCGCCGACTGCTCACGCTGCCGGGCGCTGTGCTGCACAGGCCCGGCGTTCACCCGGTCCGCGGACTTCCCGCTCTCCAAGCCGGCCGGCGTCCCGTGCCCGAACCTGCTGCCCGACAGCCGGTGCGGCGTCCATGACCGGCTGCTCGAGGGCGGGTTCCGCGGCTGCGTCGGGTACGACTGCTTCGGGGCCGGGCAGCGCCTCGTCGCGACGCTCGCACCGGGCCCGACGGCGTTCGCGCTGCTGCCCGTCGTCCGGCTCCTCCACGAGCTCGAGTGGTACCTCGTCGAGGTCCTCGCCCGACCCCGTGCGGCCGCCGTGCACGCCGCGGCCGAGGCGGCGCTCACGACGACCCGCGGGCTCGGCGCCCGGGTCGGGCCGAAGACCGACGGTGCGGCCGCCGCCGCGCTCGCGGCCGCCGTCGAGGCGCACCGGCGGGAGGTGGCCCCCGTGCTGCGTGCGGCGAGCGCCGCCGCCCGGGCCGCCGGCGGGCCCGGGCCGGACCGGTCCGGCGCCGACCTCGCGGGCGCCGACCTGCGTGGGGCGGACCTGCGGCGCGCCGCACTGCGCGGAGCCGTCCTCATCGGGGCGGACCTGCGCCGGGCCGACCTGCACGGGGCGGACCTGCTCGGGGCCGACACCCGCGGCGCGGACCTGCGCGGGGCGGACCTGCGCGACGCGCTGTTCCTCACCCGCACCCAGCTCGACGCCGCCCGCGGCGACCGCCTCACACAGCTCCCCACGTGGGCGGACCGCCCGGCACACTGGCCCGCGTGACGACGACCTCATCCCCGGCCTCCCCGGCGCAGCCCGACCCCCGCACGACCGCGCCGGACGGCCGGCCCCGGGCCCGCGGCATCGGCATCCCCTTCCCCGGCGACCCGGGGCCGCTCAACGCGGTCACCGACGTGCCCGGCCTCGAGGTCGGCTACGTGACGCTCGTCGACGGCGACGGCCCCCTCGTTGTCGGCGAGGGACCGGTCCGCACCGGCGTCACCGCGATCCTGCCGCGCGGCCGCGACGGCGTCGGCGTCCCGTGCGCCGCCGGCTGGTACTCGCTCAACGGCAACGGCGAGATGACCGGCACCACGTGGGTCGAGGAGGTCGGCGCCCTCGCTCTGCCGGTCGTCGTCTCGAACACCCACGCGGTCGGCGCGTGCCACACCGGCACGGTCGAGTGGGTCGCCCGCACCCACCCGGCGGTCGCCGCGGAGTGGCTGCTCCCGGTCGTCGCCGAGACCTGGGACGGCTACCTCAACGACATCAACGGCGGGCACGTCCGCCCGGAGCACGCGGTCGCCGCCCTGGACGGCGCGGCGTCCGGCCCGCTCGCCGAGGGGTCGGTCGGCGGCGGCACCGGGATGAACTGCTACGCCTACAAGGGCGGCAGCGGGACGGCGTCCCGGGTCGTCGAGCACGGGTCGGCCCGGTACACGGTGGGGGCGTTCGTGCAGGCCAACTTCGGCGACCGCGGCGAGTTGTCCGTCGCGGGCGTGCGGCTCGGCGACCGGCTCGCGGACGACGACCCGATGTCGGACCCGGCGTGGCTCGTCCGCGACGTCGAGCGGGCCGCGGCACGGGCACCCGGGGCGGTGCGGGCGCCGTCCGCGCCGTCCGCGCCGTCCGTGACCTCGCTGCCGCCGGGGGCGACCCGCCCGCCGGGCGGGGCAGGGTCGGTGATCGTCGTCGTCGCGACGGACGCCCCGCTGCTGCCCGGCCAGTGCAAGGCGCTCGCCCGCCGGGTGCCGCTCGGGCTGGCCCGGACCGGCACCTCGGGCGGGCACTTCTCCGGCGACATCTTCCTCGCGTTCTCGACCGCCAACGCGGGCGCGCTGCGCAGCCGGATCCCGGTGAGCGCCGCGACCGACGACGACTACGACGCCCTGCGGTTCGTGCCGTGGGGCCGGATGGACCCGTTCTTCACGGCCGTCGTCCAGTGCGTCGAGGAGGCGGTGCTCAACGCGCTCGTCGTCAACGCCGACATGGTCGGCCGGGACGGGCACCGCTCCCCTGCCCTGCCGCATGCGGCGGTCCGCGACGCGCTGGCCCGCGCCGGGGTGCTCGAACCGTGAGCCGCCCGCTGCCGATCGCCCTCGTCCAGGCGCCGTCGCTGGCCGACCCGCTCGCCGCCGACGCCCTCGACCGGTTCGAGGCCGACGTCACCTCGGTGCTGCGCCGGTTCCCGCAGACCCGGCTCGTCGTCCACCCCGAGCTGCACACGACCGACCCGACGGGCCTCACGGAGGCCGACGCCGGCCGCCTCGCCGAGCCGCTCGACGGCCCGCGCGTCACCCGGCTGCGCGAGGTCGCGGCCCGCGCCGGGGTCTGGCTCGTGCCCGGCAGCGTCCTCGAGGCCGGTGCGGCCGGCGCCGTCCACAACACCGCGCTGCTGCTGTCGCCGACCGGGGACCTGCACGCGTCCTACCGCAAGATCTTCCCCTGGCGGCCGTACGAGCCGACGACGCCCGGCGGGCAGTTCGTCGTCGCCGACCTCGACGGGATCGGCCGGGTCGGGCTGGCGATCTGCTACGACTCCTGGTTCCCCGAGCACGCCCGCCAGCTGGCCTGGCTCGGCGCGGAGGTCGTCGTCACGGTCGTCATGACGACGTCGTCCGACCGCGCGCAGGAGCTCGTCCTCACGCGGGCCAACGCGATCGCGAACCAGGTGCACGTCGTCGCCGTGAACACCGCCGGGCCGGCCGGCACCGGGCGCAGCCTCGTCGTCGACCCCGAGGGCCGGGTCCGGGTCGACAGCCCGGACGCGATGCCGTGCGTCCTCGTGGACGTCCTCGACCTGGACGACGTCCCGCGGGTGCGCCGGTTCGGCACCGCCGGCCTCAACCGGCTCTGGGAGCAGTTCGCCGAGGGCGACGCACCGCTCGAGCTGCCGGCGTACGGCGGCCGGATGGACCCGGCGACGTGGCGGCCGGCGGCCGGACCGGCCGAGGGCACGCCCTACAGCGGCGGGTAGACCTTACCCGTGAGCTCGCCGGCCTCGTAGATGTCGCCGGGCGGGCCGACGATGAGCGGGTCCGGGGTGCCGACGATGCTGTGGTCCTTCTCCGGGTAGTCGATGAGGCTGAGCACCCAGCGCATCGCCTCGACGCGGCCGCGCTTCTTGTCGTTGCTCCGCACGACCGTCCACGGCGCGAAGTCGGTGGACGTGTAGAAGAACATCGCCTCCTTGGCCTCGGAGTAGGAGTCCCACTTGTCGAGGGAGGCGAGGTCCATCGGGCTGAGCTTCCACTGCCGCACCGGGTCGATGCGCCGGATCGTGAACCGGGTGACCTGCTCCTTGCGGCTCACGGAGAACCAGAACTTCACGAGGATGATCCCGCTGCGCACGAGGAGGTTCTCGAACTGCGGGGCCTGCCGCATGAACTCCTGGTAGTCCGGGTCGGAGGCGAACCCCATGACCCGCTCGACGCCCGCCCGGTTGTACCAGGACCGGTCGAACAGCACGATCTCGCCGGCGCTCGGCAGGTGCTGCACGTACCGCTGGAAGTACCACTGCCCGGCCTCGCGGGCCGTCGGCTTCGTCAGCGCGACGACGTTGGCGCCGCGGGGGTTGAGGTGCTCCATGAACCGCTTGATCGTGCCGCCCTTGCCCGCGGCGTCCCGGCCCTCGAAGACCAGGCACAGCTTGAGGCCGGCGTCCTTGACGTGGGCCTGCAGCTTGAGCAGCTCGATCTGGAGAAGCCGCTTGCTGATCTCGTACTCGCGCCGCGACATCCGTTCGTCGTACGGGTAGCCCTCTCGCCACGTGTCGACCGGCGCGCCGTCCGGCCCGAGGAGCACCGGGTCGTCGACCTCGTCCCACGTGCCGTCGACGGCCAGGCCCTTGAGGTTGAGCTCCTCGTCGGAGAGGTCCTGCAAGGACGCGATGAGGTCCTGCAGCTCCATGACCGACTCGATGTCGAGCTCGTGACGTTCACTCATGTTCCTGCCGCCTCCTCGTCGTGCCCCTGCCCGATCCTGGCACCCGGCGCACCCGGCGCCCAGTGACCTTCCGATGAACGATCGGCACGGCAGGGCCCCGCCCGTAGCCGGGCTACCCGACGACCCGGACCTCGAAGTGCGGCGCCCAGCGGTCACCGCTGCGGTAGTGCAGGGGGTCGACCGGCTGCCGGTCGCCGAGGGCGAGGAAGCCGACCAGGTCCCGTTCGATGCCGCGCGCCGCGAAGGCGTCGCGCAGGGTGCGCGCCCGGGCCCGGGTCAGGGCGTCCCCCCGGCCCCGCGCCTCACCGCGGCGGGCGTGCGTGGTCAGGAGCAGCCGCGGCCCGGGGTCGCTCCGGCGCAGCCGCCGGGCGAGCATGTCGATCCGGTCGCGCATCCGCGGGGTCGTCGACGCGGACCCGCTGCGGAACGGCGTCGGGAAGCCGTCCTCGCCGTCCGAGATCTCGGTCGCCAGGTCGAGCCCGGCGTCGGTCCAGGCCAGCGACGTGCTGAACCGGACGTCGACCCCCGCTGCCAGCAGGTCGTCGACGAACGGGCCCAGCCGGGCCCCCTCGACGGGGGTCTCGAGGAGCGGCGCCACCCACACCGTGCGCTCCTCCAGCCAGAGCCCGGTGGGCACGACGGCCCGGGACGCCGCGGTGAGGAAGTGGCCCACGGCGGCCACCGCAGCGTCGGTGACGCCGGGCGTCGTGCGGGGCACGACGGTGAGGAAGGCGGTGTCGACGTCCGAACCCGCGCGCGCGAGCAGGCTCCGGAGCTGCGCGCGTGTGGCCACCCGGCCTCCGACGTGCGCCCGCCCGCTGGCGTCCACCGCAGCATGGAGCGACACCGACGCGTCGCGCGACTCCCGCGGTGGCGCCGGTGAGGTGGGCGGCCCGGCCGTCTGCGAACGCGTCGCGGTGCCCGCAGTCGTCGGGCCTGACGACGCCGCACCTGAGGAGGTACCGGCGGCCGACGGGGTCGACGACCGCGGCCCCCCGGATGACGCCCCGGCGCAGGCCGCGAGACCGGTTCCCGCGAGACCGGATCCTGCGAGCGCGAGAAGGGACCGCCGCGTGATCACGAGGACAGTATTCCTGCGTCGGCCGTCGGTCGTGACGCGTCAGATCAGTCCGACGCGTGCAGCCGCCGCGCCGCCTCGGCGATCGAGCCGGACAGGCTCGGGTACACGGTGAACGCCTGCGCGACGTCGTCCACCGTGAGCCGGTGCTCGACCGCGAGCGTCACCGGGAAGATGAGCTCCGAGGCCCGCGGCGCGACGACGACCCCGCCGAGGATCTCCTGCGAGCGCGCACCGCAGAACAGCTTGACGAAGCCGTCGTGGATGCCCTGCATCTTGGCCCGGGCGTTCGTCGCGAGCGGCAGCTTGACGGTGCGCGCCCGGACCTCGCCGGCCTCGATCTGCGCGGCGTTCCAGCCGACCGTCGCGATCTCGGGGGCGGTGAAGACGTTGGCGGACACCGTCCGCAGGTCGAGCGGGGCGACGGCGTCGCCGAGGCTGTGCCACATGGCGATCCGGCCCTGCATGGCCGCGACCGAGGCGAGCGCGAGCACCCCGGTGCAGTCGCCGGCCGCGTACACCCCGCGGGACGTCGTCCGGCTGACCCGGTCGACCTGGACGTGACCGCTGTCCGACAGGGTCACCCCGGCGCCGCCGAGGCCCATCCCCCCGGTGTTCGGGATCGAGCCGACGGCGACGAGGCAGTGCGAGCCCTCGACGGTCCGGCCGTCGGCGAGCGTCACGACGACGCCGTCGCCGGTCCGCTTGACCGCCTGCGCCCGCGAGCGCGAGAGCACCTCCATGCCGCGCCGGCGGAAGACCGCCTCGATGACCTCGGCGGCGTCCGGGTCCTCACCGGGGAGCACCCGGTCCCGGCTCGAGACGAGGACGACGTCCGCGCCGAGCGCGTCGTAGGCGCTCGCGAACTCGGCACCGGTGACACCGGAGCCGACGACGACGAGCCGCTCGGGCAGGTGGTCGAGGTCGTAGAGCTGCTTCCATGTGAGGATCCGCTCGCCGTCCGGACGCGCGTCGGGCAGCTCGCGCGGGTGCGCGCCGACGGCCACGAGCACGGCCTCGGCGTCGAACGCCGTCGTGCCCGGGGTGCCGTCGACGCCGTCGACGACGACCCGGTGCGGCCCGTCGAGCCGGCCCCGGCCACGGACGATCCGCACGCCCTCGGACTCCAGCCGCCGGTGGATGTCGTCCGACTGGGCCTGCGCGAGCGCCTTGACCCGGCGGTTGACGACCCCGAGGTCCACGGCGACGGCGCCGTGGGCGTCCCGCTCGCCGCCGGCCGAGCCGGGGAACCGGACGCCGAGCTCGGCGGACTCCCCGACGAGCGTCATCACCTCGGCGGTCGCGATGAGCGTCTTCGACGGGACGACGTCGGTCAGGACCGCCGCACCGCCGAGCCCGTCGGCGTCGACGACCGTGACGTCGGCACCGAGCTGGGCGGCCACCAGCGCCGCCTCGTACCCACCCGGACCGCCACCGACGACGACCACCTTCGCGCGCTCTGCCACCCGGGCATTCTCCCGCATGGCCGGGCGGCGGCCGGACACCCGGGCCGTGGCGCCGCACACCCGTGCGGCGGTGCGCCCACCGCGCGCCGCCCGGGATGCCTAGGCTGTGTGCTCATGGCCCTGTACGCCGCGTACGCGAGCAACCTCGACCCCGAGCGGATGAGCAAGCGCGCTCCGCACTCGCCCCTGCAGGGCTCCGGGTGGCTCGTCGGGTGGCGACTCACGTTCGGCGGCGAAGACGTCGGCTGGGAGGGCTCGCTCTGCACCGTCGTCGAGGACCCGGGCCACCAGGTCTACGTCGCCCTCTACGACGTGCACGAGCTCGACGAGAAGCTCCTCGACGAGTGGGAGGGCCTGGAGATCGGGCTCTGGAACAAGATCCGGGTGCGGGTCAGCACCCTCGAGGGCGACGTCACCGCCTGGCTCTACGTGCTCAACGCGTACGAGGGCGGCCTGCCGAGCGCCCGCTACCTCGGGATGCTCGCGGACGCCGCGGAGGCCGGCGGCGCCCCCGACGACTACGTCGCCGAGCTGCGCATCCGGCCCTGCTCGTCCGTCGACTGACCGCCAGCACGGCTCAGGGGACGACCACCCGCTGGGTCGTGAGGTCGGCCACGGCCACCGCCGGGCCCCACTGCTCCTGGACCCACCGCACCTGTGCACGCGTGGGCGTCGTCGTGGCCCCGAGGAGCACCCGGTTGGTGTCGGTGTCGATCCACGCCCCCGACAGGTCGGGGAACTCCTGCGGCGCCCGGGCCGACACCTCGGCGTAGAGCGCCTCGAGCTCGGTCTGCGAGCGGTCGACGAGCTGGGTGCGGACGTCGGCCCCGGGCGGGGTGCAGCTGCGTACGAGCGCCCGGGCACCCTTCTCGTCGACGCCGCGGACGACGTTGACGACGATGAGGTCCGCGCCGACGTTCATGTAGGCGAACCGGCGGCCGTCGAGCGCGAGGTCGAGGTCCGCGAGGGCCGTGGCGAACGCCGGGTCCTCGGTGGGAGACCCGGCCGGACCGACGGTGCCGGTCACGACCGCGCTGCCCGTCGCCGTCCCGCCCCGGCCGCCGGACACCCAGTCCCCCGACCCGGGCCCCGTGTAGAGCGGGTCCATCGTCATCGCACGGTTGTGCGGCTCCGCGGTCGCACCGTTCAGCTCGGCCCTGGCCTGCGCGCACGAGGCGTACTCGACATCGGGCGCGCCGCTGCCCGGTCCGGACGACCCCGGCGCCGACGGGCCGCTCGACGCACCGGTCGGGACCGGCGTCGCCGGCCCGGGCCCTCCCGGCGTGGTGACGGTGCCGCCATCCCGCGCCACGGCGGTCGCCCCCACGCCGAGCACCACGACCGCGGCGGCCGCCGACAGCCACGCGACGACCGGCGGCACCCGCCGCACCGCCGGGGTCCGTGCGGCGCGGACGGCGTCCGTGACGAGCGAGGCGCGCCAGACCGGCTCCTGGGCCCGGTGCTCGAGCGTCGCCCGGAGCAGGTCCTCCACCGGATCGACCGGCTCACCTGGTCGCGTCGGCTCGGTCATGACAGCGCCTCCCGTTCCGCCGGCGCCGCGGCGAGCCCCGCGCGCAGGCGCAGCAGCGCCCGGGCGGCGGTCGACCGGACGGCGCTCTCACCGATGCCGAGGACCGACGCGATCGTCGCGTCGTCGGCGTCCTCGTAGAACCGCAGGACGAGCACGGCCCGGCCGCGCGGCGGCAGCGTCGCGAGCAGGTGCCACATCGCGTCGCGCGCCGCGAGGTCCCCGGCGAAGTCCGGGGCGACGTCCGCACCCGCGCGCCCGACCGGTGCGGACGACGCGACCGTCGCGACGTCGTCCGGGCCGAACGGCCGCTCCCGGGACGACGCGCGCCGCCGCCAGCCGAGCCACGTGTTGACGAGCACCCGCCGGGCGTAGGCCTCCGGCCGGTCGCTCGCGACGACCTTGGACCAGCCCCGGTAGACGTCGACGAGGGCGGCCTGCACGAGGTCCTCGGCGAGGTGCCGGTCCCCGGTGAGCAGGTAGCCCAGCCGCAGGAACGCCGGCCCGCGCGCGTGCGCGAACTCCTCGAAGCGTTCCACGGCACTCCCTCCGCCCGCCGGGCCCGCGTCCGGGCCGGTCTGCATCCTCCTGGACGCACCGGCGGGCCCGATCCGCTGCACGTCCCGGGGAACCGGCCGTCACCACCGGTGCGTCGATGGGGCACGATCGCCCTGCCCCGACCCCTGGCCCGGCCGGCCCGACCGGCCCGACCCCGACCGGCTCTCCGACGTCGAGTACGTCGAGGTCTACCGCAACATCGACAACTTCCCGAACGTCGCGAAGGTCTGCGCCGGCGGCGTCGCGTTCGCGACGACGTCGAGCTCGGACGGCACGACGTCGCCGTCGCTGGTCCGGGTGCCCGAGTGGGACGCCTCCTGCCCGGCGTCGACCTCCCCGGCGGCCACCCCGTCGCCGTCCGCCTCCTGACGCCCGCGGGGGCCGGCCCCGATACGCTCCCGGCCATGACCGACGACGTCGCGCAGACCCCGTCCCTCGACGACCCCGGCACCGACCCGAAGGCGGTCGCGCAGGCCGCCGCCGACCGGGTCGCCGAGCTCACGGGGGTCGCCTCGCACGACGTCGCGCTCGTCCTCGGCTCGGGCTGGGCGCCGGCCGGCGACCTGCTCGGGGAGACCCTCGCGACCTTCGCGACGACGGACCTGCCCGGCTTCTCCGCGGCCGCCGTCGCCGGGCACTCGGGCACGATCCGCTCGGTGCGGATCGGCGACACCGAGCGGCGCGCGCTCGTCTTCGGCACGCGCACCCACTACTACGAGGGCCGCGGCGTGCGCGCCGTCGTCCACGGCGTCCGGACGGCGGCCGCGGCCGGCGTCCGCACCCTCGTCCTCACGAACGGCTGCGGCGGGCTCGACCCCACGTGGACGCCGGGCACGCCCGTGCTCATCAGCGACCACATCAACCTCACGGGCGCGAGCCCGCTCGAGGGCGCGACGTTCGTCGACCTCACCGACCTGTACTCGGCACGGCTGCGCGCGATCTGCCACGGCGTCGACCCGACCCTCGCCGAGGGCGTCTACGTGCAGTTCCGCGGGCCGCAGTACGAGACCCCGGCCGAGGTCCGGATGGCCGGGATCCTCGGCGGCACCCTCGTCGGGATGTCGACGACGCTCGAGGCGATCGCGGCCCGCGAGGCGGGCCTGGAGGTGCTCGGCATCTCGCTCGTGACGAACCTCGGCGCCGGCATCGCCCCGCCCGGCGGGGTCGCCCAGCCGCTCTCCCACGAGGAGGTCATCGCCGCGGGCAAGGCCGCGGCGGAGCGCGTCGGCGGCATGCTCGCCGAGGTGATCCGGCAGTTCTGAGCGGGGGCGGTTCCCGAACCGGGCAGCTCCGACCGGCCGCGGGCTCAGTGCACCGGTACGTACTCGATCCCGAGGTTGCGGCCGAGGGCCGCGAGGCTCGTCTCGAAGAACGGGCCGGCGTCGGTGAGGCAGAAGTGCAGGTGGTTGAAGACGTCCATGGCGACGAGCCCGTAGAGCTGCACCCAGGCCCGCAGGAACACGTCGATCGCCGTGAGCGGCACGCCTTCCGCCGCCGGGCCGACGAGGTCGACGAGCGAGGTCCGGTAGACCCGCAGCTGTGAGGCCAGCGCCTCGGGGAGGCTCTCCTCCGGGGCGACGGGGAAAGGCAGCTCGGCCCACAGCCGGACGAAGATCTCGGTGAACACCGCCCCGAACCGCATGCCCGCCGCGTGCGCGGGGTCGTCGAGGCTGTGCGTCACGGACGGGACCGGCGTCCCGAAGACGAGGCGGAACTCCTGCGGGTGCGCCGCCGCCCAGTCCCGGAACGCCTTGGCCGCGCACACGAGCTGGACGACGACGAGCGGCTTGCCGGCCATCCGCTCCTCGGTGGCCAGCACCTGCGCCGCGCCGTCCCGCGCTGCTGCGAGGACGGCCGCGAGCCGGTCGTAGCTGTCCGCGACCAGGGCCTTGTGCAGGTCCTCGTGACTGGGGAAGTAACGGTAGAGGCCGGGCGCCGTCATCCCCATCTCGCGCGCGATCGCGCGCAGGGTCGCCGCCTCGGGGCCCTCCTCGACGAGCAGGCGCAGGGCGACGGCCTTGATCTCGTCGACGGTGGCCGCGCGCATCCGCTCGCGCCGGCCCACGGGCACTTCGGTCGACATGCCGTAACTCCCCTTGACAATCGTGAACACCTACGACAAGAGTAAACGACGTAAGCAAACACTGTTAACCCTTGCGACGGGCTTTCTCACCGAGAGAGTACGCGCAGGGACGTCCGCCGGGAGAGTGCCATGTTCGCGTCGTGGGGTCTGTCGTTGGCGAGGTGGCGCTGGGCCGTCCTCGTCCTGTCGTTCGTGGCGGTCGCCGCCGCCGGGGTCTGGGGGCCGGGAGTCGTCGACCGGCTGACGAGCGGCGGCTTCGACGACCCGGGCTCGCCGGCCACCCGGGCCGAGCAGCGGATCGTCGAGACGGTCGGCCGGCAGGACACCGACATCGTCGCCCTCTACTCCTCCCCGACCCTCACCGTCGACGACCCGGCGTTCCGGACGGCGGTCGAGGGGGCCCTCGCCACGCTGCCGGCGGCGGACGTCACCCAGGTCGTCACGTACTGGAGCAGCGGGGCCGACGTCTTCGTCAGCGCCGACCGGCGCTCGACGTACGTGGCCGTCCGGCTCGCCGACGAGACCCGCGCCGGGCGCTCGGACGTCTACGCCGAGGTCGCCTACGGTCTGCGCGCCACCGACCCGCAGGTCACGACGGCGCTCGGCGGCAACGCCGCGATCGACGCCCAGATCAGCACCCAGGTCGGCGAGGACCTCGCCCGCGCCGAGAGCCTGTCGGCGCCGCTTCTCGTCGTCCTCCTGCTCGTCGTCTTCGGCAGCGCCGTGGCCGCCGGCCTGCCGCTGCTCATCGGGGCCTTCACGGTGCTCGGGTCGTTCGTCGCCGTCCGGCTCATCACCGAGGTCACCGAGGTCTCGGTGTTCGCGATCAACATCATCACGATCCTCGGGCTCGGGCTCTCCATCGACTACGCACTCTTCGTGGTGAGCCGGTTCCGGGAGCAGATCCGCGCCGGGCAGGACGTCCCCGAGGCGCTCGCGACGACGATGGCGACCGCCGGGCGCACCGTGGCCTTCTCGGCCGTCACCGTCGCGGTGTCGATGACCGGCCTGCTGCTCTTCCCGCAGGTCTTCCTGCGGTCCATGGGCTTCGGCGGCATCGCGGCCGTCGTCGTCGCCGCGACGACGTCCCTCACGGTGCTGCCGGCGCTGCTCGCCGTCCTCGGTCGCCGCGTCGACGCCCTGCGGATCCGGCTGCCGCGCACCCTGACCGGCGCGCTCACCGCCCGCCGGGAGCGGCGCGCGACGGCCGGCGCCGAGCACGCCGGCGGCTGGGAGCGGCTCGCCCGCAGCGTCATGCGCCGGCCGGTGCTCTGGGCCGGTGCGGTGGTCGCCGTCCTCGCCGTCCTCGGCTCGCCGTTCCTCCACGTCGAGTTCGGCGGCATCGACGCCCGCGCCCTGCCCGAGGGGGCGCAGGGCCGGGTCGTCGCCGAGGCGCTCGACCGCGACTTCGCCGGCGTCGACACGGCGCCGATCGACGTGCTCGTCGAGGGGGCGGACGACGCGGCTCTCGCCTCGTTCTCGACCGCGGTCGCCGGGGTGGACGGCGTGACGGGCGTCCGCCCGGTCGCCGCCCGTGACGGCGCGACGCTGCTCGCGGTCGGCTACACCGGTGGGGCCGTCGAGGCCACCGCCCGCGAGGCGGTCACGGCGATCCGCGCGCTGCCCGCCCCGGCCGGCGCGACGGTCGACGTCGGCGGCGTGAGCGCCCAGCAGGTCGACCTGCGGGCGAGCATCGCCCGCACCCTGCCGTGGATGGCGCTGCTCGTCGTCTCCGCGACGTTCCTCCTGCTGTTCCTCGCCTTCGGCTCGCTCGTGCTGCCGCTCAAGGCGGTCGTCATGAACGTGCTCTCGCTCGGGGCCGCGTTCGGCGTCGTCACGTGGATCTTCCAGGACGGCAACCTGTCGGGCCTGCTCGGGTTCACCTCGACCGGGACCGTCGAGACGACGCAGCCGATCCTCATGCTCGCGATCCTGTTCGGCCTGTCGATGGACTACGAGGTGTTCCTGCTGTCCCGGATCCGCGAGGAGTGGGACGCCACGGGCGACAACACCGCGGCCGTCGCGGCCGGGCTGCAGCGGACGGGCCGGATCATCACGAGCGCCGCCCTGCTGCTCGTCGTCGTCATCGCCGCGTTCTCCACGTCGGGCATCACGTTCATCAAGCTCATCGGCGTCGGGATGGCGGTCGCGATCGTCGTCGACGCCACGGTGGTCCGGGCCCTGCTCGTGCCGGCGACGATGCGGCTGCTCGGCCGGGCGAACTGGTGGGCCCCGGCGCCGATGGTCCGCTGGTGGGAGCGGTACGGCGTCCGCGAGAGCGACGGCCCGGTGCCGCCGCGGCGGGCCGCGGCCGTGGCGACGGCACCGGCGAAGGCCTCCGAACCGGCACCGGAACCCGTTGCCTGACAACACCTCCGTCAACCCGACCGGACCGGCCCGGCACCCGTTCGCGGGGGCCGGGCCGGTCCACGTCCGGGCCGTCCGCGGTTCGCTCTCCCGTCACCGAATCGTTTCGCTCCCGGGCTGTCCGCGGCCCGCACCCACGCGGTAGCGTCGCGCTCCGGACGGCGGCCCCCGGCCCCACCGCCGACGACGAGGACGTGGCATGGCGCGCTCCGAGAACCCCGAGGCCCCCGTCCGGAGCGCGACGCTACCGCGTGGGTGCGGGNCCGTTGAGCGCGACGTCGCGCAGGCCGCCGGGGTGTCCGTGGCGTCCGCGAGCGTCGCCCTCAACGGCCGCTCCGGGGTCGCCGCGGACACCCGCGCGCGGATCCTCGAGGCCGCCGAGCGTCTGGGGTACCGGGCCAACCCGCAGGCCCAGGCGCTGCGGCGGGGCCGGACGAGCACGTACGCGTTCGTCGTCCGCAACTTCACCAACCCCTTCTTCCTCGACGTCATCAGCGGTGCCGAGGAGGTCGCCGCCCGGGCCGGCGCCTCGCTGCTCATCGCGGACTCGCACTACTCGCTGACCCGTGAGGCCGAGCAGGTGCGGGCGATGGCGGGACGGCACTGCGCCGGGCTCGCCATCGCCCCGGTCGGCACCGGCGGGTCGATCCGGCTGTGGCAGTCGCTGCGGCCGGGGATGCCGACCGTCGCGCTCAACGCCGCGGCCCCCGGCCTGGACGGCGTGAGCCGGGTCTCGCCGGACAACGCCGCCGCCGTCCGGCTCCCCCTGGAGCGCCTCGCCGAGCTCGGGCACACCCACGTCGCGTTCCTCACCGCGCCCCGCGGCCTCATGGCCGACCCCGACCGGCTGCGGTTCTTCCGCCGGGAGGCCCGCCGGCTCGGTCTGCGCGGCGACGTCGTCCCGGGGCCGCTGACCATCGCCGACGTGCACGCGACGACGCTGCGGGTGCTCTCGGCGAGCGACCCGCCGACGGCCGTCGTCGCGAACTCGGACTACACCGCTCACGGGGTGTACACGGCCGTGCGCGAGCTGGGCCTCGACATCGGCGGCACGGTGAGTGTCGTGGGTCACGACGACCTGCCGACGTCCGCTCTCCTCGACCCGCCCCTGGCGACGCTGCGCCTGGACCGCCGCGCGATGGGCCGCGCGCTCATGGAACGCCTGATCAGCCACGGGACGGCCCAGGACCACCGCGAACCCGTCGAGCTCGTCGAGCGCCCGTCCCTCGGACCACCCCGTCACCTGCGCGTGGCGAGCCGTTCCCGTGCACGTCATCCCAGGTCAGCCACCCGTTCCCCGGCCGCGGCGACAACTCGGTAACGGCGCTTGACGGCCTCGGGACCCCCGTGAAAGATGACGACCGCCTAAACGATTCGGTGCCCGCTCCGGCGGGCTGACAGCCCAGCCGCACCCGCGTACCGATCCAGCTCACCAGGCACCAGCATCCTCACCCCGGTCGTCGCCCAGGCGGCCCGGTCGGCCCCCCAACAGGAGGCAACACAGTGCGAACGTCCCGTCGGGCATTCATCTCGGTCTTCGCCGTCGGTGCGGCACTCGCCGTGACCGCCTGCTCCCCGCCCACCAGCGAGGGCACCACGACGACGAACAGCCCCGCGGCGAGCGGCTCGAGCGCCGCCGCCGACGCGAAGACGGCGACCTCGGCCGCCGCCTTCGGCGGCATGGAGGCCCTCGTCGCGGCCGCCAAGGCCGAGGGCCAGCTGAACGTCATCGCCCTCCCGCCGGACTGGGCGAACTACGGCGAGCTCATCAGCACCTTCTCGACGAAGTACGGCATCAAGGTCAACTCCGCCCAGCCGGACGGCTCGAGCCAGGACGAGGTCAACGCCGTCAAGCAGCTCAAGGGCACCGACCGCGCCCCCGACGTCCTCGACATGGGCGCCGCGGTGACGGTGGCCAACACCGACCTCTACGCGCCGTACCAGGTCGCGACGTGGGCCGACATCCCGGACGCCCAGAAGGAGGCCACCGGCCTCTACGTGCAGGACTACGGCGGCTACATGTCGATCGGCTACGACTCGGCCAAGGTGCCGGACGTGACCTCGGTCGCCGACCTGCTCAAGCCCGAGTACAAGGGCAAGGTCGCGCTCAACGGTGACCCGACGGCGGCCAACGCGGCGCTCAACGGCGTCATGATGGCCTCGATCGCCAACGGCGGCTCCGTCGACGACATCACCAAGGGCGTCGACTTCTTCGGCAAGCTCAAGAAGGCCGGCAACTTCATCCCCGTCCAGGCGACGTCCGCGACGGTGAAGAACGGCACGACGCCGGTCGTCTTCGACTGGGACTACCTGTCGGCGGCCGCGAAGAAGCAGGTCCCGACGTGGAAGGTCTTCGTCCCGAAGGAGTCCGTCCTCGGCGGCTACTACAACCAGGCCATCAACAAGGACGCCCCGCACCCCGCGGCGGCGCGCCTGTGGCAGGAGTTCCTCTTCTCCGACGAGGGCCAGAACCTGTGGCTCAAGGGTGGCGCCCGTCCGGTCCGGATGGACGCCATGACGAAGGCCGGCACGATCGACGCCACGGCCGCCGCGGCACTGCCGCCGGTCGAGGGCACCCCGGTCTTCATGAGCGTCGACCAGTCGGCGAAGGCGTCCGAGGCGCTCAAGACGTCCTGGCAGAAGGCGATCAGCTGACCAGGGCACGACGGACACGCGGAAGCGCTCGATGACAGACAGCGCGACCACGGTCGGCGGCCGCCCCTCCGGGGGCGGCCGTCGGCTGTCGTGGTCCTGGCTCGGGGCCCTGCCGTTCTTCGTGTACGTGGGCCTCTTCCTCCTCCTGCCCACCCTCGTCGTCGTCTTCGGCGCGTTCGTCGACCCGTCGGGGCGCCCGACGACGGCGAACCTGTCCGCGCTCGGCGAGGACTTCGTCGTCACCTCGTTCAAGAACAGCGTGCTGCTGTCGGCCGAGAGCGGGATCATCGGCGCGCTGCTCGGCGCCGTGGTGGCCTACGCGATCGCGACCGGCCGCCCCGAGGGCGGCCTGCGCCGCACGTTCGTCGCGGCGTCCGGGATGCTCGCGCAGTCCGGCGGCGTCACGCTCGCGTTCGCCTTCATCTCGACGATCGGCGCGGAGGGCTTCATCACGGTGCTGCTGCGCGGCACCGGGCTCGACGTCAGCCCGACGCTCCTGTTCGGGCTCAGCGGCCTGACGATCGTCTACGCGTACTTCCAGATCCCGCTCATGGTGCTCGTGTTCCTGCCCGCCCTCGACGGCATCCGGCCGCAGTGGCGGGAGGCGACCGAGAGCCTCGGGGGCACCTCCTGGCACTACTGGCGCCACGTCGCCGTGCCGATCCTCACGCCGCCGTTCCTCGGTGCGCTCCTGCTGCTGTTCGCGAACGCCTTCTCGGCCTACGCGACGGCGGCCGCCCTCATCAGCCAGGGCAGCATCATCGCCCCGCTGCAGATCCGGGTGGCGCTCACGAGCGAGACGATCGCCGGCCAGGAGAACGTCGGCAAGGCGATCGCGCTCGGCATGATCCTCGTCGTCGGGGTCGTCATGGCGCTCTACACGCTCCTCGAGCGCCGCAGCGCGCGGTGGCTGAAGAAATGAGCAGGGCTGAAGAAGTGAGAGGAGCCCGATGAGCCAGACGACCCCCTACCCCGCCGCGAGCGCCGGCAGCCTCGCCGTCCTCAGCGGCGACGTGGCGGCGCGCTCGCCGCGGGGCCTGCGGGCCGCCCGCAACCGCCGGCTCCAGCTGTTCCGCGTCGTCGTCCTCCTGCTCGCGTCGGCGTTCTTCCTCGTGCCGTTCCTCGCGATGGTCGAGTTCAGCACCCGCGGCACCGGGGTGGACGCGCCGCGCACGCTCGACGCCTGGCGCCGCATCGTCACCTACCCGAACCTCATCTCGGCGATCGTCACCTCGCTCGAGCTGTCGGTCCTCACCTCGGTGGCGTCGCTGGCGCTCATGGTGCCGACGATGATCTGGGTGCGGCTGCGCCTGCCCCGGATCAACCGGCTCGTCGAGTTCGTCTGCCTGCTGCCGCTGACGATCCCCGCGATCGTGCTCGTCGTCGGGCTCGTCCCGGTCTACGCCTGGGTGAACTACCTGTCGCCCGGGCCGCTCAAGGGGTCGTCACTGGTCCTGACGTTCGCCTACATCGTGCTCGTCCTGCCCTACGTCTACCGCTCGCTCGACGCGGGCCTGCGGGCCATCGACGTCCAGACCCTCGCCGAGGCGGCACGCAGCCTCGGCGCCGGCTGGCCCACCGTGATGTTCCGGGTCGTCGGGCCGAACATGTCGGCGGCGATCCTCAACTCGGCCGTCCTGTGCGTCGCCCTCGTCATGGGCGAGTTCACCGTGGCCTCGCTGCTCAACTACGTGAACCTGCAGTACGAGCTGAACAACCTCGGCCAGGCGGACGCCGGGGTCTCCGTCGCCGTCGCCGTCGCGTTCCAGCTCTTCGTCGTCGCCCTGCTCGTGGGCCTGTCGTTCATCGGCCGCCGTCGCGGCAGCAAGGAGGCGTGAGTGTCGACCACGACGACCGCGACGGAGGGCACCTCCGGTCCGCTGGGCCGGGCCGGGGTCGAGGTCCGGCTCGAGGGCCTCGTCCGGCGCTACGGCCCGGTGACCGCCCTCGACGGCCTCGACCTCACGCTGCACGCCGGTGAGCTCGTCGCCCTGCTCGGCCCGTCGGGCTGCGGCAAGACGACGGCACTGCGGCTGCTCGCCGGGCTCGAGGACTGCGACGCCGGGCGGGTCGTCGTCGGCAGCCAGGACCTCACGCACCTGCCGACGAACAAGCGCGGCATGGGCATGGTGTTCCAGGCCTACTCGCTCTTCCCGCACATGACCGCCCGCGAGAACGTCGCCTTCGGGCTGCGCCTGCGCAAGGTCGGGCACACCGAGCGGCTCAAGCGAGCCGGCGACATGCTCGACCTCGTCGGCCTGTCGAAGCAGGCCGACCGCTACGCGCACCAGATGTCCGGCGGCCAGCAGCAGCGCGTCGCCCTGGCCCGCGCGCTCGCGATCCAGCCGACCGTGCTCCTGCTCGACGAGCCGCTGTCGGCGCTCGACGCCAAGGTGCGCGTCCAGCTGCGGGACGAGATCCGGCGCATCCAGCTCGAGGTCGGCACGACGACGCTGTTCGTCACGCACGACCAGGAGGAGGCGCTCGCGATCGCCGACCGGGTCGGCGTCATGCGCGACGGCCGGCTCGAGCAGCTCGCCTCCCCCATCGACGTCTACTCCAGCCCCGCGACCCCGTTCGTCGCCGACTTCGTCGGGCTCATGAACCGGATCTCGGCGACGGTCGCGGACGGCGCGGCCCGGGTGCTCGGGGCCGTGCTGCCGCTCGCGGCGGGTGCGACGGCCACGGCCGGCGCCGGGACGGCGCTCGTCCGGCCCGAGGCGGTCCAAGTGCTCTCGTCCGGCGGCGAGGCTGCGGTCGAGGGCAGCGCGGCCGGCTCGATCGTCTCCACGGCCTTCCTCGGCGCGGTGAGCCGGCTGACGATCGACGTCGACGGCGGGCTCGTCATCGCCCAGATGCCGACCGCGCAGGCGGCCGAGTTCCGACCGGGCGACACCGTGAACATCACGGTCCGGCCCGACCCGGTGCTCGTCACCCAGGCCTGACCGGCTCCGCCACCGCACGACCCACTGCACGACCCACTGCACGACCCAGCGCACGACCCGCCGGGCACCTCACGGCACGTCCAGCCCACCGCCGCCCCACGGCCCATCCTGCCGAGGACCTGATGAGCGCGCCCCACCTGCCGTCCGTCGGCTTCGCGACGCCGCCCCCGCTCACCCTGCACCGCACCTGGAGCGGCGGTGAGATCGTCCGCACGGGGCGGGAGGCGGCGTACCGGCAGCTCGACATCGGCGGCGGCGAGGCCCACCTGCTCCGCGACGAGCTCGCCCCCGGGGCGTCGCGCTGGCGCGGTGCCGCCGGGTCGGTGCGCGGCGTCCGGTCGCTGCTGTGCCTCGCGCACGTCACGGACCTGCAGCTCGCCGACGTCCAGTCCCCCGCCCGGTTCGAGTTCTTCAACCGGGAGTTCGCCGACCCGCGGTTCCGCGACCTCGTCCCCGTGCAGCGCCCCCAGGAGGCGCTGACGACGCACGCCGTCGACGCGATGCTGCGCACCCTCAACCGGATCGACGCCGGCCCGGTCGGCAGCCGGCCGGTCGACCTCGTCGTCACGACGGGCGACGCGATCGACAACGCCCAGTGGAACGAGCTCGAGGCGTTCCTCGCGCTCATGGACGGCGGCGTCGTCCGCGGCCGCTCCGGCGCGCACCGCTACGAGGGCGTCCAGTCGGTCACCTGGCCGGACGACGTCTTCTGGCGACCGGACGGCGCCGGGCCGGCGGGCGAGGACCTCTTCCGCGCGCACTACGGCTTCCCGCACCTGCCGGGGCTCATCGAGCGCGCGCTCGACGACTTCACCTCCGCCGGGCTGCGGGTGCCGTGGCTCGCCTGCTTCGGCAACCACGAGGCGCTCATCCAGGGCGTCGGGGTCGTGACCCCCGAGGTCGAGGCGGCCCTCGTCGGCGGGCTCAAGCCGACCCGGCTGCCGCCGGGCATCGACCTCGACCGGGCGGTCGAGATCTTCATCTCGGGCTCGCACGCCTTCCTCGGCGGCGACGACCGGCCGGTGACACCCGACCCGTCCCGCCGCCCGATCACCCGCGCCGAGTTCGTCGAGGCGCACTTCCGCAGCGGCGCCCGGCCCGACGGCCACGGCTTCACCGAGGCGAACCGGCGCACCGGGACGGCCTACTACGCCTACGACACCGAGCACGTGCGCCTCGTCGCGCTCGACACGACGTGCGTCGCGGGAGCCGCGGACGGCGCGCTCGACGTCGACCAGGTCCGCTGGCTCGAGGAGCGGCTCGTCGAGGTGCACGCGCAGTACGAGACGCCCGACGGGACGACGGTGCGCACGGGGCACGACGACCGGCTCGTCGTCCTGTTCTCCCACCACGGCCTGGACACCCTGACGAACCGGCGCGGCGTGCGGCCCGGCGTCGACGGCTCGGACGTCGTCGGCGCCCCGGAGCTGCTGCGACTGGTGCACCGTTTCCCGAACGTCGTCCTGTGGCTCAACGGCCACACGCACACGAACGGCGTCCGGCCGCGCCCGCACCCGGACCGCACGGGCGCGGGGTTCTGGGAGGTCACGACGTGCGCCGTCGTCGACTGGCCCTGCCAGACCCGGATCGTCGAGATCGTCGACGCGGGCGAGGGGATGCTCGCGCTCGCGTGCACGATGGTCGACCACGACAGCCCCCAGCACCTCACGGGCGCCTGGGCCGGCGGGATGGGGGCGACCGGCGGGATCCCGGTGCAGGCCACCGGTTCTGCGTCGCCGCACGCGCAGGTCGACCTCGCCGCACTGCACCGCGAGCTCGCGGCGAACGTGCCGTGGGCCGGTCTGGAGTCGCCGCTCGCCGGCACGGTCGCCGACCGCAACGTCGTCCTGCCGATCCGGGCGCCGTTCCCGCTCGCCCGGGCGTACTGACCAGCCCGCGACGACGCGCGACCGTCGCGGGTCAGCGCGGGGCGCGTGCCGCGAGCACCCGGCTCGTGAACCCGAGCCGGCGCTCGAGGACCCCGATCCGCGACCGGGGGCGCAGCGCGGCCTGCTCGCGCAGCGGGCCGAGGATGCCGGCCCCGAGACCGTCGGCGGGGTGCCGCTCCTCGATCGCCCGCCGGACGCCCCGCCCGGCCTCGTGCGTGCGGGCCCGGAGCAGGTCGGCGGCGGCGCCGGCGTTGAGCAGGTGCGCCTCGACGCCGCGGGCGACCGGCACCGTGACGTCGAGGTGCAGGACGACGGCGTCGGCGAGCGCCTCGGCGCGCGGGTACCCGTGGGCGGTCGCGAGGTCGAGGGCGGCGAGCCCGCCCTCGACGGCGAAGCAGCCGCCGCGCCGGCCGCGGTGCGCAGGCGTGAGGCCGAGGTCGTGGAGCAGGCAGGCGGCGTAGAGCAGCTCGGGGTCGGGGCGCAGCCCGTTCGCCCGGCCGAGGACGTCCGCCCAGAGCCAGGTGCGCAGGCAGTGCGCGAGGACGGCCCTGCCCGCGCTGCTGTCCGCGGCGCGGCTCGCCTCGAACGCCGCCCGGGCGAACGCGGAGTCCGGCGGCCGCTCGGCGAGGTCGAGGTCCGGCCGCACCGCGCCGTCCCGTCCGCCCTTCCCGGCGGGCCGGCGCCGGCGCACGGCCACGCGGGCCGCGGCGAGCAGGTACACCAGCTCCTCCCGGCGGGAGAGCCGGCCACCGGCGCGCCGCGCCCACGCGAGGTCGTGCCCGCTCACGAGGCGGCCCCGGCGAGCACGGTGAACCGGGCCCGGTAGTCGGCCGGGGAGGTCCCCACGACCCGCAGGAACGCCCGCCGCATCACCTCGGCGGAGGCGAACCCGGCCCGCCGGGCGGCCGCGTCGACGGTGCTGCCCCGCTCGAGGGCGTCCCGGACCGTCTCGACCCGCACCGCCTCGACGAACCGGGCCGGGCTCGTGCCGACCTCCGCCCGGAAGCACCGGGCGAGGTGCCGAGGGCTCATCGCGGCCCGGTCCGCGAGCGTCTCGAGCCGGTGGTCCCCGCCGGGGGCGTCGAGGACGGCGTCCACGACCCGCCGCAGCGCCCCCTCCGGCAGCGCGGGCAACGGGACCCGGGTGCGGAACTGGGCCTGCCCGCCCGGCCGGCGCAGGAACACGACGAGCCAGCGGGCGACGTCCCGGGCGACGACGAGCCCGTGGTCGGCCTCGACGAGGGCCAGCGCGAGGTCGATGCCCGCGGTGACCCCGGCGGACGTGACGACCGGCCCGTCGGCGACGACGATCCGGTCCGGCTCCCAGCGGGTCGCCGGGTAAGCCCGGGCCGCGGCCCGGGCGACCGCCCAGTGCGTCGTCGCGCGGCGCTCGTCGAGGAGCCCGGCGGCGGCGAGGGTGAGCGCCCCCGCGCAGACGGACGCCGTCCGCCGGCTGCGGGCCGCGAGCCGCCGCACGGGCGCGACGTCGTCCTCGGGCGGCGGGGCGCCGGTGAGGTCGAACGCACCCGGCACGAGCAGGGTGTCGAACGGCCCGCGGACGGTGTCGAGGTCGGTGTCGGCCCGGACGACGAGCCCGCTGCCGGTGCGGACGTCCCGCCCGCCCGGGGACGCCGTCCGCACCCGGTAGGCCTCCCGGCCGAGCAGCCGGTTCGCGGCGTCGAGGACGTCGAGCGGCCCGGCGACGTCGAGCAGCTGGACGCCGTCGCGCAGCATCACGAGCACCTGCCGGGCCGGACCCGGTCGCGCATCACCCATGCCCCCACGATCACGCCCTCCAGCGATGTCCGCAAGGACGCCCACCCCACGATTCCGGCCATTCCCGCCGCCCCGGCGATGCTCGCGCCGCGTACCGTTCCGCGCCCGTTCCCGGCGTCGGAGCGGTACATGCCGTGAGCATCAGCGGGTGTCGGTACTAGGTTGCGGGGCGTGGACGACGTGGAGCTGGACAGGCTGGTCGCGCTCGCCGGGGCGTGGCGGGACGACGACCCCGACCCGCGGACCCGGGCCGCGCTCGACGACCTCGTCGCGCGGGCCGTGACGGGCGGGGCCGACGCGCCCGCCGCCCGCGAGGAGCTCGCCGACGCGTTCGCGGGGCCGCTCGAGTTCGGCACCGCCGGCCTGCGCGGGGCACTCGGCCCGGGCCCGAACCGGATGAACCGCTCGGTGGTCATCCGCGCCGCCGCCGGGCTCGCGGCGTACCTGCGGGCGACCGTCCCGGGGCAGCCCCACGTCGTCGTCGGCTACGACGCGCGCACCGACTCCGACGTCTTCGCCCGGGACACCTGCGCGGTGATGAGCGCAGCGGGGGTGACCGCGACCGTGCTCCCCCGGCCGCTGCCGACGCCGGTCCTCGCCTACTGCGTGCGGGCGTTCGACGCCGACGCGGGCGTCATGGTCACCGCGAGCCACAACCCCCCGCAGGACAACGGGTACAAGGTCTACCTCGGCGGCCGGGCGGACACCTCCCCCGGCCGGGGAGCGCAGATCGTGCCGCCCGCGGACGCCGGGATCGCCGCCGCGATCGCCGCTGCCGGGCCGGTGCTCGGGGTGCCGCTGGACGGCGACGGCTGGACGACGCTCGACGACGGCGTCGTCGACGCCTACCTCGACGCCCTGACGACCGGGGCGCAGGCCGTCGTCCGGCCCGGGGGCGCGCGCGATCTCGACGTCGTGCTCACCCCGCTCCACGGCGTCGGCGGGGACACGTGCAGCCGCGCCCTCGTCGGGGCGGGCTTCGCGGCGCCGTACGTCGTCCCGGAGCAGGCCCTGCCGGACCCGGCGTTCCCGACGGTGGCGTTCCCGAACCCCGAGGAGCCGGGAGCCGTCGACCTCGCCGTCGCAGCGGCGTCCCGGCGCGGGGCAGACCTCGTCGTCGCGAACGACCCGGACGCCGACCGGTGCGCCGTCGCCGTCCCGGACCCGGCGCTGCCCCCGCTCGCGGACGGCCGCCCGGCGTGGCGGATGCTCCGCGGCGACGAGCTCGGCGCGCTGCTCGCCGACCACGTGCTCAGCCGGGACGGCGACCGGCTGCCGGACGGCGCCGTCGTCGCCTGCTCGATCGTGTCGTCCCAGCTGCTGGCCCGGATCGCGGCGGACCACGGCGTCCGGCACGCCGAGACCCTCACCGGCTTCAAGTGGATCTCCCGGGTCGACGGCCTCGTGTACGGCTACGAGGAGGCGCTCGGCTACTGCGTGGCGCCCGACCTCGTCCGGGACAAGGACGGGATCAGCGCGGCGCTCGTCGTGTGCGAGCTCGCCGCCGCCCTCAAGGCGTCGGGGCGCACGCTGCTCGACGCGCTCGACGACCTCGCGCGCCGGCACGGCGTCCACGCGACCGACCAGCTGTCGGTGCGCGTCACGGACCTCGCGCTCATCGCCGACGCGATGGCCCGGCTGCGCGCGACGCCGCCGGCGACCCTCGGCGGGCGGCCGGTCGTCGAGGCGGTCGACCTCGCGGCGGGCGGTGCCGGGCTGCCCCCGACCGACGGCCTGCGGTACCGCACGGACGGCGGGGTGCGGGTCGTCGTCCGGCCGAGCGGCACCGAGCCGAAGCTCAAGTGCTACCTCGAGGCCGTCGTCCCGGTCGGCGACGACGATCCGGACGGCGACGACCCGGCCGGCGGCCTCGCCGCGGCCCGGGCGCAGGCCCGGACGACGCTCGACGCGGTCCGGGCGGACCTCTCCGCGGCGCTGGCGCTGGGGTAGCCGGCCGGCTGCTGTCAGGGCGCGCGGGCGGCCGCCTGCGCCGCCCACTCCCGCCGCGCCGCCTCGTCCCGGGCGTCCTCGGCCACGGCGAGCCGGTGCCCCGGCCAGCCGCTGAGCCGGCCGAAGAGCGTGAGCAGGGACGGCGCGAGGAGCGTGCGGACGACGAGCGCGTCGAGGAGGATCCCGACGACGAGCGCGAAGGCCAGCTCGCGGAACTGCCGCAGCGGCACCAGGGCCAGCGTCCCGAGGCTCGCCGCGAGCGCGACGCCGGCGGTCGTGATCGCCGCAGACGACTGCGGCAGGGCGGCGAGCATCGCCTCCCGCAGCGGTCGGTGCTTCGCGTGCGCCCAGACGTGCCCGACCGCGAAGAGGTTGTAGTCCGAGCCGAGCGCCAGCAGCAGCACGCCCGCGGCGAGGGGCACGAAGAACGTCACCCCCGGGTGCCCGAGCTCGCCCTGGAACACGAGTGTCGTGAGGCCCAGGGTCGCGCCGGCCGACAGCACCGTGCAGACGAGCAGCAGCACCGGCGCGACGAGGGCCCGCAGGAACAGCGCCATGAGCGCGAGGTTCACCGCGAGCGCGGCGAGCACGATGACGAGCAGGTCCCGGTCGGACTGGCCGACGACCGCGGCGACCGCGGCGCTGTCGCCGCCGACGCCGGCCCGGGCGGCGTCCGGCAGCCCGGCCTCGCGGAGCAGCCCCGGCAGCCGGTCGGTGAGCCGGTCGACGGCCCGGACGGCGTCCGCGTCGAGCGGGTCGACGTCGAGGACGACGAGGTACTGCGCCGCCCGCCGGTCGGCCCGGACGAACAGCCCGGTCTCGCGGCCGGCGGCGGCCGCCAGGGCGGTCTCCTCGCGCGGGCCGATGACACCGGCGACGTGCGGCTGCCGGCCGATGAGGTCCTGCAGGCGATCCAGGGCGCCGGCGTCGAGGGGCTCGCCCTGCGCGCCGGCGTCCGAGGCGCCGACCTCGACGAGCGTCGGGGACGTGATGCCGGCCGCGAAGCCGCTCGCGGCGGCGTCCGCGGCCCGGCGCACCTCGTCGTCCGCCGGCAGCGACGCGACGAACGGCAGCCCCGCGCGCAGCCCGAGCACCGGCACCGTGAGGGCACCGAGCCCGGCGACGCAGGCGAGGGCGACGACGGCCGCCCCGGCCCGGGTCCGGATGACCCGGACCGTGCCGCGGCGCAGCAGCGCGGCGACACTCTCCCGGCGGGCCGACTCCGGGCGCGAGGGCCACAGGCACCAGCGGCCGAGCACCGCCATGAGGGCCGGCACGAGGGTCACGCAGACGAGGAGCGTGACGAGCACGGTGACCGCCATCGCGGGGCCGAACGCGCGCACCGGCGGGGAGTCCGCGAGCCGCAGCGCCATGACGCCCGCGGAGACGGTGACGCCCGCGACGAGCACGATGGGCGCGAAGACGCCGGTCGTGCGGGCCGCCGCGTCGACGCGCGGGTGGCCGTCGGCGAGGTCGGCGCGCAGCCCGGAGAGGAAGTAGACGACGTAGTCGGTGACGATCCCGAGCATGAGCGCGACCATGAGCGGCTCGAGGTCGGCGGGGACGTCCCAGCCGAACCGCTCGCCGAGCAGCCCCGCGGTCCGGGTGACGAGCACGAACGACAAGCCCGAGACGCCGAGGGTGAGCAGCGGGGCGACGACCGACCGGAACGCGACGCCGACGACGAGCAGGACGGCCGCGAGCGACACGGCCTCGAGCAGGCGCAGCGACTGCTCGATGAGGCGGGTCTGCGCGGCCCGGGCGGGCAGCGAGCCGGTGACCCCGACGACGCCGGCCTGCGGGCCGAGGCCCTGCGCGTAGGCGTGCGCCCCGTCCATGACGCCCGCGAAGCTCGTGCCGGGCTGCGGGTAGAGGAACGTCACGACGGTCGTGCCGGGCGCACGGACGGCGGGCAGCCGCTCGTCCGAGGGCACGGGGACGGCGGCCCGCAGCTGCGCGGTCGGGCGCTCGGCGAGCGACCGGGCCGCGTCGAGGGCGGCCTGGCGGGCGGCGTCCGGCAGCCCCGCCGGGTCGTGCTGGACGACGGCCACCCGGCTGAGCAACGGGACGCCGAGGTCCTTCGCGGCGCGCGCCTCGGCGAGCAGCGCCGGATTGTCGGCGGTCGTGACGTCCCCGAGGCCGCCCCCGCTCGTGCCGAGGGCGGGCAGGAGCAGCGCCGCCGCGGCCGCCGCGACGCACCAGCCGAGCAGCACCGGCCAGCGCAGCGCGACGAGCGCGCGGGCCCAGAGCCGTGCCCGAGGTTCGTCCGCCATGACGCACTCCTGTGTCCCGCGCCCGCCGCCGCGCGCCGACCGCGCGGCGCCGTCCGTGACCATCCCGCCGGGGGCCGGATCCGGCAAGCGCAGACGCTTCACCCGGACGGCCCAGGCTGGGCACCACCTGCCAGCAGCCACGCGGGGAGCACTGGCGAGTCTCGCCGACGGGTGGCGATCAGGGCGGCGGTTAGAGTGGCGACGTGACTGCGACGACGCCTGCGCTGACCGACCGCGTTCGCGACGTCCTCGGCTCCACGAGCCTCGACGACGCGTCCCTGCGGCGCTGGCTCCACGGGCTGCCCGGGGTCGACGAGGTCGGCGCCCACGGCCGGGCCGCGATGCTCGGCACCCGTTCGATCAAGACGACGTCGAAGGCCTGGGCCCTCGACCTCGCCGTCTCGATGGTCGACCTCACGACGCTCGAGGGCGCCGACAGCTTCGGGACGGTGCGCTCGCTGTGCGCCAAGGCCCGGGTGCCCGACTCCGACGACCCGGCGTGCCCGAAGGTCGCCGCGGTGTGCGTCTACAACGACCTCGTGCCGGTCGCCGTCGAGGCGCTCGCCGGCAGCGGGGTCAAGATCGCCGCGGTGACGACGGCCTTCCCGAGCGGCCGGGCGAGCCTGCCCGTCAAGCTCGCCGACACCCGGGACGCCGTCCAGGCCGGCGCCGACGAGATCGACATGGTCATCGACCGGGGCGCGTTCCTCTCCGGTCGCTACCTCAAGGTGTTCGAGGAGATCGTCGCGGTCCGCGAGGTCTGCGACGAGGCCGTGGCGCTGCACGGCCGGCGCGCGCACCTCAAGGTGATCCTCGAGACCGGTGAGCTGTCGACGTACGACAACGTCCGCCGCGCGTCCTGGCTCGCGATGCTCGCCGGCGGCGACTTCATCAAGACGAGCACCGGCAAGGTCTCGCCTGCCGCGACGCTGCCGGTGACGCTCGTCATGCTCGAGGCGGTCCGGGACTGGGCGGCGCTCACCGGCGAGATCATCGGCGTCAAGCCGGCCGGCGGGATCCGGACGGCGAAGGACGCGATCAAGCACCTCGTCCTCGTCCACGAGACCGCCGGGGAGCGCTGGCTCGACCCGGACCTGTTCCGGTTCGGCGCGTCCAGCCTGCTCAACGACCTGCTGCTGCAGCGCCGGCGGATGCGCACCGGCGTCTACGCGAGCGCCGACCGGCTCACGCTCGCGACCTGATCCAGCGCGCAGACCCGTTGCGCCGCAACCCGTCCGCCGCTCCGCCCATCGGTTGAAGGACACCATGCCGACCTTCGAGTACGCACCGGCCCCCGAGTCCCGGGCGGTCGTCGACCTGCAGCCGTCGTACGGGCTGTTCATCGGCGGCGAGTTCGTCGACCCCGTCGACGGCACCTCGATGAAGACGGTCAACCCGGCCACCGAGGAGGTCCTCTCCGAGGTCGCGGTCGGTGGCGCCGCGGACGTCGACCGCGCGGTCAAGGCGGCCCGGCGGGCGTACGAGCGCACCTGGTCGCGGATGCCCGCGGCCGAGCGCGGCAAGTACCTGTTCCGGATCGCGCGGATCCTCCAGGAGCGCGGCCGCGAGCTCGCGGTGCTCGAGAGCCTCGACAACGGCAAGCCGATCCGCGAGAGCCGCGACGTCGACGTCCCGCTCGCCGCGGCGCACTTCTTCTACCACGCGGGCTGGGCCGACAAGCTCGCATGGGCGGGCCTGCACGGCGCCGCGCTCGGGCCGGACGGCGTCCCGCTGCCGCTCGGGGTCGCCGGCCAGGTCATCCCGTGGAACTTCCCGCTCCTCATGCTCGCGTGGAAGGTCGCCCCGGCGCTCGCGACGGGCAACACGGTCGTCCTCAAGCCGGCCGAGACGACACCGCTCACCGCGCTGCTGTTCGCCGACATCTGCCGCCAGGCCGACCTGCCGCCGGGCGTCGTCAACATCGTCACCGGCGCGGGCGCGACGGGGGCGGCGCTCGTCGGCCACCCGGACGTCGACAAGGTCGCCTTCACCGGCTCGACCGCCGTCGGCCGGGAGATCGCGAGAACCGTTGCGGGCAGCCGCAAGAAGCTCACCCTCGAGCTCGGCGGCAAGGCCGCGAACATCGTCTTCGACGACGCCGCGATCGACGAGACGGTCGAGGGCATCGTCGACGGGATCTTCTTCAACCAGGGCCATGTCTGCTGCGCGGGCTCGCGGCTGCTCGTGCAGGAGACGATCGCCGAGGAGGTCGTCGGCCGGCTGCAGCAGCGGATGTCGCAGCTGCGGGTCGGTGACCCGCTCGACAAGAACACCGACGTCGGCGCGGTGAACTCCGCGGAGCAGCTGCAGCGGATCACCGACCTCGCCGCGGTCGGCGACGCCGAGGGCGCGCAGCGCTGGACGGCGCCGTGCCCGCTGCCGGAGAACGGGTTCTGGTTCTCCCCGACGCTCTTCACGAACGTGTCGCCGGCGCACACGATCGCGCGGGACGAGATCTTCGGCCCGGTGCTGTCGGTCATGACGTTCCGGACGCCGTCCGAGGCCGTGACGAAGGCCAACACGACGCCGTACGGCCTGTCGGCGGGCATCTGGACCGAGAAGGGCTCGCGGATCCTCTGGATGGCGGACCGGCTGCGGGCCGGCGTCGTCTGGGCGAACACGTTCAACCGGTTCGACCCGACGAGCCCCTTCGGCGGGTACAAGGAGTCCGGCTACGGCCGCGAGGGCGGCCGGCACGGGCTCGCCGCGTACGTGAAGGAGGCCTGAGGTGGCGGCGAGACTCGACGTCCGCAAGACGTACAAGCTCTATGTGGGAGGCAAGTTCCCGCGCAGCGAGTCGGGGCGCTCCTACGAGGTGACCGATGCGAAGGGCCGCTTCGTCGCGAACGCGGCGATGGCGTCCCGCAAGGACGCGCGCGACGCCGTCCTCGCCGCGCGGGCCGCGTTCGCCGGCTGGTCCGGGGCGACGGCCTACAACCGCGGGCAGGTGCTCTACCGGGTCGCCGAGGTCATGGAGGGCCGGCACGCCCAGTTCGCCGAGGAGGTCGCGCGCGCCGAGGGCCTCACCGCCGCGAAGGCGCGGGCCGTCGTCGACGCCGCGATCGACCGCTGGGTCTGGTACGCGGGCTGGACCGACAAGGTCGCCCAGGTCGCCGGTGCCGCGAACCCGGTCGCCGGGCCGTACTTCAACCTGTCCGTGCCGGAGCCGACCGGCGTCGTCGCCGTCCTCGCCCCGCAGGCGTCGAGCCTGCTCGGCCTCGTGAGCGTCGTCGCCCCGGTCGTCGCGGGCGGCAGCACGTGCGTCGTCCTGGCGTCCGAGCGCCGGCCGCTGCCGGCCGTCGTGCTCGGCGAGGTGCTCGCGACGTCCGACGTCCCCGGCGGCGTCGTCAACCTGCTCACCGGCGTCACCGCCGAGAGCGCGCCCTGGCTGGCCTCGCACGAGGACGTCGACGCCCTCGACCTCGCGGGTGCCGCCCCGCTGCCCGGCGAGGACCCGACCGTCGACTGGGGCGCGCTCGAGGCCGCGGCCGCCGCGACCCTGACCCGCGTCGTCCGACCGGCCGGCACCGGTGCCTCGGGCGAGCCCGACGGCGCTGTCGAGCCGGACTGGACCGTCCTGCCCGACGGTCCGCGGCGGGTGCTCGCGTTCATGGAGACGAAGACGGTCTGGCACCCGAAGGGTCGCTGACCCGGCCCTGGACGGCAGCCGTCACCGGGACGCCGGCTGCTCCTCGCCCGACGTCGAGCGTCGTCCGGCCCTGAGCACCCGGAAGGCACTGACGAGAGCCAGCACCGGGCCCAGCGACCACAGGACGAACAGAACGCCGACGACCCTCGACCAGTGGACGCCGGTCCCGAGCGGGACGGAGAACCACAGCCAGGCGGCGCCCAGGGACGTGAGCAGCTGGACGGGCGCGACGAACCGGTAGGCGCGCGCCCACTCGTGAGCGACGGCTCGATGTGCCGGGTCGGTCGGCAGCCGGCCGCCGTGGATCCCCCGCCGGACGTCCCGCGGAAGCGCGCAGTAGCCCGCTCTCGCGGCCCGGATGCCGGCATAGGTCATGCGCGTCGGGCGCGGGCCAGCAGGGTCGGGAGCGCTGATCACGGCCGGACAGTAACCGGCGCCGGTCCTGCTGACCAGCCCCACCACGGCGGTCAGGCTCTGCCCGGCCCTCGTCAGCGCGGGCCGAGACCGGTGGTGCCGTCGAGGAGCTCGCGTGCCACGTCGAGGTGGCCGGCGTGCCGGGCGGTCTCCTCGATCATGTGGAGAGCCACCCAGCGCAGGTCGGTGATCGGCTCGCCCGGCCAGTCGAAGCCGGGGTCGCCGAGCAGCGGCGCGTCCAGGTCGTGCGACTGGAGCACCTCGTCGGAGATCCGGCACTGCCGCCGGTAGTGGTCGACGACGGCGGCGGTGGAGTGCTCGGTCGTGAACGGGGCCTCGGGGTCCCAGGGCGGGTCCTCGATGCCGTCGTCCCACCGGGTCTGCGGCTGCGTCCCCAGGGCGACGCGCTGGAACCAGGTGGCCTCCGCGCCCGCCAGGTGCAGCAGCAGGCCGACGGGCGTCCAGCCCGAGGGCAGGACCGGCGTCCGCAGCCGGGTCTCGTCCAGACCGTCGACGATCGCCAGGACGGCGCGACGCTGCTCGTCGAGGAAGTACTGCAGCCGGTCCCGCTCGCTCACTGTCGGATCGCTCATCGTCCGACCGTACGACGAGGGACCGACAGCCTGCCGGGCCGCCGCCGGTCGACCCCGTCGCGGGCCCTGCGGTCGCTACTTGTTCTGCAGGCGCGTCCACAGGTCGTTGAGCGGCTTCGTGCCGGCGCCGATCACGGTGCCCGTGACGAGGATGTCGAACGGGACCCAGGGCGGATCCGTCGCCAGCACGATGTGCAGGATCCCCACCGAGGCGAACGCCGCGAAGAGGAATCCCAGACCCGACGCACAGCCCCAAGCGGCGACGCTGGTCTCCTCGCGTGCCTCCTTCACGGCGACCGCGGCCTTGCCCACCTCCGCCTCGACGCTCCGCGCCGCTTCCTCCGATGCCGCCGCCGTGGGCGACGCGGTGCCGGCCGCCGCCGCCGTCGCGGTGGCCGTCGCGGTGGCCTTGACCGTCTCGAGGGTGGCCTTGTGCCTCTCGAGCTCCTCGCTCGCGGCCTTCGAGTCCGGCCCGAGGAACCGCGCGAAGGGCTGGATGATCCGTTCGATCGCCAGCGCCAGGACGAACAGGAGCGCGAACACGTTGAAGGACGACGCGACGGTCGGGTTCTTGTCCTCGAGCCACACGTAGTGGACCAGGAGCGCGACCGCGTACGACCCCGCGAAGGCGATCGCGGCCACCGCGAAGGGATGACGCTGCGTCCAGAACCTTCTTCCCACAGCACTCCTGCCGGGCACGTGGGTCGTCGACATGCTGCTCATCTCCCCGATGGACGGACGCGGGCCGGACGCCGGGTGGCCGCCGGACGTTCATGACACCACTTCGCGTCGCGGACGACCAGAGACCGCCAGCACTCGACCGAGTCATCCTCGTCGAGGTGGTGGCGGCCTGGGGCCCGGATCACCGACCACCATGGGTGAGTGACGACGACTCACTCAAAGTTGTTCTGCTGGAACGGGTCTCAGAGGATCGAGACTGTCGGACCCTGTCTCTAACGTTGTTCTCGTGAGCAGCGACGAGCAGACCTGGGGCGAGGTGCCCGGCGGTGAGCCGGACGCCGCGCTCCCGGCCGCGCCGGCTGATCGTCGGGTGCCGGAGGGGTCGTTGCCGGTGCACGACCTGGTCGCCGGGGTGGAGGCGATGAAGGCTGCGGCGGCGATGGTGCTGGAGGCGTCGCGGTGCGCGTGGTCGCTGTCCGGTGAGGAGGTCCGGGGCGTGGTGGAGGACGTGTCGCGGGCGATGGCGTCCGCGGAAGCCGCACGGTTGGCCGTCATCAAGGTCCTCGACGAACGGCCCGAGGCGGTTCCAGGAGCCGACGAGTCGAAGGTCGCCGCCACGTTCCTCACCGGCCGGCTCAACGTCGATCCCGGGCGGGCGCATGCGGACGCGCGGGCGGCGCACACGTTGGACGCGGACAATGGTTCGCTGCCGCTGGTGGGGGCGGCGCTTGCGGCGGGTGAGATCACGAGGGAGCACGCCGACGTCTGCGTCCGCGCGGTCGCGAGGTTGCCGAAGCGGCTGCGGGTCGTGCTGCTCGAGGACGAGGAGACCGGCGAGACCAGGACAGGCATGGAGATCGCCGACGCGTTCCTCGCCCAACGCTGCCGCCAGTTCCCCGCCCGGACCATGAGGCGGCTCGTCGAAGAACTCGTCCGGGTCCTGGACCCGAACCGTGACGAGAACTTCGACGAGGACGCCCACCTGCGCCGCGGCCTGTCCCTTGTCAAGGACGACTCCACCGGCATGGGCTCCCTACGGGTCACGATGACACCGGCGGACACCGCGGTGCTGTCCGCGATGCTCTCCGCCGCGGGCAAGCCCCGCCCGATGCGCGAGGTCCTGACGGTCGACGACACCGGCCACGAGCAGATCACCCTGGTCAAGGACGACCGGACCGTGGCGATGCGCCGCTACGACGCGTTGATGGGCATGGTCCGCGCCGGCCTCGACGGCGACGCCGGGGGTGCGGCGGCCTCCCCGCTGGTGAACCTGCTGGTCACAGCGACGGTCGAGCAGGTCGCTGCCGCCGGTGTCGCAGCGGAGCATCTCCGGCAACACGGCACCGCGCCGCCTCATGCGGCCGGAGCGGCCCCTGAGACGTTCTCCAGCAACGACTCCGCGCACATCGCTGCCCGTACGACGGGGCGAGCGGCCGGGTCGGCGACGCTGCACCGGCACGGCCCGATCGGCGCGCACCTGCTCGCCTACCTGGCCTGCACCGCGACCCTGACCAAGGTGCTCCTCGACAAGAACGGCGTGCCGCTCGATGTCGGCCGCGCACACCGGCTCGCGACACCGGCCCAGCGCAAGGCGCTCGCCGCCCGTGACGGCGGCTGCGTCATCCCGGCCTGCCCTGTCCCGCACGAAGGTACCGACGCGCATCACGTCCTGCCCTGGGAGCAGGGAGGCGCCACCGATCTGAACAACCTTGTCAGCGCCTGCCCGAGGCATCACCAGGAGATCCACGCCGGGCTCTGGCTGGTCGAGATGGACGAAGGCATCGCCTGGGTCCGACCACCCGCGTGGATCGACCCCGGACGCCGCCGGATGCGCAACCTGCACCACCAGACCCACAGCGCCGCACGACGCATCGGCCAGCAGTTGCACCTCGCGCTCGACGACGATGCCGACGCCCGCGGGGTCGGCCCGAGCCGCACCGGCCTCGCCCCGATCGACCTCACCCCACCGATCTGGACCCAGGCGCCGCCCGACGACACGTGGAGACGCGCCGGTTGACGGCGGCTACCGGCGCGGCGGCCCCGGGTTCGGGCGGCGCAGCCCCATCCCCTGCCGGACGTTGATCGAGCGGAACGTCGACGACGACATCGTCACGGCACAGATGCTCAGCAGCAGCGCACCGAAGAGCTCCTGGCCGGCCCCGAAGACGACGGTCACCCCGACGCAGCCCAGGCAGCAGAAGGCGGCCACGAGGGCCATCCGGCGGAAGCCCTGGGTCGCGGTCACCGGCAGCAGCCGCGGGTCCTCGCCCGGGGCGCGGTCCGGCTGCGGGACGTCGGACGCCGGGCGGGCCGGGCGGTCGACGACGAGGGACGCCGGCCACGTCGCGTCGACGGCCTCGACGACGGCCGCGCCGCCGACCCACATCGTCGGCTCGACGTCGACCTCGGCGCCGTCCTCGCCGAGGAGCATCCGGCGGCCGTCGGGCCAGCGCAGCACCGCGGCGGTCGCCGCGACCGGCACCGTGACGTGGGAGCCGGGCGGCGTCCACAGGCTGACACCCCCGGTGTCGAGGCTCAGCTGGCGCGGGTCGTCCGGCGCCTCGACGGGGCGGAACCACCGCTGCGAGAACGGTTCCTGCCGGCTCGACGGCTCGGCCTGCCACGGCGCGGCGATCTCGCCGCTCCCGAACGGCACCGCGGCGAGCGCCCCGAGCAGGTACGACAGGGCGGCAGCGCTCACCTGGGACGCAGCCATCCCGGCGGCGGGCGGCGCCGTCCCGTCCGTGCGCGCGCCGTCCGGGTCCGGGCCCGCGAGGAGCAGCGCCTCGGCGGCGAGGACGAGACCCCCGTCAGGACCGCTGTCGGGACCGCTGTCGGGACCGCTGTCGGGACCGCTGTCGGGACCGCTGTCGGGACCGCTGTCGGGACNTCCTGTCGGGACCGCTGTCGGGACCGCTGTCGGGACCGCTGTCGGGACCGCTGTCGGGACCGCTGTCGGGACCGGCGCCCGGCTCACCTGCGGCCGCGTCGACGGCGTCACCGACGCCCTCCTGCGCGGCGCGCTCGACGGCACCGAGCAGCGCCGCCGTGACGACCTTCTGCGCCCCGTCCGGCACGGGCACGGTGACCGTCAGCAGCGCCTCGTCGGCGGTGATCCGCTCGAGCGTCGCGGCGGGGACGACACCACCGACGTCCCGCCGGGCCAGCTCCGCCCCGACCGCGGCGCGGAGCCGGGCGGCGAGCGCCGCACCGACGGGCCCCGCGGGCACCACCCCCAGCACACCGACGACCCCGCGCGGGCCGCGGAACCACGTCGGGCCGGAACCGAGCCGCGGCGCCGGCTGCGGCGCGGGCCGCCGCACGCCCTCGGGCAGGGCCAGCCGCAGCCCGGGCGGCGGCGGCGCGGTGAGCCACGCGACGACCTCGGTCCGGACCGCCCGCCGGGTCACCCACCCCGCGACGTCCTCCGCCGCCAGCCGCTCGGCGCCGTACTCGCCCGGAGCCGTGACGACCCCGTGCGCGACGAGGCCGAACCGGCGGCGCAGCAACGCGTCCCGGACGTCGGCGAGCCGGCTCGCACGCTCCGCGGCCAGCACAGCACGGACGTCGTCCAGGCCCTCGAGCGGCAGCCTCACCAGCCGGTGGGCGAGCTCGGAGAGCCGCGCGGGGACATCCTCCCCGTCGACGTGCACCCGGGTGACCACCTGCCCGACCTCGACGTCCGCCGACAGGCCGCGGACGGCGCGACGCACCGCGAGCCGGGTCACCCCCGCCGTCGGGACCGTCTCGTCGGCGGTGCCGACCCGCAGCAGGAGCCCGCCCCGCAGCGGCCCGGGCCGCGACGACCACACGACGCGGACGCCGTCCGCCTCCGTCACACCGACCGGACCCCCGGGGCTGCTCATGGAGCGAGGGTACGCACCGGCATCCACCCGTCGTCCGGATCGCGGCCTAGGATCGCGGCCGTGGCACGCGTGGTCCTCCTGGCGGGAGCGAGCGGTTCGGGGAAGACCTCCCTGTGCCGCCGGCTCGGGGTCCCGGTGCTCGCGCTCGACGACTTCTACCGGGACGGCGACGACCCGGCCCTGCCGCACCGGTTCGGCATCGTCGACTGGGACGACCCCCGGTCGTGGGACGCCGGGGCCGCGCTCGCGGCGGTCCGGCGGCTGTGCGCGGACGGCGCCGCGGACGTGCCCGTGTACGACATCCCGACGTCGCGGCGCAGCGGGACGGCCCGCCTCGACCTCGGCGGTGCCCCCGTCTTCGTCGCGGAGGGGATCTTCGCCGCCGAGCTCGTCGCCGCCTGCCGGGAGGCGGGGGTGCTGGCGGACGCGCTCTGCCTGCGGCTGCACCCCGCGACGACGTTCGTCCGGCGGCTGCTCCGAGACCTCGCCGAGAGCCGCAAGCCGCCGCTCACGCTCGTGCGCCGCGGCCTCGGGCTCGCCCGCGGGGAGCCGGCGCTGGTCCGCCGCTGGGTCGCCGCCGGCTGCCGGCCCTGCACGATCCCGGAGGCCGAGCGCACCCTGCGCGACCTGCTCGCCGCGGGCTGAGCGGGGATCGGCCCGAACGGCCTCCGGAGTCGTGCCGGACGCCGCCCCCGGGGTCAAGTGGACGCCGCGCAACGCCGATCGGACAAGGGCGGGCACGCCGGCGCCCGCGACGACGACCCGGCGCGAAGGGGGATGCTGTGCGCTCCGAGGACAAGCGGACCAGGACCGCGCGGGCGACCGCCCCGCAGGCTGGAGCCCCGAAGGCCAGCTCCCCGAAGGCCACCGCGGACGCAGCGCTGCCGCGCCAGCGGACGTCGTCCGCCCGGGCGCCGAGGCCGGCGGCGAAGAGCGAGCCGGTCGCGCTCGCCCCGGCACCGGCCCGCGGGCCGGCCCGGACGACGTCCGGTCGCGCGGCCCGCACGGCCCGCACGGCCCGCACGTCCGGGCGCACGCCCGGGACGACGTCCCGCAGCACCCCCGACGTGGCACGCCCCGCCGACGCCCACGTCTGGGGCGCCGTCCGGCTGCCCGAGACCGCCGACGCGACCCGGTTCGGCAGCCCGCTCGACGACGACCTGTCCGCCCTCCTCGGCATCCCCGACCCCGCGCACGTCCGGCTGCCGCTCGGGCCGGTCCCGACCGACCCGACCGACCCGACCGCGGCCGCGGCGTGGGTCGAGCTCTACCGCGCCCAGCTCGACCTCGCCCGGGCCGGCCTCGAGCTGCGCAAGGCCCTCGCGGACGCCGCCGGCTACGGCGAGCTGAAGCGGCTCGAGCGCCGCACCAAGGAGCTCGAGGCGGACGCCGTCGTCCGCCGCACCGCCGGTGAGCTCGCCGACCCCGACCAGGCGCTCGTCTACACGTTCTTCGCGGCGGTCGACGAGGAGTCGGTGCGGGACGCCGTCCGCGACCTGTCGGCGTGGTCGCGACGCGCACCGGGCGCCCCGATCCGGCTCGTGCTCAACTCCCCCGGCGGCGCGGTCCTCGACGGGCTGGCGCTCTACGACTTCCTCGGCGAGCTGCGCTCCCGGGGCCACCACCTCCAGGTGCTCGCGCTCGGGACGGCGGCCTCGATGGGCGGCGTCCTGCTCCAGGCCGGCAGCGAGCGGCTGCTCGGGCGCAACACGTTCGTCCTCGTCCACGAGGTGCGCGGCGGTGCGATCGGCTCGTCGTCGTCGCTCGGCGACACCGTCGAGTTCATCGGCCGGCTCGAGGAGCGGCTCCTGGCGATCCTCGCGGAGCGCTCGGTGCTCTCCGCGGACCAGATCCGCGAGCGCTGGGGCCGCCGCGACTGGTGGCTCACCGCGGAGGAGGCCGTCGACCTCGGCTTCGCGGACGCGGTGGTCTGAGCCGCCGGGGTCGGGGACCGCCGGGGTACCGTGATCGTCCTCGTGCGCCGACCCGTCACGGAGGACCTCGTGGCCGACACCACGGACGCTGCGGACGACGCTGCGGACGACGCTACGGACAACACTGCGGACAACGCCCGACCGGCCTATCTGCCCCACCTGGCCGCCGCGGAGATCGACCTGCTCCTAGCACCGTCGTGGCCGATCCGCCCGGAGCGGGCGATGCTGCTCTGCCTCGTCGAGCTGCTGGCGCTGCAGCGGCTCGAGGGCGTGGACCCGTCGCAGCCCCGGCGGTGGCCGCTGCGCCGGCTCTCCCCGGCGGGGCGGCTGCCGCGCGGGATCCTGCTCTCGGTGGCGGGTCTCGTCGACGAGGGCACGGACGGGACGGACGCGACGACCTTCTGCCGCCGGGTCCGCCTGGAGTTCGGTGACACGCTGGAGGTCGGGGACAAGGGCGCGCCGGGCGGCACCCCGGAGGGCTGGTTCCGCCGCGTGGTCGCCGACGGCCTGGCCGCGGAAGGGGTCCTCGAGATCGGCAAGGTCAAGCCGCTCGTCCCCGGCGACCCGTGGCTCGAGGGCGTCTCACGCCTGCGCTCCGGCGACCACCTGGCCGACTACTACGAGCAGGTCCGTGCACGGCGCAGCGGCGGTGGCCGGCTGCGGTCCGTGCTCCGGCGCCGACCGGCCCGGCCGCCCGGCCCGGACTGGCCGGAGCCGGCGCTCGACCTGGCCCTGTCGACCACGACGGAACGGACGCTGTTCGACGTGGGCGCCGGGCAGCAGCTCTGGGTGTAGCCCACTGCCCGGCCCGTCAGGTGCCCGGCCCGTCAGGTGATCGTCAGGTGATCGTCAGGTCCTCGACCCCGGCCGCGGTGAGGACGGCGCGGTACCGCTCCCGGTCGGCGTCCGTCACCGCCCGCAGGTCGCGTGCGACCGCGCGGGTGCCGTGGTGCCGGAACCCGTTGACCCGCACCCGGATCCGCGGGTCGAGCGAGAGCAGCCAGTGCGCCGTCCGGGTGAGCGCATCGTCCGCGTCGTTGATCCCGGGCACGAGCAGCAGCCGGACCTCGTACAGCCGGCGGAGCGCGACGAGCCGGGTGAGGCTGCCGAGGACCCGGTAGTTGTCCGTGCCCGTGAGGACGATGTGCCGCTCGGTGTCGAGGCCCTTGAGGTCGAGCATGACGCCGTCGAGCACCGGGGCGAGCCGGTCCCACAGGTCGGCGTCGGTGTCGCCGTTGCTGTCGACGAACCGGGACAGGTGCGCCGTCCGCGGGTCGACCGCGAGCGCCTCGAGCAGCGCGACGAGGAACTCCGGCTGCACGGTCGGCTCGCCGCCGGTCACCGTGACCCCGGTGAGGAACTGCGCGTCCCGCGCGACGAGGTCGACGACGGCACCGACAGGCGTCCGGACGACGCCCCGCGGGTGCGCGGGGATCGTCGCGGGGTTGTGGCACACGAGGCAGTCGAAGCCGCAGCCCTGGAGGAACACGACGAACCGGTTCCCCGGTCCGTCCACGGCCGAGAACGGCACCGTCCCGGCGACGAGGCCCTCGACGGCGAGCAGACCGGCCACGACGTCCCGGGCCGCGCAGGCGGCGGTCACCGACCGCTCGCCCCCGGCGGCGGCCCCGCAGACAGAGGGGCGCACTTCGTCACCCGGTCGCGCAGGTGCTGGTTCTCCAGCGCGGCGGCACCGAGGAACGTGCTCGAGTGCCGGGCGCCGGCTGCCACCCCGGCGACGTCCGCGTCCCGCACGAGGTAGCCGGTGATCCGGACGAAGCCGTTGCCCTCGACGTCGAAGGTGACGTCGCGCATCCCGGCCGCGAACGCCCCGCGGATCACCGCGACCGCGGCGTCCGGGTTCGCCGCGACCGTCGGCTCGAAGCGCATGACGTCGCTGATCCCCGCCGGGACGTGCACGTGGTTGGGCGCGACGGCGCGGATGTGCTCGTAGAGCGGCGGTTCGCTGCCCGGCGGGATCCGGGCGCCGGCCGTCACGCCGAGGTCGGTGTCGATGCCGGACTGAGCGTGCAGGAGCGCGTGCCCGCCGGTCGCCTCGCAGTACGGCATCGGGGTCGCGGCGACGAGGTCGGCCAGGGCGGCGACGATGCGGTGCCCGAGCGCGGTGGCGTCGTCGTCCACGCCGTAGCGCCGCTGCGTGCCGCGCGTCCCGTGCCGCGAGAAGGCGTCCCCGCCGAGGCAGGGGCTCACCCCGGCGCCGGCACCGGGTGTCATGAGCGCGGCGACCGCCTCGGCGACGCCGTAGAAGCCGAACATCGCGGTGAAGCGGTCCCGCCGGACGAGCCCGTCGAGGACGAGCCGGTCGTGCTCGAAGAACCGCGCCTCCTCGACGAGGAAGCGGATCCGGGACGCCATGAGCTCGGCGGTCAGCGCGAGGTCGCCCGGCAGCACCTCGGTGAGCCAGCGCTCGACCCGCTCGGCCCCGCCCCGGCCCGCGAGCGGCCCCGGGACCGCCCGCCGGACGCTCGCGGAGAGGTCCAGCCGGGCGAGCGTGTAGGCGCCACCACCGCGCGGCAGGCTGTTGTAGCAGCTCACGACGCCGTAGTCCGGGCCGAGGTCGGCGCGCATCATCGGGTCGTTGACGTAGTGCGGCTTCCCGTCGGCGCACGTCGTGAGGACCGCCTCGCGCAGGAGGGCGTCCGGCGTCCGCGCCGGGTCGACCCGCAGCGTGAGGTTCGGGACGACCTGCCGCAGCCGGCGGTCGACCCGCAGCAGCGAGCGGACGACGCGGCCGTCGTCCGGCCCGAGGTCGGCGTGCACGAACGCGTCGGGCATCGTCCGGTCGACGAGCCGCCAGAAGAGGGTGAGCCGGCGGTCGAGGTCGGCGTCGGTGACCGAGTCGTCGACGAACGGCTCGAGGAGGGTGTCGAGGTCGCCGAGGTACACCGGGTAGCCCGTGATGGAGGGCACCGACGCGTACGCCGCGAGGAGCAGCGCGAGCGCCTCGTCGAGGTCCCGGGCCGGTTCGAGCTCGAGGTGCGCGGCGCCACCGGCGAGGGCGAGCGCGTAGTCGGGGAGCACGTAGCGCGGCCGGTACGGCGCCGGCCCCTCCCCCATGTCGTGGACGACGCCCGCGGCCTGCGCCGCCCGGCAGGCGGCGCTCACGGGCGGCGGCTCGAGCATGCCCTCGGCCAGCGCGGCGAGCCGCTGGACCCGCTGCCGGTAGGTGAGGGCCGGGTCCGTGACGCAGCCGAGCACCTCGGCGCGGTAGCCGTCGGTCGGCTGCCTCCGGACCCGCCCGGCCATGCCGCCGGGGCGGCCGGTGACGACCGGCGCACCGGTCACGACGAGCGGTTCGGTGCCGCGGACGGTCGTCTCCATGACCGCACGGTAGGCAACGGCCCGGGCCGCGGGTCCGGGGCGAACGTCCCCGGCCCGCGCCCCTGGACCGGCGGGCGTCAGGCGGACGGCGTCCAGCCCGGGTCGCGGCCGACCCACGCGACGAGCCGGTCGTACGGCGCGGCGTCGTCGGCGACGGGGACGACGGGGCCGAACGGGATGACGCCGCGCTGGGCGTCCGGGATGAACCGCCGCGCCACGTCCGCCGCGACGACGGCGAGCCCCTCGTCGAGGGCGTCCCGGCGGCCGACCGCCGAGGCGAGGTCCCAGGCGTGCGTCGTCAGCTCGCTCACGTAGGCGAGCGCGGCGCCGCGCCCGGGGACGTCCCCGAAGGGCGGGTGGAGCACGCGGTCGAGGACGGCGTCGTCCGCCCACGCCGCGCGCAGCCCTGCCGCGGCCTCGTCGCACGCGCGCACCCAGCCGTCGTCCGCGACGTCGAGGACCATCGACGGGACGTCGACCAGGAGCCCGCCGCCGGCGACGTGGGCGACGCGGCCGAGCCCGCCGAGCAGGTGGCCGAGCAGGTGCCGGACGTCGTACTCGTCGCACGGCGTCGGCCGGTCGAGGTCGGCGGGGGTCACGAGGCCGACGAGGGCGAGGACCTGGTCGACGGCCTGCAGGAGCGTGGTCCGGGGGTCGGTGGTCTGTGCGGGGGCGGGGTTCGTCGTCATGCCCCCACCCTGACGAGGTATCCCTGACAGTCACGGTCAGGTTTCTCTGCCAGAGTCGGGGGATGCGATCGGACCGCCTGCTCTCGCTGCTCCTCATGCTCCAGGCCCGGGGCCGGCTCACCGCGCCCGACGCCGCGCGGGAGCTCGAGGTGAGCGTGCGCACCGTCTACCGCGACGTCGAGGCGCTGTCGGCGGCCGGCGTCCCGGTGTGGACGACGCAGGGGCGCAACGGCGGGATCGAGCTCATGCCCGGCTACCGGACCGACGTCACCGGGCTGACGGCCGCGGAGGCCCGGGCGCTCGTCGCGATGACCGGCCGCGCCGTCCCCGACGACCTCGGGCTCGGCTCCGCGCTCGCGTCCGCCGTCCACAAGCTCGTCGCCGCCGTCCCCGCCTCGCACCGGCCCGCCGCGCAGGCGGCCCGCGACCGCGTCCTCGTCGACCACGCGGGCTGGTACCGGACGACGAGCGGCGACGGACCCGCGGCACCGCACCTCGTGGCGGTCCAGGAGGCGGTCTGGGCCGACCGGCGGATCCGGGTGCGCTACCGGCACGGGGACGGCCGGCTGCGCGGCTACCTGCTCGACCCGTGGGGGCTCGTCCTCAAGGGCGGCACCTGGTACCTCGTCGCCGCCCACCGCGGGACGCCACGGCTCTTCCGCGCCGACCGCGTCGTGACGGCGACGACCCTGCCGGACCCGGCCCGGCGGCCGCCCGACCTCGACCTCGAGACGGTCTGGACGGCGCTGCGCGCGGACGTCGAGCGGCCACGGAGCGCCGTCACCGTGCGGCTGCGGGTGCACGACGGGGTCCGCGCGCTCCTGCTGCGGGTCACCGCCGCCCAGCGCACCCCCGGTCCGGTCGTCGGGGTCGGAACCGAGGAGACCCGCAGGGAGAACGGCGGCAGCGACGCGAGCGGCTGGTCGGTCCTCGACCTGGAGTTCCGGGCCGTGGCGGCAGCGCGCGGCGCCCTCATGGGCTTCGGGGACGCGGTCGAGGTGCTCTCCCCGCAGGACCTGCGCGACGAGATGGCCCGGACGGCGCGGGCCGTGGCCGCGCTCTACGCGGGCGCCGGCACCCGTTGACCCGTACGGGGGACACCGGGTCCCCGCCCTGCGGACGCCGCCGCGCACGACCGACGTCTGGGAGGTGAGGGAGGACCAGGGTTCGCGACGCAGCCTCGGTCGCGGCGCGCGACGGCTGCGGCTCGTCGCGCTCGCCACGGGCGCGGCCCTGCTCGTCGGCGGGCTCGCGTCGGTCGCCCTCGTCGGCCGGCTCGCGCACGCCCACCAGCAGACGCTGACCGACGTCCTCGCCGAGCGCACCGACGTCGTGACCGCGTTCGCCGACGACGCGGCGTCCGTGACGCGGCTCGCCTCGCACGACGCGGCGTTCCGCGACGTCTACGCCGGCGCCGGCGGCCGCGCAGTGACCCCGGCCGACCTCGGACGCCGGGACGCCGACCGGGTCGGCGCCGCGCTGGAGTACCTGAGGTCGACCTTCCCGGACGAGATCGCCGAGGCGTGCTTCGTCGACGGCGGCGGGGCAGAGCTCGGCCGCGTCGTGCAGGGCCTCGTGCCGGGCACGGCGAACCTGTCCCCCGACGAGAGCGCCCGGCCGTTCTTCCGCCCGGCGCTGGCCTCCGCCGGGGACGTCGCCTACCAGCCGCGGCCGTACGTCTCCCCGGACACCCGCACCTGGGTCCTCGCGTCCGCGGCCCCCGTCCGGCTCGCGGACGGCGGCCCGGCCGTCGCCGTCGTCCATCTCGAGGTGACGCTGGAGAGCCTGCGCCGCCGGCTCGCGCACGGGCTGCGGGCCGGCACCCGGGTCGTCGTCGTCGACGCCCGCACGGGCGACGTCGTCGTCGACTCCGCGGTGCCCGTGCTCGACGGCGACGCCGCCGCTGCGGCCCCCGCGACCGGCCGCTACGACGTCTCCGCCTGGGGCGGCCGCACCCTGCTGCAGGCGGGCGGCGAGGACCTCGCCGTCCGCCGGCCCGCGCCCGGCGCCGTGAACGACTGGTACGTCGTCGTGAGCGCCGGCGCCCGGTCCGGCTGGGTGTCCGGCGCACTCCCCGTGGCGCCCGTGCTCGCGACGCTGCTCGGCGCGTTCCTGCTCCTCGTCGCCGCCTTCGGCTTCGCCGAGCACGGCCGGATGCTCCTGCAGCGCGCGCACCGGGACTCGCTCACCGGGCTCGCGAACCGCGACGGGCTGCTCGACCGGCTCGCCCGTGGTCTCGCCGCCCGGCAGGGCGGTGCCGGCCGCCCGGACCGGCTGCGCGCCGTCCTGCTCGCCGACCTCGACCGCTTCAAGCACGTCAACGACACCCTCGGCCACGGCGCCGGGGACCGCCTGCTCGCCGAGGTGGCCCGGCGGATCGGCTCCGGGCACGGCCCGCACGACGTCGTGGCCCGGCTCGGCGGCGACGAGTTCGCGCTCCTCGTCCACGGCGACGCCGGCCCGGACGACCTGCTGCGCCGGGCCCGCGACCTCGTGCACCGGCTCGACGCGCCGTTCGTGCTGGACGGCGTCCAGGTGCACGTCAGCGCGAGCGTCGGCGTCGCGCTCGCCGGTGAGCACGGGGACGACGCCGCGACCGTGCTGCGCCGTGCCGACCTCGCGATGTACGAGGCGAAGCGGCGGCGCACCGGGACCGCCCTGTACACCTCCGCGCTCGACGCGGCACCGGCCCGGTCGCTCGCCTTCGAGACCGAGCTCGTCCTCGCCATGGAGCGCGACGAGCTCGTCCTGCACTACCAGCCGCAGGTCGACCTGCGGACCGGCCGGATCCGCGGCGTCGAGGCGCTCGTCCGCTGGCAGCACCCCGAGCTCGGCCCGCTCCTGCCGGCCGCGTTCGTCCCGGCGGCCGAGGAGAGCGGCATCATCGTCGGGCTGACCCGGCACGTCCTGGGCCTCGCCCTCGACCAGGTCCGCACCTGGCGGGCCGCCGGGCTGGACGTCGTCGTCGCCGTGAACATCGGCGCGCGCAACGTCGCCGACCCGCAGCTGCCGACCGAGGTCCTCCGGCTGCTCGCCGAGCGCGGCCTGCCCGCCTCGGTGCTGCGCGTCGAGCTCACCGAGACCGACCTGCTCGGCGACCCCGAGCAGGCCCGCTGCGTCCTGCAGGCGCTGCGGGACAGCGGCATCGGGATCGCGGTCGACGACTTCGGTACCGGCTTCGCGTCGCTGACCCAGCTGCGCAGCCTGCCGTTCGACGAGCTGAAGATCGACAAGTCGTTCGTCCAGGTGATCGACACCGACCACGACGCCGCACACATCGTCACGACGGTCGTCGACCTCGCCCACGGTCTGGGGCTCGTCGTCACCGCCGAGGGAGTCGAGACGCCGGAGTCGCTGGCCGCCCTCGCCGAGATCGGCTGCGACACCGTCCAGGGCTACCTGCTCGGCCGCCCGATGCCCGCCGAGGAGGCCTGGACCTGGCTGCTCGGCCACGACCCGCAGTCGGTCGGCGGCCGCTGGCGGCGGCACCGGTCCCGCGCGAGCTTCGGGCACGTCGGCTGCTCGCACCGCCACGGCCACTGAGCCGCCGGGCCGAACCGTCGCCCCCTGGAGTTACTAGCGCGTATCACCCGATAACTGGGTCATACGGGCCTAGTAACTCGAGGAGTGGGGTGAGAGTCAGCGCGCGCCGAGCGCCGCGTACGCCGGCTTGACGACCTCCTCGATGATCGCCAGCCGCTCGTCGAACGGGATGAACGCGCTCTTCAGGGCGTTGATCGTCACCCAGCGCAGGTCCTCGAGCGACCAGCCGGCCTCGTCGACGAGGGCGGTCATCTCGCGGGTCATCGACGTCGCGGACATGAGCCGGTTGTCGGTGTTCAGCGTGACCCGGAAGCGCAGGTCCTTGAGGAGCGTGATCGGGTGCTCGGCGATGCTCGCCGCGGCACCGGTCTGCAGGTTCGACATCGGGCACAGCTCGAGCGGGATCCGGGTGTCCCGCACCCAGGCGGCGATCCGGCCGAGCCGCGCCGCGGGGTGACCGAACCGGTCGGTGCCGCCGAGGACCTCGATGTCGTCGACGATCCGGACGCCGTGCCCGAGCCGGTCGGCGCCGCAGACCTGGACGGCCTCCCAGATCGACGGCAGCCCGAACGCCTCGCCCGCGTGGATCGTCACGTGGAAGTTCTCGCGGTGCAGGTAGTCGAAGGCGTCGAGGTGCCGGGACGGCGGGAAGCCGGCCTCGGCACCCGCGATGTCGAACCCGACGACGCCCTCGTCACGGTGCCGCACCGCGAGCTCGGCGATCTCGCGGCTGCGGGCCGCGTGCCGCATCGCCGTGACCAGCGTGCCGATCCGGATCGGGGTGCCCTGGTCGGCGGCCTGCGCGCTGCCCGCCGCGAAGCCCTCCTGGACGGCGACGACGACCTCGTCGAGGCTGAGCCCGCGCTCGAGGTGCTGCTCCGGCGCGTAGCGGACCTCGGCGTAGACGACCCCGTCCGCCGCGAGGTCGAGGGCACACTCGGCCGCCACCCGGTGCAGGTGCTCCTTCGTCTGCATGACGGCGACGGTGTGCACGAAGGTCTCGAGGTAGCGCACGAGGGAGCCCGAGTCGGCGGAGTCCCGGAACCAGCGCCCCAGCCCGTCGGGGTCCGCCGCCGGCAGCTCGTGGCCGAGCTGCGCCGCCAGCTCGACGACGGTCGCCGGCCGCAGGCCGCCGTCGAGGTGGTCGTGGAGGAGCGCCTTCGGGGCGCGGGCGACGGTGGCGGCATCAGGCGTGGTCACCTTCCGGACTCTAGCCACGTCGCGGGCCGGACGAGACCCGGCGGCGCCCGGCGCGCTGTTCGTTAGCGTGGTCGACCATGGACGTCCTCCTCCCCGTCACCGACCTGCAGGCCCTGCTCGCCGCGGGCGCACCCGTCGTGCTCCTCGACGTCCGCTGGGCGCTCGGCGACGCGGGCGGGCACGACCGGTACCGGGCGGGGCACGTGCCGGGCGCGGTCTTCGTCGACCTCGACACCGACCTCGCCGCGGCGCCGTCGCCGGCGCTCGGCCGGCACCCGCTGCCCCCGGTCGCCGACCTCGAGGCGGCGGCCCGGCGCTGGGGTGTCCGTGACGGGGTCCCGGTCGTCGTCTACGACGACGGCCCGGCGCTCGCGGCCGCCCGGGCATGGTGGCTGCTGCGGTGGGGCGGGGTCGCGGACGTGCGGATCCTCGACGGCGGCTGGGCGGCGTGGGCCGCGGCCGGCGGCGCCGGGGCCGCCGGTGAGGAGGTCGCGGCCGCACCGGGCGACGTCCGGCTCACCCCCGGGTCGCTGCCGGTCGTCGACGCGGACGACGTCGCGCGGCTCGCGACGCCCGGGCCCGGCGGTGCGCCGTCCGCAGGGGTGGTCCTCGACGCCCGCGCCGGCGAGCGGTTCCGCGGCGAGGTCGAGCCGGTCGACCCGCGCGCCGGCCACGTGCCCGGCGCGGTGAGCGCCCCGACCGCCGCGAACGTCGGCCCGGACGGCCGGTTCCTCGCGGCAGACGTTCTCGCGCAACGGTTCTCGGCGCTCGGCGCGGACGGGTCCCGGCCGGTCGCGGTGTACTGCGGGTCCGGCGTGACGGCCGCGCACGAGGTCGCCGCGCTCGCCGTGGCGGGCGTCGACGCGGCGCTCTACCCGGGCTCGTGGTCGCAGTGGTCGAACGACCCGGACCGGGCCGCGGCGACGGGCACCTGACACGACCGTATCGGGCACATCGGGACGACATGGGCCGTTCGGACGATGCCCGCTCCCCCCTGCATTAGGGGCAGCCACCCCCCGGATCAGGTGACAACATCGTCATCCACTCGCCATTTTGTCGTTACTTAGCCTGATGACGAGGGACGCCGGGGCGCGTCCGACGTCGCGGTCGCCGCGGGCTCTGCCGAGCCCGGGGGCCGCGGGCGTCGCCTGCCTTCCCGACGGCAGAACGTGTACGTCCACCTACCGTTCCATGCGCCGTTATCCCACCCGAGAACCACGGGCACGACACCGCCGCGAGGTCTGCGCGACCGCGGGCGGTCCAACTCCATCCACCCGCATCGAGGTGCCGCGTCGGGAGCCGCGGCCCTGATGTCGTGCTGCCGTCGACGGGGGTCGCCGGCAGCGATCACCAGCACCCGACGCACGGAGCGCCGTCCCGGCCCTCCGGCGATGCGTGCTGCCTGCAGAAGGGGCGAACACCATGAATCCCATCCCACGGGCGGTCCTCGGCCGCCGCGGTACGCGCCGCGTGCGCTCGACCGTCGCCTTCCTGGCCTCCGCCGCCGTGGTCCTCACCGGCGTCGGGATGGCCGGGGCGGCCCCCGCGACCGCCGTCGTCGGCGAGGGCTTCCCGGTCACACCGGCCGACCTCGCCTTCATCCTCAAGCAGATCAAGATCGCCGAGCACCACTCCGCGCACATCGGGGACGACCCGGCGAACCCGTGCGCGGCCCTGCTCGGCGACGGGCCCGACCAGATCGCGAGCCCGCTGCTCTCGTTCGGCCTGCGCACCGTCGACGGCTCGTGCAACAACCTGCAGCCGGGCCAGGAGACGTACGGTGCCGCCGACCAGCCCTTCCCGCGGCTGACGACCCCGGTCTTCGGCCCCGCGGACGACGCCGCACCCTTCGGCAGCGGACCGACGAGCTACGACCAGCTCAGCGGCAACGTCGTCGACGCCGAACCGCGGACCATCAGCAACCTCATCGTCGACCAGACGTACACCAACCCGGCCGCGGTCGCCGCGGCCCGGCAGGCCGTGCGCGCCCAGAGCAACGACGGCGCCTCGGAGCCGTGCGAGTGGACCCCCGGCTACACGCCGCCGGACAACTTCAGCCCGAACTCCCCCGGCTGCGTCCCGTCGCACGACACGCTCTTCATCGAGAACGTGACGACGGACGTCGGCCTGTCGCCGCCGTTCAACTCGCTCTTCACGATCTTCGGCCAGTTCTTCGACCACGGCCTCGACAAGATCACAAACGGCGGCAACGGCACCGTCTTCGTGCCCCTCAAGGCCGACGACCCGCTCGTCGCGGGTGCCGACCACCAGTTCGGCACGACGGACGACCTGCCCCCCGGCCTGCGGTTCATGACCCTCACCCGCGGTCACGTCGTCGACGGGCCGGACGGCTTCCGGAACGCGCCGAACACCGACACCCCGTTCGTCGACCAGAGCCAGACCTACACCTCGCACGCGTCCCACCAGGTCTTCCTGCGCGAGTACGTGAACAACGCCGCGGGTGCCCCGGTCTCGACGGGCAGGTTCCTCAGCACGCCGGACGGCGACGGGCTCGCCACCTGGGCGCAGATCAAGGACCAGGCAGCGACCCTGCTCGGCCTGGAGCTCGTCGACGCCGACGTCACGAACATCCCGATGCTCGCGACCGACCCGTACGGCAAGTTCCTCCCCGGCCCGAACGGCCTGCCGCAGTACGTCACGGCCTCCGGGCTCGTCGAGGGCGACCGCACGACGCCGGTCCCCGCGCCGGCGGACGTGCTGCGCATCGACACCGCGTTCCTCAACGACATCGCGCACAGCGCCGACCCCGGCTCGGTGTCGTCCCCGAAGACGGCGGACACGAACACCACCGCCGGCGGCAGCCTCGACCCCGTCGCCGGTGGCCAGTACGACGACGAGCTGCTCGACCTGCACGCGATCTGCGGCGACGGCCGCTGCAACGAGAACATCGCCCTGCAGGCCGTGCACCAGGTCTTCCACAGCGAGCACGACCGGCTCGTCGGCGAGATCCGGCAGATCCTGCTCGACGACACGAGCGGCGTCACCGACATCGCCGACTGGCAGGTCGCGGGCGGTGCGCCGTCCGCCGACGGTGCGTGGAACGGCGAGCGGCTCTTCCAGGCCGCACGCTTCATCACCGAGATGCAGTACCAGCACCTCGTGTTCGAGGAGTTCGCCCGCAAGGTCCAGCCGGCGATCAACCCCTTCGAGCCGTTCGCCTTCAACCAGACGGACGTCGACCCGGCCATCACGGCTGAGTTCGCGCACGCCGTCTACCGCTTCGGCCACTCGATGCTCGACGACGACATCCCGCGCGTGCGGGCGAACGGCAGCCACTACGACATCCCGCTGCTCGAGGGCTTCCTCAACCCGGCGGCCTACTACGACAACGGGAGCGGCGGCACGCTCACCTCGAAGGCGGCACTGACCGGTCTCGTCATGGGCCTGTCCGACCAGGCCGGCAACGAGATCGACGAGTTCGTCGCGGACACCCTGCGCAACAACCTGCTCGGTCTCCCGCTCGACCTGCCGGCCCTCAACATGACCCGGGCCCGCAGCGAGGGCGTCCCGCCGCTCAACGTCGTCCGCCGGCAGATCCACGGCGCGACGAACGACAACCAGCTCACGCCGTACACGAACTGGATCGACTTCGGCGAGCACCTGCGCCACCCGGAGTCGCTGGTGAACTTCGTGGCGGCGTACGGCACCCACCCGGACATCCAGGCCGAGACCACGATCGCGGGGCGCCGGACGGCGGCCGAGCGGATCGTCAACGGTCTCGTCCTCCCGGGGCCGGACGGCAAGCTCGCGGACGACCCGCTCACCCCCGCCGTCGACGAGAGCGCCGACAACGTCAACCCGCCTGCCGACTCGGCCGACTTCGTCTTCGGCACCGGCGACTGGGCCGACGCCGGCGGTCTGACGACCACCGGGCTCGACGACGTCGACCTGTGGGTCGGCGGCCTGGCGGAGAACACGAACCTGTTCGGCGGCCTGCTCGGCTCGACGTTCAACTACGTGTTCGAGAACCAGCTGACGAACCTGCAGAACGGTGACCGGTTCTACTACCTGGCCCGCACGCCGGGCATGAACCTGCGCGCCTCGCTCGAGGGCAACTCGTTCTCCGAGCTCGTCATGCGCAACAGCGACGCGTCGACCCTCAAGGCCGACCCGTTCGCCACGGCCGACTGCAAGTTCGAGATCGGCGCGCTCACCTGGCCGGCACCGTCGGGCAGCTTCATCACCGGCCCCGGCTCGGTCGCCGACGTCACCGGCTCGGAGTGCGACGAGAACCGGCTGCTCCTGCGACAGCCGGACGGCCAGATCAAGTACCGCGCCGTGAACAGCGTCGACCCGTCGGGCATCAACGGCCAGAGCGTGTTCAACGGCACGGACGGCGTCGACCGGATCTACGGCGGCAACGACAACGACACCGTCTGGGGCGGCAAGGCCGACGACGTCATCGACGGCGGCGGCGGCGACGACGTCGTCCTCGGCGGCGAGGGCAACGACATCATCACCGACTTCGGTGGTGCCGACGTGCCCAAGGGCGGCCCGGGCAACGACGCCATCGACGGCGGCATCGGCGACGACATCGTCATGGGCGGTGACGGCAAGGACTTCACCAACGGCGGCGCCAACATCAACGAGCACTTCCTCGGCGAGGGCGACGACTTCGCCATCGCCGGCCAGGGCACGGACGCGGTCTTCGGCGACGGCGGCGACGACTGGGCGGAGGGCGGCGACCAGCCGGACCTGCTCATCGGTGACAGCTCGACGCTGTTCTTCGACGACCACAACGTGCCCGGCCACGACGTGCTCATCGGCCAGGGCGGCGACGACGACTACGACATGGAGGGCGGCGACGACATCGGCGTCGGCGGCCCCGGGGTCGAGAAGAACGCCGGCGCCTCCGGCTGGGACTGGATCATCGGGCAGGAGGACCCGCAGCCCCAGAACCAGGACCTCAACCTCGTCATCGTCAACGCGCCACCCGCCAACGAGACCCGCGACCGCTTCAACGAGGTCGAGGCGCTCTCCGGCTGGAACCTCGCCGACACCCTCCGCGGTGACGACGTGATCCCCAGCCAGCAGGGCGGCATCGGGTTCATCGGGTGCGACGCGCTCGACCAGAACGGCCTCGACCGGATCGCCGGGCTGGACGCGATCGTCCCGCCGCTGGCGGCCGGGACGGCCACCCCGATCGGGCAGGTCACCGCCACCTCGGTGACCCAGCACTGCCTGCTCGAGGGCCCGTTCGTCTGGGGCGAGGGCAACATCCTGCTCGGCGGTGGTGGCAACGACGTCCTCGAAGGCCGGGCGGCCGACGACATCATCGACGGCGACCGGTACGTCGGGGTGCGGCTGAGCATCCGGGCGAACCCGGACGGCACCGGTGGCGAGCTCGGCACGACGACGCTCATGGAGAAGATCCCGACCGGGACCGGCTGGACCGGCAACCTCGCCGGCAAGACGCTCCAGCAGGCGGTCTTCGCCGGGCTGGTCGACCCGGGCCAGATCGTCACCGTGCGCGAGGTCCTGCCGGGCGCGCCCGGCACCGACGTCGACACGGCCGTCTTCGCCGGCAACAGGGCGGAGTTCACGATCACCGACCTGCGCAGCGACGCGGGCGACCCGAGGATCGTCGTGGCGCACACGAACCCGGACAACACCCGGGTCCGCGGCGCCAACGACTGCCCGACGGCAGCCCCCGGCTGCGGGGTCGACGTCGTGCGCAACGTCGAGCGGCTGCAGTTCATCGACCAGACCGTCGCGCTCGGCACGCCGGTGGCGACCGTCTCGGCGACGGCGCTCGACTTCGGCGTCCGGAGCACCACGGCCGCGGCCTTCACCCGCCCGGTCAACGTCACGAACACCGGCAGCGGCAACCTCACGATCACCGGGGTCACCGTGACCGGGCCGAACGCCGGGGACTTCACCGCGACCGTCTCGCCCACCTGCGCGTCGGTCGTCCCGACCGCGACGTGCACGATCAGCGTCGCGTTCCGGACGACGGCGACGGGTGCGCGCTCGGCCACGTTGAGCATCGCGCACAACGCGACCGGCTCGCCGAGCGTCGTCGCGCTCAGCGGCACCGGTGTGGTCAACACGGCGGCCACCGGGCTCCCGGCGGTCGACGACCCCACACCGACCGAGGGGTCGGCGGTCACCGCGCTCAACGGGCTCATCGCCGACGCGGACGGTCTGACCACGGCGACGTTCGCGGCGCAGTGGCAGTTCTCCAACGCGGCCGGGACGACGTTCACGAACGTCGCCGGGGCGACCTCGCCCAGTTTCACGCCGCTGCAGGCGCAGGTCGGCCGGCGGCTGCGGGTCGTGGTGACGTTCGTCGACGACCACGGGTCGACCGAGACCCGGACCTCGTCGGCGACCGGGGTCGTCGGTGACCTCTTCCCCGGGGTCGGCGACAGCAACGCCGGGGCGAACACCCTGGCGGGGACCGCAGGTGACGACGTCTACTCCGGCGGCCCGGGCGCGGACAGCCTGACGACCGGTGCCGGCGACGACCAGGTCTCCGGGGACGCCGGGAACGACACCGTCAGCACCGGTGCCGGCAACGACCGGATCCGGTTCACCGGGGCCCTCGAGGGCTTCGACACGGTGAACGGTGGTGCGGACGCGGACACGATCGAGGCCACCGCACCGGGGACCGACATCGGGCTCACCGCGGTGAGCAACGTCGAGACCATCACCGCCAACGGGTTCGCCAACGTCCGGATCACCGGCTCCGGGGCGGCCGAGACGCTGAACTTCGGCGCCGTGACGCTGGTGGGGATCGAGTCGATCAACGGTGGCGGCGGGACGGACACCCTCACCGGGTCGGCCGCGCCCGACGTCATCATCGGCGGCGGTGCGGCGGACTCGATCCAGGGCCAGAACGGCGGCGACACCCTGCTCGGCGGCGACGGGGCGGACACGCTCCAGGGCCAGAACGGGGACGACGTCATCGAGGGCGGTGCGGCGGCGGACACCATCACCGGTGGCGCCGGCCTCGACCAGCTCCGGTACACGGCGGCGTTCGGTGCCGACGTGGTCAACGGCTTCGACGCCGCACCGGCGGGCGGGCAGGACCTGGTCGACCTGCGCGGCGTCGGCGTCACGGGCGCCAACTTCGCCGGCCGGGTCACCATCGCCGCGGCCGGGGCCGACACCCTGGTCACCGTCAGCGGAGCGAACGGAGGAACCATCCGCCTCGTCGGCGTCACTGCCGGCAACGTGAACGCGACGGACTTCATCGTGTCCTGAGCGTCGCTCTCCCAGGCGCGGTCCGGCCGGCTCCCTCCGGCCGGGCCGACGCCCGGCGGCTGCCCCGGCCGCCCGTCCCGAGCCGGCCCCGACCCCCCTGCCCCGGGGGCCGGGGCCGGCTCATGTGCGGGCGACGAGCGCCACCACCGCCAGGGTCGTGCCGGTCAGGGCGAGCATCAGGGTCGCCCCCACGGTCGCCAGGAGCCGGGTCCACGGCGTCCGGGCGCGCTCCGGGCGGTGCGTCGACGCGACGGCGACCGCGACGCAACCGGCCCCCGCGGCGGACAGGACCGCGACGACCCCGAACAGCCACGCGACCCCGTCGTGCGCGGCGGCGAGCAGGCCGAGGGCGCTGCCCGCGGACGCCGAGACGCCGGTGCGCTGCCAGGCGAGCGCCGTCCGCTCGTGCTGGAGCCCGGGGTCGCCGGCCACGTCAGGCGGCGGCGAGGACGGCGACGGCGAGGACGAGCGAGCCGAGGACGACCGCCGCGGCGATCCACGGCAGCGCCACCGGCGCGGGCAGGACCCGCCCGGTGCGCAGCGCGATCTCGCGCCGGCGCCAGCCGAGGACCGCGGAGACCGCGAGCCAGCCGCCGCCGAGGCACATGACGCCGGACACGACGTCGAGGGCCCGGGGCAGGTCCGCGAGCCGGGCGACCGAGGTCAGCCCGACGCCGGCCGCGACGACGGCCATCGCGGTGCGGACCCACGCGAGCGCCGTCCGCTCGTTGGCCATGGAGAAGCGCGGGTCGGGCTCGGTGCCCGCGCCGAAGACGGCGCGCGGGCGGCGGTCGTCCGCGACGTCCGGTCCGGAGCCGTTCTCCTGCACGTCCCCCCGCACCTCGTCCTGCACGTCGTCAGGCGATGCGGTCGATGACGAGCGGCCCGAGGTCGGGCCGGGAGCCCTCGGAGGCGACCTCGATGCCGCCCTCCAGGTCGCGCAGCGCGGCCTCGAACCGGTCCGGGGTGTCGGTGTGCAGCGTGAGCAGCGGCTCACCGGCGCGCACGACCGCTCCCGGCTTGGCGTGCAGGACGACCCCGGCACCGGCCTGGACGACGTCCTCCTTGCGGGTGCGGCCGGCGCCGAGACGCCACGCGGCGACCCCCACGGCGAGCGCGTCGAGGCGGGTGAGGACGCCGTCGGCGGGCGCGAGCACGGTGTGGGTCTCGCGGGCCGTCGGCAGCGGGGCGTCCGGGTCGCCGCCCTGCGCGGCGATCATCCGGCGCCAGGTGTCCATCGCCCGGCCGTCCGTCAGCGCGGCCGCGACGTCCTGGCCGCCACGGCCCGCGGCGTCGAGCATCTCCGCGGCGAGCGCGACGGTGAGCTCGACGACGTCCTCCGGGCCGCCGCCGGCGAGCACGTCGAGCGACTCGGCGACCTCGAGCGCGTTGCCCGCCGTGAGGCCGAGCGGGGTCGACATCCGGGTCAGCAGGGCGACGGTCGTCAGGCCCGCGTCGCGGCCGAGGTCGACCATCGTCCGGGCGAGCTCGCGGGCGGTCTCCTCGGTCTTCATGAACGCACCGCTGCCGACCTTGACGTCGAGGACGAGCGCGCCCGTGCCCTCGGCGATCTTCTTGCTCATGATCGAGCTCGCGATGAGCGGGATCGCCTCGACGGTGCCCGTGACGTCGCGCAGCGCGTACAGCTTGCGGTCCGCGGGCGCCAGCCCGGCCCCGGCGGCGCAGATGACCGCCCCGACGTCGCGCAGCTGCGCGAGCATCTCGGCGTTGCTCAGCGCGGCCCGCCACCCGGGGATCGACTCGAGCTTGTCGAGAGTGCCGCCGGTGTGCCCGAGGCCGCGCCCGGACAGCTGCGGGACGGCGACCCCGAAGGTCGCGACGAGCGGTGCGAGCGGCAGGGTGATCTTGTCGCCGACGCCGCCGGTCGAGTGCTTGTCGGACGTCGGGACGCCGAGCGCGGAGAAGTCCATCCGCTCCCCCGACGCGATCATCGCCGCCGTCCAGCGGGCGATCTCGCGGCGGGACATCCCGTTGAGCAGGATGGCCATCGCGAGGGCCGACATCTGCTCGTCGGCGACGGCGCCCCGGGTGTAGGCGTCGACGACCCAGTCGATGTGGGCGTCGGACAGCTCGCCGCCGTCCCGCTTGGCGACGATGACGTCGACGGCGGCGAAGGCCTCGCTCATGGGGTGCTCCCAGCTCGGGTGTCGAGGTCCTCGGGGCCGAACGCGTCCGGGAGCACCTCGCTCATCGGTCGGACGCCGCGCGCGGTGTCGAGGAGCATCTGCGGTCCGCCGTTCTCCCAGAGGATCTGCCGGCAGCGCCCGCAGGGCATGAGGAGCGCGCCGTCCGGACCGACGCACGTGACGGCCACGAGCCGGCCGCCACCGGTCGCGTGCAGCGCGGACACCATGCCGCACTCGGCGCACAGGCCCACGCCGTAGGCCGCGTTCTCGACGTTGCAGCCGGCGACGACCCGGCCGTCGTCGACGAGACCCGCGGCTCCCACCCGGAACCGGCTGTACGGCGCGTAGGCCTTCGTCATGACGTCACGGGCCGCCGCGCGCAGGGCCTCCCAGTCCGGTACGGGGGCGGCGTCGCTCATGGCAGGAACACTACTGACGGCGGGTCGCAACCGCTCCCACGGACCGCCGCGCGGGGCGCGAACGTGTGACGAACCCGTGAACCGAGGTTCGGCACGTCCTGCCGACCCGCCGTACGGAGCTGTCCTGCCGGCCCGTGCTGCGCTCAGCCTGCTGCGACGGCACGCGCCCCCGGGCACAGGTCGTCGACGAGGGCGTCCGTCTCGGGCTCCGGGGCGGTCCCCAGGTCGGCGAGGACCTCGCGCATCTGCGTCGCGGCCTGCCGGACGCCGTCCGCCCCCCACTGGGCGTGCTCGGCACGGAGCAGGTCGCGCCAGACGACCTGGGCGCACGGGTCCGCGCGCAGCCCGCTGCGGGCGGCCTCCCCCGCACCCGCGGGGTCGTCGGGCAGCCGCAGCGCGGCGAGCCGGTGCGCCGCGGCCGTGACGACGCGGGGCACGGTGCGCTCGAGCCCGGTCCGGGGCAGCCATGAATAGGCGCCGCCCGCGGCACCGCCGGCGAACGGACCGCGGACGAGCGCGAGCGCGCGGCCGAGCAGGTCCCGCTCGGCCGGCGTGCCGGCGACCCGGCCGGCCGTGCGCAGAAGCGTGCAGAGCACGGCCCAGTCGACGACGACCTCCGGGCCAAGGAGCAGCCGGCCGTCGGCCGCGGTGACCAGGCGCGGGCCCGCGGCCCCGTCGCCGAGCCAGCCGCGGACCCGGTCGACGGTCGCGTCCCGGACGTCGGGGGTGACCCCGCGCGGCCAGACCGCAGCCCCGAGGACGGTCGGGTGGACGCCGTCCGGGTGCAGCGCGAGCAGGGCGACGACCTCGGCCGCGAGGTCGACCCGCGCGGCGTCGAGGGTGCCCGGGGCACGGACGAGCACCGGGCCGAGCAGCCCGACCCGGGCCGGGGCCGGGCCCCAGGCGGCGTCCTCGGCCGGGGCCAGCGGCTCCGGGACGAGCGCGTACCAGCNGGGCGCCCGCCGCCGCCGCGAAGAGGTCCCCGAGCCGGGCCAGGGTCGCGTCGCCGATCCGGTTGGCGGTCAGGCGCAGCGCGAGGTCCGGGGCGTCGAGGGCGCCGTCCGCGTCGACCTCGAAACGCCAGCGGGCGCCGGGGACGTCCCCGGCGACGACGATCCCGGGCCGGCCGGGGGCACCGAGCCGGCGCAGCTCGTCGGCGAGGTCACGGGACGGCGGGCCGCCGAACGCGAGGTGCTCACCGGCTCCGGGCGCGGCAGGTCCGCCCGGGGCGGCGGCGAGCCGGTCGCGGAGCCCGGCCAGCGGGTCCGCGGCGTCGGCGACCGTGAGCCCGCCGCCGACCGCGGCGAGCGCCGCGGGCAGGTCGACGGCGGTCACCCGGACACCGCGCGACCACGGGTTCGTCGCGAGCTCGACGGCGAGCGCCCGCACGACGTGGCCGGCGACGACCGGGTCCCCGGTGACGCAGACCGGGCCGGCCGCGGCCGCGAGGTCGACGAGGACGTCGCGGCCGGCGTCGTCCCGGCCGAGGGCGACGAGCGAGGGCAGCGGCGCGTCGGCGTGGCCGCCGCCGCGGGGCAGGTGGCCGCGCGGCAGCACCCAGCGGGCACCG
>NZ_MWLN01000036.1 GCF_002198655.1 Kineosporia sp. A_224
TCCACGGCGCACCGTCCCCGTGGACGGCGCGCCGTGGACGTCGCACGACGAGGCACCGCGAAGCACGCATCGAGGAGGGGCTCCGCATGACGCACCAGCCGACCGGGTCGGACGCACCGCCGGCCCAGGACGCCGCTGCGCTCGTCGCGGCGACCGTCGCCGCCGTCCGCCCGCTCGACGCGGACGCGACACGGCAGGCCCGCGAGCGGCAGGACCGGCTCACGAAGCCGCGCGGCGCCCTCGGGGTGCTCGAAGACGTCTCGGTCCGGCTCGCCGGCCTCGCCGGGGTCTGCCCGCCGCCGATGCCCGAGCCCGCAGCGGTGGCCGTCTTCGCCGCCGACCACGGCGTCCACGCGCAGGGCGTCACCCCGTGGCCGCAGGAGGTCACGGCGCAGATGGTCGCGAACTTCGTCGCGGGCGGCGCCGCCGTCAACGCGTTCGCCGCGCAGGCCGGGGCCCGGGTCGTCGTCGTCGACGTCGGGGTCGCGTCCCCGTTGCCGGTCGTCGACGGCACGGACGACGTCCTGCTCGACCGGCGCGTCCGGCCCGGCACCCGGGACCTCACGCAGGGCCCGGCGCTGACCCGCGACGAGGTCCACGCCGCGCTCGCCGCGGGCATCGACGTCGCGCAGCGCCTCGTCGCCGAGGGGCGGCGCTGCCTGCTGACCGGTGACATGGGCATCGCGAACACGACGGCGTCCGCCGCGCTCGTCGCCGCGTTCACCGCAGCCCCTGCCGCCGACGTCACCGGCCGGGGCACAGGCGTCGACGACGAGACCTGGCGCCGCAAGGTCGCCGTCGTCGAGCAGGGCCTGGCCGTCCACGCCGGTGCCGTGGCCGCGGCCGCGACCGACCCGGTCGGCGTCCTCGCGGCCTTCGGCGGCCTCGAGCACGCGGCGATCGCGGGGTTCGTCCTCGGCGGTGCCGCCGCCCGCGTCCCGGTGATCCTCGACGGCGTCATCGCCGGCGCCGCGGCCCTCGTCGTCCGCGCGCTCGCCCCCGACGCGATCGACGCGTGCATCGCCGGCCACCGCTCGGCCGAGCCGGGGCACGCCGTCGCCCTCGAGGCCCTCGGCCTGCGGGCGCTCGTCGACCTCGACCTGCGGCTCGGCGAGGGCACCGGAGCGGTGCTCGCCCTGCCGCTGGTCCAGTCCGCCGCCCGCGCGCTGCGCGACATGGCGACCTTCGACTCGGCCGGTGTCGCGGACAAGGGCGACTCGGCGACGTCCTCCGCATGAGCGAGGGCGTGACCTCCCCGGCGCCGGACCCCTACCTCGCCGGGCTGCGCCTCGCCGGCCGCCGGGTCGTCGTCGTCGGCGGCGGCGCGGTCGCCCAGCGGCGGGTGCCGGGGCTGCTCGCCGCGGGCGCCGTCGTCACCGTCGTCGCGCCCCGGATCACGCCGACCCTGGAGCCGCACGTCACGGCCGGCACGATCACGTGGCACGAGCGCCCCTACGCGGACAGCGACCTCGACGGCTCCTGGTACGTGCTCGCGCTCACCGATGACGCGGCGGTCAACGCCCGCGTCGTCGCGGACGCCGAGGCCCGGCGCGTGTTCTGCGTCCGGGCGGACGACGGGACGCGAGGCACGGCCGTCACCCCGGCCACGGGGCGGCAGGGCGCCGTGAGCGTCGCCGTGCTCGGGGGCGGCGACCCGCGCCGGGCGGTCGCCGTCCGGGACGGCGTCGTCGACGCGATGCGCGAGGGCCGCCTCGACACCCTGCCCCGCCGCCCGCCCCGGGCGCAGGACGCGTCGACGCCGCTGCCCGGCGTCGCCGTCGTCGGCGGCGGCCCGGGGGACGCCGACCTCATCACGGTCCGCGGCCGCCGCCTGCTCGCGCACGCCGACGTCGTCGTCGTCGACCGGCTCGCCCCGCAGAGCCTGCTCGCCGAGCTCGCCCCGCACGTCGAGGTCGTCGACGCCGCGAAGCTGCCGCGCGGCCGGTTCATGGCCCAGGAGGCGATCAACGCCTGCCTCGTCGAGCACGCGCTCGCCGGCCGGTTCGTCGTCCGGCTCAAGGGCGGCGACCCGTACGTGTTCGGCCGTGGCTCCGAGGAGGTCGAGGCCTGCGTCGTCGCCGGCGTCCCGGTGACGGTCGTCCCCGGCGTGACGAGCGCGATCTCGGTCCCCGGCCTCGCCGGGATCCCGCTCACGCACCGCGGCGTCGCGCACGAGGCCGTCGTCGTCTCCGGCCACCTCGCCCCCGACGACCCCGGCTCGCTCGTCGACTGGCCCGGCCTGGCCCGCCTGCGCGGCACCCTCGTGCTCCTCATGGCCGTCGACCGGCTCCCGCAGATCGCCGAGGTCCTGCTCGCCCACGGCCGCGACCCGCAGACCCCCGCCGCCGTCGTCCAGGACGGGTCGCTGCCGACCGAACGCGTCGTCACCGGCACCCTCGCCGGCATCGCCGGCGCCGCGGCCGCAGCGGGCGTCCGGCCGCCGGCGATCGTCGTCGTCGGGGGAGTGGTCGCGCTGCGCGACCGGCTGCTGCCGCCGCCGGTGCCCGCCCCTGCACCGGGGCCATGACGTGGAGATCGTCTCGGACGACGGCGCGCTGTTCGCCCTCACGGTGGTCGGGTACGAGTTCCCCGACCTCGAGGCGCTCGCGGCCGCCGACCCGGACGCCGAGCCCGACGAGGACGACCTCAACTGGCTCGTCGTCCGCGGCGAGGTCACGACGGCGGACGGCACGCACTGGTCCTTCGAGGACGGCTGCCTCACCGCCTGGGAGGCGGCCGACCTCGGCGCCTGGCTGCGCGCGGTCGCGGACGGCGTCCCGGCCGACGTCACCGACGCCTGGCTCGAGGACGGCCGGATCTCCTTCACCGAGCCCGCTCTCGCGTTCGACCTCGCCGATGCCCCCGCGCCCGGCCGGGTCGTCGTCCGGGTGGCGCTCGCCGCCGAGGCGCTCCCGCCGGACGCCGACACTCCGACGGCGGTGACGCTGACGCTCGTCACGACCACCGACGCGCTCGCCGTCGCGGCGACGCGCTGGACGCGCGCCCTCTCCAAGCACCCGCCCCGCTGACGGCCGGGGCTGATCTAGATTGCTGGGCATGACCGACGCCCAGACGCTCGACGCCCTCGGCGGCGCGAAGTACGTGCGCCTCACGACGTTCAAGAAGGACGGGACCGCGGTGCCGACCCCCGTCTGGCTCGTCCGCGACGGTGTGCACCTGCTCGTCATAACCGCCCTCGGCACGGGCAAGGCCAAGCGGCTGAGGCACACCGCGCGCGTGCTCGTCGCGCCGTGCGACGGCCGGGGCCGGGTCAAGCCCGGTGTGACCGACGTCGAGGCGACGGCCGAGCTGCTCACGGACCTCGCGGATGTGGAGCGGACGGCGCAGCTCGTCAAGGCCCGCTACGGCTTCATGTACACGATCGCGATGTGGGCCCAGCGCCGCCGCGGCACCGACACGAGCCAGGGCGCGGCGATCCGCATCACCGTCTGACGCCAGGCCGTCCGACGCCCCGGCCGCTGGTGCTCAGGCTCCCCGGGTGCACACGATCGGGCCGTTCAACGGGCCCATGGATGTGCATGCCGGGAGCCTGACGGGTCGATCGGTGTCGGCGGGCGGACAGTGCCCGGTCCGGACGTCACGCGTCGCGGTCCCGCGCCTCGAGCTGTTCCAGGTCCTCCTGCCACGTCCGGGGGCCGCCGAGCTCCGACCGCGGCACCCGCTCCAGATGGGTGACCCAGCCGCTCTCGGTGCCGTCTGAGAGCGCCACGACCCCGCCCTCGACGAGGGCACCGTCGCGGACGAGGACGTCCCCGGGCACGACGTCACGCCACGCGCGCCGGGTGACACGCCCCGCCCAGACCTCGTCGTACGCACCGGTCGCCGGGTCCGGCGGGACGGCGACCGCGCCGTCCGCGACGACGAACCGGACGCCGTCCCCGACGTCGTTCGAGAAGCCGAGCACTGTGACGACGCCGCGCGGCAGCGCGTCGACGGCGGTGCTGCGCAGCGGGGTCAGTCGCTTCAGCTCCGAGCGGACCAGCCAGGCCCACCACAGCGCGAAGCCGGGGCCGGCGGCCCACCAGACCCCGTTCGGCAGGTCGAACGGTCCGGTCCCCGGGGCGCGCGCGAGGAACGAGGCCGCTGCCGGGCAGTCCCCACCACGTGAAGAGCCCGGCGACGGCCAGCCCGCCGCCGAACCACGCGAGCGCCCGGGGCCGGACCAGCTCGCGCACCGCGCGCAGCGGCTGCGGCCCGCGCCGCACGGGGGTCAGGTTCATCGCGGCGGTGACGTGCGGCGGGCACGCACGACGGTCCCGTCCTGGCGACGGACGTCGGGCAGCCGGCCGGCTCCGGGGACGACGGCCTCGACGACACCGTCGGGCAGCGGGGCGTCGGACGCCGCCCCGCCGGATCTGGTGCGGTTGCGCACCTCGACGTTCCGGTCGTCGAGGACGCGCGAGACCCAGACGGTGCCGAACGGGCCGGTGAGCGCGAGCCGCCGCTGCCGTGGCGGGGTGCCGGCCTCGGGGGCGGCGTCACCCCAGGCATGGACGACGTCCCCCGCGACGAGCAGGTCGTCGCCGGCGTGCAGCCCGACGTCGCAGCGGGACCCGCCGTCGACCGTCTCGAGGACCCAGTACAGGCCGTCGCTGCGCATCCCGACGACCCGGACCGGCACCGGCTCGAGGGCGCGGGACAGGTACTTGGTCGTCCGCCGCCGGAGCGGGACGCGGACGAGAACGGCCGAGATGAGGGCTGCGCCGACGAGGGCCGCTCCGATGCCGACGAGCACCAGGTCGAGCGGCCTGCGGACGACGGCGACGGCGAGCGTGACCGCTCCGGGGCCGCCCAGGAGGACGAGCGCGCTGACGGTGTGGCCGCGGACCTGGTCGGCCGTCACGGTGCCCGGGCCGAACGACGGACGGGCGGCCACGTCGCCGCGGACGTCGACCGGCGGCCGCCCGGGATCGACACCGTCCGCCTCGTCGGCGGCGTCGGCCGTGGCCCGGACACGGTCGCGCAGGCCCGAGAACACGAACCACGCGAGGACGGCGGCGCCTCCGGTCAGGTGAACGCCCACCCGGGACTCGGCGATCAGCGGAACCCCGACGACGACGCCGATCGGCAGCACGATCATCACGGACGTCGCCCACGGCCGCCGCCGGAACGCCCGGCCCCAGTAGCCGTCGGGACGGGCCCGACGCAGCAGCCCCGGCTCGAGCTCCGGCCGCTGCGCCGCGTCGTCCGTCGCGTCGTCCGTCGCGTCGTCCGTCACGCCGCGGCCCGCTCCGGGGCGACGTCACCGACGATCGCCCGCAGGCGCGGCGCCGTGAGCGGGTGCACCTTCGGCGAGACGGTGCGCCGGTCGCCGAGGGTGAGGACGACCGGGTCGTGGTCGCGGGCGTCGACGTCGGCGACGAGGACGTCACCGACGACCGCGTCGGCGAGGACGCCGGTGCGCAGCGCCGTCCACGCGAGGGTGTCCGAGGTGAGCACGAGCAGGCCGCGGCCGGGGACGCCGACGGCACGGACCGTGAGCGTCGTCCGGACGAGCGGGCGGGCCTCCAGCCGGCGGGTGTCGTAGAGCCAGGGCAGGTCGACGGTGAGCAGCACGTAGAGGCCGAGGCCGACGAAGGCCGACAGCAGCGTCGGGTCCTCGCCGGGGTGCCGCGAGACGTGGTGGCCGAGCGGGGCGGCGACGACGAGCACGAGGCTCGCGACGACCCGGGCGCGCCGGTGCCGGCGCTCGACCGCGGCGTCGGCCGGTCCGGGCGGCGGGGTCGCGGCGGGGTCCGTGGTCACCGGGCGGCGCTGCGGCGCGGCCCCCTTCGACACCGGCTGCCGGACGGCGGCCGTCGCGACGGCCATGAGGCACAGCGCCCCGACGACGAGCGCGATGGCCGGCAGCCCGTCGCCCTCGAGGACGAAGCCGGCCCCGAGCAGCGCGATGACGACCGCGGCCGCGAGCAGGAACCGCACCCGGCACCGCCGCAGCGCCGCGGGCTGCGCCCCCCACTCACGGACGGCGCAGCGCCCGCCTCCGCCCGCGCCCCCGATCACGTCGCCAGGGTAGGCCCCGACCGGCAGCCCGGGAGGCGGTCCCGTCAGACGGCGAGCCAGACGGCGGTGTCGGCGGGCAGCCCCTCGGTCGCCGACAGGTCCAGCGGGACGCTCGCCAGGAGCACCCTGCCCGCGGGCAGCGGCGCCGGCGTGGACCCGCAGTTCACCAGGCAGACGACGCCCGGCTCGCGGCGGAACGCGACGACGTCGTCCCCGAGGTCGAGCCAGGTGATGTCCGCGCCCGTGCCGGCGCCGAGCGCCGGCAGGTCCCGGCGCAGCCGCAGCGCCTCGCGGTAGAGCGCGAGCATCGACGTCGGGTCGCCCTCCTGGGACGCCGCGGACACCGCCGACCACGACGCCGGCTGCGGCAGCCAGGGCGCGGCGCCGCCGAAACCGAGCGACGGCCCGTCCGGCGCCCACGGCAGCGGCACCCGGCAGCCGTCGCGGCCGCGCTCGATGTGCCCCGACCGCTCCCAGGTCGGGTCCTGGAGAAGCTCCTCGGGCAGGTCCTCGACCTCCTCGAGGCCGAGCTCCTCGCCCTGGTAGAGGTACACCCCGCCGGGCAGCGCGAGCTCGAGGAGCAGCGCCGCGCGGGCCCGGCGGCGGCCGAGCTCGACGTCCGTCACGCCGTTGCTCCCGTGCAGCGGGTCGGCGGAACGCTCCGACTGCGGGCGCCCGAGCCGGCTCACGTGCCGGGTGATGTCGTGGTTGCTCAGGGTCCACATCACCGGGGCACCGACCCGGTCGTGGGCGGCGAGCGAGCTCGTCGCCGTCGCCCGCAGCTCGGCGGCGTCCCACGCGGCGCGGACGAAGTCGAAGTCGAACGCCGTGTGGAGCTCGTCGGGGCGCAGGTAGGCCGCGAGCCGCTCGGGGGAGGACACCCAGGCCTCGGCGACGAACAGCTTCGGCGGGTCGTAGGAGTCGGCGAGGACGCGCCACTCGCGGTAGATGTCGTGGACGCCGGGCAGGTCCCAGTGCGGGTGGTCGGCCCGGTCCGGGGTGCCCAGGAGGTGCTCCTCGTCGTCCCCGAGGTCGGGCATGGCCGGGTCCTTGACGAGGCCGTGGGCGACGTCGATCCGGAAGCCGTCGGCACCGCGGTCGAACCAGAACCGCAGGATGTCGAGGAACTCGCCGCGGACCTCGGGGTTCTCCCAGTCGAGGTCGGGCTGCTTCGGGTCGAACAGGTGCAGGTACCACTCGCCGGGCGTCCCGTCGGGCTCGGTGACCCGCTCCCACGCCGGGCCGCCGAAGACGGCCTTCCAGTCGTTCGGCGGCAGCGCGCCGTCCGGCCCCTTGCCGGGCCGGAACAGGTAGCGGGCCCGCTCCGGCGAGCCGGGCCCGGCCGCGAGCGCCGCCACGAACCAGGCGTGCTCGTCGGAGGTGTGGTTGGGGACGATGTCGAGGATGACCTTGAGGCCCAGCGCGTGCGCCTCGTCGATCATCGCCTGCGCCTCGTCGAGGGTGCCGAACGCGGGCTCGATGTCGCGGTAGTCGGAGACGTCGTAGCCGCCGTCCGCCTGCGGCGACGGGTACCAGGGGTTGACCCAGATCGCGTCGACGCCGAGCGCCGCCAGGTAGGGCAGCCGCTGCCGGATGCCGGCGACGTCGCCGAGGCCGTCGCCGTTGCCGTCGGCGAAGCTGCGGATGTACAGCTGGTAGGTCACCGCCGAGCGCCACCACGGGTCGTCCGTGCGGGTCGCGGCGGGAACGGGCGCGGGGGCGGTGGCGGGGCCCGGGCCGGTCGTCGGGTCGGCTGCCATGTCGGCGGTCTCGGACGTCACGGCCGACCACACTACAAGCGCTTTCAGCGACGTCACGCCGACTGCGCGCGGATGTCCGCGAGAAAAGCGCGCTCGGCTGCATCCGGATGATCGACCGGCGCGGAAGTGGGGTCGACAACGGCGTCCGGCCGTCGATCCGAAAGGTCTCGCCCATGAAGCTCTCGCGCCGCCTCGCCCTGGTCGCCTCCGCTGCGGCCCTCTCCCTCGCGGGCACCGCCGCCGTCGCCCCGTCCGCCAGCGCGACGACGACCGGCACGAAGTCCCTCGCCGCGGTCCTCACCGCGGACAAGAGCGGCTTCGACACGAACAAGTACGACTACGACATCGTCACCGCCGCCGTCCTCGCCGTCCTCGGCGCGAAGCCGAAGTCGGCCGTCGGCGTCCTCACCAAGGGCGACGTCGCCGTCACGGCGTTCATCCCGAACGACCAGGCGTTCCGGTACCTGGTCCACTCGCTCACCGGCAAGTGGGTCAGCAAGGAGAAGGACGTCTTCGCGGCCGTCGCCGGCCTGGGCATCGACACCGTCGAGACCGTGCTGCTCTACCACGTCGTCCCCGGCGCGACGGTGACCGCCAAGCAGGCGCTCAAGCTCGACGGCGCGAAGCTGACGACCGCCCAGGGCGGGACGATCAAGGTCAAGGTCACCTGGCACTGGTGGATCCCGACGATCACGCTGCGCGACAAGGACACCAACGCGAAGAACCCGGTCGTGAACAAGGTGAACATCAACAAGGGCAACAAGCAGATCGCCCACGGCATCGACCGGGTGCTGCGCCCGGTCGACCTGCCGCCGCTCGCCGCTCACTGACCGACCCGCTCCGCGACGACCCGGCAGGCGATCCGCCTGCCGGGTCGTCGGCGTCCGGGGCTGTCGTCGCAGGCCCGGGCCGGTCTACGGTGATCTTCACGCCGGACGCCGGACGCCGGCTGCCGGATACCGCAGCAGGGGGCCGCCATGCCGTTCAAGGAGCACGAGGTCGGCAAGGGCACGATCGCCTACCGGGGTGAGGACCCGGAGTACTGGTGGCGCAAGTCCGCGCTGTGGCGGCCCCGGCGCTACGCCATCACCGCCGCGCTCGCCGTCCTGGGCCTGATGCTGCTCGGCTACGCCGCGAGCCCGCTCGCGCAGCACCACCAGGAGGCGAAGGTGCTCACCCGGACGGCGGTGACCCCGCTCGACCCCGAGGACCGCCTCGGCCCGCACGCCCTCATCGAGGTCCGGATCCTCCACGAGGGTGCGGGCGGGCCGACCCGGATCGTCGCCGGTACCGAGGCCCTCACGGACGACACGTACCGTCCTGGCGAGATCGTCACCGTGACGACCGGCGGTGCGGGACGCACGGTCCTCGGCGCCGACGACCTGCTGTGGCCCTGGATCTTCGGCGGCGTGCTCGTCGCCGTCGCGGCCGGCCGGTGGGTCTGGGACCGGCGCACCGCCGACCGGCTGCACTACTTCCGCTGAGGCCGCCGTCCCGGCTGCCCTACCGCGTCGTGCCCGGGCCCGTCCGCCGCGTGCCGGCACCCGCCGGGGCCTGACCCTCGCCGGGGTGCGACGCAGCCGACGACGAGAGCCGCAGGACGTCGTCGAAGGCGCCCGGGCGACCCAGCAGGTAGCCCTGGCCGACGACGCACCCCGTGTCGAGGACGAGCTGGGCCTGGTCCCGGGTCTCGATCCCCTCGGCGACCACGTCGGCGCCGAGTGCCTGGGCCAGCGCGACGACGGCAGCGAGGAGTGCACCTCTCGAGCTCTCCTGGGTCGCGACGAAGAGCCGGTCGATCTTGATGATGTCGATCGGCAGCGAGCCGATGCGGCCGAGGGAGGAGTAGCCGGTGCCGAAGTCGTCGATGGCGATGCGGACCCCGCCCTCCCGCAGCCGGCTGAGCGCTGCCACCGCGACCGGCTGGTCGTCGCCGAGGATCGACTCGGTGACCTCCAGGACCAGCCGCTCCGGGGCGAGCCCTGCCGTCTCGAGGAGAGCGAGGACGGTGTCCGCGTAGCCCGGGCGTCGCAGGTCGGCGCCCGTGACGTTGACGCCGAGCCGGAGCAGTCCGGCGGGCGGCTCCGTGGTGGTCGCGAGAGTCTGGACGGCCGTTGTGAGCGCGAACCAGTCCAGGTCGCAGATGGTGCCGGTGGCCTCGGCGACGGGGATGAAGTCGCCCGGCGGCACCGGTCCCCGCACCGGATGCGCCCAGCGCAGCAGAGCCTCGCAGCCGACGACCTCGCCGGTGTCCAGACGCACGATCGGCTGGTAGGCCAGGTAGAACTCGCCCCGGGCCAGCCCGCGCCCGATCTCCAGCCCGAGGGTCTGGGTCCAGGCGTCCGGGTCGACGCAGTTCTTGCCGGCCAGCTTGGCCCGGTGCAGCGAGGCCCCGGCCCGGGTCGTCAGGAGCGCGAGGGTGTCGCCGGCGCAGTACCGGCCGATCCCGGCGGTGACGGTGCCCGGGTAGGGGAGGTTCGACCTGAGCCGGTCGACCACCGCGACGGCGTCGCCGGAGACCGCGCCCGGGAGCAGCAGTGCGAAGCGGCCGCGCTCCAGGTCGTACAGCGAGGCCCCGGCGGGGAGCCGGTCGCGCCAGATCCGCACGCAGGCCCGGACCGTCGTGTCCGTGGCGCGCCGGCCCAGCTGCCTGTCCACGTTCTTGAGGTCGTCGAGGTCGAGCAGGCTCATGACGGTGCCCTGCGCCCGGTCCGGCCGGCCCAGGAGCTCGTCGAGCGCGCGCTCGAACACGTGCCGGTTCGGCAGCCCCGTCATGGCTCCGGTCTCGAGCCGCCGGACCGCTCGTGCCGCCCGGGCCGTGCTCCACCCGAGCGCCGCCGCGACGGCACAGCCCACGGCGACCGAGGTGACGGGGACGAGCCCGTTGATCCCCATCACGACAAGGGACCCGGCGACGACGGCGACACCCGCGAGCACGGCGAGCACGGCGCCGGAAGCGCGCCGACGGGCCGCGGGCACCCGGCCCGGCGCGTCGGTCGGCCGTTCGGCACCCGCGGTCACCCCCGGGGTATCGGCGTGCGTCACTTCGGCCTGAACCTCGTCCCTGGGCCTGGCGCGCACGCGCGGCAGTGCCCGCCTCCGTGGTGATCGCCACGCTACGCCGCCCCCGGCGGCCCTGCGGCCGAACTGCGGGCGGGACCGGGCGTCGTCCGGTGCAGTCCCTGACTGCGGGTAGTTTGGAGGTCATGGCGGAATTCATCTTCACCATGACGAAGGCGCGCAAGGCGCTCGGTGACAAGGTCATCCTCGACGACGTCTCGATGTCGTTCTACCCGTCCGCCAAGATCGGCATGGTCGGCCCCAACGGTGCGGGGAAGTCGACCATCCTCAAGATCATGGCCGGCCTCGACCAGCCCTCGAACGGTGAGGCCCGGCTGACGCCCGGCTACACGGTCGGCATCCTCCAGCAGGAGCCTCCGCTCACCGAGGAGAAGGACGTCCTGGGCAACGTCCAGGAGGGTCTCGGCGAGATCAAGGTCAAGCTCGACCGGTACAACGAGATCGCCGAGAAGATGGCGGTCGACTACTCCGACGAGCTCATGGAGGAGATGGGCCGCCTCCAGGAGGACATCGACCACGCCGACGCGTGGGACCTCGACGCCCAGCTCGAGCAGGCGATGGACGCCCTGCGCTGCCCGCCGCCGGACGCCGACGTCACCGTCCTGTCCGGTGGTGAGCGCCGCCGGGTCGCGCTGTGCAAGCTCCTGCTGAGCAAGCCCGACCTCCTGCTCCTCGACGAGCCGACGAACCACCTCGACGCCGAGAGCGTGCTCTGGCTCGAGCAGCACCTCGCCGGCTACGCGGGCGCCGTCATCGCCGTCACGCACGACCGGTACTTCCTCGACAACGTCGCGCAGTGGATCGCCGAGATCGACCGCGGCCGCCTCTACCCGTACGAGGGCAACTACTCGACGTACCTGGAGAAGAAGCAGGAGCGCCTGCAGGTCCAGGGCCGCAAGGACGTCAAGCTCGCCAAGCGCCTCAAGGAGGAGCTGGAGTGGGTGCGGCAGAACGCCAAGGGCCGCCAGACGAAGAGCAAGTCCCGGCTCGCCCGCTACGAGGAGATGGCCGCCGAGGCCGAGCGCACCCGCAAGCTCGACTTCGACGAGATCCAGATCCCGCCGGGCCCGCGCCTGGGCAGCCAGGTCATCGAGGCGAAGGGGCTCACGAAGGGCTTCGGTGACCGGGTCCTCATCGAGAACCTCTCGTTCTCGCTGCCCCGCAACGGCATCGTCGGCGTCATCGGCCCGAACGGCGTCGGCAAGACCACCCTGTTCAAGACGATCGTCGGCCTGGAGCCGATCGACTCCGGTGACCTCAAGGTCGGCGAGACGGTGAAGATCGCCTACGTCGACCAGGGCCGCACGTCGCTCGACCCGAAGAAGAACGTCTGGGAGACCGTCTCCGACGGCCTCGACTACATCAAGGTCGGCCAGGTCGAGATGCCCTCGCGGGCGTACATCTCGGCCTTCGGCTTCAAGGGCCCGGACCAGCAGAAGCCGGCCGGCGTGCTGTCCGGCGGCGAGCGCAACCGGCTCAACCTCGCCCTGACGCTCAAGCTCGGCGGCAACCTGCTGCTGCTCGACGAGCCGACGAACGACCTGGACGTCGAGACCCTCGGCTCGCTCGAGAACGCGCTGCTCGAGTTCCCCGGCTGCGCCGTGGTCGTCTCCCACGACCGGTGGTTCCTCGACCGGGTCGCGACGCACATCCTCGCGTACGAGGGTGACGACGAGAACCCGGCACGGTGGTTCTGGTTCGAGGGCAACTTCGCCTCGTACGAGGAGAACAAGGTCGAGCGCCTCGGCGCCGACGCGGCCCGCCCGCACCGGGTGACGTACCGCAAGCTCACGCGCGACTGACCAGCCCAGGAGCCCCCGGCGGTTGCCGGGGGCTCCTGCGCGTCAGAGACCGGTCGTCCCGACCGGTTCGTCCCGCATCGTGGGCGGACGTCGTGAATCGATGCATCCGCCGTTGGTGATCTCCATACTGGCGGGCGTGCATGATCCACGACCCGGTGCCGCGCCGGCCCCTGCCCACGACGGGGCGGACTTCACCGGGTCGTGCCGCTGGCGGACCGGTGCCGTGCTTGCTGCCCTCGGCGCCGGCGGCGTGGTCGCCGCCGTGCTCCTGGACCCGGTCGGCACGGCCGCCCGCCGGCCGTTCACGGGCTACCTCGTGGGGGCGGTCGTCGCGCTGGCCTCCGGCCTCGTCGTGCTCCTCGCGCCGCGCCTCGGGCTGACCCTGCGGCCGGCGGCGCACATCCCGCCGGCCCGCGTCGTCGGCGCGCTCATGGTCGTCCGCGGCGCCTCCTGGGCGCTCCTCGCGGGCTCCGCGCTCGACGGTCGGGTCGGCGTCCCGGAGGCCGGGGACGCCGTCAACCCGGTGACCGGGTTCCTCGCGATCGGTGCCGCCCTCGCCGCGGCGCGCGGGATGCGGCCGCACCGGTCCCGGCTGCTCGTGCTCCAGATCCTCATGACGACCTCGACGACGCTCCTCGCGCTCTGGGCGGTCGCGTTCAGCAGGGCGCCGGACGACGTCCCCGCGGCGGACGTCGCGTGGTGCCTGGCGCTCGTGGCCGTCTTCGTCGTCCAGCTCGTCGCGGGCATCCTCGTCCTCGGCGCCGAGGGCGTGGTCCGGACGAGCCCGACGACGGTCGCGCTCGTGCTCATCACCGTCGGCGACGTGACCGGCCTGCTGACGACGCTCTCGGCGCCGCGGCACGTCCCTGCCGTCGCCCTCGCCTGCTGGTGCGCCGGCTGGCCGCTGCTCGCGTGGCGCGTCCTCACCGTGCGGACCGAAGCCGCGCCCGTGCCGACCCACCTGCTCCGGCTGCGCCGCCAGGCCGCCACGTCGACGATCGTCCTCGCCGTCGCCGGCCTGGGCGTCCTCACCGCGATCGCCACCTGGGCCACGGGGCTGGCCCCGGCGCCGACGGGCGCCGTCGCGGGCACCCTCATGCTCCTGTCGCTCGGGTCGTTCGCGCTCCACGAGGGGGTCGTCGGGGCCGACCGGCTCCGGCTCACCGAGGACCTCGCCGAGCAGGCGCTGCGTGACCCCTGGACCGGCCTGGCCAACCGGCGGGGCCTGTCCGAACGGATCCGGCTGGTCCCGGCCGGCTCCGAGTGGGCCGTGCTCGCCCTCGACCTCGACGGCTTCAAGGCCGTCAACGACGTCCACGGCCACAGCCACGGCGACACCGTGCTGGCCGAGGTGGCCCGCGTCCTGCGGGCGAACGCGCCGCCCGGTGCACTCACGGCCCGCACCGGCGGGGACGAGTTCGCGATGCTCGTGCCCGGGGACGTCGAGCACGGCCGGCAGATCGGCACCGCCGTGGTCGCCGCGGTGCCGCAGGCGCTCGGGCCGCTCGCGCTCGCCGTGCCGATCACCGTGAGCGTCGGCGTCGGGCGGCTGGGGCCGGGCGGCCCGGCGGCCGCCGACCCGGCGGGCAGCGACCCGCTCACCCCGCTCGTCGAGGCGTCCGCGGCGCTGCGGTCGGCGAAGGCCGGCGGCCGTAACCGGGTGCAGGTCTACCCCGGGCACGTCGCCCGGCTGCGCGAACGCAGGCTGCGCGTCGAGTCTCGGCTGCGCGACGTCCTCGGACCGCCGCCCTCCGGGCCCGCCGCAGCGCCGGTCGGTGCGGTGACGTCGGTCGGCCAGCCGGTCGTCGACCTCGCGACCCGGCGGGTCGTCGCGGTCGAGGCACTGGCCCGCTGGCACGACACGGAGCTCGGGACGGTCCCGCCCTCGGAGTTCGTCCCGGTCGCCGAGGAGACCGGGCTCGTCGCGTCCATGGGGACGATGGTGCTGCGGTCCGCGCTCGACGGCTTCGCCGAGCAGGGGCTCGTCGGCAGCGACCTGGTCCTCGGCGTCAACGTCTCGCCGATCGAGCTGCGCAGCCCGGCGTTCGCCGAGTCCGTCGCCGGGATCCTCGCGGCCGCTGCGTTCCCGCCGCGGCGCCTCGTCATCGAGGTCACCGAGGCGGTGCTCGTCGCGGAGGACGACCCCGCCGTCCGGGTCCTGGGGGCCCTGAGCGACCTCGGCGTCCGGGTCGCCATCGACGACTTCGGCACCGGGTACTCGGCGCTGGGGTACCTGCGGCGGCTGCCGGTCCAGGCGCTGAAGATCGACCGGTCGCTGCTCGACGAGGCCAGGACGACGGTGCGCACCCGGCACCTGCTCGCCGGCCTCACGGACCTCGCCGGCCGGATCGGGGTCTCCGTCGTCGTCGAGGGCGTCGAGGACGAGCACACCGCCCGGATGGCGCAGGACCTAGGGGCGGCCCTGGGCCAGGGGCACTTCCTCGGCCGGCCGATGCCGTGGGCGGAGGTGGCCCGGCGGTTCCGGGGCCGCGTCCCCGGGTCGCCGTGACCCCCGTTCACCCGGTCGGCCCCGTTGCCTCTGCGGGCGGTGACCGTGGATGATCACGCCGTGACCCCGGCGCCGTCCTCCCCGCCCTCGTGACGCGGACGCCGGACGGGACCCGGCCCCAGGTCTCCGCGGTGGTCCTGCGGGGTGCCGTCGGCCTCGGCTGGGTGCTCGCCGCCGGCTACCTGCTCTCGGACGTCCTCGCCGGCCGGCCCGGCTTCCTCGCGGCAGGACTGACAGGCGTCGCGGCCGCCGTCACCGTGCTCGTGGCGGACCGCCTCGGTCTCGCGGTGCCGCCCTGGACCGACGTCACGACGTCGCTCCGGTACCCGTTGGCCTCCGCCCTGCGGGCCACCACCGGGTGCCTGCTCCGCTCGTCGGGCTGGCTGCTGTTCGCCTGGTCCGTCCGGGACGGCCGGCCGCTGGGGCTGCCCGCAGCAGGCGACGCCGGCCTCGTGGCCCAGAGCGTCGTGCTCGTCGTGGGAATCCTCGTCACCGGACCGCGGCGCACCTGGGTGCGCAGCCTGCGGCTCGGCTTCGACGCCGTCCTCAGCACGTTCGCCGTGGTGCTCGCGCTCTGGGTGCTCCTCGTCGGGCCGCGGACGGACTACGACTTCGGCCGGCGCGACGTCCTCGTCGTTCTCGGCTTCTGCTTCCTGCTGCTCCTCCAGCTCGTCCTCGTCACCCTGGTCGTCGTCCGCGAACCGGTGACGCACGGGCCGACCGCGGTGCTCGCGACCGGCCTGCTGGTCGCCACCGAGGTGGGTGTCGTCGTCACCGCCGTGGCCGGCGGCCGGTCCGTCTCCTGGCCGCTCGCCGTCGGATGGGTCGTCGGCTGGCTCCTCATGTCGTGGTCGGTCCTGTGGAACCGGCCGCTGCCCGGCGACCTCGTGCCGGCGGACGTCGCGGAACGCCACGAGATCCGCTCGACGGACGTCGCCACCGGGACGGTCGTCGTCGCGGCCTTCGTCTCGGTGGTCGGCTACGGCACCACCGGGCGAGGCTTTCCCGGCGGTACGGCCGGGTCGGTCGTCGTCCTCGTCGGGATCTGCCTGTTCGCAGCCCGGGAGAGCCTGCTCGGCCGGCTGCGGGCGCGCCTGACCACCCAGCTGCGCAGACAGGCCCGGATCGACCCGCTGACCGGTCTGGTCAACCGGCGCGGTCTCACCGAGCGGATCCGGCGGATCCCGGCCGGCGCCGAGTGGTCCGTGCTGGCCCTCGACCTCGACGGCTTCAAGGCCGTCAACGACGTGCACGGCCACGCGGCCGGCGACGAGGTGCTCGTCGTCGTCGCCGAGGCGCTGCGCGCCCTGGCCCCCGACGCCGGGGTCGCCGCCCGGACCGGCGGCGACGAGTTCGCCGTCCTCACCCCGGGCGACGTCGACGCCGGCCGGCAGCTGGGCAACCGGATCGCCGCCGCCGTCCGCGAGCAGGTCGCAGGTCTGGGCCTGGGCCCGCGGATCACCGTGAGCGTCGGCGTCGGCCGGGTCGACCCGGCCCCGGGCGCCGGNGACCGGCTCGTCGCCGTCGTCGAGGCCGCGGCCGCGCTGCAGGCGGCGAAGGCGCTCGGCCGGGACCGGGTCCAGGTCTACCCCGGGCTCGTCGCCCGGCAGCGCGAGCGGCGGCTGCTCCTCGAGGCCCGGCTGCCGCAGGCGCTCGCCGACGGCTCGGTCACGGCCGTCGGGCAGCCGATCGTGGACCTGCGCACCGGCGCCGTCGTCGCCGTCGAGGCCCTCGCCCGCTGGGACGACGACCTGCTCGGCCAGGTCCCGCCCGCCGAGTTCGTCGTCGTCGCCGAGCGCTCGGGCCTGGTCCCCGAGCTCGGCCGGTGCGTCCTCGCGTCGGCCGTCGAGGGCTACCGCGAGCACGGGCTCGTCGGCTCCGGGCTGCGCCTCGCCGTCAACGTGTCGCCGCTGGAGCTGCGCGGGCCCGGGTACATCGACGGGCTCGCGGACGTCCTCGCCCGCACCGGGATGCCGGCCCGCGACCTCGTCGTCGAGGTCACCGAGGCCGTCGTCATCGAGGCCGGCGACCCGGCGGTGCGGGTGCTGTCGGCGATCAACGACCTCGGCGTCCAGGTCGCCATCGACGACTTCGGCACCGGCTACTCGGCGCTCGGCTACCTGCGGCGGCTGCCGGTCCAGGCGCTCAAGGTGGACAAGTCCCTCGTCGGCGAGGCGCTCACGAGCGTGCGGACCCGGCAGATCGTCTCCGGGGTCGTCGACCTCGCCCGCCGGCTCGGGCTCGTCGTCACCCTCGAGGGCATCGAGGACGGCGACACCGCGCGGCTCGCGGTGGACCTCGGCGCCGACCAGGGGCAGGGCTACTGGTTCGGGCGGCCCGTCACGTGGGACCTCGTCGCGCTCGCAGCGTCGCAGGAACCCCCCGGCGCGGCCGCAGGGTGACGAGCGGCTGCAGACCGGGGTCGAAGCCGGGGGCCACCTCGGCCCGCCAGTCCCGGGCCAGCGTCGCGAGCAGGAGCGTCGCCTCCATCTGCGCGAACGCGGCCCCGATGCAGACCCGCGAGCCGGCCCCGAACGGCAGGAAGGCCCCGCGCGGCTGACCGGGGGCGGCCTCGTCGTACCGGCCGTCGGCGTCGAGCCAGCGCTGCGGCCGCCACCGGTCGGCGTCCGGGCCCCACGACTTCGGGTCGCGGCCCAGCGCGAACGGCGAGACGAAGCAGACCGTGCCGGCCCGCACCGGCTCCTCGCCGAGCGTGAGGTCGGTCGTCGCGACCCGGGTCGTCGTGTGCGCCGGCGGGCGCAGCCGCAGCGTCTCGGCGACGACGGCCCGGGTCACCGGCAGCGCCTGCCAGTCCGCGCGGTCCAGCGCGTCGAGGGCCTGCGGCGTCGCGAGCTCGCTGTCGAGCCAGGCCGCCGCCTCCGGGTCGCGGGCGAGCTCGTACCAGGCCCACGACAGCAGCACCGCGGTCGTCTCGTGCCCGGCGAGCAGCAGCGTGAGCACCTCGTCGCGGACCTGCCGGGCGGGCATCGGCTCGCCCGTCTCCTCGTCGCGGACGGCGAGCAGCATGCTCACCATGTCGCCGGCGTCGCCGCCCGCGCGCCGGGCCGCGACGACGTGCTCGACGACCTCGTCGAGCGCGGCGACGTCCCGCCGGACACGGCGCCGCAGCGGGGTCGGCAGCCGGACGGCGAGCAGGCCGAGCGGGCGCATGACCCGGGGGAAGAGGCTCAGCAGGTCGCCCTGGGCGCGGGCGACCGTGGCCGCGTCCTCGGTGACGTCCATCCCGAAGATGGTCCGGCCGACGACGTCGAGCGTCAGGCTCGACATCTCCTCGGCGAGGTCGAGCCGCTGCCCGTCGAGCCACTGCGCCGAGCGCTCCCGCGCCGCCCGGACGGCGTCGGTCGCATAGACGGCGATCCGCCCCGGGTGGAACGCCGGCTGCACGAGCCGGCGCTGCCGCTTGTGGAGCTCGCCGCTGCTCGTGAGCAGGCCCTGGCCGAGGATCGTCCGCAGGACGGCGATGCCGCGGCCCTGCGTCGTCCCCGTGGGGCGGGTGAGCAGGTCGCGGGCCAGGCCGGGGTCGCAGACGACCGCGAAGCGGATCGGCCCGGACCGGCCCTGGACGACGCCCGAGTGGGTCGCGACGAGCGCGGCCATCTTCTCCGGCATCGCGTCGAAGTCGAGCAGGAGCCCGCGCAGGCCCGGGGGCGGACCCTGCGCGGCCTGAGCGGCGCTCGTGGCGGTCATCGCGGCAGTCTCTCCCGGGGCACCCGGACCATCCCCTCCTGCGCGACCGAGCACGCGAGCGTGCCGTCGCGGGTGTAGATCCGGCCGAGCCCGAGACCCCGCGAGCCCTGCGCCGACGGGCTCTCCTGGGTGTAGAGCAGCCAGTCGTCGGCCCGGGCCGGCCGGTGCCACCACATCGCGTGGTCGAGGCTGGCCATCTTCAGGCCCGGGGTGATGAACGCCAGGCCGTGGGCGCGCAGGATCGGCTCGAGGAGCGAGTAGTCGCTCGCGTACGCGAGGACGGCGGCATGCAGCGCGGGGTCGTCCGGCAGCCTGCCGACGGCCCGCATCCACAGCGACTGCCGGGTGGACGGCTCGGTGGCCGGGTCGACGTAGAGCGGCTCCTCGACGTGCCGCAGGTCGATCGGCCGCTGCCGCACCCAGTAGTTGCCGCCGTACGTGCCGGCGAACCGCTCGGCGACCGTCGGCAGCGTCTCGGGGGCGGGCACGGACGGCATCGGCTCGGCGTGGTCGACGCCGTCGGCCGCCTCCTGGAAGGAGACGATCATCGACAGGATCGGCCGGCCGAACTGGAGCGCGTGCGTGCGCCGGGCCGAGAACGAGCGGCCGTCCCGCAGCCGCTCCACGGCGAAGGAGATCGGCTCGTTCGAGTCGCCCGCGCGCAGGAAGTAGCCGTGCAGCGAGTGCACCGGCCGGTCCGGGTCGACCGTGCGCTGGGCCGCGACGAGGGACTGCGCGAGCACCTGACCGCCGTAGACCCGGCCCCAGGGCTGCGGCTGGCTCTCGCCGGTGAAGACGTCGTCGCCCTCGGCCGGGACCGCGCGCAGGTCGAGCACCCGCAGCAGCGTCTCGAGCGCCTCGTTCTCGTCCGCCGGGGCCTTGTCCTGCCAGGCCGGGTCGGGCTCGCGGACGGGGCGGGTCTCGGTCTCGTCCACCGGTGGCGCGCTCTGGTTCGTCTCCTCGGGCACGGGCGTCATTGTGTCCCTCCGGCCGGGGCGGCGCCCACCATCCGGGCGGCGAGGTCGGCGTAGAGGGCGCCCAGGGCGGCGGGGGAGTCCCGGCCGGCCGGGTCGTACCAGCGGGCGACGTCGATGCCGAGCGACAGGACGGCGCGGGCCACCCGGCGCGGGTCGGCCGCCGTCATGACCCCGGCCCGGACGCCGTCCGCGACCGTCGCCTCGACGGCCCCCTCGATCCGGCGCCGCAGCGCGACCGAGTGCGCGCGGGCGTCGTCCGGCAGCGCCCCGAGCTCGTACTGGACGACGCGCGCGATCCGGTGGTGGGTCGCGTGCCACGCGACGAAGTCGGCGACGACCAGCCGCAGCCGCTCGACGGGGCCGGCGCCGCGGGCCACCGCGGCCTCGACGAGCGCGAGCGCCGCCTCGTGACCGGTGCTGCTGATCTGGGCGAGCAGCGCCGCCTTGCTCGGGTAGTGCACGTAGAGCGCCGCCGGCGACAGCCCGGCCCGGGCGGCGATGTCCCGGGTGGTCGTCGCGTGGTAGCCGCGCTCGGCGAACGCGTCGACGGCCCCGACGAGCATCCGCCGGGACGCCTCCGGCTCGACCGCCGCCCACAGGGCGTCGGGCGACGTGTGCGGCACCGCGGCCTCCCGGTGGTTGACGACGGCGCCCCGGTCCGGCGACGCTGGTCCGAGCATCGGAGGTAAGCAAGCGCTTAGTCAAGGCCCGGCCGCGCCGGGCCGTCGACCGAGAGTGGGGGAGCCCGTTGGAACGCACGATCTTCACCGCGGAGCACGAGTCGCTGCGGGGGTCCGTCGCGGAGTTCCTCGACCGGCACGTCCGGCCGCGGTACGACGCGTTCGTCGAGGCGAAGGCGATCCCGCGCGACGTCTGGGTCGAGGCCGGCAAGCAGGGCTTCCTCGGCCTCCAGGTGCCCGAGGAGCACGGCGGCGGCGGGGTCGCGGACGACTACCGGTTCACCGTCGTCCTCGGCGAGGAGCTGAGCAAGGTCTCGGCCGCGATGTCGTCCTGCTTCGGGATCCACGCGGACGTCGTCGCGCCGTACCTCACCGAGCTGACGACCGACGAGCAGAAGGCGCGCTGGTTGCCCGGGTTCTGCACCGGCGAGATCGTCACGGCGATCGGGATGACCGAGCCGAGCGGCGGCTCCGACCTCGCCGCGCTGCGGACGACCGCCGTCCGGGACGGCGACACGTTCGTCGTCAACGGCTCGAAGACGTTCATCACCAACGGGTACGGCGCCGACCTCGTGCTCGTGGCGGCCCGCACCGACCCGGCCAGGGGCGCGAAGGGCATCTCGCTGCTCGCCGTCGAGACCGGCATGGCCGGCTTCACCCGCGGCCGCAAGCTCGACAAGGTCGGCCAGGACGAGTCCGACACCGCGGAGCTGTTCTTCGACGACGTCCGCGTGCCCGCAGCCAACCTCGTCGGCGGGCTCGACCGCGGGTTCGTCCACATGATGGAGCGGCTGCCGCAGGAGCGGATCGGTGCCGCCGTCGGCAACCTCGCGCACGTCCGGCAGATCCTCGACGAGACGATCGAGTACGCCAAGGCGCGCCAGGCCTTCGGGCAGTCGATCGGCAGCTTCCAGCACAACAAGTTCCTCATCGCCGACCTCGTGACCCAGGTCGAGGTCGCGCAGGCGTTCGTCGACCAGTGCGTGCTCGCGCACTGCGACCGCAGGCTCTCCGCCGTCGACGCGGCGAAGGCGAAGTGGTGGACGGCGAAGGTGCAGAACGACGTGCTCGACGCGTGCGTCCAGCTCCACGGCGGCTACGGGTTCATGAACGAGTACCGGGTCGGCCGGGCCTGGCGCGACGCCCGCGTGACGAAGATCTGGGCCGGCTCGAACGAGATCATGAAGGAGCTCATCGGCCGCGACCTCGGGCTGTGAGCCCGGGCGCCGCCGCGGGTACCTGGGAGGTCGACGACCTGTGAAGATGCACGAGGACGGCCCCGAGGGCGGGACCGCGACGAGGAGGGCACCGTGACGATGGGACGCTTCGACGGCCGGGTGGCTGTCGTGACCGGCGCGAGCCGCGGCATCGGGCTGGCGATCGCGCAGCGGCTCGTCGCCGAGGGCGCGAAGGTGGTCGTCACGGCGCGCAACGCCGGGCCGCTCGCGGAGGCCGTGGAGCTGCTCGGCGGCGCGGCGCACGCCGCGGCCGTCGCGGGCAAGGCGGACGACGTCGCACACCAGGAGGAGGTCGTCCGCGCCGCCGTCGAGCTCTTCGGCGGGCTCGACGTCCTCGTGAACAACACCGGGATCAACCCGGTGGCCGGCCCGGTCGCGAGCACCGACCCGGCGGCGATCGCCAAGACCTTCGCGGTGAACTTCACCGCGGCCGCGGGCTGGGTCGAGCGCGCCTGCCAGGCAGGGCTCGGCTCCCGGCCGGGGGCCGCCGTCGTCAACATCGCCTCGGTCGCGGGGCTCAAGCCGTCGCCGCCGATCGGCGTGTACGGCGCGAGCAAGGCCGCGCTCATCCACCTCACCGCCGAGCTCGGGGTCGAGCTCGCCCCGCGGATCCGGGTCAACGCGGTCGCGCCGGCCGTCGTCAAGACGAAGTTCGCGACGCTGCTCTACGAGGGCCGCGAGGAGGAGGTCGCGCGGGCGTACCCGCTCATGCGGCTCGGCGTCCCCGAGGACATCGCCGGCCCCGTCGCGTTCCTCGCGAGCGACGACGCGGCCTGGGTCACCGGGCAGACCCTGACGATCGACGGCGGCCTGCTCCTCGCCGGGTCCGTCGCATGAGCACGCCCGCGTCGCCGCCGCCCACGCCGCCGCCGTCCACGCCCCCGCCGACGATGCAGGCGTGGCAGGTCGGCGCGCACGGCGAGCCGGTCGACGTCATGCGGATCGTCGAGGTGCCCGTGCCGACGCCCGGGCCGGGGCAGGTCCTCGTCGAGGTCTGGTCGACGGCGCTGAACTTCCCCGACGTCCTGCTGGCCCGGGGCCACTACCAGGAGCGGCCGCCGCTGCCGTTCACGCCCGGCATCGAGATGTGCGGCCAGGTCGTCTCCGTCGGGCAGGGCGTGGGCAAGCACCTCGTCGGGGAGCGCGTCGTCGGCACGACCGTGCTCCCGCAGGGTGCGCTGGCCCGCTACGCGATCGCGCCCGCCTCCGACATCCACGAGGCGCCGACCGGCCTGGACGACGTCACGGCGTCCGCGCTCCACATCGCCTACCAGACGGCGTGGTTCGCGCTGTACCGGCGGGCGAACCTGCGCGTCACCGAGACCCTGCTCGTGCACGCCGCCGCGGGCGGCGTCGGCAGCGCCGCCGTCCAGCTCGGCAAGGCGGCCGGGGCCCGGGTCATCGCCGTCGTCGGCGGCCCGCTCAAGGCGATGGCCGCCCGCGGCCTCGGCGCCGACGTCGTCATCGACCGGACGACGACCGACGTCGTCGAGGCGGTCAAGCAGGTCACCGGCGGCAAGGGGGTCGACGTCGTCTTCGACCCGGTCGGCGGGGCGGCCTTCACCGCCTCGACGAAGGTCGTCGCCTTCGAGGGCCGGATCGTCGTCATCGGGTTCGCGAGCGGCGAGATCCTCCCCGCCGCGACGAACCACCTGCTCGTGAAGAACTACTCGGTCGTCGGCCTGCACTGGGGGCTGTACCGGTCGAAGAACCCCGAGCTCGTCCGCCGCTGCCACGAGGAGCTGACGAACCTCGTCGACGCGGGCGCCGTCCGACCGCTCGTCAGCGAGCACATCGACTTCGACCGGGCGTCCGCGGCGCTCGGCCGGCTCGCTGCGGGGGAGAGCACCGGCCGGATCGTCGTCGCGCCGCCCCCTGCGTAGCCCGCACCCGGACGAGAGACGGGCGCCGGCGCACCCCTGTGCGGTGCGCCGGCGCCCGGTCTCGTGCCGCGGAGCGCCCCGTCCGCGCGGACCGGCGGTGCTCCGCCTGCCGTCGGCCCCTTCGGAACGGTGATCTGCTGGTCGGACGCCGCCACCGCAGGCTTGAGCCGATCCCGGCGCCCGATCGTGCGTGACCCCGGTCACGAAGTCCGGGGCGGCGCTCGGCCGGCGGGCGCGCGGTGGTCCATCATGGGGCCGTGCCTCGCCACCGGGTGCTCACGCCGCTGCGCTGGTCCGACATGGACGCATACGGCCACGTGAACAACGTCCAGTTCCTGCGCCTCGTCGAGGACGCGCGCGTCGTCGCGTTCGCCGCGGCCGGCAGCGACGAGGGGGGCTCCGTCGTCAGCACGGGGCTGCTCGTCGCCCGCTCGGAGATCGAGTACGTCGAGCCGCTCGTCTACCGGACGGCGCCGGTCGCCATCGACCTGTGGGTCACGGCCTTCGCCGGGGCCAGCTTCGACCTCCAGTACGAGGTCCGCGACGACCCCGCCGAGAAGGGCGGCAAGCCCGTGATCTACGCCCGGGCCGAGTCGACGCTCGTCCTCTACGACCTGGAGAACCACCGGCCGCGGCGGATGACCCCCGAGGAGCGGACGACGCTCGAGGCGTGGGTCGACGAGCCGTTCGTGTGGCGCTCGCTAAAGGCGCGCACCCGGTGACCGCCCTGCTGCTGGCGGACGCGCAGGTGCACGGCGACCTCGCGACGTTCGTCGCCCGGGCCAAGCGGGTCGACCCGGACGGCGCGGCCCGGCTCGTCGGGCACGGGGACGTGCTGGCCGTCTACGTCTCGCCAGTCCACGGCGGCGGCGGCCCGACGGTCCTCGGCCTGCGGACGCTCGCGCTCGGGGCCCCGACCGACCTCGACGTCACCGTGCCGCTCGCGGCGCTCACGGACCGCTTCGCGCGCCCGGCCGACGACGACGCCTCCGACGGCCCGGTCCCGCTCGCCGTCCCGCCGGTGCCGGTCGCCGCCCCCTGGGCCGGCGTCACCCCGCCCCGCACGGGCTGGACGGCGGTCGGCCTCGTCGAGTCCGCGACCCTGCGGCAGGTGGCCGCCGGCGGGATCGCCGAGGTCGCGCTCGGGATGCCGGACGTCGCCGGTGCCGCCGCCGTCGCCCGGCTGCGGGCCGGGGTCTGGGGCCGGCCGCTGTTCGGCGCCGGCGGCGGACCGGACGTGCCGGCCGGCGTCGCCTACACCGCCGACGCCCTCGGGTTCGTCACCGAGGGGGAGCCGGCCGCGCTGTACTCCAGCGGCCCGTGGTGGCGGCTCACGACGTCCCGGGGGCACGTGCTCGCGCGGCGCCCGGCCTTGCTCTGACCCGCAGGGCTCCTGGGCGCCGACGACGACGCCGTCCTCTGGCGGCATGTGCACGCTACGTCGGCGTCCTTTGGCGGGTGACGCACCTCTCCGGCTGACGTCCTCTGGTGCGCAAAGCACCTCGCGTCGTCCTCTGGTGTCAGAAGTACCCCAAAACATGATTTTGAGGTACTTCTGACACCAGAGGACGAGACAGTGTGCGGCACCCACCAGAGGACGCCGACGTAGCGTGCGCGACGCACCAGAGGACGCCGACGTAGCGTGCGCGACGCACCGGAGGACGTCGACGTTGCGTGCGCGACCCGCCGGAGGACGATGCGCCTGCACCCGTGCCCGCCCGCTGGGCCGTTCCGGTGAACCCGCTGCATCGGTACGCACGGTAGTCACAACGGCTAGTTGTGTGACGACTACGGATAGTTAGACTTACTGATCATGTCGTGGAAGGACCGCCTGAGGTACAAGTTCGACAACGTCATGGCCCGGGGCGTCGTCGCCCAGGTGCTGCTGCTGGCCGTCGTCACGGCCGCGCTCGTCGTCGTCGGAGCCGCTGCGACGTTCGTGCTCGCCCGTCCCCAGGACGACGCCGGCTCGGACGACAACGTCCTCCAGGTCATGTGGCTGACCCTCATGCACGCGCTCGACCCCGGCATGATCGGCGGCGACGGCGTCACGGAGTGGGTCTACCTGCTCCTCATGCTCGCGGTGACCATCGGCGGCATCTTCGTCGTGTCGGCCCTCATCGGCGTCCTCAACCAGGGTTTCGGCGAGCGCCTCGAGGACCTGCGCCGGGGCCGCAGCCGGGTCGTCGAGCACGGCCACACCGTGATCCTCGGCTGGAGCACGAAGATCTTCCCGCTGCTCTCCGAGCTCGCCGAGGCGAACCGCAACGTGCGGGGCGCCTGCGTCGTCGTCCTCGCCGACCGGGACAAGGTCGAGATGGACTCCGAGATCGCGGCCTTCCTCGCGGCGACCGCGGAAGGCACCTCGCTGCGGGTCGTCACCCGGCGCGGGGAGGCGCAGGCCGTCGACGACCTCGCGCTCGTCGCACTCGACCGCTGCAAGGCCGTCGTCGTCCTCGCCCCGGAGCGGCACCCCGACGGCACGGCGACGACGCCGAGCGAGGCCGACGCCGTCGTCCTCAAGACGCTCCTCGCCCTGCGCAAGGTGACGGCGGGGCACGCCGTGCACCTCGTCACCGAGATCGTCGACGAGCGGACCGCGCCGGTCGCGCGGATGGTCGTCGGGGACGCCGCCGCCCTCGTCCTCACCGGCCCGCTCGTGAGCCGGCTGCTCGTCCAGACCGGGCGGCAGTCGGGCCTGTCCGACGTCTACGGCGAGCTCCTCGACTTCGCGGGCTCGGAGATCTACGTGACGCCCGAGCCGCGCCTGGCGGGGGTCCGCTTCCGGGACGCCGTCCACCGCTACGGCTCCTCGACGCTGCTCGGCGTCGTCACCGCGGACGGCACCCTCATGCTCCCGCCCGACCTGGACCGTCCCTTCGCCGCCGGCGACCAGGTCGTCGCCATCAGCGAGGACGACGACACGGTCGTCCTCGACGGCACGCCGGACGTCGACGAGGCCGCGATCGCCGTCGTCGGGCCGCCGCGCGCGCCCGAGGCCGAGCGCACCCTCGTGCTCGGCGCGAGCCCCCGCCTGGACCTCATCCTCCGCGAGCTCGACGGGTTCATGGCGCCCGGCAGCGCCATCGTCGTCGTCGGCGAGGGCCGCCCGGACGTCGCCCTCGCGGGCCTGGCGCCGCAGCTCGCGCACGCGACGCTCGACCTGCGCCCCGGGGACGTCACCGACCGCAGCGTCCTCGACGGGCTCGACGTCGGCGGCTTCGACCACGTCATCGTGCTGTCCGAGACCGACGGCCGCTCGCAGGACATGGCGGACGCCCGGACGATCGTCGCGCTGCTCCACCTGCGCGACATCACCCGGGACGCGCCGGTCCCGGTCATCAGCGAGATCCTCGACGCCCGCAACCGGGACCTCGCGAGCACCGGCGAGCGCGACGACTTCATCGTGAGCAACCGGCTCGTGTCCCTCGTCATGTCCCAGATCGCCGAGAACCCGCACCTCGCCGCGGTCCTCGACGAGCTCATGAGCAAGCAGGGCCACGAGCTCTACGTCCGCCCCGTGACGGACTACGTGACGCCGGGGGAGGTCACCTTCGGCACCGTGTGCGAGGCGGCGCTGCGCCGCGGCGAGATCGCCATCGGGTACCGCAGCGTCGGGCGCAACGGCCAGGAGGACGGGCTCGCGGCGATCGTCAACCCCGCCAAGGGCACCCGGCTCACGTTCACCGCGGACGACAAGGTCGTCGTCCTCGCGGAGGCCTGACGCCGGACCGGCCCGACCGGCGGGGACGGCGCTCAGCCGGGGGCGTTGACCATGCTCCACGCGGCGCGCTCGAGGTAGTCCCACAGGACCGACTCGTACATCGGCGCGAGCCTCAGGTCCGTGACGGCGGCGCGCATGTGGAGGAGCCAGCGGTCGCGGGCGTCGGTGTCGACGACGTACGGCGCGTGCCGCATCCGCAGCCGGGGGTGCCCGCGCTCCTCGCTGTACGTGCCCGGCCCGCCCCAGTACTGCTCGAGGAAGCCGCGGAGCCGGTCCTCGGCGGGGCCGAGGTCCTCCTCGGGGTACATCGCCCGCAGCACCGGGTCGGCGGCGACGCCCTCGTAGAACTTCGCGACGAGACGCACGAAGGTGTCGTGGCCGCCGACGGCCTCGTAGAACGTCTCGGCGCGACCTTCGCGGCCCGTCCCGGGGACGACCTGCTCGCCGGCGGGTTCGGGCGTGCCCGTGCTCTGCTGCTCCACGGGGCCCAGTCTCTCAGCCGCCGCCCGGGGCCCGGGACCCCGGGGGACGGCGTGCCGCCGGGTCAGCGGTCGGCCGGCCCCGAGATCGCGTCGGCGACCTTGCGCACCGGGTTGGACGGCTGCCACCGCGGCGGCGAGCCGGTCCGCTCGAACTCCTCGGCGGCCCGCGCGATGTTGCGCTGCATCCCGCCGAAGACGACGCCGTGGAACGGGGTCACCGACCACCAGTAGAGCTGGCCGAGCAGCCCCCGCGGGTGGAAGTACGCGGTCTGCTTGAAGACCGTGCGGCCCTGCTCGTCCTCCTCGACGGCGAGGTCGAGCCAGGCCAGGCCGGGCAGCCGCATCTCGGCGCGCAGCCGCAGCAGCCGGGTGTCCTGGACGTCCTCGACGCGCCACCAGTCGACGGCGTCGCCGACCCGCAGGTCGAACGGGCTGCGCCGGCCGCGGCGCAGGCCGGGGCCGCCCCACACCCGGTCGAGGACGCCGCGGACCTGCCACGCGAGAGCCCAGGAGTACCAGCCGTTCTCGCCGCCGATGCCCTCGACGACCGCCCAGAGCGAGGCCTTCGACGCCGCGACGACGCTCTTGCGCTCGTCGACGAAGAGGCTGCCGCCGGCCCAGTCCGGGTCGCTCGGCATCGGGTCGCTCGGGGCGCCGACGGTGGACGCCGAGGCCCACCGGGTCGCGACGTCCGCCTCGCCGATCCGGGTCAGCGCGAGCCCGACGGCGCGGTCGAACCCGACGAGGCCCTCGGCCGGGTCGGGCACGTACGCGGCGATGTCGTGCTCCTTGCAGACGACCTCGTGGACGAGGGACTCCACGAGCGGGCGGGCGATGCTGTTCGGCACCGGGGTGACGACGCCGACCCAGTGGCTCGACAGGTTCGGGGTGAGCACGTTGACCGGCACGATGATCCGCTTCGGCAGCCCGGCGACGGCGGCGTAGCGGACCATCATGTCCTTGTACGTGAGGACGTCCGGGCCGCCGATGTCGAAGGAGCGGTGGACGTCGTCCGGCATCGTCGCGCTGCCGACGAGGTACCGCAGGACGTCGCGGATGGCGATCGGCTGGATCCGGTTGAACACCCAGCGCGGCGTGATCATCACCGGCAGCCGCTCGGTGAGGTAGCGGAGCATCTCGAAGGACGCCGACCCGGAGCCGAGGATCACCGCGGCCCGTAGCACCGTCGTCGGGACGCCGCTGGCGAGGAGGATCTCGCCGACCTCCTTGCGAGAGTCGAGGTGGCGGGAGAGCACCTCGCCCTCGGGGTAGAGGCCGCCGAGGTAGACGATCCGGCGGATCCTGGCCTCGCGGGCCGCCTGGCCGAAGACGATCGCCGTCCGCCGGTCGGTCGACTCGAAACGGCTGCCGGTGCCGAGGGCGTGCACGAGGTAGTAGGCGACGTGGACGCCGTCCATCGCCCGCCGCAGGCCCGCGAGGTCGCCCGCGTCGCCGCGCACCACCTCGATGTCGTCTGACCAGGGCCGGTCCGCCAGCGCCTCCGGGCGGCGTGCGAGCGCCCGCACCCGCCACCCCGCTGCGAGCAGCTCGGGCACGAGCCGGCCGCCGATGTACCCGGTCGCCCCGGTGACGAGCGCGATCCGGCCGCGGCCGGGGGAGAGCCCTTCGGTCGAGACCTGCGCCTCGTCGTCCGTGCCGGCGGGGTGGTCGTCGTCCGTCAGGGCCATGCGTCGAGTGTCGACGGGGTGTGGTCAGGGCGCATCCCGGAGTGATCGTTCCCGGGCTCCCCGGGGGTCAGGGGATGCCGTAGAACGCCACCCGGACGACGACCGAGGGCGGCATCGCGCTCGCTGCGGTGACCCGGCCGACGAGCGACGCGGTGAGCGTGGTGCCCTCGGTGAGCGGGCCGGACTCCGCCCGGACCTCGAGGGTGGTCCACAGCGGGGCCTCGCCGCCGCACGTGACCTCGGTCTCGCTGGTCGCGGGGGAGTCCGGCACGCTCGACGGGGCGTCGCGCTCCAGGACGACGACGAGGTCCCGGAAGCTGCCGACGCACTGGTAGTGGACGTCGAAGGCGCGGTACCGGCCGGCTGCGGGACGGGTGCGCGACAGGGTCGCGGCGGTGAGATCCATCGTCGCGAGCAGCGGGTGGCCGTCGTGCTCGGCAGGTGGGTCCTGCAGCAGCGCGAGCGCAGCCGCCCGGGCCCCCGGCGGTTCGACGGCCGGCGGCGCCGTGCCGTAGACACCGACGTCGACGACGTCCGGGACGCTCTCCTCGACCCGCCCGGCCGACGGGGATCCGGGCCTCGACGGGAGGCTCACGACGACCGTGACCAGGGTGTCCTCGGGCACGTCGTAGCCGCGCCACCGGCGGCCGGCGTCGCCGTCGGGCCACGTCGCGGGAGACGTCCCGTCGGAGTTCTCGCAGCCGAGGTCGGCGAAGGCCCTGGCGTCCACCGAGAGGCGCAGGGCGCGCCCGCGCAGCGCGTCCGGGCGCTCGCGGCAGCCGACGGCGAGGACCATCCCGTCGAGCGTCTGCGGGCGGACCCGGAACACCCGGAGGGCCGGCCCGTTCCCGGCGGCGAGGGACACGGCCCCCAGGAGGCTGCTCGTGGCTCCGTACACGTCCCGCACGGGGTCGAGCAGGACGGGCGGGTCGGCGGGCGTGCCGGCGACCGGGTCGGTGGCCGGGTCGGTCCCGGGCGGGGTGGTCCCGGCGTCGTCGGCGTAGACGGCGACGAGCGCGTTCGACGGGGCGACCGGCCCCGTCGCGGTCGCGGCCGGTGCCCCGGTGACAACCGGTGCGCCGACGATGCGCAGGCGGACCACGACCGGCCGGTCGGGCGTGACGCCGAAGGCGCGCCACTGCGGGACCGTGCGGGTCGAGAACGTGGCACCGCGGTCGGCGCCGCACGGGACCGTCCCGGCGACCTTGTCGCCGACGATCCACGCGACGTGCGCGCCCGCCCCGCCCGTGCAGTGCACGAGCACGCTGAAGCCGGCGTCCCCGGCCGCGGTCGGGAGGATCCGCACCGACTGCTCGCGCGGTCCGGCGGCGTCCACGGTCGTCGCAGCCCGCAGCGGCCGCCCCCACGGGTCGCTCGTCGGCGGCAGCCCGTCGGCGTCGAGCGTCCCCGGGACGGTCGTCGCCGCGGGCAGCGTCCGGTCGGTCGTCGTGGTCGGCCGCAGCACCGCGGGCACGGCGAGCGCCGTGACGGCCAGTGCCGCGGCCGCCGTCGCGGCGACGCCCGCGGCCCGGCGCCGGCGGGCCCGCCGGACGCGCTCGTGGACGCCGGCGAGCCGGGGACCGGTCGCGGCCCGCAGCGGGTCCAGGTCGTCGGGCAGCGGCGTCGAGGCCCGCTCGTCGAGCAGCCGCCGCAGGTCGTCGGTCGTGGGGCTCATCGCACGACCTCCGTCGTGTCGGTGGTGCGGGCGAGGGCCGGGTCGACGCGCATGGCGGCGAGCGCCTTGCTCGTCTGGCTCTTCACCGTGCCGACGGCGACGCCGAGGGCGGCGGCCGTCTGGGCCTCGGTGAGGTCTTCGTAGAAGCGCAGGACGACGACGGCGCGCTGCCGGCGGGGCAGCCGGCCGAGGGCCGACCAGAGCAGGTCGCGCTCGTCGACGTCGGCGGTCGCGTCCCGCCGCGCGGCGGCGTCGGCGAACAGCGCGGGCGCCGCGCCGACGGCCCCGCGGCCGCCGTCGTCGGGCGCATGGACGGCGTCCGTCGGCTCCTCGTGCGTCCAGCGCCGGCGCCACCACGACGTGTAGGTGTTCGCGACGACCGCCCGGACGTAGGGCTCCGGATCGCCCTCGATCCGGCCCCAGGCGAACCAGGCCTTGGCGAGGGCCGTCTGCAGCAGGTCCTCCGCGCTCGCCCAGTTGCGGGTGAGCAGGTAGCACGTGCGCAGCAGCCGGTGCGAGCGCGCCGCCACGAAGGCGTCGAAGCCGCTGCGGTCGGTCACGTCGTCCTCCGGTCGCCGGTCGGGGCGGATGCCCTGCCCGGGATGACGCGGTCACCGGCGCTAAGGGTTGCCCGCCCTCACTCCTTGGGCTCGGCCGCCTCGTGGACGACGACGGCGCCAGGCCCGTACGCCGCCCGGATGCCCTCGGTGTCGAACCTCAGCTTGATCCGCCGCCGCAGCTCGCGGGCGACGCCCCACTGCTCCATCGGGGCGGTCTTCACGAGCAGCCGGACGACGACACCCTCGGCCGACACCGACTCGACGCCCGTGACCTCGGGGTCCTCGAGGACGAGCGCGGCGAACGCCGGGTCCCGCTGGAGGCCGTGCGCGACGTCGAGGAGCACCTCGGACGCGCGGTCGACGTCCTCGCCGTAGGCGATGCCGACGTCGAGCACGGCCCGGGCCCAGCCCTGCGACCGGTTGCCGACCCGGAGCACCTCGCCGTTGCGGACGTACCAGACCGCGCCGTCGGTGTCCCGCAGCCGGGTCACCCGCAGCCCGACCGCCTCGACGACCCCGGACGCCTCGCCGAGGTCGACGACGTCACCGACGCCGTACTGGTCCTCGACGATCATGAAGATCCCGGAGAGGAAGTCCTTGACGAGCGCCTGCGAGCCGAACCCCACGGCGACCCCGAGGATGCCGGCGCTCGCGAGGATCGGGCCGATCGGGATGCCCAGGGTCTGCAGCACCATGAGCAGGACGACGGTCATGACGACGCCCGTCGTCAGGCTCTTGAGGACCGAGGCCGTGGTCCGGGCCCGCTGCTCGCGGCGGGCGGAGGACGCCGGCCCGCCGGACAGGATCGCCGACGCCGTCGACAGCCTCCCGTCGAGCCGTCCGAGCCCCGCGCTCCCGGTGACGATCCGCTCGGCGACCCGCCCGATGAGCCGGTGCAGGACGTACCGCAGGACGAGGCCGAGGACGACGATCGTGAGGATCCGCAGCGGGGTGCCGAGCAGCGTCTGCGCCCACACACCGGCCCTGACGCTGCCGAACCAGTCCTGGAACGACGAGCAGATGAGCGAGCCCTGGTCGCACCGCTGGGCGGCCTCGGTCAGGGGGCTGGTGAAGCTGGGGCTCGGCGTCGGGCCGGGGGACGGCGTAGCGGCCGCAAGCACTCGGGGACCTCTCGGGACGGGGGACCGGACCTGTCGAGGCTACCGAGAACCGGCGTGCCGGCGGACCTGCGCGGCGTCCCGGGCGGAGGGGGCGAGTCCGCCCGGGACGCCTGACGGCGTCGAGGCCGTCACGGTCCGGCGGGGTTCCGCCGGCACTGGGGGCGCAGTGCCGGCTCAGCCGGATCGTCACGGCCGTACGGCTCGTCCGCGGAGCGGGTCCGTTCCGCCTCTCGGCGCGGTCGTGACCTCTTCAGAGTGCACCACGGACGACCGTTGCGCGAGACCCGGCGACAGGGCTGTGGTTAACAGGTTCGGCGCCCCGTCACGGTGCGCCGCGCACCCCCGCGCCCTGCGTGACGCCGGTGGCTGCAACGGTCGGCTCCGTCACGGTCTGCTGCGGGGCGGTCTGCTGCGGGGCGGACGGCGCGGTGCCGGCCTGCGTGGCGGCCAGCGGGATGCGCAGCGACAGCAGCGCACCGCCCTCCGGCGCGGCCCCGGCGGTCGCCGCCCCGCCGTGCGCCGCGGCGACGGCGGCGACGAGCGCGAGGCCCAGCCCGGTGCCCGGCTCCTCGCCCTGCGGGTGCCGGTGGAAGAACCGGTCGAAGACGGCCTCCCGGTCGGCCTCGGGGATCCCGGGTCCGTCGTCGGCGACCTCGACGACGACGGTGTCGCCGTCCCGCCCGCAGCTCAGCCGGACCAGGCCGCCGCCGGTCGTGAACCGCAGCGCGTTCTCGACGAGCGCGTCGACGGCCTCCTCGAGCCGGTGCCCGTCGGCCCGGACCACGCCGACCGGCGGGGCGTCGACGACCCAGGTCCGGGCGGCCGAGACCGACCAGCGCCGGCCGACCGCGTCGAGGAAGCCGCCGACCTCGATCGGCACCCGGTCGAGCATCTGCGTCGTCTGGAGCTGCTCGATGGACAGCAGCCGGCCCGCGAGGTGGCTCAGCCGGTCGAGCTGGTGGAGGACGACGTCGAGGTCCTCCTGGGCCTCGGCGTCGGTCGTCGTCATCCGCAGGAGGTCGACGTGGCCGCGGGCGATGGTGACGGGCGTGCGGATGGCGTGCGAGCTGTCCCGGAGGAACTCGCGCTGCCGGTCGAGCCGGGAGGACTCCAGCGCGGCGAGCTCCTCGACCCGGCGCTGCATCTGGCTGCGCCGCCAGGCGTGCATCGCCCCGATGCCGACGAGCAGCGGCATGAGCGGGATCTCGGTGAGCTCGTCGAGCGAGGTGTACCCGCGGACGTACGCGACGAGGAAGTTCGCCGACGTGAGGACCGCGAGCAGCCCGATGAGCGGGGCGAAGACGCGCGGCGGCCACATCCGGAAGCCGTAGAGCAGCCCGAGCGAGACCCAGATGAGGTGGTACGGCCAGGTGAGGTTGTGCAGGTCGTTCCACATCTGCGCGAGCATGACGAGGACGAAGACGACCCACACGACGTCGACGGCGTCGAGCCGCCGGCGCGGGTCGTCGTCCGCAGGCGCGGCCGGTGGGAGGGTCGCGCCGGTGGTTCCCGGGCCCACTCAGGCCTGCTGGAGCGCGTAGCCGACGTTGCGGACCGTCTCGATGCGCAGGTCCTGCAGCTTCGAGCGCAGCCGGGCCACGGTGACGTCGACGACGTTGCTGCCCGGGTCGAAGGCGTAGCCCCAGACCTCGGAGAGCAGCTCGGCCCGGGTGCAGACCGCACCCGCGTTGCGCATGAGGTGCTGCATGAGCGCGAACTCGCGCTGCGAGAGCTCCACGTGGCGGTCGCCGGTGACGAGCCGGCGCGTGCGCAGGTCGAGCCGGATGCCCGCGAACTGCAGCTCGTCGTCGGGCCGCGCGTGGGCCGCCGCGATCTCCCGGAGCCGGGAGCGGACCCGGGCCAGCAGCTCGGCGACGGCGAACGGCTTCGGGAGGAAGTCGACCGCGCCGGCATCGAGGCAGCGCACCCGCGCCTGGACGTCGCCGACCGCGGAGAGCACGAGCACCTTGGTGTCCCGGCGGTCCGCGAGCAGTGCCGCGAGGACCGCCGTCCCGGAGAGCCCGGGCATGACGAGGTCGAGGATGACGAGTGCCGGGCTGTGCTCGGCGGCCAGTCGCAGCCCCTCTGCGCCGTCCGCCGCGGTGAGCACGGAGTAGCCCTCGGACTCCAGTGCCCTGCGGATGAACCGGAGGATCCCCGGTTCGTCGTCGATGACGAGAATCTTGGTCATTGGTGCGCCCCTTCGGTGGGGCTCACGACCTGCCCCTGAAACATGTCGCGGCCCCAGGGAAAGCGTCAACGTCACGTGACGTATTGGGTATCCGCTGATCGCATGACACTGACGTCATCCGAGTCGTCATGTAAGGGTTTTCAGGTGGGGTTTCGTCTCGCTGCGTGACCGTCCGTGAGCAGAGAGCCGACGTTCGGGCCCGAACAGAATGACAAGCGAATGCTTCACATCCTGTCGGCGGCCCGCGTCACCCGAGCGGCAGGCCGGTCATCGCCGCGGTGAAGGTCATCGTGTCGGCGGACAGGTCGACACTGCGGGAGACGGCGCGGGCGCCGTGGCCGACGTCCTTCTCCCGGCGCAGGAGCACCGGCAGCCCGGACGTCGTCGCGTGCTGGAGCGCCGCGCACATCTTGCGGGCGTGCAGCGGGTCGACGCGGGTGTCGCCGTCGAAGACCGTGAAGAGCACCGCGGGGTAGGCCGTCCCCGGGCGCACGTGGTGGTAGGGCGAGTAGCCGAGGAGCCAGCCGAGCTGCTCGGCGTCGGCCGCGGTCCCGTACTCGACGTTCCACGTCGCGCCGAGCCCGAAGAGCTCGTACCGGACCATGTCGAGCAGGGGTGCGGAGCAGACGACGGCCCGGAACAGGTCGGGCCGCTGGACGCACGCCGCCCCGACGAGCAGGCCGCCGTTCGAGCCGCCGCTCACCGCGAGCTGGTCGCGCGTCGTCCAGCCGTCGGCGAGCAGCCGCTCGCCCGCCGCGTGGAAGTCGTCGAAGACGTTCTGCTTGGCGCCGAGCATGCCGTCGCGGTGCCACTGCTCGCCCTCCTCGGCCCCGCCGCGCAGGTTCGCGACGGCGTAGACCCCGCCGGCCTCGACCCACGCGAGGATCGACGCCGAGTAGCCCGGCGTCAGCGGGACGCCGAAGCCGCCGTAGCCGTAGAGGATCGTCGGCCGCGGGCCGGTCGGGGCGCCGTCCGGCCCGACGGCGTCGGCGCGGGTCATGACGAACATCCGCACCGTCGTCCCGTCGGCAGAGGTGTACGCGACCTGCCGCGTGACGACGTCCGGCACCTCGACCGTGCCCGGCGGCCGGGACCAGACCCCGACCGAGCCGTCCCGGCCGTCGAGCCGGTGCACGTGCGGCACCGTCGTGTGGTCGGTGTAGGAGAACCACGCCTCGTGGCCGCCCTCGGGGCGGGTGACGATGCCACCGACGGAGCCGAGGCCGGGCAGGGCGACCCGGCCGCGGTCGCCCTCGAGCCGGGCACCGGTGACGAGGTCGTGGACGGTCACCTCGCTCACGGCGTGCCGGGTCCACGCGGCGACGAGCATCGGGGCGTCGAGCTCCGGGCCGTCGAGGACACCGAAGTCCTCGAGGACGGCCTCGTCGTCCTGGGGGAGGAGGTCGACCCAGGTGTCCGGGGTCGGGGTGAGCGGGGACGTCACCGCGAGCCGGCCGCGCGGCGCGTCGAGGTCGGTCGCGACGTAGAGCCGCCCGTCCCGCCCGACCCACAGCCCGACCCGGGCGTCGAGACCGACGGCCACCGGGGACAGCGCCGGTCGTTCGGCGCGCTCCCGGTCCACCTCGGCCGCCGGACCGCCCGGGCGCCGGTCCGGGTCGGTCGCGTCCGCGGTGAGCGGGGCGATCCAGACGTCGTTGCGGGGTGCCGTCCCGGTCGCCGCGGACACCGTGAGCCAGCGGCCGCTGCGCGAGACCGAGACCCCGTAGTAGCTGCGCAGGTCCTGGCCCGCGCCGAAGATCTCGACGTCGGTCGCGGGGTCGGTGCCGACCCGGTGCAGCCAGACCCTGCGGTGGTACTGGTGCTCGTCGGCGGGCAGCGTCGCCGGGTCGAGCCGGCGCACGTAGTAGTAGGCCCCGCCGCCGGGCAGCCATGCCACGGGGGAGTACCGGGCCCGGTCGATCGGCCCGTCGACGACGTCACCGGTCGCGACGTCCATGACCCGCAGGGTGCTCTCCTCGGTGCCGCCCTCGGAGACCTGGTAGGCGAGCAGCCGCCCGTCGAGGTCCGGCTGCCAGGCGTCGAGCGTCGTCAGGCCGGTGGGGTCCAGCGCCATCGGGTCGACGAGGACGCGCTCGGTGCGCGGGGCGTCCGGACCGGCCGCCGGGTCGGCGGGCACCGAGGTCACGAGGACGCCGTGCTCCTGGCTGCCCTCGCGCCGCACGAAGAAGCAGCGCTCGCCGCGCCAGATCGGCACCCCGACGACGCCGGCGCCGAGGAGGTCGCGCAGCCGGCGGGCGACGGCGTCCCGGCCGGGCCAGGTCGCGGCGGCACCGGCGAACAGGTCGTCCTGCGCCGCCGACCAGTCGACGGTCCGCGGGTCGGCGGTGTCCTCGAGCCAGCGGTACGGGTCGGCGAGCTGGTGGCCGTGGAGGTCCTCGACGAGGTCCAGCCGTTCGGCGGCGGGGTACTGCGCGGGGGCGTCGGGCATGCGCGGAGCCTAGAGCCTGTGCTCCGGGCCGCGCCTGCGGCGCGCGTCCGGCGTCGGCCGGGCGCCGGATGCTGGTCCGCACACGGACGCGGTCGCGCGGTCTGGCAGGATTCACGGCGGGCCTGACGGCGCCGGAGGGGGATTCCGGACGGCGCGCGCCGGGTTCGCCCGCGCCGAGCACCGCCAGCACAGCCGACCGAAAGCCGAGACGTGACCGACAAGCCCCGCACGAGTCCCGATCCGCAGGTGCCGCTCGCCGGCCCTGCGGCGGTCGACCTGTTCCGGCCGAACGTCGAGCCGGGCCCGCTGCCGGAGCACGGCCCGGAGCACGATGGTCCCGCGGGCACCGGGGTGAACGGTGCGCACCCCGAGGCCGGGGTGCAGGACGTCGAGGAGCCCGTGGCCGACGGGGCGGCCGCGGACGACGAGGCCGAGGACGACGCGGGCGGTGCCGAGCGCGAGCCTGCGGCCGCTGCCGAGCCGGCTGCCGAGCCGGCTGCCGAGCCCGAGGCGGTCGTCGAGTCCGAGGACGAGCCCGCTGCGGAGCCCGAGGCCGTCGCCGAGCCCGAGCCCGCCGCGGAGCCCGACGCTGCCGTGGAGCCCGAGGCCGCCGTAGAGCCCGGGCCCGCCGCGGAGCCCGAGCCCGCGCCGATGTTCGCCGAGGCCGCGCCGGAGGAGCTCTCGCAGCACCTCGTCGAGCTCGCGCACGTCTACGGCGTCGCCACCGAGTTCTGGGACTGGCAGGGCCGGCACACCGTCGTCCCGCGCCGGACGATCCTCGCCGTCCTCGACGCGCTCGGCGTCGTCGCCCGGTCCGAGGACGAGATCACCTTCGCCCTCGGCGAGGCCCGGGACCGCTCCTGGCGCCGCACCCTGCCGAACGTCGTCGTCACCCGGGCCGGCCAGACCCCGCGGGTGCCGGTCCACGTCGACCACGGCCAGCCCGTCGAGGTCTGGGTCGAGACCGAGGACGGCGAGCGCCGTCCGCTCGGCCAGGAGGACCGCTGGGTCGAGCCGCGCGTCGTTACCGGCCGGCTCGTCGGCCAGGCCAGCTTCCTCGTGCCGGCGGACCTGCCGCTCGGCTGGCACACCCTCTACGCCCGGCACTCCGGCGGCCTGTCCGCCTGCCCGCTCGTCGTCACCCCGGCCCGGCTCGAGCTGCCCGAGCAGGTCGCCCAGCGGCGGGCCTGGGGCTTCATGACCCAGCTGTACTCGGTGCGGTCCAAGCAGTCCTGGGGGACGGGCGACCTCGCCGACCTCGCGGAGATCGCCGACTGGAGCGCCCGCGAGCACGGCGCCGGGTTCGTCCTGGTGAACCCGATGCACGCGGCCGAGCCGATCGCGCCGATGGAGCCGTCGCCGTACCTGCCGACGACCCGGCGCTTCGTCAACCCGATCTACCTGCGCGTCGAGGACGTCCGCGAGGTCGCGTACATGCCCTCGACGGACCGCGCGATCGTCGAGTGGCAGGCCGAGGAGCTGTGGGCGCTCAACGACGCCCCGGGCGAGCTCGACCGCGACCGGGTCTGGGAGGCGAAGAAGAACGCGCTCGAGACGGTCTTCGCGCAGCCGCGCTCGGCGGCCCGGCAGCGCCAGTTCGAGGCGTTCTGCGTCCGCGAGGGCCAGGGCCTCGTCGACTACGCGACCTGGTGCGCGCTCGCGGAGCGGTACGGCCTGCCCGCGGCCGGCTGGCCGTCGCACGCCCGGGACCCGCGCTCGCAGTCGGTCGCGCAGATCCGCGAGGAGCTCGCCGACCGGGTCGAGTTCCACATGTGGCTGCAGTGGTGCCTCGACGAGCAGCTCGCCGCGGCGCAGCGGACCGCGAAGAACGCCGGGATGCCGCTGGGGATCATGCACGACCTCGCGGTCGGCGTGCACCCGGACGGCGCGGACACCTGGGCGCTGAGCGACGTCCTCGCGACCGACGTGACCGTGGGCGCCCCGCCGGACGCCTTCAACCAGCAGGGCCAGGACTGGAGCCAGCCGCCGTGGCGGCCGGACCGGCTCGCCGACCTCGGGTACGCGCCGTACCGCGACATGCTCCGGACCATCCTGAGGCACGCCGGCGGCCTGCGGGTCGACCACATCATCGGCCTCTTCCGGCTGTGGTGGGTGCCCCGCGGCGCCGGTCCCGACGAGGGTACGTACGTCCGCTACGACCACGAGGCGCTCGTCGGCATCCTCGCCCTCGAGGCGCACCGCGCCGGCGCCGTCGTCGTCGGCGAGGACCTCGGCACCGTCGAGCCGTGGGCCCGCGACTACCTGCGCGAGCGCGGCATCCTCGGCACCTCGATCCTGTGGTTCGAGAAGGACCACACCGGCCGCCCGCTCGCACCGCAGGCATGGCGCGAGCTGTGCCTGGCGACCGTCACGACGCACGACCTGCCGCCGACCGCCGGCTACCTCGCGGGCGAGCACATCGAGCTGCGCCAGCGGCTCGGGCTGCTCACCCGGTCGATCGAGGAGGAGATCGCCGTCGACGAGGCGGACCGGCTCGCCGTCCTGCGCCAGCTCACCGAGCTGGGGCTCCTCGGGGAGCGGTCCACCGAGCGGGAGCGGGTCGAGGCGCTGCACCGGTTCATCACGTGGACGCCGGCCCGGCTGCTCGGCGTCGCGCTCGCGGACGCCGCCGGCGACCGCCGGGCGATGAACCAGCCGGGCACGAGCCGCGAGTACCCGAACTGGCGCCTGCCGCTCGCGGACGGCGTCGGGCAGCCGGTGCTCCTCGAGGACCTCATGACGAGCGTTCGGGCGGCGTCCCTCGCCCGGTCGGTGCACGAGCGGGGCTGAGCCCCGCACGGAGGCGACCGCGTCAGGTCGTCAGGTCGTCAGGCCGTCCCGCCGCCGAGCGAGGTGGGCGCGCTGCGGTGCGTCGTGGGTGAGCGCGACCGCCTCGTCGTAGGCGGCCGCCGCCTCGCGGTCCCGGCCCAGCCCGGCGAGCAGGTGCGCCCGGGCCGCCCACGCGGGCTGGAACCGCCGGGCGGCGGCACCGTGCGGCTCGAGCAGCGTGTCGAGGAGCGCCAGGCCCCGGGCCGGGCCGTCGGTCCCGGCGGTGACGACGGCGAGGGCCGTCGCGCTGCCGAGCGAGGGCGCGACCGCGTGCAGCGCCTCGTGCAGGTCGCGCAGCGTGCGCGGGTCGGCCCCGCCCGGCCCGGTGCGGGCGCAGTGCACGGCCTGGATCGCCGCCTCCAGCTGGAAGCGGCCGAGCACCCGGTGCCCGTGGGCGGCGCGCAGGTGGGCCCGGCCGCGCTCCACGAGGTCGTGGTCCCAGCCGGCCGGGTCCTGCTCGTCGAGCGGCACGAAGCGCCCGTCGGCGTCGAGCCGGGCCGCCGCCCGGGCGGACGACAGGGCGACGAGGGCGGCCAGCCCGCGGACCTCCGGGTCGTCCGGCAGCAGGCGGGCGAGCACCTCGGCGAGCTGCAGGGCCTCGGACGGCGTCCCGCGCGGCTCCGGGCCGGTCGTCGACCACTCGACGGCGTAGGCGCCGTAGACCGCCTCGAGGACCGCCGCCGTCCGGGCCCGCAGGTCCTCGCGGCCGGGGAGCACGAAGGGGATGCCGGCCTCGGCGACCCGCCGCTTGGCCCGGACGAGCCGGGTCGCCATCGTCGCCGTCGGGACCGACCAGGCCCGGGCGATCTGCTCCGCGGTGAACCCGAGCACGGTGCTGAGCATGAGCGGGGTGCGCGCCGGGGCGGCGATCGCCGGGTGCGCGCACACGAGCATGAGCTCGAGCCGCTTGTCGGGCACGGCGTCCGGGTCGACCGCGTCGAGCGCGTCGAGGTGCACCGGTGCGTGCGCGACCGGGTCGAGCGGCTCGGTCCGCCGGACCTCCGCCGAGCGCCACCGGTCGCGCAGCCGGTTGCGCGCCACGGTGAGCAGCCAGCCGGCCGGGTTGCCCGGCGTCCCGTCCGCCGGCCACGTCCGCAGCGCGCGCTCGAAGGCGTCCGCCAGGGCGTCCTCGGCGCTCACGAGGTCGCCCGACTGCGCGGCGAGCAGGGCCAGCAGCCGGCCGTACCCGTCCCGGGCCGCCGCCTCGGCGACGGCCCGGGACGGGTCGTCCGGGTGGGTCACGCCGTCCAGGCCCCGTCGACGAACGACGTGGCGACCGGGCGGACCTCGATGACGCCGAACTGGGCGGCCGGGCACTTCTCCGCCCAGCCGAGCGCGGCGTCCAGGTGCGGGACGTCGAGGACGAAGACGCCCGCGAGGGCCTCCTTCGTCTCCGCGAACGGACCGTCCTGCACCTGCAGGGCGCCCGAGCGCAGCGTCACCGTCGTCGTGGCGGCCCCCTGGGCGAGGACCTCGGCGGCGACGAGGACGCCGGCGTCCTGGAGCGCCCGCCCGTACCGGCCGAACGCCTCCTGCACCTCCCGGATCGTCTCGGCCGGGATCTCGCCCTCGCCGGGCTCGGGGTAGTGCAGCAGCAGGGTGTAGCGCATGGTGCCTCCTCGGGTCACGGGGTCGCCGTCCGGCGACCTCGTACCGATGACGATCGGCGCGGCGCAGGATCGTCAGCCCCACCACCGCCGTCCTCTGGAGCGATACGTACCCCAAAACACGCTTGGCCTCAATCGGTGAGTGCAACGCCTTCTGATGTGGGGTGTTGTCGATGGCGTACTCGCTGGAGGCTCGTCG
>NZ_MWLN01000037.1 GCF_002198655.1 Kineosporia sp. A_224
TGGCGCGCGTCGGCCGGGTCACGGTGACCCGGCCGGGTTCCGGGGCGCGCTTCTCCCGGCGGGCGAGGGCGACCTCGGCCGGGTCGAGCTCGGCGAGCAGGCTGACCCCGTGGGCGCCGGTGCCGAGCACGAGGACCCGCCCCCCGACCTCGACGACGGCCACGGCGGTCTCCCGGGTCAGCCCGACCCGGTCGACGACGCGCAGGCCGGCCCCCTCGCCGCGCACGCCGGCGCGCTTCGCGAGCCGGGCGGCGATGAGGGCGAGGACGAGGACCACGACGAGCGAGGCGACCACCCGCAGGATCGTCGCCGCGCCGTCGCCGCTCACTCCGGGCCCCTCGCAGGCAGTGCCGTCCTGGCCGGGGTCCGGGGCGCCGTCCTGGCTGCCCGGCGGGACGCGGTCGTGTCGCGTCCCGTCATGTCGCGTCCTTGGTGACGATCTCGGTGATGCGCAGGCCGAACGACTCGTCGACGACGACGACCTCGCCGCGGGCCAGCAGGGTGCCGTTGACGAGCAGGTCGGCGGGGGCACCGGCGAGCCGGTCGAGCTCGACGACGTCGCCGGGGGAGAGCGCGAGCAGCTGGCGGACGGTCATCTTCGTGCGGCCGAGCTCGCAGGTGACCTCCATCTCGACGTCGCGGAGCATGTCGATGCCCCAGCTCCGCGCGGCCTGGCCGGCGGTCGGGCCGCCCGCGGCGGAGGCGGCCGGCGCGACCGCGCCGGGCAGTCCGTCGAGCCGGACGGCGACGAGCGCGTGCACCGTCTCACCGCCGAGCAGCGGAACGAGGACGGTGATCGGCCCGGCGGTGACGACCTCGAGGCAGTCCGCGACGTCGACGGCGGTCGGCGTGCTCTCCAGCTGCCCACCGAGCGCGGTGGCGAGCGCCTCGAGGGCGGGCCGGAGCGCCTGCGCGGGCTCGAGGTCGCCGAACGGCGTCCCCTGGAGGGCCTCGACGAGCTCGGCACCGACGACGACGAGCAGCGTCCCGTCGAGCCCGCCGCCGAGGACGGCCGTGACGGCGGCACCCGCGGGGTCGGGCATCGTCACGGCGGACGCGTCGGCGACCGGTGCGTCGGGGACGAGCGGCTCCGCGCTGGGGACCTGCGCCGACGCCTCGGCGACCGCCGACAGCACGAGCTGGGCGGCCGGCTTCCACGCGTCGTCGACCGGCTGCCGCTGGTCGGGGACGAGTGGTGAGGCGGAGAACGTCATGTCATGTCCTTCACGTGGTGCGTGCGCAGGAGCGAGGCGACCGGCGTGCTCACGGTGTCTCCGCGAGGGCGTCGGTGATGAGCACGGCGAGCTTGCGCCCGGAGGCCCCCGGGACGGCGCGGGCGAACTCGGTCGCCGCCGAGGTGACGGACAGCGGCCGGGTCGCGGGGTGGTGCAGCGCGATGACGTCGCCGACGGCGATCCGGCCGACCTGCTCGCTCGGCAGGCGGACCGGCTCGAAGCGCACCCGGACGTCCACCTGGACGTCCGAGAGCCGCTGCTGCGTGCGCAGGGCCGCCTCGGCCCGGACACGTGTCTTGTCGCCGCTCTCCTGCGAGCGGGTCATGGCCTCCAGGGAGGGCGCGAGCATCGCGAACGGCATGCAGAACTCCACGCTGCTCTCGAGCTGACCGATGACGAGGTCCAGGCGGGCGACGACGACGGGGTCCGTCGGGAGCGCGGCCTGGACGAACCGCGCGTCGGACTCGATGGCGATGAGGTGCGGCTCGACGTGGGCGATCGTCTCGAAGGCGTACGTCAGCTCGCGGAGCAGCCGGGTGAGCAGCGTCTTGGTGATCGACTGCTCGATGTCGGTGAGCGGGCGGTCCGGCTGGTCGGGGCCGCCCGGGCCGCCGAGCTGGTGGTCGATCATCGTGAGCACCGCGGGCAGGTCGAGGCTGATGAGGGCCTTGCCCGGCAGCGGGTCGAGGGTGACGACGGCGCAGACGCTCTGGTCCGGCATCCCGGTGAGGAACTCGTCGTAGCTGAGCTCCTCGATCTGTGCGTTGCTCAGCTGGCACACCACCCGCAGGCTCGTCGTGAGCAGGGTCGTCGCCTGCCGGCTCCAGGTCTGCATGGCGACCCGGAGCATGTGCGAGTGCTCGCGGGCGAGCCGGACCGGACGACGGAAGTCGTACGTCCGTGCTTCGCCGCGCCGGCGGCGTGTCACCGCTGTCGCCTGATCGGAGGACCCCACGTGGTTTCACTTCGGACCCGTGGGGTCCTTCCTTGAGCCGTGCGGGGCCGCGGCCGGGCGCGGCTCGCCCGCACGGACCAGGCGTCTGCACGCTGCGTGAGCACAGGGGCGGCCTACTGGTAGACGAACGACGTGAAGTAGATGTCGTAGATCTCGCCCTCGTAGAGCTCGGAGACCTTCTCGACGAGTTCCTTCTTCGTCTTGTCCCGGCCCTTGGCGTCGGCGATCTCGTCGATGGCCATGCCGCTGTAGAGCGAGATCGCCGCGTCGAGCGCCTTCGCCCCGGACGGTGCCTCGGCGACCTCGGCGGTCGCCTGGAGGGTCATGCCGAGCTGGAGGAAGTGCGCGCCCTCGAGGTTGATCGTGATGTTCTCCAGCGGGACGACGACGCCCGGGATGGGCTTGGCGGCCTCCTCGGCGGCCGCGGCCACCTCCTCGGGGGTCGGCGTCTTCTTGAGGACGAGGAAGTACACCAGCGCCAGGACGAGCAGGAGCATGGGCAGGACCATGAGGATGAGCTTCAGCTTGCCGCCCCCGGCCTTCGCCTCCTTCTCCTCCTCCTTGGTCTCCGCGTCTTCGGTCTTCGCGGCCACGGTGTCCTCCTCGGTGCGTCGTCGTGCGGCTGGCTACGGATGTCTACGGATGTCTACGGATGGGCGGCGTCGTGGTCGGGGTCAGTGCGCACCGGTCTCGGTGGCGGTGCTGCCGGACGTGTCGGCCTCTGCCGTCCCCGGTGACGTGCCGGACGCCGTCCCCGACGTCTCGGGCGCCGTCGCCCCGGGCGAGTTGCCGAGGGCGGCGACCGCGCGGCCGGCGGCGTTGTCGAGCGCCGCGAGGACGACGATCTCCACCCGGCGGTTGCGGACGTCGGCTCGCGGGTCGGACTTCTTGACGAGCGGCTTGGTGTCGGCGAACCCGGTGGCGTACATCCGGTCCGCCGGGATGCCCTGGCTGCTCGCGAGGAAGCGCAGGACGCCGGTGGCCCGGTCGGTCGAGAGCTCCCAGTTCGACGGGAAGCGGGCCGTGCTGATCGGGATCGAGTTCGTGTGGCCGTCGACGGACAGCCGGTTCGGCAGCGACTTCAGCGTCGGGGCGATCGTCGCGAGGATCCTGCGGCCCTCCGGCGAGAGCGTCGCGTCCCCGCTGATGAACAGGACCTTGTCCGTCGCGATCGTCACGACGAGCCCGCGCTCGTCGAAGCGGAAGTTCGCGGCGTCCTTGAGCCCCGCCTTCTCCAGCGCCTTCTCGAGCTCCTCCTGGGCCTTCTTGAGCTTGCCGACCTCCTTGGCGACCGCGGCCTTCTCGGTCGCCTTCTGCAGCTCCGCGACGGCCTCGGGGTTCACCGAGGTCGTCGCGATCTCGGGCGCCTTCGGCCCGCCGGCGCTGCCGGAGAGGTTGACGCTGTCCGGCGCGACGGAGCCGCCGACGCTGAGCATCGCGTCCGCCCCGTTGAGCATGGCGACCGGTGCGCCGAAGCCGGCCGACAGACCGGTCTTCAGGGCCATGAACTTCTTCTGGTCGACCTGGCTGATGGCGAACATGACGATGAAGAGCACCATGAGCAGGGTCATCATGTCGGCGTACGAGACGAGCCAGCGCTCGTGGTTCTCGTGCTCCTCGTGCTCCTCCTCGTGGCCGCGGCGCTTCCCGCCGCCGCCGTGCCCGCCGCCGCCGCTCATGGTCCGCTCCAGAGCCCGGGAGATCTGCCGGTCATGACGATCACGCCGCGTCCGGCACGGCGGTCGGCAGCGTCTGCGGCATCTTCGAGCGCAGCTTGGTCGCGACGACGCGCGGGTTCGAGCCGGCCTGGATCGCGAGGACGCCGTCGATGACGAGCTCCATCCGGGCGGCGTCGTTCTCGCCGACCTTGACGATCCGCTTGCCGAACGGCAGGAACATGATGTTGGCGGAGAGGATGCCCCACAGGGTCGCGAGGAAGGCCGCGGCGATGAGGTGGCCGAGCTTGTCCGGCTCGGAGAGGTTCTCGAGCACGTGGATGAGACCCATGACCGTGCCGATGATGCCGACGGTCGGGGCGTAGCCGCCGCAGTCGGTCCAGAAGGCGGCCGCGGACTTCGCGGAGCCCTTCTTCGCCTTCACCTCGGCGGAGAGGATGTCGTAGAGGTCGTCCGGGTCGGTGCCGTCGACGGCCATCTGGAGCCCCTTGCGCATGAAGGGGTCCTCGACCTTCTCCATCTCCGACTCCAGCGCGAGGAGGCCCTCGCGGCGGGCGCGCTCGGCCATCTTCACGAGGGGCTCGATGACGCCCTCGAAGTCGGGCTTCTTCGCCGTCATGGCGTAGATGAGCCACTTGAAGGAGCCCATCATGCTCGGGACCGTCGTCGAGGCGAGCGCGGCGCACAGCGACCCGACGAAGATGAGCAGCAGGGCAGCAGGGGCGATGAGGGCGGCCGGGTTGCCGCCCTCGAGGATCATCGAGCCGATGATCGCGACGAAGGCGACGGCGACACCGCCGATGGTTGCCGGGTCCACGGGTCAGGCCTCCCGGCTCGGCATGCGGAGGACCTGCGCGAGCGACGGGCCGCCGGCGACGGCGGCCGCCGGCACGGCGGCCGGCTCCTCCTCGTGCGAGATGACGAAGGCCTCGGCCGCCACCGACGCACGCCAGCGGCGGACGCGGTCGACCACCTCGTCGACCGACTCGGCCACGACGAGCTTGTGCCCGTCCAGCATCGTGATGACGGTGTCGGGCGTCGACTCCGCCCTCTCGATGAGGTCGGGGTTGACGGCCATCTCGTGGCCGCCGAGGCGGGTGAGGATGATCACGGCGTCCGTCCCTGGCTGTGTCGGTGGGGACCCTTCCGTGGTCCCACCTGTCTGTTCGGCACGACGGCCCCGGTGTTGAGCGTTCGGGTCCGTCCCGGCGGCCCGTCACCCGGACAGCCCTTGCGTGCTGCCGGGGGCCGGCGCTGCGCCCCCGGCCGCCTGCGCCGGGCCCGTCGACGACGACGGGCCCGGCGCGGGGTCGGGCGGGGTCAGCGCTTGAGGTCGACCAGGTCCTGGAGCATCTGGTCGCTCGTCGTGATGACCTTGGAGTTCGCCTGGAAGCCGCGCTGGGCGACGATGAGGTTGGTGAACTCCTGGGCCAGGTCGACGTTGCTCATCTCGATCGAGCCGCCGAGCAGGTCGCCGCGGCCGCCGGACCCGGGGACCCCGACCTGGGCCAGCCCGGAGTTCGTCGTCGCGGTGAACATCGTCTCGCCGGTCTTCTGCAGCCCCATGGGGTTGTTGAAGTTCGCCAGCGCGATCTTCGCCATGATCTGCTTCTCGCCGTTGCTGAACATGCCCAGGACGTTGCCGTCGGCCTGGATCTGGAACTGCTGCAGGGTGCCGGCCGAGTTGCCGTCCGTCTGCGTGACGGCGAGGGACTTCGGACCGCCGAAGTTCGTCGCGCCCGTGAGGTCGATGTTCACCGTGGTGAGCGGCGAGGCGCCGGCGCCGTCGTTGAACTGGATGCTCGGCACGATCGAGTTCGTCGCGTCGTAGGCGCCCGTGTTGTCGAACGCGAGGACGCCGGCCGTGCCGACGCTCGTGCCGTCGGTCTGGTCGGTGATCGTCACGTCGTAGTTGAGGTTCGTCGAGTTCCAGACCAGTGCGACGCTCAGGGCGTGCGACTTGCCCTGGACGTCGTACGCCGTCGCGCCGAGGGTCAGCGTCGTCGTCGTCCCGGCGGTGATGTTGCCGCCCGCCGTCACGGTGGTCGACGCGACCGGCGGCAGCAGCGTGCCGGTGGGGAGCGTGATGTCACCGATCGGGTTGTCGGTGTTGACGACACCGGCGGTGCCGGCCCAGCCCTGGACGACGCGGCCCTCCGGGGTGACGAGCGTCCCGTTGCTGTCGAACGAGAACGCGCCCGCCCGGGTGTACGCCGTCTCGGTGCCGGAGCGGACGACGAAGAACCCGTCGCCCTGGATCATGAGGTCGGTCGACCGGCCGGTGTTCTGCGCCGAGCCCTGGCCGAAGTTCGTCATGATCGCCCCGAGCTGGACGCCGAGGCCGACCTGCGCCGGGTTGACGCCGCCGTTCGTGGCCGTCGCGGAGCCGGCGGGCTTGATGAGCTGGCTCAGCGTGTCCTCGAAGACGACGGAGCTGCTCTTGAAGCCGGTCGTGTTGACGTTCGAGATGTTGTTCGACACCACGTCCATGAGCGTCTGGTGCTGACGCAGGCCGGTGATGCCGGAGAAGAGGGAGCGGAGCACGGATTCCTCCAGGGATCGGGTGGTGCAGCGGCATCCGTGCCGTGAAGGGCTGCGCGAGTCCGTTGCGCGCAGGTGGTGCTGCGGTGCGGGTGGTGCGGTGGTGCTGTTCTCGCCCGGTCAGGGGACGGTTCAGGTGGCCGACGCGGTGGTCGAGGCCGGGTCGGGTGTCGTCGCGACGCTCGTCACGTCGTCGAGGGAGAAGGTGCTCGTGCCGACGCTGAGGTTCGGCGTCGTGCTGCCCCACGACGTCGCGGTGACGACGCCGGTGTGGGAGTTGCCCGAGACGTCCTTCCACGTGACGGTCCGGCCGAGCATCGAGGCGGCGGACTGCGCGTTGGAGGCGTCGAGCACCTTCTGGTCCAGCTTCGACAGCTCGGAGAGCTTCTCCACGACGGTGTACTGCGCGGTCTGCGCGAGCATCGCCGTCGAGTCGGTCGGGTTCGTCGGGTCCTGGTACTTCATCTGGGCCACGAGCAGCTTGAGGAAGACGTCGGAGTCGAGGCCGCCCAGCACGTTCGTCGCGTCGGTCTTCGCGCTCTCCTTGACGCCGACGGTCCCGACGGGGCCGTCGTTCTTCGTCGTGCCCGTGGTGGACGTCGCGGCGAGCGCGGTGCGCACCGCCGCGAGAGCCTGGATCGAGGTCATGGCAGGTCCTTCCTGAGGTGGTCGTGGGGGCGGCAGCAGGTCAGACCCGGACGTCGACCCGGCCGATCGGCGCGTCCGGGGTGCCGGCCGGGGGTGCCCCGGGTGCGTCGGCCGCGCCGTCCGGTCGCGTGGCGGGCGCGGAACCGTTGCGGGCGAACGGCTCCGCGGCCGGTTCACCCGCCCCCGCCTGCTGCCGGTTCCCCGGCTCGCCGCCGGTGCGGCCCGCGTCGGGACCGGACCCGTTGCCGGCGAAGGCGGTCTGCTCCTGACCCGGACGGCGGCCGTCGCCCGCGCCGGCGTCCTGCCGGTTGAGCGTCACGTCGGCGAGGTCGAGGCCGGCGTCCGCGAGCTGGCTGCGCAGCTGCGGCAGGTCGTTGCTGAGGGCGCTCAGCGCGGTGTCCGACGCCGCGAGGTCGAGGCGGACCCGGCCGGCGCGGACGTCGATCGTGACCCGGACCGCCCCGAGGTGGTCCGGCGTCAGGTGCAGCACCGACCGCTGGGTGCCGTCGCGCAGCGTCCGGGCGGTGAGCAGGTGCCGGGTGACCTGCTCGACGACCGGGTCCGGCGTGCTCAGGGCGGTCGCGGGCGCACCGGGGGTCGTCGGCGCCGCGGCGTCGGCCGCCGCGGCGCGCAGCGCACCGCCGAAGCCGGCGGCGGCCGTCTCGGTGCCGGTCGACCGGGCGGAGCCGGTCGCGGCCTGCTCCGGCGCGGTCTCGGCGGCCGCCGGGGCGGTGCCCGCCGCGGCCAGCCCGGCGACGGCCGGTGCGGTGCCACGGCCGGGAGCCGGGGCGGCGGCAGCGTCCGGGTTCCCCGTCCGCTCGACGAGCGCGCTCCGCACGGCGAGCGCGGCCTGGGCGGCCTGCAGCGCCTCGGTGCCGGTGGCGGTGGCCGGCGGCTGCGCCGACCACACCGTGGCGTCGGAGGAGGTGGCCCGCGGGGCGGTCTCCTGGTCGTGGACCGCCGGCGCGGTGCCGGCCGCGGCAGCAGCCGGGTCGGGGGTCGGGCCGGAGGCCGGGGCCGTCGCAGCGTCCGTCGTGCGACCGGTCCCGGGCAGCGGCGCCGCGGTGGCCGGCAGGACCAGGGCCGGCGCCGGGCCCTGAGCCGGGTCCTTGGCCGGGTCCTGCGCGGCATCGGGCGCGGTGCCGAGCACGGCGTCCGTCGGCAGGGCGTCGGAGCGGCTGCCCGGCCCGGCGGGCCCGGCCGCCCTGCGAGGACCGGCAGCGGTGACGCCCTCGGGGGCCGGGACGACCCGGGGGCCGGACAGTGCCCCGGCAGCGGTCGGCGTCTGCGCCGCGGGCCCGGCCGCGGACGGCACGGTCACGGCGCCCGGTCGGCCAGGGGCGGTCGGGACGCCGGCCGCGGCGGACGGCACCGCGGTGGACGGCGCGGCCGAGGCGGAGACCACGGCCGGGTCGGTGACGGCCGCGGGGGCGGCAGCTGCGGCCGCCCCGGTCGGCGCGGCGGATGCGCCCGCAGCGGGCGCCTGGTCGGGCCCGGCGGGCGCCGCGGCCGGAGAGCCGTTCGGGGTCGGGCCGGTGGCGGTCGGACCGGCAGCGGTCGGGTCACCGGCGCTCGCGGCAGCAGCGGTCGGGTCAGCAGCGGTCGCGGCGGTTGCGGCAGCGCCGGGGAGCGCGGTCGCGACGGCGCCCGTGACGACGGGGCCGGGCTGCGCCGCCCCGGCGGGAGCGGCAGGCACCGCGGCACCGGCCGCGGGAGCGTCCGCGCCGGGCGCCGCGGACGGGTCCGCCGCAGCGGGACCGGTCGCGGGAGCACCGGACGTCGCGGCGCGCGGCGACGCCGCGGCCCGCACCGCCGGGGCTGCCGCGGTCGCAGGGCCGTCGCTGCCCGAGGTCACTGCGGCGGGCCGGTCGTCGACCGCCGGCCGCGGGACGGCCGCCGCCACCTGGGCCGCAGCGGTCCCGGCGACGGCCTGGGCGTCGTCCGCGGCGGAGCGGCGTGCGGTCCTGGCCGGCCGGGGCACCGATGCCGGCTCCGACGAGCCCGACTGCTCCCGGTACGCGGCGCGGGCCGCGGACCGGCTGCGGGTGCTCCGTCGGCGGTCGACCCCACGGTCGGCGCCGCGCTCGTCGGCCCGGCCGGTGGCGCGCTCGGTCGTCCGGTCGCTCGTCCGGTCCGTGGTCCGGTCCGTGGCCGGTGCGGCGGGCCGGTCGGCGGCCACGTCCCGCACGGCGGTCGTCCGCGCGACGGCCGGCGCGGCCGGCCGGTCGCTGCCGGTGCGCGCGACGAGGGCGAGCAGGTCGGAGAAGACGTTGTCCGCGCGCGCCGTCCGGTCCGTGGTGCCCGCGGGCTCCTGCCTGCGCACGCCGGGGGCGGTGGCAGTGGTGGGGGTGGTCATCGCAGGTCCTCCCAGTAGCCGGTGACACGTCGCACGTACGTCTGGGTCTCGGAGTACGGCGGGACGCCGCCGTACTTCTTCACGGCACCCGGGCCGGCGTTGTAGGCGGCGAGGACCTTGTCCACGTCGCCGTCGTAGGCCTCGAGGTAGCGCGCGACGAGGCGGGCCGCGCCGTCGACCGCCTCGGCCGGCCGGCTCGCGTCCACCCCGAGGTCGCGGGCCGTGCCGGGCATGATCTGCATGAGGCCGGTGGCACCGGCGTGGCTCCTCGCCGACGCCCGGTAGCCGCTCTCCGCCTTGGCGATCGCCGACAGCAGCGCCGGGTCGACGCCGTGCGTGCGGCCGGCCGCCTCGAAGAGGTCTGCGTACGGTTGCGTGCGCCAGCCGGCCCCCGAGGCGCCGGCCGTGGCCGGGACGGCGGTGGTGCCGGACGTCGCGGTCGTGCCGGACGTCGTGGTCGTGGCGGACGTCGTGGTCGTGGCGGACGTCGTGGTGGTGCCGCCCGCCGCCGGGACCGTGACGCTGTGCTCGCCGGCGGACCCCATGACCCCGCCCGGGGCGCCCGGACCGTAGCCGCGGGCCGCGGCGATGAGCGCGTTGACGGTCGTCGTCACGGTCGGGGCGGCCGAGGCGGCGGGGCTCGTGCCGGTGCTGCTGCCGGTACCGGTCGTGCCGTCGGACGGCGACCCGGCCGCGGTGCGCACGAGCCGGGTGAGGAGGTCGTCGATCGAGCCGCTCGCCCCGCCGGGCAGGGTGACCGACGCGCCGCCGACGGGCGAGGCGGTGGCGGTCCGGCCGGCCGACAGGGCGGCGACGGTGGTCGGCGCCGCGGCCTCGGGGGTGACCCGGCGGATCGCGGTGACGCCGTCCCAGACCTTGTGCAGCCCGACGGTCTTGCCGCGCCGCGGCGCGTCGACCATCATCCCGTCGCCGGCGTAGACCCCGACGTGGTGCACCGGGCTGCCGAAGAAGACGAGGTCGCCCGGGCGCGCCTGCGCGAGGGAGTCGACCTTCTCGCCGACCTTCGCCTGCTGGGCGCTGGTGCGCGGCAGGTCGACGCCGAGCCGGTCGAAGACGAGCTGCACGAGCCCCGAGCAGTCCAGGCCCTTGTCCGGGTCGGTCCCGCCCCACAGGTAGGGCACGCCCGTGTAGGACTTCGCGAGCGAGACGGCCTGCTCGCCCGCCGCAGCACCGGTCAGACCTGCGGCCGCCGGGGTGCCCGTGCCGCCGGCCGCCGACAGCGCGGTCGTCAGCGCCGTCGAGAGCCCGGTGGAGAGCCCGGCCGAGGCTCCCGAGGAGAGCCCCGACGACGCGTCGGACGCGCCACCGGTGCCGAGCGCCTGGGTCAGCGTCGAGGCGAACGCCGTCCCGCTCGCGGTGACGCCCGGTGCGGACGCCCCGGACAGGCCCAGCCGGGAGCGGATCTCGTTGACCCGGGCGGTCGCGGCGGCCATCGCGGCGGGGGCGGCGACGGTCACGCGACCTCCTCGCCGAGGATGCGGCGGCGGGTGCCGGCGAGGTCGTCGAGCTGACGCTGCTCGCGGCGGAAGTCCTCCACCCGGACGGCCTCGCGGTGCCGCTCGTGCAGGGTCTCCACCGCCCGCAGCTCGGCCCGGGCCGCCGTCCACGTCGCGAGCGCGGCGGCCGCCTGCTCGCGCGCGGCGGTCACGTCGGCCGCGGCGGCGTCGAGCTTCTCGCGCAGGACGACGCGACGCGCCCCGGCGGCCTCGAGCCCGCTGATGCCGGACCCCGCGGCCGCGATGCAGCCGGCGAGCTCGGCCGCGAGCCCGTCCCGCCGTGCGATCGCGGCGCCGACGCCCTGCCGGGCGACGGCCAGGGCGCGCGCGGCCTCGTCGAGCCGGCCGCTGCGCAGCCGCTCGACGGTCGCGAGCCGGAAGGTGCGCCTCACCGGTCACCGCCGGTGACGGTCGCCGCCGCCTGCGGCGGGGCCGCGGGGCGGAACCCCGCGGGCACCGGCGTCGAACCGGTCGACAGCGCCAGCGCGGGCTCGGCCGTCCGGTCGCCCTGGACGGCGTCGGACCGGTCGGTGCGCAGCCGGTCGCCGGCCAGGCCGGTGACCCCGCCGGGCCAGCCGCTCGCCGGCATCGCCGGGGTGCCCGGCCGGGTGTCGGCCCGGTCGAGCCGGTCGGCCACCCGGTCGGCCACCCGGGCGGCGCCGCGGCCCGCGGCGCGCTCCGGGTCGGGGTTCTCGACGCCGAGCGTCGCGGCGAGCTCGGCCCAGGCCGCGTCCGCGGGGACGACGTCGTCCGGGCTCTGCCGGCAGAACGCCTCGAGGGCGGGCCGCAGCCGGATCGCGAGGTCCGTCTGGGGATCGCTGCCGGCGGCGTACGCGCCGACCTCGACGAGCTCGCGGACGTCCCGGAAGAGCGCGAGGAGCCTGCGGACGGTCTGCGAGACGGCGAGGCGGCCCTCCGACAGCACCGCCCGCTCGACGCGCGAGACCGACTCGAGGACGTCGACGCTCGGGAAGTGGCCCGCCGTCGCCAGCCGCCGCGAGAGCACGACGTGGCCGTCGAGGATGCCGCGGACGGTGTCGCCGATCGGGTCCTGGAGGTCGTCGCCCTCGACGAGGACGGTGTAGAGCGCGGTGATGCTGCCGCGCTCGCCGGGGCCGGTGCGCTCGAGCAGCCGGGGCAGCATGGCGAACACGCTCGCGGGGTAGCCGCGGGTCGCGGGCGGCTCGCCGGCGGCGAGCGCGACCTCGCGCTGGGCGAGCGCCGTCCGGGTCACGGAGTCGACGACGAGCAGGACGTCGACGCCCTGGTCGCGGAACCACTCGGCGATCCGGGTCGCGGTGAAGGCCGCCGTGAGCCGGAGCATGGGCGGGTCGTCGCCGGTCGCGACGACGACGACCGTGCGCGCCCGGGCGGCCTCGTCGAGGGTGTCCTCGAGGAACTCGCGGACCTCCCGGCCCCGCTCGCCGACGAGCGCGACGACGCGGACCGGGGCGGCGGTGCCCTTGACCGCCATGCCGAGGATCGTCGACTTGCCGACGCCGGAGCCCGCCATGATGCCGACGCGCTGCCCGGCCCCGACCGCGACGAGCGTGTCGAGCACCTTGACGCCGGTCGGCAGTGCGGTGTCGATCCGCCTGCGGTGCAACGGGTTGGGGGCGCTCGCCTCGATCGGCACGAGCTCGACGTCGGTCGGCACCGGGCCGCCGTCCATCGGCCGGCCGAGCGGGTCGACGACGCGGCCGAGCAGGCCGAAGCCCGCCGGGACCCGCACCGCGTCGCCGCCGGGGACGACCCGGTCGCCGGCCGCGACGCCCGTCGTGGCTCCGAGCGGCATGCACGTGGCGCCGTCCCGGTGCACCGCGACCACCTGTGCGGGAACGGGTCCGGCGGAGGTGACGACGGTGAGCAGGGCGCCGACCCCGCACTGGACGCCCTCGACGCGGATGCCGAGGCCGACGACGTCGGCGACGACGCCCTCGACGACGGGGGCGGCGGCGACGGCCGCGGCGGCGGTCCGGGTGCGGACCTCGGCGGCGAGCGCGCCGAGGGCGCTGAGGACGGTGCCGTTCGCGGCGCGGGCGGCGCCGGCGGCGTTCCGGGCCGGGTCGTCGGCGTAGGGGCGGGTGGGTCGGCTCATGCGCGCAGGACCTCCTCGGCGGCGGCGAGCGCGGCGGGGATCCCGGTCGCGACGCGCTGGGTGAGCGTCCGGGTCACGAGGGTGCCCGGGCGCTGGGACGGGTCGGGCACGAGGTCGAGGGCGGCCGGCCGGCGGCCCGCGGCGACGGCGTCGAGGGCGGCGACGTCGTCCGGGTGCGCCAGCACGGTCACCTCGGCGGGGCGGCCCAGGCAGCGCACCGCGACGTGCAGCGCCTCGACGGTGGAGGTGTCGAGGCTGCCGAGCTCGCGGGCGAGGACGGCGCGGGCGATCCCGATGGCGCCGTCGACGAGAGTGTCCGCGAGCTCGTCCCACGCCGGGACGGCGGCCTCCTCGACCCGGGCCAGGGCGTCCGCGAGCACGGCGAGCGCGGCCTCGACGCGGGCGGCGTGCGCCTGCGTGCGCTGCTGCGCCTGCGCCTCGAGACGCTCGCGGTCGACCTCGAGCGCCTGCGCCGCGGCCCGCCGGCCCTGGGCCCAGCCGGCCGCGTAGCCCTCGCTGCGCGCCGACTCGACCGCGGCCTGCCGGACGCGGGCGATCTGCTCCTCGATCTGCGGGTGCGCCCAGCCGTGGCCGATCGCGCCGGCCGCGAGCTGGCGGTCGAGCCGGGCGGTCACCACGGGTGCGTCGTCCGACGTCACGGGGTCACTCGACGAGGGCTTCATCGCCACCCCGCATGATCATGATCTGGCCGGACTGCTCGAGGGCGCGGATCTCGGTGACGATCTTGGCCTGCGCCTCCTCGACCTCGGAGAGGCGCTTCGGGCCGAGCAGCTCGATCTCCTCGGCGAGGTTCTCGGCGGCGCGGGTCGAGAGGTTGCGCATGATCTTCTCGCGGACGGCGGCGCTGACGCCCTTGAGCGCGAGCGACAGGTCGCCGCTCTCGACGTTGCGCAGCACGAGCTGGATCGCCTTGTCGTCCAGGCTCGTGATGTCCTCGAAGATGAACATCTGCTTGCGGACCTCTTCGGCGAGCTCGGTGTTGACCGTCTCGAGCCCCTCGAGGATGAGCCGCTCCGTGGAACGGTCGGCACGGTTGATGATCGCGACGAGCGGCGTGACGCCGCCGACCGCGGCCATCTCCTGGGTGCCGGACATGACCGTCGCCATCCGCCGCTCGAGCTCGCGCTCGACGAGCCGGATGATGTCGGGGCTCGCCCGCTCCATCAGGGCGATCCGCTGCGCGACGTCCGCCTGGAGCTTCTGCTCGAAGCCCGACAGGACGATCGCCGACTGCTGCGGCGACAGGTGCGCGAGGACGAGCGCGATGAGCTGCGGGTGCTCGTCCGCGAGGAAGGTGAGGAGCTGGCGCGGGTCGGAGCGCCGCATCGTCTCGAACGGCATCTCGGCCAGGGTCGCGCCGAGCCGCTCGAGGATCTCCTCGGCGCGCTCTGCGCCGACGCTCTGCGCGAGCAGCTCCTTGGCGAGGTCGAGGCCGCCTCGGCCGTTGTTCTCCGCGGAGAACAGCGTGTTGTGCGTCTCGGACAGCACGGCGGCTGCTTCGGCGGAGGTGACCTGCTGGAGGCGGACGATCTCGGCCGTGAGCTCCTCGACCATCGTCTCGGGGAGCTTGGCCATGACCTTGGCCGCGCGGTCCCGGCCGAGCTGCACCATGAGCACGGCGGCCTTGCGGATCCCGGGCAGCGCCCCGGTCGTCATGACGGTCACTTCCGCTCCGAGAGCCAGCCCTGGATGACCGCGGCCATCTCGTCGGGCTGGTTGTCCACGAGCGCGGCGACCTCGTCACGCATCCGGTCCCGGTCGAAGGCCGCCTCGGCGGCCGCCTCCTCGTCGTCCTCGACGGTGGCCGTGATGGCGCCCATGCTGCCGCCGGGCAGGCCGGCGCCGTTCGCGGCACCGAGCAGGCCCTGGTCGGGCAGGTCGGTCGCGACCGCCTCGACGACCGGGGCGGACTTGCCGCGCCGGGTCAGGAGGAACAGCGCGATGACGACCATGAGGCCGATGCCGGCCTTCTTGCCGAGGTCGATGTAGCCGGCCGTCCGCTCGGCCTTCTGCTGGGCGGCGAGCTCCTTGGCCGCCGCGGCCGCGGTCGTCTGGTCGAAGGGGAGCGCGGAGACCTGGACGGCGTCCCCGCGGCGCGGGTCGAGCCCGACGGCGTTGGAGACGAGCGACTGGACCTGCGCCGGGGTCACCGACCCGGCCGTCTTCTGGTCGAGGACGACGGCGACCGTGAGCCGCTCCACCGACCCGGGCGCCGCCTGGGCGCGCTCGACGATCTTGCCGATCGCGTTGTCGACCGTGCGGTTCTCCTTGACGTACTGCGCACCGCTCGCCGCCGCACCGGTCGGCGTGAGCGTCGGGAAGGCGCCGCCGAGGTTGCCGCCCGCGCCGCCCGCACCGTTGCCGTACCACTCCTTGGACGTCGCCTCGGAGATCGGCTGCAGGCTCGGCGTCTCCTGGACGTAGCGCTCGCTCGTCGTGTCCCGGGTGTCGTAGTCGAGCTGGGCGTTGACCCGGACGACGGCCTTGCCGGCGCCGAGCACGCGGTCGAGCATCTGCTGCACCGAGGTGCTCAGCCGGTCCTCGTACATCGCGGTCTGCTCGTCGTTGCGGCTCGCGGCGCGGCCGAGGCCAGCGCTGCCCATGCCGGGTGCGGAGAGCAGGTGGCCCGCGGTGTCGGAGACGTTGACGTTGTCCGGGTCCAGGCCGGGGACGGCGCCGCTGACGATGTGGGTGATCGAGGAGACCTGCTCGTCGCTGAGGTCGACGCCGGTGCTGAGCATGAGCGTCACGGACGCCGTCGTCTTGTCCTGCTCGGTCGTGAAGACGCTCTTCTCCGGGATGGCCAGCGAGACCCGGGCGGCCTCGATGCCGTCCATCGCCTCGAGGGTCTTGACGAGCTCGGCCTCGGTCGCGCGCTTGACGGCGGTGTTCTGCTGCAGGTCGGTCGCGGTCATGCCCTGGTTGTCGAGGATCGAGTAGCCGTCGGAGTCCGAGGACGGCAGGTCCTTGCCGGACAGCGACACCCGCAGGTCGTAGACCTGGGACTGCGGGACGAGGATCGTCCCGCCGCCGTTGCTCAGCTGGTACTTCACGCCGTCGGTGGTCAGCTGCTCGACGATCTTGCTCGTGTCCTTCGCGGACAGGCCGCTGTACAGCGGGGTCCACGTCGGCTGCGCCGCCCAGCGGCTCAGCGCGAAGACCCCGAGGAGCAGGCCGAGCGTCGCGACGATGATGACGCCGCGCTGGCCGGGCGTGAAGCCGGCGAGCAGACCCTTGGCGCGACCGAGCGTCGCCGACATCCGGTTCACAGCGGCATCCTCATGATCTCGTTGAAGGCCTCGAGGGCCTTGTTGCGGACGGTCGTCGTGAGCTCGGTGGCCGTCTGGGCCTTCGTCGCGGCGATGACGTAGTCGTGGACGTCGGTGAGGTCACCGGTCGCGGCCTCGACGGCCTTCGTCTGCGCGGTCCGGTCGAGCCCCTCGAGGTTCGACAGCCCGTTCTTCACGACGTTGCCGAAGTCGGCGCCGCGGGTCGCGGCCGCCGCGTCGGTGCCGGCGGCCGCGGCGGTCCCCGTCGCACCGGTCGCACCCTGGACCTGCGCGCGGTAGAGCTGCGCGAGCTGGCCGAGGTTCACCGCCCCCACCCCGGTGACCGCCATCAGCCACGACCCATCTGGATCGCGGCCTGGTAGCTGGCGCGCACCCGGTCCAGGCTGGCGATGTTCATCTGGTAGCCGCGCTGGGCGAGGATGAGGTCGCTCATCTGCTCGGCCATGTCGATGTCGGGCATCCGCACGTAGCCCTTGGCGTCCGCGAGCGGGTGGTCGGGGCTGTAGACGAGCCGGCCCGCCGCGCTGCCGAGCTCGATGCCCGCGACCTGGACGCCCTGGCCGGTGCCGCCGTCCTCGATCGACTGCGCGACGACCCACCGGGCCCGGAACGCGCTCTCGCTCGTGGGCCGCACGGTGTTGACGTTGGCGATGTTGTCCGAGAGGGCGTCCATCCACTTCTGGTGGACACCCATCCCGGTGCCGGAGATCCCGAGGGCGTCGAACACGGCCGTCAGACCCCCTTCACGGCGGTACGGACGAGGGTGAACCGGTCGCCCGTCGCCCGCAGCGCCAGCTCGTACGCGAGCTGCGTCTTGATCCCGATGAGGGTCTCGGCGTTGACGTCGACGTTGTTCTCGTTGAGGCCGGACGAGTCGTCGGTGTAGACCACGGTGGGGGACGCCGTCAGCGGGTTCGCACCGTCGCCCAGAGCGTTCTTCAGGCTGCCCTCGAACTCGACACGGCGGGCCTGGAAGTACGGGGTGTTGACGTTGGCGATGTTGTCGCCGACCGCCTGCTGGCGCTGGGACAGCCCGCGCAGGGCGGCCTGCAGCGCGTCGATCGACACGTCCTCGAGCATCGGTACGGACCCCCAGCAGCGCCGCCGGGTCATCGGCGGTGCACTATGAAAACCGTTGCGCGCCAGTCCCTGCGCGGTGGTGAGCGGTCCGTCGCTCCCTCTACGGTTCGGTGCCGGGGGGTGGTCCCTTGAGGAGTCGGGGGGAGTGCGCCCCGGGGTCCCTCCGATCGGCCCAGCACGGCCCGCGGACCGTCGCGCTCCGTGTGTGCCGCGGCCCCCGTTCGGGCTACAGACGGGCGGGCCCCCACCGTGGTGCGGCGGGGGCCCGTGGGCCTGCGGGAGGCGGCCCCGGCGGGCCGTGACGGGCGGTCAGCCGACGAGGTCGAGGCCGTGCCCGAGCGCGCCGGCGTACCGCTCGGCCGTGCGCGGGCGCCGGTTCGGCAGGACGGCGAGGCGCGAGGCGACGTCGTCGCGCCGCTGCTCGAGCCGTGCGGTGACGAGCAGGAGCCGCTCCAGCAGCGCCTCGCGCCGTTCCTGCGAGCCCTCGGGCGGCGGCCCGACGGGCAACGGGGTCGCGACGTCGGGGACGGCGGGCATCCACAGGTCGGAGCGGGCGTCGGTGCGGTCGAGCGCCTCGGCGGCGTCGAGCGAGGCCTCGAGGGCCTGCACCACGGCCTCGAGCCCGCCGAGGTACGCCGTCCAGCTCACGCCGCGCCGTCGATACCGGTCGCGAGCGGCGCTCCGGCGGTGCCGCGGGCGGCCTCGTGCCAGGCGTCGCGCAGCGGTTCGAGGAGCGCGCGGCAGTCGGCGACCCGCTGCGGGGACTGCTTCAGCCGGGCCTGCATGAGCTCGCCGACGATCCAGATGTAGAGCTGGGCCAGCGACTCGCCCTCGGGCCACACCTGCGTGTCGAGCGTGGAGTGCAGCTCGAGGAGGATCTCCTGGGCGCGCCCGATCCGCTCGCCGGTCGTGGCGAAGTCCTTGCGGACCATCGCCTCCTCGGCGGTCGCGAGGTCGTTGACGACCCGGTCGTAGAGCATGGTGAGCAGCCGGGCCGGCGAGACCGTCTGGGCGGCGTCACTGGCGTAGCGCGACTTCGCGAGACCGTAGGACATCGTCACCTCCTCGTCGTTCCGGGCCGTCAGCCGCTGCTGGAGCTCGACGAGGTGGACGACGCCGTCGAGGAGTAGGCGGACAGGAAGCTCGTGTCGGACTTGAGCCGCGAGAGCGCGGTCTCCATCGCCGTGAACTGGCGGGTGAGCGTGGCCCGGAAGGTCTCCAGCCGGGTGTCCCACTTCTCGATCTGCTCCTGCAGGTCCTGGACCGTCGAGTCGCTGCCGGTCTTGGCGCTCGTGAGCAGGCCGTCGCTGCCGGTGAAGTTGCCCAGGAGCGTGGCGAGCCGCTGCGCGACCCCCTGCTTGTACGTCACCGCACCGACGGCGCCCCCGGTCAGGGCGACGTCGTTCGCGGTGACCTCGACGCCGAGCGCGAGCCCGGCGGCGCCGCTCGTCGCGGTCGTCGGCAGCGACAGGACGCTGCCGCTTCCGGTCGCGGCGACGCCGTCGATGGTGCCGACGACGTCGGCCCCGGTCGCGATGAGGGTCTGCGCGTTGCCGTCGAGGGTCGCCTCGAACGCCCCGCCGGTGCCGGCGGACGTCGCGGTGAGGGTGATGTTGGTGCCGTTCAGGGTCGCGCCGACCCCGAAGCCGGCCGCCGACAGGCGCGCGTTGAGGGCGATCACGCTGTCCGCGAGGGTCTCGCCGACGGCGGCGGTGTAGGAGAAGGTCGCGCCGTCCGAGCGGGTCAGGCCGAGCGTCGAGCCCTCGATCGAGCCGCCGGTGCTCGTCACCTGCCACTGCTCGCGGGTCGGGGCGGTGGAGACGACGACGTCGTACGTGCCCGGGGTGGCGCTCTCCCCGGCGCGGGCCAGCGAGATCCGGCCGGTGACCCCGCCGGCGGGCGCGAAGTCGATCGAGGCGCCGTACTGCGCGGCGACCGCGGCCGGGTCGGCGGCGAAGGCCGTCGTGAAGGCGGCCTTGTCGAACGCCAGCTTGCCGTCACGGGTCAGGGAGATCCCCGCGGCACCGGCGCCGCCGACCGTCGACATGATCGACTGCGTGAGGTTGCGGACGGCGGAGGACCCGGTGAGCGGGCCTCCGGTCTTCGTCGTCGTGTCGTACGTCGTCTGCTTCGAAATGTCCGCGAGGAGCGCGTTCGCGCTGTCGACGAGAGCCTGGACGTCGGTGGCGACGGCGCTGCCGTCGACGGTCGCGGAGACGGTGACGCCGGTCTCGACCCTGCTCACGGTGAACGAGAGGCCGGGGACGACGTCCGCGAAGGTGTTGCTCGCTGACGTGATGTCGTAGCCGGTCAGGGCATCGCCGACGTGGATCGTCGCGTCGGTGCCCTGGGTGAGGACGTTCATCGCGCTGAACCCGTCGACCCCGTCGAGGGTGAACGCGGAGGTGGAGCCGGCGGCCGTCGCGGAGACCTGGAGCCGGTACTGGCCGGGGCCGGTCTGGACCGCAGTGGCCGTCAGGCCGGCCTTCGCGTCGTTGATCGCGCCGACGACCTCGGCGAGGGTGCCGTTGCCGACCTCGATGGTCGTCACGCTGCCGTCGGACTTCGTCAGGGTCAGCGGCCCGGAGGCCACGACCGACGCGGTGGAGCCGACCGCCTCGGCGGAGACGAGGGCGTGCCGGGCCGCGACCGCGGTGACGTCGAACGTGAGGCCGCCGCTCGTCGTCCCGGTCGCCGTCGTCGTCACGCCGGACGACGACGAGGTGGTCGTCAGGCCCTTCCACGCGCTGGTGTCCGCGAGCGTCTTGGCCTTCGCCGCGAGCGCGTCGAGGGACGTCATGAGCGCCTTGTAGGAGTCCGAGGCCTTCTGCGCGGTCGCCTGCTTCGACTTGAGCAGGGCCTGCTGGTTGGCCTGGACGGAGACGAGGCTGTTGATGATGGACTGGGTGTCCAGCCCGGAGACCGCTCCGGAGATCGAGACGTTCGCCATCGCTGGCCTCCTTCCTGGTTCGGGTCACCCGGTCGTCACGCGGTGCCGGCCCACCCCCCGGACCGGCGCGGGTGCGCCGGCCCGGGGAGCGGGCTCTGACTCACTGCAGCAGCTTGAGGACCGACTGCGGAGCCTGGTTGGCCTGCGCGAGCATCGCGGTACCGGCCTGCGACAGGATCTGCGAGCGCGTGAACGCCACCATCTCCTGCGCCATGTCGGTGTCACGGATCCGGCTCTCCGAGGCGGTCAGGTTCTCGACCGTCACGTTGAGGTTGTTGATCTTGTGCTCGAGCCGGTTCTGCGAGGCACCGAGGTTGGCCCGGAGGTCCGAGACCGACGCGATGGCGGAGTCCACGGCCGTGAGGGCCGTGGTGGCGTTCGCCGTCGACGTGAGGTCGTTCGTGTCGACGGCCAGACCGGCGGAGTCCATCGCGGTGCCGATCGTGACCGTCAGCGTCTCGGACGCCTGACCGCCGACCTGGAACGTCCCCGCGTAGGAGCCGTCCAGGAGGTTGGTGCCGTTGAACGTGGTCTTGCCCGCGATGTCGTCGAGCTCGTTCTTGAGCTCCTGGAACTCGGCGTCGGCCGCGGCCTGCGAGCTGGTGTTCTGGGCGCCACCGTTGGCCGCCTGGACGGACAGGTCGCGCATGCGCTGGAGGATCGAGTGCGTCTCGGTGAGCGCACCTTCAGCGGTCTGCACGACGCTGATGCCGTCCTGGGCGTTCCGCACGGCGACCTTGAGGCCGCCGATCTGGGCCCGGAGGCCCTCGGAGATCGCCAGACCGGCCGCGTCGTCCGCGGCCCGGTTGATGCGGAAGCCGCTGGAGAGCTTCTCCAGAGACTTGCTCATCTGCCCGTCGGTGACCGACAGGTTCCGGTACGAGTTGAACGCGGCGATGTTGTTGTTGATACGAAGACCCACGATGTCCTCCTTGGAGAGGGTCCGGCACCGGTCCGTCCGTGGACCGGCCTGACGTACCTATCGGCCTCCCCCGCCGGTTGTTGAGGAACTGGGGCTGCTCCGATGGGGTGAAGCACCCCCCGGCGGCCCGCCCAGCCGCCAAAAAACGACCGTCCTCTGGCGGGTCGAGCACCTCGAACTCGCGTTTTGAGGTGCTGAACCCACCAGAGGACGGTGTGGGGGTAGGGGGGAGTGCAGTCAGCCTGCTCTGTAGGCGGCGTGCGGGTCGCGGCGCGAGGCCGGGGCGGCCGCCGGCTTCGCGGACAGGGCGGCGCCGTCGAGGTAGGCCTGGACGTCGGCGCGGCCGCGGATCGTCGAGCGCTTGGCGACGGCGGCGACGTAGGCGTCCCGCCGTCGGGCGCGGACGCCGTCCGGCTCGTCGAGCGCCCCCTCGCCCGCGCGGGCGTCGTCCGAGAGCAGCTTGGACAGCGCCTCCTTGAGGAGGTCGAGGCCCTCCGCCCGCAGCTGGGACGCCCTGGACTGGGTCACGCCGAGCTCGTCGGCCAGCTCGGTGAGCGGCCGGTGCTCGAGGTAGTAGCCGGTGACGACCAGGCGCACCCGGTCGGGGAGCTCGGCGATCGCGTCGCGCAGGTAGCCGGCCCGTTCGGCGGCGACGAGCGCCTCCTCCGGGCGGGGCGAGTGGTCGACGAGGTGGGCGCCGAGGCCGTCGTCGTCGGAGGCCAGCGGGTCGAGGCTCAGGAGGGCGGCCCGGTCCGTGCCCTCGTGCACCTGGCGCACCTCGGCCTCGGTGAGACCGCTCGCCGCGGCGAGCTCGGCGTCGGTGGGCATCCGGCTCAGGGCCCGGGTCAGCTCCTCGGTGACCGCCGCGAGCGCGCGCGCCCGGCTGCGGACCGAGCGCGTGGCCCAGTCCCGCTGGCGCATCTGGTCGATCATCGCGCCGCGGATCCGGGTCGCCGCGAAGCGGGCGAACGGCACGCCCAGCGTCGGGTCGAACGACTGCGCCGCCTGGACCAGCGCGAGCGCACCGGCGCCGTAGAGGTCGTCGGTGTCGAGATGGCGGGGCAGCCGGGCGGCGGCCTCGCGCGCGATGTGACCGACGAGCGGCAGGTGAGAGGTCACCAGCTCTTCGACGGCCTTCGCGGCCTCGGTGGTGCGGGCGGGGGCAGACACGAAAACGTTGTCGGCCGTTACCCGCCCGGCCTTTCGCGCTACTCACCCGACCGGCGCGACGCAGGCCCCCCAATCACCCGGACGGCGCACATTCGTTTGCCCTGAAGTGCTCAGGTCGCCCGTCCGGGTGCCGACAGGGAACACAGAAGTCGCTTCCGCGACCCGCCCGCCACCCAGGAGCCGGATATGAGCATGCCCGACCTCGCCGCGATCCTGTGGCGGCAGCGAGAGCTGCTGGAGAAGCTGGTCTACCGGCTGGAGTGCGAGCAGCTGCTCCTGGCCGCCGGGCGGTCGCGCTTCCTCGCGACGGCCACCGGTGAGGTCGAGGCGCTCCTCGAGGAGCTGCAGGTCGTCGAGATGCAGCGGGCCTCCGCCGCGGACGTCGTGGCCCGCGAGCTCGACCTCGAGCCGGGCGCGACGCTCGAGGAGCTCGCCGGCACCGCGCAGCCGCCGTGGACCGAGGTGCTCCTGGAGCACCGCCAGGCCCTCCTCACCGTGACGGGCGAGCTCTCCGCGCTCGCGGAGACGAACAAGCACCTCATGGCGGCAGGCCTCAAGGCGGTCGAGCAGACCCTCGCGGGGCTCGGGCTGCGGCACGGCACCGCCTCGCTCGGGTACGACGCGCACGGCCGCTCGGAGATGATCTCCGCTCCGGGCAACGCGGTCGTCGACCGGTCGCTGTAAGGGGCCGGCATGACAGGCGGCTTCTCCACCCTCAACACGGCGCGCAGCGGGCTCGCCGCCGCGCAGCGCGCCATGGACGTCACCGGGCAGAACGTCGTCAACGCGAACACCCCCGGCTACTCGCGGCAGCGCGTCGTCATGTCCTCCAGCGGCGCCGGGACCGGCGCGTCCTTCTTCAGCGGCCAGCAGGCGACGTTCGGCGGCGTCGGCATCTCCGACGTCACCCGGATCCGGGACACCTTCCTCGAGTCGACGCGGGCGGCGGCGGGCGGCCGGCAGCAGGCGCTCATCACCCAGACGGATGCGATGTCCGGGGTCGAGCAGCTGCTCTCGGAGCCCGGTGACGCAGGCCTGCAGACCGCGCTCTCGGACTTCTTCAACTCCTGGCACGACATCGCGGTCAACCCGTCGACCGACAACACGGCCCCCGGTGCGGTGACGATCCAGAACGGCGTCAAGGTCGCGAGCCAGCTGCACTCGCTCGCCTACGGCCTCGCCACCCAGTGGACGACGGTGCACTCCGCGCTCGAGGACACCGTCGCCCAGGCGAACCAGCAGGCGAGCGACCTGGCCATCCTCAACGGCAAGATCCGTGAGGGGGTCATCTCGGGCCGGCCCGTCAACGAGCTGCTCGACACCCGCGACGTCATCGTCCGCAGCCTGTCCGACCTGCTCGGCGGCATCGCCGCACCGGGTGAGGACGGCATGGTCTCGGTCGCCGTCGGGGGGGTCTCCATCGTCTCGGGCACCGAGGCGCAGCAGCTGACCATCGGCGGCGCCCCCGACCTGTCGACCGCGGACACCGACCCGCCGGTGATCTACTGGGGCACGACCGCCGTCCCGGTGGAGTCCGGCAAGGCGCTCGGCCAGCTCGCGGCGCTGCGCAACGACATCCCGGCCGTGCAGGCCTCGGTCGACGAGATCGCGCTCGCGATGCGGGACGCCGTGAACTCCCTCCACACGGCCGGGTTCACCCTCTCGGGGGTTGCGGGCACCGACTTCTTCACCGGCACCGACGCGATGTCGATGTCTGTTGCTGTGACCGATCCGAAGGACCTGGCCGTCGCGACCGTGGCGGGCACCATCGACGCCTCGAACGCGGCCAGGATCGGCGACCTCATCGACGACACGGCCGCGGCCGACGTCCTCGGCGGTCCCGGCCCGATGGCGCAGTGGCGCGAGCTGACGACGTCCCTCGGTGTCCAGCTCAAGAGCCTCAAGGTGGCCGGCCAGGTGCAGGGGGCGGTGGTCCAGGCCTCGGACGACGCCCTGGAGGCGAACGCGGGCGTGAGCCTCGACGAGGAGATGACCAACATGATCCTGTACCAGCGCAGCTACCAGGCCTCGGCGCGGGTCATCTCGACCGTCGACGAGATGCTCGACACCCTCATCAACCGGACGGGGCGGTGACCTAGGTGGGACTCAGCAGGATCACCCAGCGCTCGGTCTCCGACTCGGCCCTGCGCGGCCTCCAGGCGAGCCTCGCCCGGACGGCGACGCTGCAGAACCAGCTGTCGAGCGGCAAGCGGATCTCCAACCCCAGCGACGACCCGTCGGGCACGGCGTCGGCCATGACGTTCCGGTCGCAGCGCTCCGCCGCCGAGCAGCACCTGCGCAACATCGACGGTGCGACCGGCCGGCTCAACACGACCGACTCGGCGCTCACCGACCTCTCGGACCGGCTCAACAAGATCCGCGAGCTCATGGTCCGGTCGCAGAGCGGCGCGCTCTCCACCGAGGGCCGGTCGGCGCTGTCCGCCGAGGTCAGCGCCGTGCGCGGGAACGTCGTCGACATCTACAACACCCGCTACCTCGACCGGCCGGTCTTCGGCGGGACGGTGGCGGGTGATGTCGCCCTCGACGGCACAGACACCTACATCGGCAACGACGCCACGGTGGAGGTGCGGATCTCGCGCGACGCGACCGTCCGGGTCGACGTCAAGGGCACCGACGTCTCGGCGGACACGGTCCCCGCGCTGCTCACCCAGATCGCCACCGAGATGACCTCCGGCGGCGTCAGCGCCGCCTCCTTCGCCGCGCTCGACGCGGCCCGCTCCAAGGTGCTGCAGGCGATCGGTGACGTCGGCTCGCGCGGTTCGCGCGTCGAGGCGGCCAAGACCCAGGTCGACTCGCTGCGCCTGGACCTCCAGGGCCGGATCAGCGAGAGCGAGGACATCGACCTCCCGGAGACCATCATGAACCTGGAGTCCCAGAAGGTGGCCTACCAGGCGGCCCTCGGGGCGGCGTCCAAGGTGCTGCAGACGTCGCTCGTGGACTTCCTCAAGTGACGCCGCAGACGACCGTCGAGCCTTCCCCGGCGGCCGGCACCCGCTCCACTACGGTGGGGCCCGTGGCCGACGAGCTCCCTGAGATCCGTTTCGTGCGGCCGATCCCCGGCTTCCCCGACTCGACGAGGTACGTCCTCGTCCGGCTCGGGGACGACGCGGACGGCACCCCTGACGGCGGTACGGACGCCGGCGCGCCCGCAGGCGGGGCGGGCGCCGACGACGACGGCATCCTCTTCGAGCTGCGCAGCCTCGACGAGCCGGGCGTGCGCTTCCTCGTGGGCGTGCCCGAGGTCTTCTTCGCCGACTACGTCGCCGAGATCGACGAGCCGACCGCCGCCGACCTCGGGATCGAGACCGCGGACGACGCGCTCGTGCTCGTGGTTCTCACAACTTCCGGTGACGGAGCGTCTACGACCGCTAACCTTCTGGCACCGGTCATCATCAACGCCCGTACCCGGGTCGCCGAGCAGGTGATCCTCGCCGGGACGGACTGGCCGGTCCGAGCCGTCGTCGCGTAGCGGCCGCCGTCAGGGGGCACCGGCAGCGGTACGGGGTCCACGGAGGGAGCCCGGAGTGCTCGTACTGACCCGTCGTGCCGGCGAGTCCATCGTCATCGGGGACGAGGTCCGGGTGGTCGTGCTCGACGTCCGCGGGGACACCGTCCGCCTCGGCATCGAGGCGCCGCGCAGCGTGCAGGTGCACCGCGCGGAGGTCTACGCCGAGGTCCAGGCCGCGAACGCCGCGGCCGCCGGCCGGACGAGCGCCGACCTGGAGTCCGTGGCGGGCCGGCTCAGCCGGATCGCCCGCCCCAAGCCCCGCCCGCCGGTGCCCGGT